>JABBOD010000051.1 GCA_019351995.1 Acidobacteriota bacterium
GTCGCGCCTGCCGGCGAGAACAGCTCGAAACAGACCTCGATGCTGGCGCCACCGAACTTGCCGAGCCACACTTCCACGTCGAGCGGCGCACTGGTGTACGGGATCGGGCGCAGATACTCGATCTCGGTGCGCGCGACCAGCGACCAGATATCGGACTCCGCATTCAACTCGAGCACGGCTGCCGGCTGCGCATCCTGACTGTCGCCGCTCGCCCGCCAGAAGGCGCGGACCCGCGCTTCCTCGACCAGACGCAGCGTCTCGACGTTGTTGATGTGCCCGTAGGCGTCGAGGTCGCCCCACCGGAGCGGGATCGGGATGTGGAGGCGCACAAAAACTCCTTAGCGGAACACTCGCGAGCCCGGGACAGGCCCGGGGACTGATCGCGTGATGGCCAGAAATGGCCACCGCTTCGAGCGAATCAATCCCTCGTGAGCTTGCGGTAGACCGAGGCGTGCGGCTTGGCGGCATCCGCTCCGAGGCGCTCGATCTTGTTCTGCTCATAGGACTCGAAGTTGCCCTCGAACCAATACCAGTTGGCCGGGTTCTCGGCGGTGCCCTCGTAGGCCAGGATGTGGGTCGCGATGCGGTCGAGGAACCACCGATCGTGGGTGATGACCACCGCACAGCCGGGGAACTCGAGCAGAGCGTTCTCGAGGCTCTGCAGCGTCTCGACGTCGAGGTCGTTGGTGGGCTCGTCGAGCAGCAGCAGGTTGCCACCCTGCTTGAGCGTCAACGCCAGGTTGAGTCGATTGCGCTCGCCACCGGACAGCACGCCGGCCTTCTTCTGCTGGTCGGGCCCCTTGAAACCGAACTTGCTGACGTAGGCGCGCGAGGGGATCTCGACCTTCCCGACGGTGATGATGTCGAGTCCGTCGGAGACGACCTCCCACAGCGTCTTGTTCGGATCGATGCCGCCACGGTTCTGGTCGACGTAGCTGATCTGCACGGTCTCGCCGACCTTGAGGTCACCGCCGTCGATCTGCTCGAGACCGACGATCGTCTTGATCAGGGTCGTCTTGCCCACGCCGTTCGGTCCGATGACGCCGACGATTCCGTTCGGCGGCAGGGTGAAACTGAGACCCTCGATCAGCTCACGGCCGTCGAACCCCTTGGCAAGCTTCTTGGCCTCGACCACGATGGAGCCCAGCCGGGGTCCCGGTGGGATCTGGATCTCTTCGAAGTCGAGTTTGCGGGTGCGGTCGGCCTCGGTCGCCATCTCCTCGTAGCGCGCAAGCCGCGCCTTCGATTTGGCCTGCCGACCCTTCGCGTTGGAGCGCACCCAGTCGAGCTCATCGGCCAGACGTTTGGCGAGCTTCTGGTCTTTCTTGCCCTGCACCTCGAGGCGCTGCGCCTTCTTCTCGAGGTAGGTGGAGTAGTTGCCCTCGTATGGATAGAGGTGACCGCGGTCGACTTCGGCAATCCATTCGGCGACATTGTCGAGGAAGTACCGGTCGTGGGTGACGGCGATGACGGCCCCGGCGTACTGCTTGAGGTGCTGCTCGAGCCAGAGCACGCTCTCGGCATCGAGGTGGTTGGTGGGCTCGTCGAGCAGCAGCAGGTCCGGCTTCTGCAGGAGCAGCTTGGTCAGCGCCACACGACGCTTCTCGCCGCCCGAGAGGTTCGCGACCGGGGAGTCTCCCGGCGGGGTGCGCAGGGCATCCATCGCCTGCTCGAGCTGGGAGTCGAGGTCCCACGCGTCGGCGGCGTCGATGTCCTCCTGCAGCGTGCCCATCTCGGCGAGCAGGGTGTCGAAGTCGGCATCCGGGTCGGCCATCGCCGCGGAGATCTCGTTGAACCGGTCGAGCTTCGCCTTGATCGGGCCGACGCCTTCCTGCACGTTCTCGAGCACCGTCTTGGTCTCGTCGAGCACCGGCTCCTGCATCAGAATGCCGACCGTGTAGCCGGCGCTGAGCCGCGCCTCGCCGTTACTCGGCGTGTCCAGCCCCGCCATGATCTTGAGGATCGTCGACTTGCCAGCGCCGTTCGGGCCGACCATGCCGATCTTCGCACCCGGGAAGAAGGACATCGTCACATCGTCGAGGATGAGTTTCTCCCCGACCGCCTTGCGGGCGCGGACCATCGAATAAATGAACTCAGCCATGGCATCCAGTCTACGGATGCCGCCACCGCCGCATGAGCCGGGCGGTTACCAGTCGATCGGTCTCGTGGTGCCGACCAGGCACTTCCCCGTGCCGAGCAGTTTGGTGACGGTGCTGGCATAGCCGATGTTGCCGTACTCCCCGATCAGGCAGGTACTGCCGAAGCGGATGGAGAACTCGATGTTGTCGGCCGCCGCATTGACCGTGGTGCGATCCGGGGTCAGTTCCATCGCCCCCTTGGGAAACCCGGCCTTCACGAGGTTGTCGATGAAGGGGCGACCGGCGAGATCCCCTCCTGCCGCAATGAACTTCCTGTTCACCTCGTCGAAGTACGCCTGATTCTGCCCTGCCGTGCCGGCCAGGTCGATCGTCGGCGCGGCGCTCGCAGCGGCGCTCGGGCTCGCGACCGCTGCGGGTGTCGTGGGGGTCACAGCGCTGGTGGTCGGCGTCGGTGCGGACGTGGCGCAGCCCGCAAGCGCGAACAGCGCGACCGCCGCGACCCCGACGAGTGTCAGCGTTCGCGTTGCGACGCTTCGGCGAGCCGCCGAGCGCTCGACTCCGACCCGGCGCATGGTTCCCTTCATACCGGCCACGACACGTGGCATCGGTCGCTGACGAGTCTAAGGTCGCGACACGTCACGCGCGCCGAGAGCAGACGCCGGGCTCAGAACGGAGTCGCCATCTCGAGCGACGGCTGCGAACGTGCGGCAGCCAACTCATCGCCCGAATCGCCCTGCTCCCCCGCCGAGACGCCGACATCGCTCGCGCCGTCGCGTGAACCCTCGGGTGGGCCGTCTGGGAGGACCTCCCGCGACGCGTCCAGCACGGCTGCCCGCTCGCTCGACTGATCTCCGTCGTTCGCGACGGTCGCCGTCACGGAACGCGTGAAGACCGCCGAGCCCCAGCTCAGGTCGTGGCCGATGGCATCCGCATCGATCTCGACGGTCGTGCCGGCCCGGTCGCCGCTTTCCCAGTCGCGCACGCGGAGCCGGCCGGACACGACGACGCGCTGGCCTTTCGAGATCGAGCCGACGACATTGGTGGCCAGTTGACGGAACGACGTCACGGTGTACCAGTTGGTCTCACCGTTACATCAAATCGCACTTATACATCCAAATCCGGTGTCTAATCAGGGTGTTTTTGTGACTGGACGTAGCACCCTGACGTAGCACATTTATGCTGATCAGAGCCCTATTTAGTGGTTGACGGCACGTCGACAACAGGTTAAAGTTGAACTCACCAACGCACCGACCCTTGAATAGGCCTTCCTGCGCAACGCAGTATCGCTCGGCTGACGTGCTTCGATCCTGGAGCCGATCTATGCCGTCAAAGCCTTGCAGCGTCGAACCGCTTCTGAGCCCCGTGCGCGAAGCGGTACCGGATCCCGTTCTTCAGACTCGATCCCGTATCGGGGTCCTCGTTCGCACCGGAGCCGACCCCGCTCAGCTGACGGAAGCTCGCCGCAACCACGCCGCCGCGAAGCTCAAGCGCTACGTCGAGCGCACCCTCGCTAACTATCCGCAACTGACCGCCGAACAGCGCGAGGACGTGATCTGCGCTCTCAGTCAAGTCGGCGCGGCCGAGGACTGATCAACCAAAAAACGATGACCCCGCGGGCAAACGCGAGGCCATCCACGACCGCCGGAAGGGCCGCCCGAATGAAATCACCATATAACCCGCAGCTGGAGCTGGCCTACGGGAAGCATCCGCCGCACTCCGCCGCGCGTGACCTGCGGAACGAGAACGCGAAGATCGGGCTTTGGACATGTCATTGCTGCAACGGAGCGTTCGATCCCCAGCTCGTCATCGCTCGCTACTACTGCTCCGAGGTCTGTGCGCGGGGGGACGACCGGGAGTACGCCCGCAGTCATCCCGCCATCACCATCCGCGGAGACGAGATCACGATCGACAATCGCGACTGCCGGTGCGCAAAGTGAGCGCCGAGGATGAGTTCGAGTTCGACAACTCCGACGACACCGTGACCCCGGAGTCGGCTGCCGCGGACCTGGACCTGTGGCGGGCGGAGATGGTCGCCGCCGACCTGGAGAGGGAGAAGGCCGAGTTCCTCGGCGGGGAGGGTGAGGTCCGCCAGAGCGGAGACGCCTTCGGCGTCGAGGACGCCGAAGCGGAGGTCAGCCTGCCAGCCGACTTCGATAGCTGGAACGCCGATCAGCGCGAATCTTGGGCTTTCGACCCCTACCTCCACCGGCACGAACTCAAGGAGAGGAAGCGCCTCTTCTTCGCATGGGAGTCGACGAAGACCGCAAAGGGTCCGGCGGTCGTCACGAACCTGGTTCCCCGCTTCCGCGTCCTCGATCGTGACGACCTCGACAACCTTCCGGTCGCCGTGGAGATGATCGGCGGTGTGCTGCCCGCGCAGGGAGCGCTCACCGTCATCGCGGGCTCATTCGGCTTCGGCAAGTCGCTCATCACCCTCGATTGGTCTGGGACCATTTCGACTCCGGCACTCACTTCCTGGTACTCGCCGGATCACCCGGTCAACTCGCACGGGCTCGTCCTCTACATCGCCCGCGAAGGCTTCTACGGCATCCCGAAGCGTGTGCGCGCGTGGGAGATCGAGCACGGCCATCGGTTGGACGACGTGAAGTGGATGCCCGATCCGATCGACCTGAAGAAGCCCGCCGACGCCGCCGACCTCAAGTTCATCGCCGGCGACCTCGGCGCGGTGCTGATCGTCACCGACTCCGTACGGGCCACGGGAGCGGGCGCGGAAGATACCGCCGACATGGGCGCATACGTCAAGGGACTCGAGACGCTCACGGGCGCGGGGTTCGCGGTGATCAGCCCGCACAATACCGGCTGGGACACTTCGCGCCCCCGTGGCTCCACGGTGCTGCCGGACGCAGCCGACACCCTCTTCATTCTCGAGGGCGGCCGCAACCCTGGCGACATCCGGATGCTCCGCCACCAGAAGCACCGCGACGGCGAACCAATCACCAAGGGTCTGTCCTTCGGCTTCAAGGAGATCCCCGGCACCGAGTCCGGCGTACTCGTGCCCGCCACCGCGACTGCCCTAACCAGCTCGACTCCCGCGTCCAACTCCGCTGCCATGCGGCTCGCGAAGAACGTGGCGCGGATCGACGCGATGAAGAAGAAACCGCTGAACTATCGCGACGTGAAAGACGCGCTCAAGTGCCGTGACGACACGGCGCGTACCGCATGGAACGAGTGGAAGAGGTTGAACCCGTGACCGACGACACCAAGCCCGCGTGGACCCCCGAGTTTCCCGGCCAGCGCGCGCCGTTCGAGCCCGACAACACAGCCGCCGTGACCCACGGGGCCCGGTCTCCGCGGAAGATCGAGGAGACGGCCCGCGCGGTGAGCGCTGAACTGCTCGAACGGTTCCCGGTCGCAGCCGACTATCCAGAAACGTTGACCGCCTTGGCGCGCGTCGAGGGCGTCACGCGGCTGATGTTCGCCGACATCGCTCAGAACGGCCTCTACGGCAAGGACGGCCAGTTCCGAGCCGCCCTGCTTTCGCGCTACCTCACCGCCGAGAACTCCGGCTCACGACTGCGGTCGAGCCTCGGAATGACCCCGGAGTCAGAGGCGAGCGTCGCCAGGGACCGTGCTGCCGCCACCGCCACGAACATCGACATCGTCAGCGAGCTCATCAAGCAGGGTCGCGCCACCCGCGCCCAACAGGGCCCCGCCGCCAACGATCCCACCAACCTCCCCGCCCTCGAGAACGAGGCCGTGACCGAGCTGCCCTACAGAGAGGACTAGACCATGCCGACGCATCTGACTACGGCCCCGACCGCGATCCCAGTCGCGCCGCCGAAGGCCTGGTTCGCGAACCCGCAGCTGAAGGGCGTCACCCCGCTGACCGTCGACACCTCGGGCCGCGTCTACGGGCACTTGGCGTCGTGGAAGTCGTGCCACGTCGAGAGTGCCGGGATGGGGCAGCGGTGCATTACCGCGCCGAAGTCTCGCACCGGCTACTCGCGGTTCATGCTCGGCTACGTCGCCACCGCCGAGGGCGAGGACATACCAACCGGGCCGATCGTCGCGGGTGCGCCTCACGCCGACCCTTCGTGGTCGATGGCCACCGCGCTCGAGCACTACTCGAACAATGCCCGCGCAGTCGCTGACGTGCGAGTCGGCGAAGACAGCTTCGGTATTTGGTTCGCGGGGGCGCTCCGACCTACGACCACACCGGAGCAGGTACGAGCTCTGCGCGGCTCGCCGCTCAGTGGCGACTGGCGGACCTTCGCCGGTCACCTAGAGCTCGTGTCGGCCCTGGCAGTCAGTTCACCGGGATTCGTCATCGAACGGCCCCGTGCGCTGATCGCTTCGGCAGGAACTATGACCTCGGCCGTCGCGATCGGCATCGTGCCCCAGCGGCCCTCCCTCCTCGAAGACCCTCGGGCGCTCCAGCTCGCCATGCTCCGCGTCGAAGCGGAAATGGTGCGGCGGAGCGCCCCACAGACCCCGGCGCGTAGTGGCGCCTTCACCGCGGGCACCTTCGCCCGTGTTCAGGGGAACCACCCGTCCATCGCGTCTCCAGCGCGCGGTGGACGGGTGTCTCCAGACCGCCTCGCGGCCATGCGTGCCGTCGTTGACGAACTACGTACTTCCGACGACTGGCGAGAACTCGCTGAGCGCAACGCGACCGCCCTCGGTGAACTGCGCCAGGCCGAGCGCGAGCGGTCACTCGTCGCCAGCCTAGGTGCGCCAGGGGCCGCGGTGCAGGCGTGGGCTGGCCCGATCGGTTTCGAGGGCGTCCCCACCGGTGACGGGCGCGTGATCGGTCCTGACGCGCTCAGCGCGGCCGCGTTTCCGTTGCCGTTGCGGTGGGCTCCGCGGGATGTGGGAGGGCATGACGGTGCGATCGTCGTCGGGAGGATCGACTCGGTGTCTCGTCGCGACGGCGGCGCGATCTGGGCCGAGGGCCTGCTCGACCTCGGGAGCCCCGAGGGTCGTGAGATCGCCCGACAGATCGCCGGCGGATTCGCAGGTGGGATCAGCCTCGACCTCGACGCGGCCGACTCCGCACCTGTCGAGCTCAACGGCGAAACCGCCACGCTCACGACGAGCGCCCGGGTCCGCGCCGCGACCATCGTCGCGGTCCCCGCGTTCAGTGACGCCCGCATCGAGCTCGTCGGTTCGCCCCGGCCCAGCGTCGAAGGGGCAGAGCCGGATGCCGCGGAGGACGACGACTGCGGCTGCGCCGACCCCGAGCCCGCCACCAACCAGAACTAGGAGACCATCACCGTGCTCACGATCCTCGACCGCCACGACCGGGCCCCAAGGCCAAACCGCTTCGAGCCCGCTATGACCGGGGTGTCGACAACTCTGCCGGCCGGTGCGCTCGCCTGCCGCTCGTGCGGTGCTGCCGTAGACAACCCGGACCCCGAGAGCGTCGAGGTCCTGTCCGTCTGGCCCCGCCAGATCGCGATCTCCACGCGCGACATCCCGGTGCCGTCGACAGAGGTCCGGGTCACCCGCTGCGACATCTGCGCTTCGCGGAAGACCCGCGCTCTCGCGCTGGTCATGGCGCTGAACCTCGGCAGCGTCCCTGGCCCCGGTGAGGTCGAGGCGGACCGGATCGACGCCGCCCTCGCTGCGTTGGACGTGATCGGCATCCGCGGGGACAACACCCGCTCGTTGACCCGCACACCTGGCGACCTCGGCGATCTGGTCGCGGCGATGGCCCACATCGGCGGCGCAGCCTCCTGGACAGCTGGCCTCATGCAGGGCAACGACCCGGCGACCTGCGCTCCTCGCCGGTGGGCGCACGTGCCCCCCGAGCTCCCGCGTGCGGCGAAAACGGCTTACCGCGCCCTCATTCTCCGCATGATGGAGTCACCGACCGCCTGCCCGCCGCCCACGGTTGACGGCGCACTCCGTGGGTGCCTGCTCTGCGGTCGCGGAAGCTTGAAGGTGAAGCCCTCCGACGCCGCCGAGGCATGGGGCAAAGTCGAACGCGTCCAGCCCGGTACCCTCGGCGGCACGAGCACCCCGGAGATGGTCGCGGGCTTCATCTGCCCGGTGTGCCGCACCTCGGTCGAGACGATGGGCGCTCCGGGGACTCCCGCGGTCGACCGGGCGCTGACCACGTACCTCGGCTTCACCCTCATGTCGGGGGCACAGTTCCGCTGGCCCCTCGGGAAAGCTTGGGCCGCTCTGCCTGTCGGCACGGACCCGAACAGGGAGCCGTGGGGGCACCTCGACACCGTGCGTCTCGCCCACCAGCTCGACGCAGCTCGGTATGTGCAGCGCGTGCCGCAGCCGGAGGATGCCCGATGAGCGCGGAGGGCGTGCCGGCTTTCGAGCCGTACCCGGTCCCGACTGACCCGCGAGAGGCCGAGCCGGACCCCGAGGCGGGTCGGACCATGTCGCTCATGTCGGCGTTCGTGCTGGAGGACGGGCGGCTCTGGGGTGAGTGCGCCCTGCCGTTCCAACGTGCCGACGCCGAGGCGATCATCTCCCGCACCGGAGGCGCGCGACAGATGATCTTGCGAGCGCGCGGCATGAGCAAAACCACCGACATCGGGGCGGTCGCGCTCGCGTTGCTGCTGAGCGAGGCACCTGCGCAATCTCGGAGCTATGCCTATGCGGTCGACCAGGGACAGGCCGCGTTGATGCACGATGCCGTCCTCGGGCTGATCGAGCGCACGGGCCTCGCCCGTCTGGTCGACGTGAAGGCCACGACCGTCACCGTGAAAGCCACCGGCGCCACCCTCTCGATCGAGGCATCTGACGGCGCGTCCGCCTACGGCCTCAAGCCCTGGCTGACCATCGCCGACGAGCTCGGGATGTGGCCCGCGACCGAGAATCATCGCCGGCTCTGGGGCGCGATCGTGTCCGCGGTCCCGAAGGTGCCCGGCTCCCGCCTCGTCGCGATCGGGCACGCGGGACCGCCGTCAGGTCTCGGGGCCGAAGTGTGGAACCGCGCTCAGGCGTCGCCACATTGGCGCACCGTCAAGACTCCCGGCCCGTCGCCCTGGTGGACGCCCCAGGAGATCGCGGCCACCCGCGCCGACCTCACACCCTCCGAGTGGCGACGGCTCATCGAGTGCGAGTTCGCCGAAGGCGACGACGCGCTGACGACCGCCGAAGACGTCGAGGCCTGCATCCGGGTCGGTGACGCGACCCTGCCCCCGAAGAGCACGCGCGACTATGTTGCGAGCTTGGACATCGGCACCAGGCGCGACCTGTCGGCCTTCGCTATCGGGCACACGGAGAGCCGCGAGGCGGGCCGTACGGTCGTGATCGACAAGGTCTTGTACTGGCGTCCCGGCAAGGGCATCGGCAATCGCGTCGACCTCACTGAGGTAGAGGCGAGCGTGTTGCGGCTCTGCCGGGAGTACCACGTCGACCGGCTCAGATTCGACCGAATGATGGCTGAACAACTCATCGGGAACGTGATGCGCGCCGGCGTGAAAGTCGAGGAGTTCGTGTTCAGTTCGGCCGGGGCGGCGCGCCTGGCGCGGAGCCTGCACGTCGCGCTGAGAGACAGAGCGATCGAACTGCCCGACGACGAGGAGATCAGGTCCGAGGCGCTCACTGTCCGCATGGTCGAGACCACGCCCGGCATGATCAAGATGAGCAACCCGCCCGGCACGCACGACGACGTGCTCACCGCGATCGGGATGGTGGTCGCGGACCTCGTCAGTCAGCCCGAGGTAGGAGCGGGAAGCATCTGGAGCCCAGCCGGATACGACCGCACCACGGCTCGCGCCCGGCCCCTGACCGACGCTGGGACCCCGAGAGCGAGCCTGATGCACCCGGCGTACAACCGGCCGATCCGGGGACCCCTCGCGGCCGTCTACACCGCCGGGCGCAACCAGTCGGAGGCCGAGCGGCGAGCCGGTTTCGGGCTCCCCGTGCCCGGAACCGCAAACGACCCGACCCGGCGCTGAGCGGCGATCAGCTGGGTCGCCTTCCCGTCACATGCGGGCGAGAATCTCGGACTTCTTTGCCGCGAACTCTTCCTCAGTCAGGACACCAGCGTCGCGGAGCTCGGCAATCTGCTTGAGCTGCGCAGCGTGATCCGGCGCAGCCGCGGCGGGTGCAGTCTCGCTCGCTCCGCCGAACTTCGACCGAATTCCATGCACGCGGAGTCGATCGTCGAACTCTTTCGCCTTCATCGCCTGACCCATCACGGTCACGCCGGTCAGCATCTCGACGCGCAGGACTACGTTGCTCCCGTTCTCGTCGGTGTAGTCGATATTGATGTTGTTGTCTTGGTTGAGCTGACGGCTGTTGACACCACCCAACAGGCCCTCGACGGTCGAGACCTGTCGTGCGACTATCGCGAGGTCATTCACTCTGCTGTACGGGATGGTCAGTTCGTTCCACCACTTCTTCGTGGTGTTGGACGGCTCCAGCACGAACCCATCGGCCTTCACCTTGAAGGTGATCTCCCCAATCTTGGGCTTGGGCAGGTCAGCCAAACCACCCCGGTAAACCACTTTGTAGCTCTCGAGAACTGATGGATCGGGAACTGCCTTGGCCATGAAGAACTCCCTGCTATTGGGCCGCCTGTGCGGATCTTGAGTAGAACTCTAGCGAGCTAGGTCGGGTCGCACGAAGTGAAGGTTGATGCCGAGGCGATCGCGTGGACCGGCCGAGCCGTCGCGATCAGGTGGACGATGGCGAGCGGCGCGAAGCACAAGGCATGGGTCTGGGCTTCAGCGGTAGAGCCCCGCCAGTGAAGTCGTGCTCCCGCGCTACGCTCCGGGCATGTCGTTGCCCTTCTTCGGAGACCTCGATGCCGACGAGGCGCAGGCCTTCGGCAATCTCGTGTGGACGACTGTCGCCCTCGAAGGTCTCGTGAACAGGGTGTGCCGCATCCTGCTCGGTACCGAATGGCAAGAGGGCCAGGTCGTCGGCAGGAACATCACGAGAGCCCAGGTCGTCGCAGTCGCGCGCAACGACTACGCCGGTCATCGGGCTGACCTGTGGCTATCCGAGGCGCAGCCAAAGCTCTACCTCCGCAACCAGGTCTTGCACTCGACCCTCGCTGCCCACATGGGGCCCGAGGACTTCGGCAAGGTGTCCTTCTACTCGCTGCACAACATCCGCTGGGACCCGAAATCCAAGACTGAGATCGAAACCCACACAAAGTTCACCCTCGAGAACATGGCGGCAATCCAAGCCGAGGTCGAGAGCGTCATCGAGGGCTTCGGGATGGTCGATCTCTTGCTCGCGAGTTAGATGGGCGTCAGCGTCGCCAGCCCCTTGTTCGCGGGTCGATCTACGTTGCGATCAATCCCCGCAGCGCTCAAGAGCTTGAGCCGTCAGGGCTTCTTCTTCGCGTCACCAAATGTTGACCTACCTACGGGGCGGTGGGCTGCTGCATCTGCATCTGCACCATCATGTTCACCTTCACTACGGCGCGACCCAGGTGATTCTCAATGACTTTGCTGACGCCTGGGTTTGCCGCGAACGTGTGCATGAACGCGTGATGCACCGACAGAACGGCGTCTTGAAGGTCGTCCTTTGCCTCCAGCGGCTCGACGACGAGAGACAGGGTTTCCAACTGTTCCCGACCGATTCCGCGACCGTGAGCGATATGAATCGTGTCGTCACCGAAGAAATCAGCAGCCTCTTTGCTGAGCTTCTTTCTCTCGGCAGGTGACTTGCCCTTGAACATGTGCTCAGATAGGTACTTTTCAACAAGCGACTTCGAAAGGGTCGTGGAGTCCTCGCACATGTCGATCAGGCCCGGGAAGTATTGCTGCAGGGTCGGCACCCAACCACTGAGGTGGGTCGGGTCGACCGCGCAGTCATCCTGTGCCCGCTTGAACGTCCGTAGGATCGCGCCCGCAGGCACCGCCCCTTGGCGGGTCACCATCTGAGGATCGACGGGTCCGAGCTGCGAGTGCTTACCCATGAGCAGCGAGTCGCCCGCCAGTGACCACATGGTTGCAGCTGACATCGCCGCGACCGGAATAACGACGCGAACGTCATCGAACTTTGAGCGCATATATCGGACGAGGCTGTCCGCGGCGGTCGGATCTCCACCCGGCGAGTGCAGCAGTAGGTCGAGGCCGTCCTTCGCGTCGAGGTCCTTGAAGACCTCCATCAACCCGTGAATGTCATCGAGCACGATTGAGACGTCGCCGCCGTTAACGTTCGGGTTCATCCAGTTCGTGTAGTAGCAGACGACATTTCGCTTGGTCAGTTCGTGCAGCTTCACCAGGTAGCTGCGACGCATGCCATCCATGTTTAAGGCGCCGTTGGGCATAGCCCAATCGCGCTGCAGCTCGATGAGCTGGTCGCCCCAAGTGCTCACCTACGGGCGGGTGTTGGCCGACGAGGAGTAGCTAGCAGGGCGCGCAAGAGGGACTTGGACAGGGATGCGCTGGGCCGCCGCTTCGTAAATCCGAAGCGTGTCGGCGACGCCTGGGCGTGCCTCGGCTTCCCTGATCAGACGATCCACGCGGGCAACTGCAGATTCGGCCATGCCAAGAGTGTGGCACACCAGGCTGAACGGAAACAGCGTCCCCGATATGGGGATACCGAGCGTGTCGGGATACCTCGCCCGCTCCGAGCGATTCCCCGCGGCTCGCCAATCCCCGCGCGCGCGTCGCCGATTCGTCAGGCGACGGCGGCGAGCACCCGGTAGAGCGTCGCGTTGCTGAGCCCGACCATCGCCGCGATCTCGGCGCGCGTGTAGTCACCGGATGCCGCGAGCTTCTGGATCGTGGCGAGCTTCTTCGCGTCCACTTTCGAGGGGCGACCTCCGAGCCGTCCCTTCGCGCGAGCGGCGTCAAGTCCTGCGCGGGTGCGCTCAACGATCGTGTCCCGCTCCAACTCGGCGAACGCGCTCATGATGGTGAGCATCGCCCGGCCCATCGGGCCGGTCGTGGTGATGCCCTCAGTGAGGGAGCGGAACGAGGCTCCGCGAGCGGTGATCGTTTCGATGAGCTCCAGCACGTTGCGGGTGTTGCGGCCCATCCGATCGAGCTTCCAGGCCACCACCTCGTCCCCGGGCTCAAGCCGGTCGAGGAGCTTCGCGAGCTCGGGCCGTGCGGCCAGGGTGCCGGACACACCCTCGTCGGCGTAGATGCGGGTGATGCCCGCGGCGTCCATCGCGTCGCGCTGCAGGGCGGCGGACTGGTCGGTGGTGCTGGTCCTGATGTATCCAAGTGTCGTCATACCCCTACGCTCACCAAACTCATCTCTCATGGCCAGAGCAATGGTGAGCGGGTTTCGAGAGCAGACATCCCGAGCGACCCCGGGCGTGGCGGCTGGTCTCGGCTAACGATCGTTTTCGAGAGGCGAGTTCTGAGGGCGCCTCGACACCGAATCGGCGGCGGCGTACCCTGCTGCCATGACGAAAGTTCGAGCGTTCGCCGCCTACGTGGCGACCGTCGTGTTGCTTCTCCTGGGCTTGGTGTTCGTGTGGCAGTTCCACATCATGATGATCCAACCGCTCAGCGGCAACACGACCGTCCTCGTCTACGGCGTCGGGACGCAGCTTTGGGTCTACGACCTGGTTGTCGCCGTGCTGGCTGCAGCCAGCTTCGCCGGTGCCGTCATGCTCATGATCAGGCAACCTCGCGCGAATCGCTCCGCCGCCTAACCCTGCGACGGGCGGCCGCTGGCGCTTGCCTACAGCGAGAACGTCCCCGGTTAAGTCGGTTGGCCCGCCTAGGTGCCCTCGGCCCTTAAAACGGCGCCAGCGGCCGCCGTCAGCATGACCGTCTCAACACCGCATTCGGCTACTTCGGGCCCGCACCCCACGCCGGTGCTCGAGCGTGCACCCGCACCCCACCCTAAAGGGTGGGGGTGCGTGGGGTGCGCGCTCTCGCCGTTGCACCCGCTTCGGTGGGGTGCAACGGGGTGCACTGGGGTGCATACCCTCAACTGACCAGTAATCACGGGGAAGTTGTGCACCCCACGCGCACCCCATTTGCACCCCATCGCACCCGCGCACCCCTCAAAATCTGCACCCCAAAGTGCACCCCAAGGCACTGCCGCGTGGGGTGCGCTGTCGCTGCCCTTTGATAGCCACGGCGGGGCATACAACTGGGACTAGACGTTCTCGATGACGACGGCCTTCGGTATCCAGCCCAGCGACTCCAGCGTCGCCCAGGGGAAGCCCTCGGAACCGCCCTCGATGCGTAGCCGCCAATCAGTAGCTCTAGAGGCTGGCAACAGTTCAACCGACTTGAGCACGGCGCGCACCAGGTTGCGGCGCTGCTCGATCGGGGTAGACGCCCACAGAGCCGCCCACGGTCCAAGCGCTTCCTCCCCGCGCATCACAATGTGTCCCGGCAGATTAGTGACGAAGTCGTGCGCGATGGCCAACGCGGCGGCAGACGCGTCCGCGGCAAGCGCCGCCTCGATCGAGGCGTTCAAGGCGTCGATCTGCTGGCCGAAGTCGGCGAGCGCCGCCGCAACGAGTGCGAGGTTCGCGCCAGCCATCCTGCCTAGGGTCTGCTCGCGGTCCCGTTGGCGCTTGATGTCCGCGAGCTTGAGGCGCATCGCCGTCACCTCGGCGTGGCCTCCCGTGAACGTGTCCCCCTTCGCGGCCATGGACAGCACCCGGGCCAGCACCGCCTCGGACAGCTGCTTCTCGAGCGCCTCGACGTTCATGATGGGGTGGCGGCGCACGTCGCCCGGAGCCCGGTCCGCGCAGCGGACCCCAAGCTCACCGTTGGGTCCTGAGCCGGTCGTTTCAAGTCGCCCGCCGCACACACCGCACCGCACTACCCCGAGGGCCGTGCTGGTGCGAGGCACCTTCCCGCGCTTGGGCCTTCGGCTCGGGTCGTTGAGGATCGCCGCGACGGCGGCATGGTCCTCCTCGCTCACGATCGCGGGCAGCTTCACCCCGTAATCGACGCCCTTCGCCACCAGCCGGCCGACGTTGCGCGGGCGCAGCAGAATCGAGCGCACCGTCTGCGTCCTCCAACGGTCGGCCCCTCCGGGCGGACGAATCCCCGTCGCGTTCCACGCTTCGGCCACTGCGTAGACGCTGGCCCCGTCGAGGATCATCGCGATGCCCGCGCGAATGACCCCGGCCTCGGCCTCGTTGACCGTCGGGGTCTTGCGCCCGTCGAAACCAAAGGCCCGTCTACCGCCGAGATCGAAGCCTTCCGTTAGCCGCCGCTGGACGTTGTCGGAGACCTTCTCCCCGGTGTGTTCGGCCTCCCTGGCATCCCATGCCGCGAGAGTCCGAGCCAACGCGCGCCCGTCGGCTGTCGTGAAGTCAGGGTCTCCGGATCGGTCGGTGTAAATGATTACGCCGGTCTCCTCAGCAAGCCGGATCAGGTCCTCGAACTCGCGCGGTCGACGCGTTAGACGGCTCGACGAGTAGGCGAGGATCACGTCGATATCGCCTCGGCGGACCCGGTTGATCAGGGCTTCGAATGCCGGTCGCTGCTTCTTCGAGAGCGATGAAGCACCGCGGTCATTATCGACAAACGGCTCCACGACGATCTTCAACTTGCGGCGCTTGCCCAACGCCCTGCAAGCCTCCTCCTGGAGCTTGACCGAAGCTTCGCGACCTTCGCGATCTTGGGAAACTCGGCAATAGATCGCGGCTCTCGTGGGCGGGTTAGACATAGGTGCGATTTTACTTTATGCCTCGGCGTCGATCCACTTCTGGGCCCCGCGGTCGTAGCGACGCTGCGTGGAGGCG
>JABBOD010000052.1 GCA_019351995.1 Acidobacteriota bacterium
CTGAGACATCCGCTCCAGAGCGACACGTCGCACCGTTGCGTCCCGAGCAACGCTCCGTCGCGGCGCGGCCGCCATGTCGAAAACATCAGGCAGCGCCCAAGGAGGCGCATCCTTCGAGAGAAGCGAAAGGCGACGCCCTGAGCCAACCCCAAGCGTGGCACCCGGCGTCGCGCGCCTGCCGCTGCCGCCTCGGCGAGCGGGCCTAACTGCGCTGGCCCACGGCCCCGCCGCGGGAACGATTCGAGGTGAGGTGTCGTGCTTGGGCTCCAGCGGATGTCGGAGGAATCGGGAACGGACAAGCCATCCGGCAGGACACACCTCGCACACTGTCACCGTCCGTCGACGGGACAGCGGTGGGCATGGGTCGATACGGTGCGGCGGGAGGTATCTGGTGACACGGTGACTCGGGTCGATCGTTGGGGTATTCGACCGGCACCGACCGGATGAGCTCCAGCTTGTGAACGCGGGGTCTAGCGGCGTCAGGCGGACTCGCGAACCACCAGTTCGGTGGGGAGCACGACTGAGGCGAAACCGCCTCCCTCGATCTCCTCGATCAGCAGGCGCACCATCTCGCGACTGATCCGCTCGAAGGGCTGGCGCATGGTCGTGAGGTGCGGGGTGACCTGCAGAGCAACCGGGGAGTCATCGAAGCCGGCGACGGCGACGTCATCCGGCACGCGTCGTCCTTGTTGCCGCAGCACTGAGATGGCCCCGACCGCCATCCGATCGTTCGCCGCGAAGACCGCGTCAATGTCGGGATGCCGTGCGAGCAGTACGGCCATCGCTCGTTCACCGCTCGCGCGCCCGTAGTCGCCGGTCTCCACCAGGGCCGGGTCGAAGTCGTCTCCGAGGGCGATCCGGAAACCGGCCAGCCGCTGTTGGCCTCCCGAGGTGTCCTGGGGCCCGGAGATGGTTGCGATTCGGCGGCGGCCGGTGGAACGTAGGTACTCGGTCATGCGCATCGCTCCTCCCTCGTCATCCGCGCTGACGTAACCCATGCGCCGCTCCAGGCCAAGCGGAACACCGCTGGCGATCGCGGGGACCCCGAGCTTCTTGATCGCCGCGATGAACCCTTGTCCGCCCATGTGCGAGGAGACCAGCAGGACGCCGTCGACGTGCCCCGCCCCGATGAAGTCGAGTGCGCGCCGCTGTTCGTCCGGGTTTCCGGCCATGATCAGCACCAAGGAGTCGTCGGTCTCCGCTAAGGCGTCGGCCGCTCCGCGCATCAGCTGGGCGAAGTTTGGGTCTTCGAAGAGCAGATCGTGGGGTTCGGTCAGGAGGAACGCGACCGAATGGGTGCGGGAGGTGGCCAGACTCCGCGCGTGCGGGTTGATGCGGTAGCCCTGTGACTTGATGGCCGCGGTGACCGCCGCGTGCGCATCCGGGCTCACCCAGTGCCCCCCGTTGAGCACTCGCGAGACCGTGCCGCGCGAAACCCCGGCTGCGGTCGCGACGTCGTCGATCGTCGGACGGCGACGGGTCGAGTCGGAGGCCATAGGTGCAGTGTATGGATTCGCTGAGCGGGCCGTTACGCCTTCACCGCGCCAGCGGCCAGGTCGACCTTCCAGAAGCGCTGCAAGACGAGGAACAGGATGATCAGCGGAATGATGGAGAGCAGCGCGCCCGTGATCACCAGCGTGTACAGCGCTGGGACGGTCGCGCCCTGATTGAGCAGGCCCGAGAGTCCCACCGTGATCGGGAACAGGTGATCGTCGCCGAGCATGATGTACGGCAGCATGAAGTTGTTCCAGATCGCGACGAACTGGAACAGAAATATCGTGACCAGTCCGGGCGCCATCATGGGCAGCGCGAGCCGCAGGAAGATCCGAAACTCGCCGGCCCCCTCGGTGCGGCCGGCCTCGACCACATCGGTCGGCACCGCCGCCGCGGCGTAGATGCGTGCCAGATAGATGCCGTACGGACTGATCAGTTGCGGAAGCAGCACCGCCCAATAGGTGTTCGTCAGCCCGATTTGGGCGAGCAGGAAGTACTGCGGAATCGCGAGGATCACGCCGGGCACGAGAACGCCCATCAGGAGGACGGTGAAGACGACCCCCTTGCCTGGGAACTGGAACTTCGCGAGAACGTAGCCGGAGAGTGACGAGACGAAGGTGGAGACCAGCGCACCGACACCGGCGTAGATGGCGGTGTTCAGCATCCACCGCCAGAACAGCCCGTTGCGGTACTGGGTCAAGGCGATGAAGTTGTCCCAGAGGTGGGTGCTGGGCGAGAAGGTGAAGGTGGAGAACAGTTCCGCGCCGTTCTTCGTCGACGCGGTCACCACCCAGAGCACAGGCAGCAGGCAATACAGCGCGCCAAGCAGCAGAATGGCGGTGGCCACCGGGCTCGGCCGCTCGGCCCCGCGTGACCGCGTGCGTCGTGCGTCGGTGGCGGGCATGCGAAGGGGTGTGGTGGTCATGAGTCCTCCTGGCCGAAGGCGCGACGCTGCACGATGCGAAGGAACACGAACGAGAGCGCGAACGTCCCGAGGGCGATGACGACGCTGGTCGCGGCCGCCGAGTAGATGTCGTTCCGGATGAACGCGTCGCGGTAGACCTTCATCAACGGCGTCCAACTGGTCGACAGCGAGTTGGTGAGCGGTCGAAGCGTTGTCGGCTCCGAGAAGACCTGCAGCGTCGCGATGATCGAGAATAGTCCGGTCATGATGAGCGACGGCAGGATGATCGGCACTTTGATCCTCCACGCGATCTGGCTCTCGGTCGCGCCGTCGATCCGCGCTGCCTCGTAGATGTCAGACGGGATGGCACGCAACGCCGTGTAGATGACGATCATGTTGAACCCGACGCCACCCCACAGCGCGATGTTCGCGATCGCGAAGATGACGAGGTTCGGTTCGAGGATGTTGGGTGCTGAGATGTGCAGGGCATTCAATATGTAGACGACCGGGCTGATGCCGGGAAGGTACAGAAAGCCCCACAGCAGGGAGCTGATGACCGCCGGCACTGCGTACGGCAAGAAGATCGCGACCCGACTGAACTTTGTGGCTCGTGATCGCCGGGAGTCGAGCAGGAGCGCGAACACCAGCGCCAGGCCGAGCATGACTGGGATCAGGATGGCGCCATAGGCCAGCACGCGGACCACGCTGGCGACGAACTGGGGGTCGCTCAGTGCGCTGATGTAGTTGTCGAGGCCGGCGAAGATCAGTTTCTTGTCGGCGGCGCCGAGACCCAGCCCGCTGACCCTGACCGTTTGGAACGACAGCACGACGGTGTAGAGGATCGGCGCCGCCATGAACAGCACGAACAGCACGATGGCGGGCGCGAGCATCGTGTACGGAATCGCGACACGCTGCACCCGGGTGGCCCGGCGGCGAGACGCTGAACTCGGTGCGATGCGGGGCGACGTTGCCACGGCGGGTGATGTCACGTTCTCTCCTCGGGAATCGCGAACGGGCGCAGGTGGGGCAGGCCGCAGCCCACCCCACCTGTGACTCACTTGACGGTGAACCCGGACTTGACCAGATCGGCTCGCGTCGTGGTCTGCACGTTGCTCAATGCTGTCAGGAACTGCGCGGAGTCCTTCGACTGCGCCGCCTTCGCGAACTCATCGGTGTAGGCGCTGTACGCCACGTTGACGTTCGGTCCGTAGGTGAACGGTGCCACCGTCTTCGATGCCGCCGCGGCGATGTCGTAGAAGTCGGACTGCGTGGAGAAGAAGTCCGGCGGAGTAGTCAGCGCGATCTTCGTGGCGTTCACGTCGGCCGGGTAGATGGCCGCATCGGCCACGAGTGCTTTGATCGCCGTCGGGTTGGTGTTCAACCACACCGCGAACTCGGTCGCCTCCTTGGGGTGCTTGCTCTGCGTCGTCACGCCGGTAGAGGATCCGCCCCAGTTGCCGTCAGACGGCGAGGAGGCGTTCCATTGCGGAAGCGGAGCTGCTGCCCACTTGCCCTTGGTGTCGGCGGCGTTGCCCGCGAGCACTCCGGGTCCCCAGACGGCACTGACCCAGCCGACCTGCTTGCCGGTGTTCAGCGCGGCGTTCCATGCCGGTGTGTACATCGGGTTGTTGTCGATGACGCCCTCCTGGACGAGGTCGCCCCAGTACTTGGCGACCTTCTGCGCGGCGGCGGAGTCGACGTTCACGCCCCAGGCCTTGCCGGAGATCGACCACCAGGAGGCGCCGGCCTGCTGGGTGAGTCCCGAGAACCAGCCGGGGTCGCCCGACGAGAAGGTGCCGAGGTACTGGGTCGGGTCGGCGGCGTGGATGGCCTTCGCGTCGGCCGCATACTCGTCCCAGGTCTTCGGCACGGTCAGGCCGAGCTTCGAGAAGATGTCGGTGCGGTAGTAGAACATCATCGGGCCGGTGTCCTGCGGGATCGCGTAGAGCGCGCTGCCACCGAGCGTGACGGCGTTCCAGGCGCTGCTGGTGAACTCCTTCTTCGCTGCGGAGCCGCCGTCGCCGGAGATGTCGGCGAGCGCGTTGGCCGAGACCAACGTGGGGAGCTTCTGGTATTCGGCCTGCATGACGTCGGGGGCACCGCTGCCGGCCTTGATGGCGGTGAGCAGTTTGGTGACCGCGGCGTCGCCGCCGTCCTGCTTGTTGACGGTCACGTGGATGTCGGGGTGCGACTTGTTCCAGATGGCCGCGACCTTGTCCATGTTGGGGGCCCAGGTCCAATAGGTGAGGTTGACGGGACCGGAGCTGGCACCGCCCCCTGAGCTACACGCTGCCGTGCCGAGAGCGAGTGCGACGGCCGCCAGAATGGCGGCCACGCGAATGGATGTGCGCAAGTGATCTCCTCGTTGAGTGCGACGCCGGTTGGAGGACACGGGGTCCGGTTACTGTGAGCGGTTACAGTCCTACACGTCGAATCTTGTCATGTCAACCGAGCAGAGCAGCCACGTATGGGATAGCGTGACCGTGCTATACCTGGGAGCGCACACAGTACGGAGATTCCATGACATCGATGTCTCACGATCGCCACCATCCGGCGGAGGTTGCCGAGCTGGCCTCGGCTGCCGCCTTCGCCGCTGCCCCAGCGCGACCAGCACCGTCGCCGTCACCGGCTCGGCCGGACTGGCCTCGCGGCACCCAACAACTGCGATACGGGGGCGATTACAACCCCGAGCAGTGGACGCGGGATGTCTGGCTCGACGACATCGCGCTGATGCGCGATGCGGGCGTGAACCTCGTCAGCGTCGGCATCTTCAACTGGGGTCTGATCGAACCGCGTGAAGGCGAGTACGACTTCGCGCAACTCGACGAGATCATGGATCTTCTTGCCGGTGCCGGGATCGATGTGGCCCTCGGCACCCCCACCGCGTCCCCGCCCGCCTGGTTCTGGACGCGCTACCCGGACTCCCGGCCGGTGACACGCGACGGGGTGGCACTGGGGTTCGGCTCCCGCGGGATGGCGTCCCCGAGCTCGCCCGACTACCGTCGTGCGTCAGCGGCCGTCACCGAGCAGCTCGCGGCACGGTATGCCGACCACCCCGCCCTGGTGATGTGGCACGTGCACAACGAATACGGCGCCCCGATCAGCGAGTCATACGACGAGCACTCGGTGCGCGCATTCCGTGCCTGGCTCGAGGATCGGTACGGCAGTATCCACGGGCTGAACGACGCGTGGGGCACCGCCTTTTGGGGCCAGCGCTACCAGGGGTGGGACGAAGTGGATGTCCCCCGACGCGCGCCGTCGGTCTCCAACCCGGCGCAGCGCCTCGATTTCGCCCGGTTCAGCTCCAACGCGCTGCTGGAATGCTTCATCGCCGAGCGCGACATTCTGCACCGACACACCCCCGAGCTTCCCGTCACGACCAACTTCATGGCGTCCAGCTGCTCCTCGGCGGACTACTGGCGGTGGGCAGGCGAGGTCGACGTGGTGGCGAACGATCACTACCTGACCGCCGCGCGCAGCGACAGCCACATCATGCTCGCCCTCGACGCCGACCTGACTCGTTCGCTGGCGGCGGGACGACCGTGGATGCTGATGGAGCATTCAACCTCGGCCGTCAACTGGCAGCCGCGCAACCTGGCGAAGCTGCCGGGAGAGCTCGCGCGGAACAGCATGAGCCACCTGGCGCGCGGTGCCGACGCCATCATGTTCTTCCAGTTCCGCGCCTCGCGCTCGGGGGCCGAGAAGTTCCATTCGGCCATGCTCCCGCACGCCGGAACCGACACCCGCGTGTGGCGGGAGGTGCTCGCACTCGGCCACGATCTCGGCCAGCTCGAGTCGGTGCGTGGAAGTAGGGTGAGCGCCGAAGTAGCGATCGTCTGGGATTGGGAGTCGTTCTGGGCGCAGGATCTCGAATGGGGACCGTCCGTCGACCTGACACACCGCGACGTGATCGAAGCCGTCTACTCCGCCCTCTGGCGGCGCGGCGTCACCGTTGACTTCGTCGCACCGCAGGCCGAGCTTTCCGACTACCGCTTGGTGCTCGCACCGAGTCTTCACCTCGTCTCCGATGGCACCGGAGCGTGGCTTACTGACTACGTGCACGGGGGCGGAACTCTCGCGGTGTCGTATGGCAGTGGCCTGGTCGATGAGAACGACGCCGTGCATCCCGGTGGATTCCCGGGACCGCTGCGCAAGGTACTCGGTCTCGGCATCGACGAGTTGCTCCCCTTCGCCGCCGGCGAGACCGCCGCCCTCGACACCGGAGGCCACGGCTCGATCTGGTCAGAAGACATCCGCCTCACGACCGCCACCGCGATCACCCGTTTCGCCGACGGCCGCGCCGCCGGCCAGCCGGCCGTCACCGTCAACCGCCTCGGTGAGGGGTCGGCCTGGTATCTCGCCACCCGCCCAGACGCCGCCACCTTCGAAGCGCTCATCGGCGACCTCCTTGCCGCGGCCCACGTCACCGGCAAGCTACAGCCCGAGGGTCTGGAGGTCGTCGAGCGGGCGACAGGAGACGAGCGTTTCCTCTTCGCGATCAATCACGCCCAGACCGATGCGCGCCTCGTTGCGCGCGGCGTGGAGTTGCTGAGCGGGGACGCGGTGGAGGGATCGCTCCTTGTGCCGGGCGGCGGAGTTCGGGTGGTGCGGCTGCGGGGCTGAGCTTCGGCTTGCGGCACCCCTTGAAGGCGGGATCGGCGCTGTTCATCGAGGAGTCATACCGAACATGAGGCCGACACCTTCCAACGCCTGCTCGATGCAGCCGCTTTGGACGCCTTCATGCTGTCGAGCACCCTTCCGCAGGACTCGCGTACCAACTGGCTCCATGCGGAGCGGCGCGAAGTTCGTCACCTTTCCCAAAATCTGAAAACGACGATGCCTTGGAATCGAGTCTCGGACCCAAATCTCTCCCGACAGGCTAGAGTCGCTCAACCCGCTGGAGGCGACAGCTCATGCGTGGGGCACGTCTCGTCGCGCTAAGGCATCCGCGCACAACGTCGCACAACGGCAACATGTCGAAAACGTGCCGCAGCATGCGAGGAGGTGCAGCCTCCGAGCGAGGGCGAAGGGCGAATACCCGAGCCACCTGTATGCGCGGCTTCCGGCGACCGCCTGCGCCTGCCGCGATCGTCTCGGCGAGCCGGACCGACGGGGCTGCCATGCCGGCCGCGTTGCGGAGACGATTCGGGCTGAGGTGCCATGCTCGGGCTCCCGTGGACCTCGGCGGAAGCAGAGAGGGACAAGCCGCCGCACGACATCTCGGGTCTCTGTTGGCATCGTGACTCGGGGTCGTGATTGTCGCGGCGGCAGCCCCCGCGCGTGGCCGGGGTTTCTGTCTGCGGCGAAATGGTTGTCCCCCGGTTTGACTGGTGTTTTGTCCCTCATTGTGAGGATAAGTGCCTCCTAGTGGGGGGCAAAACACCCCCAGGTGGGTGTGGGGACAGAGCTGTCTATGGGGCAATGCTCGAAGAGGCGCCAAAACAAGGGTGCCGTTCCGACGCCGACCGCGAGGTCGTCGGCTTCCGTGGGGGAAACTATGAAGTTCAGCTTGTCGTCGCGCCGTGCGCGGCTCGTCGCCCTGGCCGCATCGACCGCCGCTCTCGGCGCCCTGATCGTCGCGATTCCCCAAGCAGCCGTTGCCGGTCCATCTACCGTCACGCAGACGTTCTCCTACACCGGCAGCGTCGCAACATTCACCGTGCCCGCGGGCATCTCGGCACTGACAATCACGGTCACCGCCGGCGAGGGGGGCAACGGCGGCGCGGATGCTACCCCGGCGCCGCCGATGGGCGGCTATCGCGGTGTGGTGACCGGCACGATTGCGGTCACCCCGAACCAGGTGCTGACCGTCGGTGTTGGCAGCGGCGGCGCAACGGGTGGCGATCATGTCAACTCCGGAGTGGCCGGCGCAATCGGCGGGAGGAATCCCCTCGGTGGCTACGCCGGTGGGGTCGGCGGTCAGGCCGGCGCAAACGGGTCGTCTGGTGCCGGTGGTGCGGGTGGTGCGGCATCCGTGCTCCAGATCTCCGGCACCTCGGTTGTCGCCGGTGGTGGTGGGGGCAGTGGTGGAAGCGGGCAGTACGCCTCCACCCGAGGGCACAATGAGACGGCCACCTACCTCGGGCGCGGCGACAGCGTCACGACCAACGGCCAAGCCGGCATCAACGCCAACGACGCCTGCATCCAGACCAGCTGCAGCAACAACGACGGTGGCGCTTCCGGTGGCGGCGGCGGTGGCGCGCAGGGTGGAGCTCAGGGTCAAATCCAGTTCGGTGCCGGAACGTCCAACGAGTGGTATGGCTTCGGGGGCTCCGTTGGGCAGAACTCGACCGCGTCGTTTCCTGGACTGACCGCCTCGTACCAGTACTACTCGGACAACGGCGCGGCCGGTTCCGTCGTGATCTCGTATACGACCGGCTCGCCCTCGGCGCCGAGCGCCGTCAGTGGGACGGCCGCAAACGGCTCGGTCAACCTCATCTGGACGGCGCCGACCGTCAGCGGCCAGTCGGTCATCAGCGATTACCTCGTGCAGTACAGCAGCGATGGCGGCACCACCTGGAGCAGCCCGGTCGACCTGTCCACGACGAACACCTCCGGCGCGGTCACCGGACTCAGCAACGGAACGGCATACGTTTTCCAGGTCGCTGCGGTGAACTCGGTAGGAACCGGCATCTACTCGGCCTCCTCGTCACCGGTCACCCCCCTCGGGCCGCCCGCTGCGCCGACGATTTCGCTCGTCACCGCGCAGGACGGGGCCCTGGGCCTCATCCTCGCGGCACCCAGCTCGGGTGCACCGGTGACCGGATATGACTACCGGGTCGATGGCGGTTCATGGATCGCCGTGGCATCCACCTCCCCCTCGCTCGTTATTCCGGGACTGATCAACGGCACCTCCTACACGGTCGAGGTTCGTGCCGAGAGCTCCGTCGGGCCCGGTTCTGCCTCGGCCCCGGAATCCGGCACCCCGCTGGCGGTGCCCGGCGCGCCCACCATCAGCTCACTGGGCGTCGGCGACGGCGCACTCTCCGTGTCCTTCACGCCCGGCTTCAGCGGGGGCGGTGCGATCAGCTCGTACCAGTACCAGCTCAACGGCGGAAGCTGGATCATGGCGAGCGGCACCTCCACCCCGATCTCGATCACCGGCCTCGCCGCAGGCACCGGATACTCGGTGGCCCTGCGCGCCGTCAACTCGGTCGGAGCCGGCGCCGCATCGGGAACCGCGTCGGCGACCACCCCGGCACTACCCGGTGCCCCGATGATCACCTCGGCCGTCGCCGGCGACGGGACGGCTCGGGTGAGCTTCAGCCCAGGAACCACCGGCGGTTCTCCCATCCAGAGCTATGAGTACCAGACCACCTCGGGTGGCGCGTGGGCGACCGTGCCCGGCTCGTCGAGCCCTCTACTGATCACCGGACTCGTCAACGGCACCGCATACGCGGTGAGTATTCGTGCCATCAACTCGGTCGGCACCGGCACTGCATCCTCCGCGGCCGCCGTCATTCCGGCCACCGTCCCGAGTGCCCCGTCGATCGTCGGCAACACGGTCGCGGGTAGCAACGCGACCCTCTCGGCCACCTTCGCCGCCCCGTCGAATGACGGTGGTTCGCCCATCACCAGCTACCAGTACTCGACGGATGCCGGGGCCACCTGGCGTACACGCACCGATGGCGCAGGCGCCGCCAGCCCTGTCGTCATCACGACGAAGTCGAGCGACGGCACGACCCCGCTCTCGAACGGTGTCACGTACTACGTGGAGCTCCGCGCCGTGAACGCGATCGGCGTGGGAAACGCCTCCGCGGTGGCGAGCGGCATCGCCACCACCTCGCCCAGCCAACCGACGATCACCGCGGTGACCCCGTCGAACGACTCGGTCGGCGTCAACTTCACTGCCGGATCCAATGGTGGCTCGGCGATCACCGGCTACGAGTACACCACCGACAGCGGCAGCACATGGCTGTCCACCGGAACCCTCGGAACCTCGTTCGTGATCAGCGGCCTGAGCAACGGGACGGCGTACCCGGTCCAGGTTAGGGCTGTCAACTCGGTCGGCGCGGGTGTCCCGTCGACCGCCGTGACGGGTACCCCGGTCGGTTTGCCTGGCCGGGCGTCGATCGATGGCGTCGTCCGCAGCAACCAGACCCTCACCGCATCCGTTGGTCTCGTCGACGACGGCGGCTCACCGGTCACCGCGTGGCAGTACTCGACCGATGGCGGCGTGAGTTGGACCACCGCTTCGGGCACGGTCAGCCCGTTGATGCTCACCGTGCTGTCCTCGGATGGCACCACGCGCCTCGCCAACGGAACCGGCTACGCGCTGCAGGTGCGGGCGGTGACCACCGTCGGAACCGGTCCGGCCTCAGCAACGACGATCGTCGCACCGGCCTCGGCCCCCGCGGCCCCGTCGATTGCGGTGACAGCCGGCAACGCCAGCGTCAGCGTCGTCTTCTCGCTCGGTACCGACGGCGGATCGCCCGTGACGCAGTTGGAGTACAGCCTCGACGGTGGCTCCAGCTGGACATCGACCGGAACTCTCTCCAGCCCTTTCACCATCAGTGGTCTGAGCAACGGAACCGCCTACGGCATCCGGCTGCGGGCCGATAACGCCATCGGCGCAGGGACCTCCTCGGTGCCCGCGTCGACGACGCCGCGCACGGTTCCTGATGCACCCGGCTCCGTCGTTGCGGTCTCCAACTCCGCATCCGCCGACGTCACTTGGGCCGCACCTGCCGTCACCGGCGGTGCCCCCGTCACCGGGTACACCGTTTCGGCTTACACGAGCAGCGCCGGCGCCACAGCGGTGTCGACCTGCTCGACGAGCGGTGCAACCTCCTGTTCGCTGACCGGTCTGAGCAACGGAACCGCTTACTACGTCGAGGTCGCAGCGCTCAACACGGCCGGCGCCGGTGCGGCATCCACACCGCGTGTGCTGGTGATCCCGTTGGCGCGTCCCTCGGCCCCGACCCTCAACTCGCTCACCGTCGGCGATGGCACCATCAGTGCGGCGTTCAGCGCCGGCAGCGCCGGCGACCGTTCCATCACGGGCTACCAGTACTCGGTTGATGGCGGCGTCACCTGGGCGACCGCGAGCGGCACGAGCAGCCCGATCCTGATCACCTCACTGACCGACGGCGCCACATACACGGTGGCCTTGCGGGCGGTGAGCTCCGCCGGTGTCGGCGCCACCTCGAACACCATGCAGGGCACGCCGTACACCTACCCCTCGGCCCCCGACACGGCCACCATCGTCGCCAACGGCGGCAATGGACGGATCACGGTCAGCTGGGCTGGCGCAAACCTCAACGGCGGAACGCTGCTCAACTACACCGCCGCGGCCTTCACCGGGCTGAGCAGTGGTTCACAGGCCAGCACCTGCACGACCACGGGGTTGAGCTGCGTGATCACCGGGCTGAGCAACGGGACCACGTATTACGTCTCACTGCAGACCGAGAACACCTCGGCCATGTACAGCGTGCGGTCAACCCCCCGCGTGCCCGCCACCCCGTCCGTGCAGCCCGGTGCCGCCACCGGCGTCACCGCGGTCGCGGGGGACGGCACCGCAGCGGTGACCTGGACTGCTCCGACGAGCACCGGCGCCAGTGCGCTGACTGGGTACACGGTGTGGTGCTCGGTCGGGGGTGCTGCCTACACGCAGTGCGCCACGTCCTCAACGACCTCGGTGCAGGTTACCGGTCTCAGCAACGGATCGAGCTACACCTTCAAGGTGTTCACGAGCAACTCCAACGGCACGGGCCCGGCAAGCGTGGCATCCGGCGCCATGACGCCTCTCGCCGCCGGGACGGTCCCGGTTCTCGCTAGGGCGACGCCGACCGCCACCGGCTTCACCTCCACGATCAGCAACTACGACGCGTCGACCAGCTATTCGGCGACCGCGACGAACGGTGCGACCGTTGTGGTGAACGGCTCCTCCGTCACGGTGACGGGTCTCAGCAACGGTGGCACCTCCCGGGTGACCGTGACCGCGAGCAAAGCCGCGACGACCACGACGACCGCGACTCTCGACGGTTCCGCGCTCCTGACCGGGATCGCGCCCACATTCTCGGGCAACACGGCGACCACGGACGGCTTCGACTTCACCATCACCAACTACGACGCCGCGGCAACGTACAGCTTCGCCGCTGGAAGCGGGGCGACAGCGACGCGCACTGGTGCCACGGTGTCGGTGACGGGTCTGACGCTCGGCGGGACCACTGCGGTGACCGTCTCGGTGGCCAAAAGCGGCTCAACTACGGCATCCGCGATCGACTCCGGCGCCGCCATGGTTGCCGGCACCGCGCCGACTTTCACCCACCTGGTGTCCACCGGTTCGGGGTTCCAGGTCGACATCGCGAACTACGACCCCGCGGTGATCTACACGCTCGGGGTCACCGGAGGAGCCACCGCGACGCGCAGTGGTGCAACGATCACCGTCATCGGTCTGAGCAACGGAGCGTCCGCGGACCTCACGGTCACGGCGACCGTCCCCGGTGTCAGCGTGGCCACCGCGACCCAGACCGGAGCAGCCCTACTCGCGGGGACGGCGCCCACCGTCTCGGCGGTGACGCAGACCACTGACGGGTTCTCTTTCGCCATCACCAACCCCGACCTCAGCGTCGGCTACACAGTGTCCACGACCGCGGGCGTCGTCGTCCTCAGCGGCACGACCGTGACGGTCACCGGCCTCACCGTCGGTGAGAGTGCGGATGTCACGATCACCGCGACCAAGACCGGTCACGTCACGACACAGACGATCGTGTCGGCTTCGGCCCTGCTGGTGGGCATCACGCCGCTCTTCGGTGCGCCGACGCGCACCGCCGACGGGTACACCTTCACCATCTCGAACTTCGACACGAGCGCGAGCTACGGGCTCTCGTCGACGGCCGGAACCGCGACCGCCTCCGGGTCGACGGTGACCGTCGCGGGCCTCGCCCCCGACGCAGCCGCCACCGTCACCGTGACCGTCTCCCGCGCGGGGTACACCAACGCAGTCGCCACCCAGTCCGGAACCGCACTGTCCGCGGGAACGGCACCCGTACTCGGGGATGTGGTCCCGACGGCCGACGGATTCACCTTCGCCATCGTGAACTTCAACCCGGGGCTGACCTACAGCACCGTTCTCCACCCGAGCGCTGGCGTCGCCTCGATCGTCACCTCTGGAACCGGAGCCGGAACGGGCACCGTCTCGGGCGAGGCTCCCGGCGCCTCGGTCAGCATGAGCATCACGGCAACCGATCCTGGCATCTCGAGCGCCTCCGCGACCACGAGTGCGACGGTGCTCGCGGCCGGCACGGCACCGCTGGTCTCGTCGGGCACCCCGCTCACCGGCGGATACCGGTTCATCATCACCAACTACGACCCGTCGCAGAGCTACACCTTCGTGCAGGCCGACGGTGGCACGGTGGCCCGCAGTCTCGACACTGTGACCGTCACGGGTCTGGGTAACGGGGTCACCTCTGACACCACGGTGACGGTGAGCAGCGCCGGGCACCTCAGCGCCTCGGCCACCGCCAGCGGAACATCGCTCCCCTCCGGGACGGCTCCCACGGTCTCCGCGGTCACGCGCACCATCGACGGCTTCACCTTCGCGATCACGCCGACCACCGGCGCCAGCTACACGGTGACGTCCGACGCGGGCACCGCGACACTGTCCGGCTCGACCGTCACCGTGACCGGACTGGCGGCAGGCGTCACCACGACGGTGCACGTCACCGCATCCGCGACGGGCGTCGCCGACGAACGCACGGATGTCGCGGGCACCGCGATCAACGCCGGCGTCACGCCAACGTTCTCGACCCCGATCGCCGCGTCCGGAGGCTTCGTGTTCACCATCACGAACTACTCGGCATCCTTCGCCTACACGCTGACCACCTCAGCCGGAACCATCACGCGAAGCGGCAACCGGGTCACCGTCGCCGGCCTGGCCGCCGGGGCGTCGGCCGTCGCACAGCTCATCACCACGCAGAACGGCTACCGGGCCGCAGGCGCCAGCGTCACCGGCCACGCCGTCGCCCCTGTCGCAGTACCCGCCCCAGCGCCCGCCCCGGTCACCGCACCTGTCCCGTCGAGTGTGACCTCGACCCCGGTCGAGACGCAGCAGAACGCAACAAACAGCCCGAGCAGCAGTTCGGTGCTTGCACCGCTGCAGGAGTCGAAGGCAGGGTCTGCCGCGGTGACGAGCAACGGAAGCACCGTGTTGTCGACGGTGAGCACTTCCACGACCACGATGAAGATCGAAACGACAAGTGGTCTCGGCATGACGGTCGCCGCCCAACGGAATGGCACGACACTTCCGCTCGCTGCGGACGGCGTGGTCGACGTGCAGCGTGCCGGCCAACTCTGGGTCACCACGGTGGGATTCGCCCCGCAGTCGGTGATGACCGTCTGGACCATGTCGGGTTCGCTCGAGTTGGCCGTGTCGCACACGAACGACGCGGGCGCGACGGCAGGGAGAGTTCTCCTGCCGCGTAACCTCACGGTCGGCGTTCACACGCTGGTGGTCACCGGGGTGGACACGCACGGTAAGCCCGTGACCATGCAAGTCGGGATTCGAGTGCTCGACGCTCGGCCCATGTCCGCGAACTCCCCGACCGACGACGCTTGGTTGGTCTGGTTGCTTGCCGCCCTGGTGCTCCTGGTCCTCGCTGCGTGGTACGCCGCCGCGCGGCGACGCCGACGCCGCGAGGACGAGCAGACGGCCTGAGATCCCCCCAGGAGCGAGGGGTCGGATGCGGTCTCAGCGGCATCCGACCCCTTGTCCAAAACCGACCGAACACCTACCCCGTGGAGAGTGAAAAGGTGCCATCGGGAGTTCGCCTCACGGGGTATGACCGCGGGGGCGGCATCAGGGACGACGAGGCCGCCATCGTGCGCGACATCTTCCGGCGGTTCGCGGCCGGAGAGTCGCTTCGGGGTCTCGTGCGGCAGCTCGGGGAACACGGTATTCCAACCCGGCGCGGCGGCAAATGGTCTACGTCAACAGTTTTGGCGATACTTCGAAATCCGCGGTACGCCGGCCGAGCCGTCTCCACGGGCAGCACCAACGGCCACGCAGCGCTGGGGCCCGCGATCGTTGAACAGGCTGTTTTTGATGTTGTTCAGGCGCGCCTAG
>JABBOD010000053.1 GCA_019351995.1 Acidobacteriota bacterium
CTAGGCCGTGACGCTGGCCAGAGCCTGCTGCGCGGTCGGATAGAGCCCCAGCACCTGGCCGCCCGTGTCGCGCACCGCGAAGCTGTCACGCTCGCGGGTGACCGTGGCGCGCACCTCGTCCGAGGCCTCGTCGAGGATGGTCCAGCATCCGAGTCCGACCGCCGATCCTGACGCGATGACCGTCATCGGGGCTCTCCTCGCTGCTCGAAAGACAGACTCTCGGCGGAGCGATCGTTCTGGTGTCGACGGACGTCGTCGACCGCCGCAGCGAGCGTCGAACGCTGCCCCACCTCGACGGCGAACTGGGGACAGTCGCCGACATGCGCCACATAGATCGGGCGGACGTACTCCACGTAGCCGAGCACCTCGCCACGATCAGACAGCTCAAGGAGACCATCCGGCCGGAGCCGAACGGCGACTCGCGTCGCTCGCGCGAGGACCGCGGCGAGTTCGGACAACCAGTCCACGCTGTCGTCCACCGTGTGCGGTGCGCTGGCACGGGGTGCCTGCACCGGATCCAGCTTCATTGCCGTTTCACTCATTGCACCCTCCCGTAGTCGTACCATACCCCCGAACTGGGGTGACGACCAGGGTCGCAGGCGGAGACGGCAGACGACAGCGAGCGAAAAAACGCAGCTCAGGCGGCGGCGATGCGACGAACCTCGTCGACCAGACCCGGCATCACGCGGCGCATGTATGCCGCCCAGGCGAGGCGGACGATGAGGGCGACGATCCAGCCACGCCCTGGACGCCCGAAGAAGGTGTATGTCCACGTGATCCGCGTTCCGCCCTCGACCGCATCGAAGTGCCATTCGGCACGGGCATGGTCGACCAGCGGGCCAAACGTCTTGGTGAACTCGGTGAGCTCGTAGGCGAAGAAACCGGGTCGTTCAACCACCTTGGTGGTCTCGCGCACCGAACTGCCGTCAGACAGGTGCAGAATCCGGGTCTGGCCGACACCATCCCACGCACCGGTCTGACCTTCAACACGCACCGTCGCCGGCACCACCCGGAATCGGGGGTAGAAGCGTGTCGGATCGCTCGGCGTGAGGATGTCGAAGGTGCGCTCAGGCCCCGCGGGTGCGATGCCGACCGTCGTAGAACTGTATCCGCGGGATGCCATGTCAGTGGTTCGGAGCCGTCGCCGTCACCGGTGGCCGAGCTCGGATCAGTCCGTGCGCTGAAGCAGGTGGAACGGGATCGCGAGGGAGACCGCGACACCGAGGATTCCCGCGAAGAAGACCACCCCGCGCCAGGCCTCCGCCACCGAGAACGCGTAGCCGAACAGGAAGAACGACCCGACGAAGATGGCGAGCGCGACGAGGAAGACGAAGACCTTCATGAGCCCAGCCTACCGGGCACCCCGCAGGGCACGACGCTCAGAAACGGGGCATGCCGCTACAGTTTCGGGCATGCCCAGCTTCCTCACCGTGCTGCATCAGACCGGCAACAACGTCGGCATTGTGGTGCCGGACCCGATCATCGCCGAACTCGGGGCGGGCCGGCGCCCGGTCGTGAAGGTGACGATCAACGGAAGCTACACCTTCGTCTCCAGCGTGGGTGCGATGGGCGGACGCAGCATGATCGGCTTCAGCTCGGCACATCGGGCGGCATCCGGGCTGCAGGGTGGCGACGCGGTGGAGATCGAACTCCGGCTCGAGACGGCGCCCCGCGAGGTCGACATGCCCGCGGAGCTGACCGCGGCACTCGCCGCCGATGAGATCGCCGCGGCCGCGTTCAAGAAGCTGTCGTTCTCGGCGCGGAAGGAACACGCGCGCGCGATCTCCGACGCCACGGCCCCGGAAACCAGACAACGCCGACTTCACAAGATCATCGCCGGACTTCGCGGCGAGTAGCGGACGCCGCTAGCGCCAGGATTTCGGCCCGGAGGATCCGGCGGCGTAGCTGTCGAGCGGCAGCGCGTCCTTCTTCCAGGCGGCAAGCACCGGCGTGACGATCCGCCAGCACTCTTCGGCGACGTCGCCACGCACCGACAGCGTGGGATCGCCGGCGAGCAGCTCGGCCAGGACCTCGCCATAGGTCTTGAGCTCGCTGGGCGAGAAATCCGCGGTCAGGGTGTCCCACTCCAGGTCGAAGGGGTCATCGTGGCCGTTGGTGACGATGTCCATCTGCAGGACGGCCGGCGTGAAACCGACGCGCAGCTGGGCCTGGCGGGCGGGTCCACGGAAGCCGATCGGCAGGTGGGGCACATCGCGGAAGGTGAAGATGATCTCCTGCCGCGGCTCGCCGATCGCTTTGCCGGAGCGCAGGACGAAGGGCACCCCGGCCCAACGCCACGTCTCGACCGCAACGGTGAGCTCGGCGAGCGTCTCGGTCTTGCGCGCGGGATCCACCCCCCGCTCGCTGGCATACGCGGGCAGGCTCCTCCGCCCGATCTTTCCGGCGGTGTAGCGCGCCCGGCGACTCGCGGTTCCGTTCTTGGTCCACGGCCGGGTGGCACGCAGTGCCTGCGCCATGCCGCCGCGCAGGTCCTCGGAGGTCACCGTCGACGGCGGCTCCATGGTCGCGAGCGCCAGCACCTGCAGCAGGTGACTCTGGATCATGTCGACCAGCGCGCCCGCCTTGTCGTAGTAGCCGGCACGACCCTCGAGAGCGAGCGCCTCCTCGAAGACGATCTCGACCTTCTCCACGTTCTGCGCGTTGAGAACCGGCTCGAACATCCGGTTGGCGAATCGCAGACCCAGCAGGTTCAGCACCGTCGACTTGCCGAGGAAGTGGTCGACACGAAACACCTGCTCCTCGGGCAGGTAGCTGCTCAGCAATCGGTTCAGCGCCTTCGCCGACGCGAGATCGGTGCCGAACGGCTTCTCGAAGGCGAGCACGATCCCGGGCGGGAGCGTCTCCTTCGACAGCGCGGCCGCGGCGAGAGCAGCGATGGCGGGGGGAAGCGCGAAGTACAGCGCGACACGTCCGGTGGCCGCATTGATCGCCCGCATCAGGTCGGATGCGCTACTGGCGTCGCCCTGGAGATAGAACGACTTCTTCGCCACCTTCGCGCCGAGGGCCGATGGCGAATCGGTGAAGGCCTTGGCGAGCAGGGACTGCCAGCGAGCATCCGTCATCGGGGCGCGATCGACGCCGATGAGCTGCAACTCCTGACCGCGCGAGGACGCGAGGAGCGAGCCGAGCCCGGGCAGCAACAGTCGGGACGCCAGATCCCCTCCGGCGCCGAGGATGATCAGGGTTTCGATGCGCGATGCCGCCATAGAGGGAGGCTACCGGGCCGCGATCCGAAACGATTGCGCGCGGCTCGTCTCGTCACCCTGCCGTCAGCGAGCATCGCGCGCGGCCAGCACACGGTCCTTCTCGCCGCCCGCCGCGTCATTCTTCGTGCCCGCTCGGGAGCCGGCCAGCTTGGCGCGGATGTGCTGCCCCACGGTGATCGCACCGGGATAGCGGTCGGGATGCTGCGCATCCACGCTCCACGGCATCGTCGAGATGAGCGCGTCGATGTCACCGTCGTGGAAGAAGGCGGCGGACCGACGGCGTTGGATCGTGCCGTCGACGATGGGGGGCTTCACGCGGTGCAGGGTCGACATCCACCGGTCGTTGGTCCAGCGGCCGGTGACGTCACCGAGGTTGATCAGCAGGGCGCCGTCGGCGGGGCTGACGTCGTTCCACGAGCCGTCACTACCGAGCACCTGCAGACCCCGGACCTGATCGGCCCACAGCACGGTGACGATGCCGTAGTCCGTGTGCTCCCCCATGCCGATGAGGTCGCCATCCAGACTCACACGCCCCGGTGGAAGCGCGTAGTTGTTCATGCGCAACACGTCGAGCGAGTGCGAGGCGTGCTGCCGGTAGAAGTCGGCGGGCAGCCCGAGTGCGACGGCGAAGATGTCGGTCATCGTGACGGCAACCCGCTGGGCCTCGGAGAAGTAGGCGGACACCCGCGGCTCGAAATCGGGCACCGCCGGCCACACGTTTTCGGCGTAGTCGTCGGCCGGCAGCTCGACGTCGGGGTAGTCGGAGCGGGCGGCACCCACGTTGAACGCCTCGAAGAAGTCGTTCATGCGGCTCGCGCTCTCGACGCCGAGACTCAGGCTGAGGGACTCGGATTTCGGGGGTGAGTATCCGCGATTGATCTGCGGCGGAGTCCGCCAGGTCTTCTTCGTCTCGAGGTCGAGGACGAAGAAGTCGTCCATCGCCGCGGCAAGGCCGTCGGTGGTCTCGGTCGGGATGCCATGGCCGACGATCTGCATGAAGCCCACCGTTCGGCAGGCGTCGTCAACGGCGCGCGCCACGGCCGCGCGCTCTTCGGCGCCTCCCCCGTGGACACGTCCACCCTGGGCACGTCCACCCTCGACACGTCCACCCTCAACAAAGGGCGTGATGTCGATCGTCGGAACACGGAAGCTCATGACTCGATTCTCGCCCGCGCGCGGCCCCCCGAGGCAGAATCGAAACATGACCGTCATGCGTCGTGTCCCGATCCGGTCCTCGATGCTCGCGGCGGTCGGCTACGACGAGCAGACCGCGCTGCTCGAGGTGCAGTTCACGAGCGGCGACGTCTACCGCTACTTCGCGGTCCCCGCCTCGGTACACCGCGCGCTTCTGGAGGCCGACAGCCCGGGGGCATACTTCAACCGCGCGATCAGCGGCCGCTACCCGACCCGGCAGCAGTAAGTACTGACCGGGCAGCTCGGCACCTCGGCAGTTCGGCACCTCGGCGGTCATGATGGACCCATGTCGACGCGACTGCTGCTGATCTCCGACACGCACGTGCCGGCACGCGCCCGCGAGCTCCCGAGGCAGCTCTGGGATGCCGTTGACGCGGCCGATGTGGTGATCCACGCCGGTGACTGGACCAGCATCCAGTTGCTCGACGAACTCGGCCAGCGTGCGGCTCGGCTGGTGGCCGTGCGCGGGAACAACGACACCGACCCGGAGTTCGCGCAGCGTCTGCCCGAGCTCGCCGAGCTGGAGATCGAGGGTATCCGCGTCGCCGTCGTTCACGAGACCGGAGCGGCGACCGGGCGCGAACTGCGGTGCGCGGCACGCTTCCCCGACACGGATGTGCTGGTCTTCGGGCACAGCCACATTCCGTGGGACAGTACGGCGGGATCCGGTTTACGACTGCTGAACCCCGGGTCGCCCACCGACCGGCGACGTCAACCGCATGGCACCTTCGTGACGGCTCTCGCCCAGGACGGCCAATTGCGCGAGGTGACCTTCGTCGCCGTGCCGCGCTGACGACTCAGCGAGCTGCCTTCAGGATTCGACTGATCGCCCGACCGGTGACGCAGACGAAGGGGATGCCGACCGCGAGCAGCGCGATCACGTTCGGTCGAAAGCGCAGTCCGTCGACTCCTCCGATGTACGCGCCGATCGGGATCGAGGTGCCGCCGCCTCCGCCGCCGCTGCCGATGGCCTCATCGTCGGCCGCGTTGCCACCGCTGCCGCCGCCGAAGCCGTAGCCCACGATCGCGACAGGGACGAGCTCCGTGCCGTCGACGGTCAGCGGCGGTCCGTAGCTGAGCCGCAGTCCCTGCGGCACGGCGTCGGCGAGTTTCTCGGTCAGGTTTGTCATGATGCGACGTTACGCTGCCGGCCGCGCGCGCGTCACGAGATCCTGCGCCGGTATGCGACCATCGCGAGCACGTACGCCACGACGAGGATGCCGAGGCACCACGCGAGGGCGATCCAGAGATCCGAGCCGACCGGCTGCTGCGAGAGCAGCTCCCGGATCGCGTTGACGATCGACGTGACCGGCTGGTTCTGGGCGAAGGCCCGCACCGGCCCCGGCATGCTCGCCGTGGGGACGAAGGCCGAGCTGATGAATGGCAAGAAGATGAGCGGGTACGAGAACGCACTCGCGCCGTCCACCGACTTCGCGGTGAGGCCCGCGATCATCGCCAGCCAGGTCAGCGCCAGCGTGAACAGGATCAGGATGCCGGCCACCGCGAGCCACGGCGCCGGACCGGCCCCGGAGCGGAACCCCATGAGCACCGCGACGAGCACGACCACCACGATCGACGCCAGGTTCGCGATGATCGAGGTCAGAACATGCGCCCAGAGCACGGAGGCGCGAGCGATCGGCATCGATTGGAACCGCTGGAAGATGCCGCCCTGCAGGTCGAGAAACAGCCGATACGCCGTGTAGGAGATGCCGGAGGCGATCGTGATGAGCAGGATGCCGGGCAGCAGATAGCTGACGTACGGGCCGGAGTGCTCGCCGGTGGTGATCGCCCCGCCCAAGACGTCGACGAAGAGCAACAGGAACGCGACCGGCATCAGCGCGGTCGTGATGATGGTGTCCGGGCTGCGCAGGATGTGACGCAGCGACCGACCGGTGAGAGCGGCGGTGTCGCCGATGAAATGGGAGGTCATCGGGTCTGCTCCGGCGAGTCGCTGTGTTGGGAGTCGCCCTGTGTGGTGTCGCGCCGCGTGGTGGCACCGACGAGGTGAAAGAAGATCTCCTCGAGGGTCGGTTGCTTCTCGACGTACTCGACGGTGGCGGGCGGGAGCATCGCCCGGAGCTCGGCGAGGGTGCCGTTCACGATGACGCGACCCTGGTGCAGGATCGCAATGCGGTCGGCAAGGTGCTCGGCTTCCTCCAGATATTGCGTGGTGAGGAGCACGGTCGTGCCCTGCGCCGCGAGGTCCCTGACGGCATCCCATACCTCGAGGCGCGCCTGCGGGTCGAGCCCGGTTGTCGGCTCATCGAGGAAGATGACCTCGGGATCGCCGATCAGACTCATCGCGATGTCGAGCCGTCGGCGCATGCCGCCTGAGTATGTGGCCACCGCGCGGGCACCGGCTTCGCTCAGCGAGAAGCGCTCCAACAGCCGTTCGGATCTCACGCGCGGACTGCGTTGGTGGCGCAACCGGGCGATCAGCACCAGGTTCTCGTGACCGCTGAGCTTCTCGTCGACGGCAGCGAACTGCCCGGTGAGGCTGATCGACTCGCGAACCTGCGCGCTCTGGCGCGAAACGTCGAACCCGCTCACGGTCGCGGTTCCCGAGTCGGCGTGCAGCAGCGTCGAGAGGATGTTCACCACGGTCGTCTTGCCGGCCCCGTTCGAACCGAGCAGCGCGAAGATGGTGCCAGCTTGGACATCGAAGTCCACCCCGTTCAGGACGGTCACCTTCTTGTACGACTTGTGCAGATCGCGCACCCGGATGGCCGGAGCCGCTGCTGTAGCGATCATCGTGGTTGCCCGCCACTGCCGTCGGCAATGGCGCGGTCGATGGATTCCGCCAGTCGCGCACGTTCCTTACGGATCCAACTCCCGCCCGGGTAGTTGTCAAGGAACGCCTCGGCGAACTCGGCCGGGTCCTCGCCGACCAGGTCGCGAATCGGTGTTCCGTCGGCAGCGCTCTGCTCGAGAAGCTCCGCGAGGTCGCCGAGCATCGCGATCAGCGCTTTCCCGTTGTCGCTCGGGCCCATGTACATCAGATAGCGCTCGAGGGCGCTGCCCACCTCGCGGTATCCTGTGGGCAGGTGTTTGAGGCGGGCCCGGTACTCCCTGAAGCTCTTCTTGTCGCTGAGATCGCCGACGATCTTCTCAATCCACATGTTCAGTTTCCTTCCTGGCGGAGCTGTTCCAGCCGGTCCGAGAGGAAGCTCCACGTCCTCCAGAAGTCCTCGAGGTAGTCGCGCCCCGCCGCAGTGAGGGAGTACACCTTGCGCGGTGGCCCCTTCTCGGATGGCACCCTGTCGACATCCACGAACCCCCGCTGCTCGACGCGGACCAGCAAGGCGTACACGGTGCCCTCCGCGATGTCGGCGAAGCCCTGCTCACGCAGCCATGCCGTGATCTCGTAGCCGTAGGCGGATTTGCCCGAGAGGATGGCGAGCACGACGCCCTCCAGGGTGCCCTTGAGCATCTCCGTCATCTGCCTGACCATGGCGCGATCCTCCATCTACTCAGCGTTACTCAGTACCGGTACATAGTAACGCTGACTAGTCGTCTCCGCGCAAGTGGCAACTGGTGCACGGAGGCAACGGTCGTCCAGCGCGGTCGCGCCGCCACCCTCCTCCTGTCCTGCTCGGGGTGCGGGGCCTCCACCCCATCCCGGGTGCCACCCGAAAACGCGATACCCCCACGAGTCCGCGGAAGGCAGACTGAAACGGAAACCGCAGCGGGGGCCGCGGGATCCGGCTCGAGGGGGCAATCAGAGTGGCAGCGGGCGATTCCGCAAACGACGCCGAGCGTCAACGCCGGCTCGCGGATGAGCGCGCTCGCCTGACCTCCGTCGCCGGTCAGATGGCCCGCAACTTCGCCGCGTCCGCCGCCAACGAACAGCGTCTCGCGCGCGTCCTGATCGAACTCGAACCGCTCGGGTACTCGCTCCTTGCCGACCGCAAATGGACGGGCGCGACTCGGGCCACGATCGATGCCATCCTGGTCGGGCCCGGTGGGGTCATCATCGTCGACAGCAAGGCCTGGCGCGAAGCGAGCCTGCAGGCCGGCCGCATCTACCGAAGCGGCACCGACGTCACCACCGAGATCGAGCAACTCGCCGATCTCGTCGTCCGCGCCCAGAGCGGCCTCGCCGAGATCGGCCTCGCCGCCGGCGAGATCAGCGCGATGGCGGTCGTCGGAAGTCGGTTCCCCCGCACCGAGCTCTTCGGTGTCGCCATCATGGGCGAAGTGGCCGCGCTCACCGAGATCGCGCGCCGCGGAACCCGGCTGACCGCCGAACAGATCGCCCGGGTGCGCACCGAGCTCGACAAGCTCTTCCCGCCGCTGACCACCGGACCCATCACGGTGATTCCGAGCGCGACGGCATCGAGCGCACCGGCGGTCGATGCGCCCAGTGCCCAGACCCCCGGCGGGGGCATCCCGCTCGGTGTCGACCTCGACACCCTCACCACGCAGCAGATCCAGAGCGCTCTCCTGGAGGGCATCCACGCAGCGCCGATCGAGGAATGGATGGCCTTCCTCGATCCGACGCAGGCCCGCCTGGTGCGACGCAGCTTCACCGGGCCTTCGCGCATTCGCGGGGCGGCGGGAACCGGCAAAACCGTCGTCGCGCTGCACCGCGCCGCGCACCTCGCCCGCACCCTGGAGGGCCGCGTGCTGGTCACCACGTTCGTGCAGACCCTCCCCCGCGTGCTGTCGGCGCTGATGCGGCGACTGGCTCCGGACGTTGCCGAGCGCATCGACTTCTGCAGCGTGCACAGCTTCGCGCGCGACGTGCTCGTGCAGCGTGGCCGACCGGTGGTGGTCGACGCGGTGGGCGCCGACCGCGTCTTCAAGGATCTGTGGGAACGCGACGGCAAATCCGGACCGCTCGGCGCGATCGATCCGGCTCCCGGCTACTGGCAGGAGGAGATCGCTTCCGTGCTGAAGGGTCGCGGTCTCAACAACTTCAGCCAGTACGCGGAACTGCCGCGAACGGGCCGCCGTCGCCCCCTGAACTATGAGCAGCGGATCGCGATGTGGACCCTCTACGTCAGCTACGAGGAGGCGCTCGCCGCCCGCAACATCCTGGACTGGGAGGACGTCGTGCTCGAGGCCGAGGCCTCCCTCATGGCCACCCCGTTGCGGGGCTACGCCGCCGTCGTCGTCGACGAGGCACAGGACCTGTCGTGCGCGATGGTCAGGATGCTCCACTCCGTCGTCGGCGACCGACCAGACGGTCTCAACCTGGTCGGGGACGGCCGGCAGACCATCTACCCGGGCGGATACACCCTCGCCGAGGCGGGCGTGTCGATCGGTGGGCGCAGCGTCGTGCTGAGCCGCAACTACCGCAACACGGTCGAGATCGCCGAGTTCTCGTCGGGCATCGTCGAGGGAGACCGGCCCGCCGACATCGATGACGGCACGCCCGTCGACGACCCGGCCGAGCTCGGCCGTCGCGGCCCGCGGCCCGTCTACACCGTGTTCCCGTCGCGCTCCCTGCATGACACCTCGCTGGTCGCGCGAATCACCCACATCGTCACGGAGCAGAACAGCACCACGAGCTACGGCGATATCGCCGTGCTCACGCTGTACAGCTGGCACGCCCAGGAGGCGGCAGAGGTGCTGGAGGCGGCGGGCATCCCGGTCATTCAACTCGAAAAATACGACGGGACCCCGATCGACGCGGTCAAGGTCGGCACGATCAAGCGGGCCAAGGGGCTCGAGTTCACCGAGGTTCTGGTGGCGCGGACGCCCGCCCATCTCGTGGAGCCCGCGGTCACGCCCGACGCGGACGACGCGGCGCTCGAGCGACGCGCCCTGCAGCGACGCGAACTGTACGTGGCGATGACCCGGGCCCGCGACGGCCTCTGGGTCGGCGTCGCGTAGATCACCCTCTGGCGCGCCGCCGCGTCGTGAGTGACGACTCCTCCGCATCGATCGCGGCGAGAACCGACATGATCGCTGCCTCCTGGTACCGACCCTCGCGGCGGGCCTGCAGCACCGCCTCGCGCTGGGCCGCAATCATCGTCGTGCGCAGGCGTGTGTATGCCGCGAGTCGCGGCTCGTGCCCGTCCGCGTTCGGGGACGCGAGAGCCTCCTCGAGGAATCGGGAGTTCGTGCGCAACCGCTCGACAACCTCCTCCGCGTCGTCTTCCGTGAGTTGGGCCTCGAGCTGCTCGACGCCGGCGCGCTCGGCCTCCGCCGTGAGCGCGAACCGCTCCTGGTGCTCCTGGTCCCGATTGGGCATCGGCAGCTTGAGAGCCCGGATGATCGTCGGCAGCAACAGTCCCTCCAGCAGCGTCCCGACCACCACGGCGAGCGCGATGAAGCGCAAGAACTGCAGGTGGGGTGTGGATTCCGGGAGCAGGAACACCGCGATCAGGGTGACAACTCCGCGAATGCCCGCCGAACTCACCGCGACCGCGTTGCGCCACTTCCAGCTCCGCGCTCGCAGGAACGTCGGACCGAACCGGTAGACCACCGTCACCCCGAACACCCAGACGAACCGGGACACGAGCAGCACCAGCAGAATGGTGCCGCAGATTCCGATCGTCGGCCACAACCCCGGCCCGTCCTGCACCGCGCCCTGGTAGATGTCGGCGAGGTTCAGCCCGATGAACAGGAACACCGCGTTCTGCAGCAGGTAGTCGACCGTTCGCCAGTTCAACCGTTCGGCGATCCGCGCCTCCGCCGACTGGATGCTCGGCGAGCGATACCCCAGGAACAGTCCCGCGATCACCACCGCAAGAACGCCCGATCCACCGAAGGACTGGGCCGCGATGAAAGCGAGGTACGGGGTGATCAGCGACAGACAGGTGTCGAGCACCGGGGACCTGAGCCGGTGACGAATGCCGGACAGCACCCAACCGACCGCCAGCCCGACTCCGACCCCACCCACGACCGCCACCGCGAAGCCACCGACGACCTGCCACGGATTCACGACCGAGACGATGGCGGCGATCGACGCGTTCAGCGCGACCAGGGCCGTCGCATCGTTCAGCAGACTCTCCCCCTGAAGGATCGTGACGAGACGGCGCGGCAGAGCGATTCGTCCGGCCACGGCGCTCACCGCCACGGCATCCGTGGGCGCGACGACCGCACCGAGCGCGAAGGCGGCGGCCAGGCCGATCGCCGGCATCAACAGCCACGCGGCGAAGCCGACCACCACCACGGTGAACGCGACGAGACCGACCGACAAGGCCAGGATGCTGTCGTTGCGGGCACGCACGTCGCGCACCGAGGTGCGAATCGCGGCCGCGAACAGCAGCGGCGGGATCACCCCGTAGAGCACGAGTTCCGGGTCCAGCCCCGGGTGCGGCACGCCGGGGATGAACGAGGCGATCGCGCCGACCAGGATCAGCGCGATGGGAGCCGACCATCCGACCCGGCCGGTGAATCCGGTGATCGTCACGGTGACGATCACGAAAGCGACCACCCAGACAACCGCGAGCCGCGTGTCGAGCGGCGCTGCGGCGGCCAGAACCATCATCACCAGGCGCGTCCCGGCAGCTCGATCTGACCGACGTGTTCGGCGAGCCAGCGGTTCCAGCGAGCGACCGTCGCGAACCCCTCCTCGACGCGGTCGAGCAGTTCGCGGTCGAAGAACCAAGGTGCCGGCTCGAAGACGTGCGAGACCGTGAGCCGGGTGCGGCGGATGATCTCGATGCGCGGGTGCGCCTTGTCGCGTCCGCGCGGGGCGGTCTTCAACGGATCGCCCTCGCCGAGAGGGTAGCCGGCCGCGGCGAGCTGCGGAAGAAGGGCATCCAGGCTCCTCGTGACCTTCTCGTCATCTTGCAGGTCCCGGAAGCGGTCGAGCTGATCGCGAGCCGGCTCCCACATGCCACCGGCGAGCATCAGCCCGGCTGGCGAGAAATCGAGGTAGAAGCCGCCGACCGCGCCGCCGAAGAAGCCGAGACCGGCATTCGTCTTGTACGGCGTCTTGTCTTTCGAGAACCGGACATCGCGATACGGGCGGAACACCTTGGGCTCGCCGAATCTGGGCGCCAGCTCAGCGGCGAGCGCCTGCATCGGAGCGGCGATCTCGGCGTCGTACTGCGCCTTGTTGGCCAGCCAGAAGGCACGCGTGTTGTCGATTTCCAGACGCTCGAAGAAATCGAGGGCGTGCGGGCCGAAACCCTCGAAAGGCTCCGGGTCGCGCTCGAACGGCGCGCGGGGCGTTGGCATAGCGTCAGGGTAGCCGGGAGCGCGGTGGCCGGGTGCGCGGTAGCCGGGTGCCCGCTGGCCGGGAGCGCGGTAGCCGGGTGCGCGCTCGCCCGCCGATAGCCTGGGGTGGTGGCGCTGCTCCCCGATGCTCCCCCGCCTCGCCGGGTGATCTCCGACGACGGGGTTGGGATCGCCACCTACGAGTGGGGAGATCCGGATGCACCGCTCGTCGTCGCGGTGCACGGCTTCGCCTCCTCGGCGTTGGCCAACTGGCATGTCACCGGCTGGACCCGCGAGCTGACAAGAGCGGGCTTGCGCGTCATCGCGTTCGACCAGCGCGGACACGGGGAGAGCGACAAGCCGCACGCGCCCGCCGCCTACTCGATGGAGCAACTGGTCGCCGACGCGATCACCGTGCTCGACACCTACCTGATCGACGAGTTCGCGATGCTCGGCTACTCACTCGGCGCCCGGGTCGGCTGGCACGTCGCCCTCGAGCTGCCGCAGCGGCTCACCCGGGCCGTGCTCGGTGGCATCCCGGACGGCGACCCGCTCACGCGCTTTCAGGTGGAGGAAGCGCGGGCTTTCGTCGCGGGCGGTCCGCGCTCCGACGACCGACTCACGATGACCTACCTGGACATGGCAGCGCGCATGCCGGACAACGATCTGGGCGCACTCGTCAGTCTCGTCGAGGGGATGCGCGGCGGCGCACAACCGGACCCGGCCAACCCGCCGCACCAGCCGGTGCTCTTCGCCACCGGCACCGAGGACCCCATCCTGGCGGCATCCCGGCGGCTCGCCGACGCCACTCCGCACTCGGCGTTTCTCGAAATCCCCGGTCGCAACCATTTCAACGCGCCGACCTCGAAGGTCTTCAGGACGGCGGCCGCCGAGTTTCTGCTTGGCTGATCGTGGACCCGCACGGCCGCGAGGGTGGAGGGGTCTGTGCACCCCCGGGAATACATGGCAGTATCGACATACTTCCCCCGATTCCCGACGAGCGGAGCCTTCGTGACGAGTGACGTCGGTACGGGGCACAGCACGGGCGCCGTCGTCGGTTCACGATTGCTGAGCATGACCTTTCGCGGTCGCCCCGTGCCCGTAACCGTCGTGCTACTGCTCGGGTACGCCCTCTCGCGGATGCTGTCGACGGCGTTCCTCGCGCTGGCCTGGCTGGCGTCTCCGAGCGGAGCGTGGTCGACCGCCTATTTTCACGGCGGGAAGGACTTCGTCAGCTTCCTCACCTCCTGGGACACCCGCTGGTACGAGCAGATCGTGCTGCACGGCTACCCCACGGCACTCCCACTGAATGCCGCGGGAGATGTGACCTACAACAGCTGGGCCTTCCTGCCCGGCTTCCCGGCGTTCGCGCGCGCGCTCATGGTGGTCACCGGGCTGCCGTTCGAGGCGGCGGGGATCACCGTGTCCGTGCTGTTCGGGGCCGCCGCGACCGTCATGCTGCATCGAATCCTGGTGCAGCGTTTCGCGCCGACCCAGGCGCTGTGGGGGGCTGTGCTCTTCGCCTTCGGCCCGCTGTCGTTTCTGCTGCAGCTTGCATACGCCGAGAGCACCTTCCTCTTCTTCCTCTTTGTCTCGATCTGGTTCATGCAGCGCCGGCGCTACCTCGCGATGATCCCGTTCGCCCTGGTGGCGTGCTTCACCCACCCTGGCGCCCTCGCTTTGGCGGCGGCCATCGGAGTGCAGGGGTTGCATCGGGTGTGGCGTCGGCACCCGGTCCCCCACCGGGAATGGATCAGCGGGCTCACCGCCATCCTGGTCATCGCCGTCGCCACCACGCTGTGGCCGGTGCTCGCCTCGGCCGTCACCGGGCATCCGAGCGCGTATTTCGACACCGAACTCGCCTGGTGGCGTGCCTACTTCGGACCGGTCATCTTCATCCCATTCAGCCCGTTCTTCCTGCTGTACGGGCACCTCTGGGGCGTCTGGGGGCCCGTCGCCGTGCTGACCGTCATGGCGGCCGTCGCCTACTGGCTGACGCGCCGGTCCACTCGGGTCTACGGTGCGGACCTCTGGACGTTCGCGGCCAGCTACATCACCTACCTGTTCGCGGTCTTCCTCCCGACGCAGAGCCTGATCAGGATGCTCCTCCCGCTGTCGCCCCTCCTCGGTCACCCCGGATTGTCGCGCACGCGGCGCCGCCGGTTCATCTCCCTGCTCGTCAGCATCGTGCTGCAGCCGATCGCGATCATCGTGCTCTGGGTGATCTACCCGCCGTAAAACCCAGCCAGCGCGCAATAGGCTCGCCACATGCCTGAGCCCAGTGAATCGCGTGTCGGCGTCTACATCGACTTCGACAACGTGGTGATCTCGCGCTACGACCAGCTGTTCGGGCGTGGTGATTTCATGCGCGATCGAGCGCGGATCGCCGGAACCGACCTCATCGCCGAACGGCTCGAGGCGGCGAAGGTGGACATCGGCGCGATCCTCGACTACGCGAGCTCCTTCGGCACGATCGCGGTCAGTCGGGCGTACGCCGACTGGTCGGCTCCGGCCAACTCGAACTACCAGCGGCAGCTGATCAACCGCGCCGTGGATCTCGCCCAGCTTTTTCAGGTGACCTCCGGTGGGAAGAACGGGGCGGACATCCGCCTGGCCGTGGATGTCGTCGAAGAGCTCTACCGTCTGCCTGACCTGACCCACGTGATCATCGTCGCCGGTGACTCCGACTACATCGCCCTGGCGCAGAGCGCCAGACGTCTCGGCCGGACCGTCATCGGCATCGGGGTCGCGGGAGCGACCAGCCGAGCTCTGATGGCGGCGTGCGACGAGTTCACGGACTACGACGAGGTGCCGGGCGTCGTGCCGTTCGTCAAGCCGAAGGCGGTGGCGAAAGCTCCGGCTCTCGCGTCGACCGGGGCGGGCGGAGCCACCGGGGCCACCGGGGCAACAGGCGCAAC
>JABBOD010000054.1 GCA_019351995.1 Acidobacteriota bacterium
ATCGAGAAGGTCGAGGACTACCTCGGCATCGACAACCTCTACGAGTCGGCCAACACCCCGCTGATCTCGTTCCTCAACAATTCCATCAAGGCGAATGCCCTGTTCAAGCGCGACAAGGACTACGTCGTGATGAACGGCGAGGTGCTGATCGTCGACGAGCACACGGGCCGCATCCTGGTCGGTCGGCGCTACAACGAGGGCATCCACCAGGCGATCGAGGCGAAGGAGGGCGTGAAGGTCCAGGCCGAGAACCAGACGCTCGCCACCGTCACACTGCAGAACTACTTCCGCCTGTATTCGAAGCTCTCGGGGATGACCGGTACCGCCGAGACCGAGGCGGCCGAGTTCATGAGCACATACAAGTTGGGCGTGGTGCCGATCCCGACCAACCGGCCGATGGTGCGCAAGGACCAGGCGGACCTCGTCTACAAGAACGAGACGAGCAAGTTCGACCAGGTCGTCGAAGACATCGTCGAGCGTCACCGCAAGGGCCAGCCTGTGCTCGTGGGCACGACCAGCGTGGAGAAGAGCGAGTACCTCTCGCGCCTCCTTGCCAAGCGGGGCGTCAAGCACGAGGTGCTGAACGCCAAGAACCACGCCCGCGAGGCCGCGATCATCGCGCAGGCCGGTCGGCGGGGCGCCGTCACCGTCGCCACCAACATGGCGGGCCGCGGCACCGACATCATGCTCGGCGGCAACGCCGAGTTCCTCGCCGTGTCCCAGATGCACGATAAGGGCCTGAGCCCGGTCGAGACTCCCGAGGAGTACGAAGCGGCGTGGGATGCCGTGTACGAGTCCACGAAGCGGGATGTCGAAGCCGAGGCCGAGAAGGTCACCGAGGCCGGCGGACTCTACGTGCTCGGCACGGAACGCCACGAGTCTCGGCGCATCGACAACCAGCTGCGCGGTCGTTCCGGTCGCCAGGGCGACCCCGGCGAGAGCCGTTTCTACCTGTCGCTGCAAGACGACCTGATGCGGCTCTTCAACTCGGGTGCCGCCGAGGCGCTCATGGGGCGGTCCTCGGTGCCCGATGACCTGGCGATCGAGTCCAAGGTCGTCAGCCGAGCCATCCGCTCCGCGCAGTCGCAGGTCGAGGCGAGAAACGCGGAGATCCGCAAGAACGTTCTCAAGTACGACGACGTGCTGAACCGCCAGCGTGAGGCGATCTACAGTGACCGTCGCCACATCCTCGAAGGCGATGACCTGCAGGATCGCACCCAGAAGTTCCTGGAAGATGTCGTCAGCGAGGTCGTCGACCAACACACCAGCGATGGCTCCAGCGATGACTGGGACATGGATGCGCTCTGGACCGAGCTCAGGACGCTGTACCCGATCTCCATCACCGTCGACGAGGTGCTCAGCGAGATCGGGAAAGGCCGGCTCACGCCCAAGCTGCTCAAGGACGAGGTGCTCTCCGACGCTCGGATCGCCTACGCGCGCCGCGAAGAGCAGCTCAGCTCGCCCGCCATGCGCGAGCTCGAGCGCCGGGTCGTTCTCTCGGTGATCGACCGCCGCTGGCGTGACCACCTGTACGAGATGGACTACCTCAAGGACGGCATCGGGCTGCGGGCCATGGCGCAGCGCGATCCGCTGGTCGAGTACCAGCGCGAGGGCTTTGCGCTGTACCAGAACATGATGGGCGCGATCCGCGAGGAGTCCGTCGGCTTCCTCTACAACCTCGAGGTCGAGGTGAGCGGTGTCGAGGGTGAAGCTCGCGTCGCGGCCCGCGGACTCGGCGGCTCGGAGGCTCCGGCATCCGGGCTCAGCTATTCGGCGCCGAGTGCCGATGCCGCCGGCGAAGTCGAGGTGCGTGACCAGCGTGGCCAGCTCGAGCGCGCGGCCACCGCTCTCGCCCAGCAGGCCCAGCAGCGTCAGGCGGATGCCGTGGTCCAGGGTGCGCAGGGCGGCGGTCAGCCGACGGCACCGTCTGGCCCTGCCGGCCGCGGCGCTTTCGGGCAGCGCACCGATGGAGCCGGCGACGGTCAGCCTCCGGCCAACCGCGCCGAGCGCCGGGCGGCCGAGCGGAAGGGCAACTAGCCCGATGCCCGGTGCCCCGCACCCTCCGCGCAGGGTGCCAGAGCCCGGGCAGGAATCCGTCTGGGATTACCCACGACCGCCCCGAGTCGAGCCGTCGTCGGAGCGTGTCGTGATTCGTTTCGGCGGCCAGACGGTGGCCGACACGACGCAGGCTCTTCGCGTGCTCGAGGAAAGTCACCCGCCGGCCTACTACCTGCCGCGTTCGGCGTTTGTCCCGGGCTCGCTGGTCGACGCGCCCGGTCTCAGCTATTGCGAGTTCAAGGGCGAGGCGCATTACCTGAGTGTCACCGCCGGCGGCGACCTGATCGCCTCCGCAGCCTGGTTCTACCCGGAGCCGCAGGCAGGTTACGAGCTGCTCCGCGACCATGTCAGCGTCTATCCGGGACGGATGGATGCATGCCTCGTCGACGGTGAGTTGGTCGAGGCGCAGGCCGGCGGCTTCTACGGCGGCTGGATCACGTCGAAGATCGTCGGTCCGTTCAAGGGTGAAGCGGGCACAGAGGGCTGGTAGCGCCAGGGCGCAGGCATCACCTCGCCGACACGATGCGTCTGATGAGTCCGGCGGGCACGATGCGTCGCGGGACTTTGGCCTCTCGTCTCGGCGGGCCATCCGTCCGATCATGGGCGCATGTTCACTCGTCGCGCTCGTTCTCTCGGCGGGGCGCTGCTCGTCGGCTTGGCGCTCACGGCCTGCTCGACGGGGAAAGAGCAGACCGTTCAGCCGAGCGCGAGCGGCTCGCCGACCTCGACAGCTCTGCCGACGCCGTTGCCGACTTCGCCGGCCCCGGCCCCCACGAGCGTTGCGACGAGTCCGAGCACACCGACCGCCCCGTCGAACCCGCCACCGCGCCAGGTTCTCGGTCTGGTGGCCGTCACCGGGGGCGGAAGCGGCGAGGTCCTGCTCACGTGGACACAGAACTCGGAGTCGGACGTCGTGTCCTACATCGTGTTCAGAGCGGTCAGCTCGGGAGGACCGCTCACGCAGCTGGGGACGATGACGCGGCAGGATGTCACGCAGTTCCCGATCCGGCCGTTCGTCGATTCGGAGGCGCAGGTGGACTACTACCGGGTGCGCGCGGTGGACTCGGCCGCGCAGCAGGGCCCGCTGTCGGTGGAGGTCTGCGGCGCTGCCCCCGGCTTCCAGTGCTGATCTGAGCCGAGATGGCGTCGGCCACGTTTAGAGAACGTGGATCGCGGTCGCCCGCCAGCGGCGGTCGAGGCCTTCGAGCCGAATCGCCACCGCCCGAGCGCGCGCCCGGCCGCGCACGATGACCACGGCCTCCACCACGCCGTCTCGCGGTTCGCACACGGTGGTGGAGCCGATGGAGAAGGTGGGCCGAATCGCCGCGTGCCCACGTGCCTGCCGCGCTCGAGACGAGATGACCACGCGGGTCAGCAGATGGCGATAGACATCGTCGCTCAGCCACCGGCTGATCTGCTCGAGCTCGCGTGCCCCGGCGAGGATCTCGATGACACAGCGTGTGAGGTTTTCGAGCAGGGGTGCGGGATCGGGGAGTGCGGATGTCGCAGCCGGCTGTTCCCCGAAGAAATCGTCGGAGTCGAAACGCGTCTGCAACGCGCGGGCGGCGGAACCATCGAACGCGTTGTCGGGAACCGCGGCGGGTTCTTGGTCGGAACGTTTCTGGTCGGCACGTGTCTGGTCGGCGGTGGGGAGATTCAGTGCGCTGCTCATCGGGGCCTCGGAATCGTCTGAGGGGTCGTCCCTGGTCGGGGTGCGCATAACAAACCACGCCATTTTCGATTTTGTCGATGGGCAGAACTTCCCTGTGGATAACCTCGGATGCCGCTGCCGCTGCTGAATAACGTTCGCCCATGCGCTGGGACGACCTCTTCGACGACCTGGAAGGCCAGCTCGAGCAGGAGCTCGGCGCTGAAGATGTCGACATGCTCGTCGAGGAGGAACGCCTTCGCCTGGGGCGTCTCAGCCTGCGGGACCGCCTGCTGGCGATGGCCCTGCCGGGCGACGGCACCATCGAACACCTCCGTGTCGGTCTCGTCGACGGTCAGCTGATCAGTGTCGCGGTCGGGTCCTTCGGTCGTGATTGGTTGCTGGGCGAGCTGGTGGGGACGCGCCGCGGCAGTTGCCTCCTCCCGCTCGGCGCGATCGCGGGGGTGATGCCCACCGCCGAGCAACTCGCGCGCAGCATCGAGGCGAAGGTCGACCCCGGGGCCCCACTCGCGATCTCGGCGCGTCTCGGTCTGAGTGTTGTGCTGCGCGATCTGTGCCGACGGCGCGCGGCGCTGGAGCTGGCGACGGCATCCGGAGCCAGCCTGCACGGCACGATCGATCGCGTCGGCCGTGACCATCTCGATGTGGCAGAACACGAGGCCGGCGTGCCGCGTCGCGCATCGGCCGTGACCCGCATCCGGTTGTTGCCGCTCGGGCAGTTGGTGCTGGTGCGCTTCTAGCGCGAGCTGTCTCGCCCGCGATCCGCGAACAGCTCGGTCACATCCGCGTAGTCGGCCTGGTGCCACAGATTGCGGCGACGGTTCTCCTCGTACTTCCCGGCGATGTACCCCTCGAGTACGTCGCGCTCGATACGCCAGTGGCCGTGCCCGCCGATCTTGATCGCCGGTAGTTCGCCAGAGCGAACGAGCGCGTAGGCGTGGGACACCGAGATGTTGAGCACTTCCGCGGTGTCGGCGAGGGTGAGGAAACGGCCGACGCTCGCGCCGGGAGCGCCGGGAGCGCCGGGAGCGCCGGGAGCGGGCGTGGGGGTGGCCATGTCACGATTATGCGCCGCGCGCCGTGCCGGCGACGTGAGTGTGGATAACTTCGGACGCCGATTCGCCTGGCGGGCGAGCATGTGGCCATGCCCGCTCCGGATCCCACCCCTCGCCTCGCACGCGCGTCGCGTCGTCGCGCGCCCGACCTGCGCCTCGTGCTGGGCGTCTTCCTCGTGATCGGTTCGGTGGTGGGCGTGTTCGGGATCGTGGCCGCCGCCGATCGCCGGGTCATCGTCTACGCGGCAGTGTCGTCGCTGACACCCGGTCAGCGCATCGACCGGGGCGACCTCGTGGAGCGGACGGTCGCGCTCGACGGGGCTGACCGCTTGTATCTGGGCAGGGGTGACATCCCGAGCGGTGGGCTCGTCGTCACCCAGCCCGTCGCGACGGGGCAGTTGCTGCCCGCCTCATCCGTCGGCAGCGAGGTCGGTGTGCAGTCGACCTCGATCGTGTTGCAGCTCGCGACGCGCGTGAGCGGCGCGGTGGTTCCCGGGTCATCGGTCGATCTGTGGTTGGTGCCGAAATCAGGGAAGGGGGCGAATGCGAGCGGGACCGATGAGGCGGATGCTCCGCTCGCCCCCGCTGTGCTGGTCGCGGGTTCGACGGTGGTGAAGGTCCTCGACGCGTCCCGTAGTTTCGCGGCGAACGCGACCGGCAGTCTGCTCGAGGTACGTGTCCCGCGCAGCAAGGTGGCGCTGGTGCTGCAGGCCGTGGCCGACGGCGACGCGCTGGCGGCGCTGCCCGCTGGGATCCCGATCGGCGACGGGAGCGCATCATGACCGACGTCGCTCTCGCGGTGCCGCTCGCCGACGAGCAACGGTTGGTGGCGGATGCTCCGCGGCATGGACATCGAGTGGTTGTTCGGTGCTCGGGTGCGGAGGAGCTGGTGGCGAAACTGCCGGAGGCCGGGGCGGAACTCGTGGTGGCCTCGGCGTCTCCGCAGTATTTGACCGCCAGGGTCGTCGCCGCCTGCGACCGGCTGGGGCTGCGACTGCTGACCGTCGCGGATTCGGCGGCCGAGCGGCGGTTCGCGGCATCGGTCGGGGTGACGGACGCACTCGATGGGCCATTCAGCTGGTCCACGACGACGACGACGGATGCGCCGGCGCTGGCGCCGGCGCACGAATCAACCTCGCCGGTAACCTCGGGCGGGCAGATCGATGAAGACACCCGTCGACGCCCGACGGTCGCGGTTTCTGCGCCAGTGCGCCGCGGGTCGGTCATCGCGGTGTGGGGCCCGGCCGGCGCGCCCGGCCGCACCAGCATCGCCATCTCGCTCGCCGCCGAACTGGCCGCGGCGGGGGCGGCGGTCGCCCTCGCCGATGCCGACACGAGGGCCGCTTCCATTGCGCCCGCTCTCGCGCTCCTCGATGAGGCGCCCGGCTTTGCGGCCGCATGCCGACTCGCGGGCGGAGGAGGGCTTGACCGGTCCCAGTTCGAGAGGATCTCGCAGCTGCATCGAGCCGGCCGCTCCGATTTTCGGGTGCTGACCGGGATCGGGCGCGCGAGTCGCTGGCCGGAGCTCACCGCGGAGCGTGTCGCCGGCGTGCTGACTGCCGCTCGTCAATGGGTCGAGTTCACCATCATCGACGTCGCACCGAGTTTCGAGCACGACGAAGAGTTGATGATCGACGTCAATGCCCCACGCCGCCATGCCGCCACCATCGAGGTGCTGCGGTCGTCGGAGCGCGTCGTCGCGGTCGGGTCAGCCGATCCGGTTGGCCTGTCGCGCTTCCTGCGTGCCCACGCCGAGTTGGGCGAACTGGTCGACCCGGATCGCATCCTCACCGTCATCAACAAGGTGCGTACGGGAGTGATCGGTCTGAATCCCGCTGCGCAGGTGCGCCAGACGCTTGCGCGCTTCGGCGGAATCGACAATCCGGTGCTCATTCCGTGGGACCTTGCCGCCTTCGACGCCGCTCTGCTCAGCGGCCGGGCGCTCCTCGACGTCGCCCCGCGCTCCGCGGCGCGGGCCGCGATCCGCGAACTGTCCACCCAGTTGCTGCCGGTGCCGGCACCGCTGCCCCGATCTTCGCGGAAGCGGCTCGCCGTCGCGCGATAGCGTTCTGACCATGAGCAACGAACTCGTCCTGGTCACCGGCGGCAGCGGTTTTGTCGGCTCGCACGCGATCGTCCAGCTGCTGAACGCCGGCTACCGGGTGCGCACCACGGTGCGGAAGCTCTCGCGCGCGGGCGAGGTGCGCGCACTTGTGACGGCGGCAGGGGCATCCGGCGCCGACTCGATCGAGTTCGTGGCCGTCGACCTGACCAGCGATGCCGGTTGGGCGGAGGCGATGGACGGCTGCACCTTCGTTCTGCACGTGGCGTCGCCGTTCCCGGTTCAGCAGCCGAAGGACGAGGACGAGCTGATCGTCCCCGCGCGCGATGGCGCGCTGCGCGCCCTGCGTTTCGCGCGCGACGCCGGCGTGAAGCGGGTCGTGCTCACCTCGTCGTTCGCGGCGGTTGGCTACAGCCCGAAGTCCGCGGGCGGCGACTACACCGAGGCCGACTGGACCGACCCGACCCAGCCCGGCATCACCCCCTACGTGAAGTCGAAGACGATCTCGGAACGCGCGGCGTGGGACTTCATCGCCCGCGAGGGCAACGGCCTCGAACTCGCGGTCGTCAATCCGGTCGGCATCTTCGGCCCGGCGTTCGGAACAGACCTGTCCAGCTCGCTTGAGCTGATGCGCATGATGCTGACCGGGGGAGTTCCGGTCATTCCGCCGATTTCGACCTCGATCGTCGACGTGCGGGATGTCGCGTCCCTGCACCTGCTCGCGATGACGCACCCGGCGGCGGCCGGAGAGCGGTTCCTCGCCGTGGCGGGTCCCCCCATGACCTTCGCAGAACTGGCGAGCCTGCTGCGAGACCACCTCGGCCCGGCGGGAGCTCAACTGCCGAAACGCACGATCTCGGCGGGCATGGTGCGGTTCCTGGCCATCTTCGTCCCGCGCCTGCGTGAGCTCGTCCCGCAGCTCGGCCAGGTGAAGGCCTCCAGCCACGAGAAGGCGACCAGGCTTCTCGGCTGGGAGCCGCGGTCGAACGCGGAAGCGGTTGAGGCATCCGCTGACAGCCTGGTGGCCTTGGGGCTGGTGCCGAGGAAGGGTCCGCGCAGCGCGTAGCCTGTTCTCGTGTCGACGCTCTCCGACCTCATGGTGGCCCAGGGCCGCTCCTCCGTCGCGGACGTGGAATGGCTGCACCTTCTGGTGGCCGACGGTCAGTTGCTGGCCGACCTCGCCTTCGCCGACATCGTGTTGTGGGTGCCCACCGAGTCCGGGACGTTCATCGCCGTCGCGCACTCGCGGCCGTCCTCGGCGGCCACCCTGTTCTACCGTGACTTCGTCGGGCAACGGATCAAGCCCGAATGGACCCAGCAGGTCACCCAAGCCTTCGAATCCGGGCAGATCGTCGACACGGCGGCACCGGACTGGTACGAGGAGACGCCGACCAGGGTTCGGGCCGTACCCGTGATGCGGCGGCCGCCCGCCGGCGACATCGCCACCACCCCGCAGCCGATCGCCGTGATCACGCGGCACAGCAATCTCTCCGAAGCGCGCACACCGAGCCGCCAGGAGCTCACCTTCAACCAGTGCGCCAACGACCTGTTCGCGATGATCGCCTCCGGCGACTTCCCGGACATCTCCGCCCCGTCAGGCCCTCGGCGCGGTGCACCGCGTGCCTCGGACGGACTGATTCGCCTGGATGTCGATGGCATCGTCACCTTCGCCAGTCCCAACGGCCTCTCCGCGTTCAACCGCATGGGTTTCGCCGGCGAGTTGGAGGGCGAGTCGCTGGCCGAGGTCACCACCGCGCTCCTGGTCGGCAAGCTGATCGTCGACGAGTCTCTTCCGCTCGTGGTGACGGGCCGTGCACCGTGGCGCACCGACATCGAGGCCCGCGGCGTGACGGTGACTCTGCGCACCATCCCGATCCGCCATCGCGGTGATCGGGTGGGTGCGATCGTGCTGGTGCGTGACACCACCGAGATGCGCCACCAGGAACAGGAACTGCTCACGAAGGATGCGACGATCCGCGAGATCCACCATCGGGTCAAGAACAACCTGCAGACCGTCGCGTCGCTCCTGCGCATTCAGGGGCGGCGAACCCACAGCGACGTGGCGCGTGATGCTCTGAACCAGGCGATGCGCCGCGTCGCCGCGATCGCGGTCGTGCACGACACCCTCAGCGAGGGACTCGACCAGATCGTCGACTTCGATGATGTGTTCGACCGCGTGCTGCTGCTGATCGCCGAGGTGGCATCCGGGCACAACACCACCGCGCACCCCGTCAAGACCGGAAGCTTCGGCTCGCTGCCGAGCGCCTATGCGACCCCGCTGGCGCTGGCGCTCACCGAGCTCGTCACCAATGCCGTCGAGCACGGTTTGGCGGGCCGCGACGGCGAGGTCGAGATCTCGGCGAAGCGTCGCGATGGCGTGCTGCGGGTCAAGGTCCGCGACAACGGAATCGGCCTCGCCGAGGGCAAGGTGGGCGCGGGCCTCGGTACTCAGATCGTTCGCACCCTGGTGCAGGGCGAACTTGGCGGGACGATCGACTGGCACACCCTCGAGGGCGAGGGCACCGAGGTGACGATCGAACTCCCGCTGCGCTGGCTCAATCAGTGAGGCGAGGTGAGGTGGCCGCGCGGACGCTGCCAGCAGGCCATTCTCCGAGACGGGATGCGGCTCGCTTAGCTTGCGCGCCGTGCGCGGGCGGCGCGACGCTTGAGGGCGCGGCGCTCGTCTTCACTGAGGCCACCCCAGACACCCGAGTCCTGGTTGGTCTCGAGCGCGTACTGCAGGCACATCTCGGTGACGGAGCAACGAGCGCACACCGATTTGGCCTTGTCGATCTGGTCAACAGCAGGACCCGTATTCCCGACAGGGAAGAAGAGTTCGGGGTCGGCCGTGAGGCAGGCGGCTTTGTCACGCCAGTCCATGGTGGTGCTCCTTCATACTTGCCGTTGACGCGATGCAGATCAGTGAGGTTGCACAATCTGCGCGCGGTCGAAGAGTGACCGAAAGGTAAGGGGATAGATTTTCGGGACTCACCTACGACCCTGTAGGCGTTCACATCAACCTCCACAAGAGTTTCATACTTGTTACGGCTAATCAATAGTTTTGAATGGGATGACCCTGTGAGCACGCCTCGACGCCCCGCCCTGCTGTGGGTGTTGATCGCCATGCTGACGGTCGAGTTCCTCGGTGTCGGATCCCTCGCCGTCACTCTCGTGGTCGAAACCTTGACCACTCCATCGGCAACCTTCGGGGCGGGGATCGCTCTCACGATCGTGGTCATCGTGGCCGCCGTGTGGCTCGCCGCGATCGTCGTGGGCACCTATCGCGGCCGTGCCTGGATCCGTGCCGCCGCCATCGTGTGGCAAGTGCTCCAGGTCGCCGTCGGCGTTGGCGCCCTGCAAGGCCAGGTGGCGCAGCCCGGGTGGGGATGGCCGCTGATCGTGCTCGCCGCCTTCGTGTTCCTCGTGCTGTTCGCCAAATCGGTCGTCACGGCGACCACCCGGCGGGAATCGGCGTGAACGACGCGGCGGTGTGCTCGACCGCCCCGTCGTCGGCGGCTCTGCAGCTCACCGGTCTGATCAAGCGCTTCGGCGCGACGACGGCCGTCGACGACGTCACTCTCACGGTACCGAGCGGCTCGTTCTACGGCATGGTCGGCCCGAACGGTGCGGGAAAGACCACCACGCTGTCGATGGCCACCGGTCTGTTGCGTCCGGATTCCGGCACGGCTCTGGTGCACGGCGTCGACGTCTGGAGCGATCCCCTCGCCGCCAAGCGATTGATCGGCAACCTCGCCGACGGTGTCGACCTCTTCGATCGCCTCACCGGTGAGCAGCTGATCACCTACACCGGGATGCTGTTCTCGCTTGACCGAGCGGTGATCGCCGAGCGCACGCGTGACCTGCTGCAGTTGCTCGACCTCGAGCAGAGCGCCGGCAGTCTGGTCGCGGACTACTCGGCGGGCATGACCAAGAAGATCGCGCTGGCCTGCGCGCTCATCCACTCGCCGCGTGTCGTGGTGCTCGACGAGCCGTTCGAGTCGGTCGATCCGGTGTCGGCAGCCAACATCCGCGACATTCTGGAGGGTTTCGTGCACTCGGGGGGCACCGTTGTCGTCTCGAGCCATTCGATGGACCTCGTGCAACGGATGTGCGATCACGTCGCGATCGTGGCCGGCGGCCACGTGCTCGTGGCGGGAACGGTTGACGAGGTACGAGGGGGCGCCACTCTCGAAGACCGCTTCCTCGAGCTGGTCGGGGGTCGCCGCTTCAGCGAAGGGCCCGAGTGGTTGCGGCGCTCCTGAGCCTGCGGTTCCGGGTGCTGGCGAACACCCTGAACCGGAACCCGATCCAGCTGGTCGCGGTGATCCTCGCCACCCTGCAGGCGCTCGTCGTGCTCGCGTTCGTCGTGCTCGGGCTCGCACTCCTGGTGATCTACTCGCCCCCCATTCAACAGGCGACGGTGGTGATCGGCGGCGTGACGCTGACTCTTGGCTGGTTTCTGTTGCCACTGGTGGCGACCGGGATCGAGCCCACCATCGATCCGTTGAAGCTTGCGGCCTTCCCGATTCCGGTCGGGCGGCTGATGCTCGCCATGACCCTGGTGGGAGCCACCTGGGTACCGGGCATCGTCACCTTTCTGGCATCGATGGCGACGGCGCTCACCTGGCGGCAGACACCGGTTGCCGCGCTGCTCGCGCTCCTGTGCGGTGTGATCGCGACGCTCAGCTGCATCGTCGGATCCCGGCTGGCCGCCTCGCTCACCGCGAATCTGGTGGCGGGCCGACGCGTCCTCAACCGCATCGTGGTGCTGCTCGCCGGTGTGCTCATCCTGTTCGGGCCGGTGGTCCTCGCGGTCGCGATCGGGCGGGGGACGTCCGACCCGTTCCCGGGAACCGCCGCCGTGCTCGGCCTGACGCCGTTCGGCGCGGTGTGGAGCGTCCCGGGGGAGGTGGCGATGGGGCATCCTGGCATCGCGGCACTCGAGTTCGGCATTGCCATCGCGACGCTTGCCCTTTTGGTGGTGATCTGGCGCGCGAGCCTGCTGGCGAGCTACCGCGCGCGCGGTGGGGGGCTGAGCACACGGCAGCTCAGCGGGGGGCGACTCGGGCTGTTCGCGGTGGTGCCGGCGACTCCAGCTGGTGCGATCGCGGCCCGCTCACTGCTCTACTGGGCGCGCGACGCCCGGTTCGCCCGGCAGCTGATCCTGGTTCCGCTGATGCCGGCGCTGATCATCGTGTTGTCGTCGCTCGTCCACGCGAACGGGCTGGTCTATGCCGCCGCCCCGATCGTCGGCGGCCTGCTGCCGCTGATGCTCTTCGCCGTCATCTCCTACGACGGCACCGCATACGCGCTGCACCTTGCCACCGGCGTCCGCGGCATCGACGACCGCATCGGACGCGCCGCGGCCTTGCTCGCCTTCGCTCTTCCCTCGCTCGTCGTCGTCGCGATCGTCTCGATCTCGTTCATCGGCGAGATGCGGGCATTGCCTGCCGTCTTCGGTATTTCCATCGGCGTGCTGCTCTCGGGGCTTGCGGTCACCTCGGTGTCGTCGGCGTCGATCGTGGTGCCGGTGGCGCGCGCCGGCCGCAATCCCTTCGCGGCGCAGCCGGGATCCGGGATGACGTCGGTGGTCGGCTCGTACGCCGTCACGGCGGTCACCATCGGGCTTGCGATTCCGGAACTGATGCTCGGGATCGTCTCGCTGGCGGTGGGCTCCGCACCGCTCGGCTGGCTTGCGCTCGTCGTTGGCGTGCTCTGGGGAGCCGGGTCACTGGTCATCGGTGTCCGGCTCGGCGGCCGCATCCTGGATCGCACGGGACCCGCGCTGCTCGCCCGGATGCGCCGCACCGGCGGGTGACCCGGCACGGGTGCCCGGCGGGTGACCCCCGTTAGCTGGCGAGGCCCAGCTTCTTCTTCAAGGCGACGACGTGGCCGGTCGCCTTCACGTTGTAGAGCGGGAGGGCGATGGTGCCCTCCTCGTCGATGACGAAGGTGGAGCGGATGACACCGGTCACCGTCTTGCCGTACATCGACTTCTCGCCCCATGCGGCATAGAGCTCGTGCACGGCGCGGTCCGGGTCGCTCAGCAGCGGGAAGCTCAGCCCATGCCCGGCGGCGAACTTCTGCAGCTTGGGGAGGGCATCGCGCGAGACCCCGTAGACCGTGTAGCCGGCGCCCTGCAGCGAGGCCAAGTTGTCGCGGAAATCGCAGGCCTCGGTGGTGCAACCGGGGGTGTCGGCCTCGGGGTAGAAGTAGAGGATCACCTTGTGGCCCCGAAGGCCGGAGAGGGTGACGGGGGTGCCGTCCTGGTCGAGGAGGGTGAAATCCGGGGCCGGCTGACCGGCTTCGAGGCGTGCGGTGTCTGGCATGGGAGTCAGCCTAGAGCGGCGTGATCGGTGCCGGCTGGTGTTGGGTGATGCAGTGGATGCCACCCCCGCGGTCGAAGAGCGGGCGCGCATCGACCGCGACGACCTCGCGGCCCGGATACGCATCGCGTAAGAGCTCGATCGCCTGCGCGTCGTTCGGATCGTCGAAGGAGCAGGCGACCACGCCGCCGTTGACGAGCGAGTGGTTGACATAGCTCCAGTCGACAGCTCCCTCGGCGTCGCGGAGGGTGCGTGGGGCCGGCAGTTCGGTGATCGCGAAGACGCGACCCTCGGCGTCCTGCGCGGTGTCGAGAGCGGCGCGGATCTCGCGCATGACCGCCGCGTCGGGATGGCTCTCGTCCGGCTGGGCGTGCAGCAGCATTCGGCCGGCTCCGGTGAGGGTGGCGACGATATCGACATGACCGCGGGTGCCGAATCGCTCGGAGTCGCGAGTCAGCCCGCGGGGCAGCCAGACCGTGGTCTCGGCGCCGATCGTGCGGGCGAACTCGGCCTCCACCTCGGCGGCGGTGACGCCGGGATTGCGTCCGGGGTCGAGTTGCACCGTCCGTGTCGCGAGCACGGTGCCGCGCCCATCGACGTGGATGCCGCCGCCTTCGTTGGCGAGTTCACTGGCGATCACCGGCACCCCGGCGAGTTCGGCGACGCGGCGGCCGATGCGCGCATCCTTCTCCCAGGAAGCCCAGCTCTGGCGGCCCCACCCGGTGAAGACCCAGTCGACCGCGGAGATTCCGCCCGCGCCGTCGTGCACGAACGTCGGGCCGATGTCGCGCATCCAGGCGTCGTCGAGTTCCGCCTCCACGAGCTCGATGCCAGCGGAGAGCAGGCGCCGGGCGATCGTGAGTTCCGCTGTCGGGGCCAGCACGACGACCGGTTCGAAGTCGCCGATCGCGTTGGCGACCGCGGCCCAGGTGACGCGCGCCCGCTCGGCATCTGCTGCGGAGTCGCCGAGGGTGTAGCCGCCACTCGGCCATGCCATCCAGGTGCGCTCGTGCGGGTCGCCCTCTGCCGGCATCCGGAGCGTCGTGCTCGTCATCGCGTCGCCTCTCTTTGTGGCTCATCTTCCCGTACCGTGAGGCGCATGCAGCGCATCATCGCCCCGAACCAGTCGTCGCCGGCCCGCGTGCGTAACCGGGGACGAGCGCCGCTCACCGTCGCGGCCGTGCAGACCCGGTGGCACGAGGACGGGGCGGAGCATCAGGAGGTGCTGGCCGATGGCATCCGCATCGCCGCGGACGCCGGGGCCGAGCTGGTATTCCTGCCCGAGCTGACGCTCTCCCGCTACCCGGCTGACACAGTGCCCGATGGCGACGCGTCGCGACTCGCCGAAGACCTGGATGCCGGGCCGACCCGCGCGTTTGCCGCGCGGCTCGCCGCCGAGACCGGCGCTCACGTGCACGCCTCGCTCTACGAGCGCTCCAATGGACCAGACGGGGCCGACGGCCTCGGCTACAACACCGCGATCCTGGTCGCGCCCGACGGCACCCTCGTCGGCCGCACCCGCAAGACCCACATCCCGGTGACGGCCGGGTACTACGAAGACAGGTACTTCCGCCCGGGTCCCGCCGAGGGGGCCTACCCGATCGTCGAGCCGGTGCTGCCTGCTGCTCCGCGCCTCGGGCTGCCCACCTGTTGGGACGAGTGGTTCCCCGAAGTCGCCCGCGCCTACTCGCTCGGCGGAGCGGAACTTCTGGCGTATCCCACGGCGATCGGCTCGGAGCCCGACCATCCCGACTTCGACACCGAGCCGCTGTGGCGTCAGGTGATCGTCGCGAACGGCATCACGGCGGGCACTTTCATGGTCGTTCCGAACCGCTGGGGCTCGGAGGGGACCATCACCTTCTACGGCTCCTCGTTCATCTCGGATCCCTACGGCCGCGTGCTCGCCCGTGCTCCGCGGGATGCCGACGCGGTTCTCGTGGCCACGCTCGACCTTCAGCAGCGGGACGACTGGCTCGAGCTGTTCCCGTTCCCGCGCACCCGGCGCCCGGACAGCTACGGAGCCCTCGTCGAGCGTGCTATCGTGATTCCTCGGTCCAGTTGATTCGGACCTATGCACCTCTAGCTCAATTGGCAGAGCAACTGACTCTTAATCAGTGGGTTCCGGGTTCAAGTCCCGGGGGGTGTACGAAAATCCCCGTAAACTCTCGCCAGTTCGCGGGGGTTTTTCT
>JABBOD010000055.1 GCA_019351995.1 Acidobacteriota bacterium
CACGATCGCCACAATGATCAGCAGGTGCCACCCAGTCAGATTTCCAAGCATGGGGACATTCTACCCAGCAGGCTGACCTTTTACCGGGTGCCCCCGGGTTCGAGGTAGCGTGCCACGGCAGCCCGTGCCCACTCCTCCACCGCGTGACGCGCGCTCGGTGGAGCGACGACGGTGGCGACGCCCGGCATGCTCGCGATCAACCGCTTGAGGCCGTGGTAGTGCGAGACCCGGAGGCTGGTGCGGATGCGGCCGTCGTGCTCCGTCACCGTCGCGCCCTCCGGAATATAGTCGGCCAGCAGCGGCATCGCGGAGGGAACCACCTCGATCGTCACCTCCAGATCTTCCGGCGAAGGTTCGAAGAGAACGTCCGGCAGGCGAAGGTCGGAGTCGCCGGCCCGATGCTGGATCGGCTCCGCGGTGATGACCGCGTTCGAGATGCGGTCGAGGCGGAACGTCCGCACCGCTTCGCGCAGATGGCACCAACCCCGCAGGTACCAGTCGGCGTCGATCGACTCCACGCGCAGCGGATCGACCCGACGCCGTTCGCGCTGCCCCTGGGAGCCCCGGTAATCGAGTTCGAGCTGCACGCCACGCTCCACCGACTCGCGGATGATGGCGAGAGTCGGGGCGAGCGGGTCCGGTGTGATCGTGTCGATGGCTCCGGTGACAGGCGCCCCCTCGACCCCCATCTGGCTCGGCGTGGCGGAGGCCCCGCGCGACAGCTTGCCCATGAGGGAGGCGATCGCCGCGCGATCCGCGTTCTCCGGTATCGCGGAGAGATACTGCAGGCCGGCGATCAGGGCCGCCGCCTCCCTCGCTGAGAATCGCGGCGAGTCGTCGATCGCGACGAGGTTCGTCAGCACGATCTCGTCGCGCTCCTCGAAGGCATCCCAGTTGATATCGAAAAGGTCTTCGTGTTGGTACGAGTCGGTCTCTCCCGGCACACCGCTCACGGCGATCAGCTCGACCGCCTCACGGATCTGGGCGGCGCTCATCCCGAAATGCTCGGCGGTCTCCGTCACGGAGACGCCGTCGTGATCCATCAACCACGGAACCAGCGAGAGCAGGAAGGCAAGCTTGTCTCGCGCCTGCAGGGGCTGCGATCGGTCAGGCATGATCGGCTGCCGTTCTTTCGAGGCGGGCGATCACGGCGGCACGCAGTTCGGGTGGGCTCAGAACCAGCACCTCCGGTCCGAAGCCGGCGAGCTCGTCCGCCAGGATATTGGCATCCACGAAGTGCAGTCGAAGCTGCTCATCGGCGGTGCCGGCTGAGCGCGGAAGGCGCTCGGTGCCGCGCCGGTTCGCGAGGCGGGTGGCGGCATCCGAATCGCTGACCACCACCACGTCGGCGACACTGCGCTCCCAGACCTCCTCGAGTGCGGTCAAGGCCGCTGCGGCATGATCGCCCGGCCGCACGGATGTCGCCTTTCCGGCCATCACGGGACCGACGATGCGGCGCAGCAGGAAGGTCTTGTGATCGCCGTTCCCCTCTTCGGCCGACAGGTGCCAGCGGCCCTGGTACTGCACGAGAGCGAGCGGGATGACCTCTCGTTCGTGGGCTCCGTCCTCTCCCGGCTTGAGGTACGGGAACCGGACGACGAGATGTTTCTCCAGCGCGGCGCTCAGCGGTTCGAACGCGGCATCCCGCAGTCGCAGCCGTGGCGCGTAGCCGATGACGGGCTCGTCGGCGGTGACCCCGAGCGAGCGCAGCTTCAGCAGCGCGCGACGTGACTCCCCCGACAGCGACCCCTCGCGCCAGACCATCGCGGCAAGATTCAGCAGGGTCGTCTCATCGCGCGAGAAGGAGATGTCATGGGGCAGTTCGTATGCCCCCCGCGGGATTCGGTACCGCAGCAGCTGATTGTTGCCGGCGTCCCCCGGAGAGTCGACGGTCTCCAGCGGCACTCCCAGGTCGCGGATGTCGTCTTTGTCGCGCTCGAACTGGCGCTCCAGATTGGCGTTGTCGCCACCGGGCTTGTAACGCTGTCGGTAGCCCTGCACCGTGGAGAGGATCTCGTTCTTCGTCAGTCCGGACTCGGTCGCCAGCAGAGCGAGCACCAGGCTGAACAGTCGTTCTTCGACAGGGATGCGGGCGGCAGCCGACGAAGAGGACACGAGAGGAATCCTAGGAGCTACTTGATCCCCAGCACGTCGATCACCATGACGATCGTCGACCCGTCGGGGATGCTGCTGACCGAGCCCGAGGGGAAACCGTCCTTCGGCGGAATGACGGCCAACATCTGGGAACCCACCTTCGCCCCGAGCAGAGCCTTGTAGAGGCCGGTCGGAAGGCTCGAGTTGACCGGGACATCGACCGCCTGATCCTTGGTCCAGGAGGAGTCATCCCACGGCGCATCGAGTTTCGAACCGGTGGCGGGCCAGACCCACCCGCTGTATTTGATGTGGACCGTCTGCTTGTCCTTGACGACGGCGCCGGATCCGCCCTTCACGGTCTCGATTCGCAAGGTGGTCGGCATCGCCAACTCCTGGATCACGAGACCGGGCTGGCCGTTGACCGCCGTGACGACGCTCGGCAAGCCATCCTGCGGCAGCAGGTTGAACCCATCGGCCTTGCCGAGGAAGTGATCGGCGACATCCACGACGACGACGAGACTGTCGGTGTCAGCGACGTTGCTGGAGCTCAGTGCGCCGGCACCGAACGCGTCCTTCGCGGTGCTGGTGAGGACGTAGCGTTCGCCCGTCGTTGCGCAGATGAGCGACTGCATCACGGCGGTGGTCGCTTTGCCAGAGAGCTCGGTCACGGCGCCGCTGCGAATCGGGGTCGCGCTGCTGCCGTACCCGACGTTTCCGAGGAGCGCGCCGGTCTTCCCGCTGTACACGCTGACCTTGTAGTCGACCTGTTCGCCTTCCTGAATCGGAGCGCCCGAGCCGGGCTTCAGGACCGACACCTGGTTGTCGGTCGAGACGAGGGGGGTCGGGAACGTCACCTTGGGTGCCGAGGTCGTCGATCCAGTGGCCGTGACAATCGAGGATGCAGCGCCTGAAGGATAGATCGACTGGCACGCTGTGGCCGAGGTACTGCCCGATGAGCAGCCGACGAGGGAGGTGACCACGACCGCGGCGACCGCGAGAGTCGAGAGGAGCGCGGGTGCTCTGCGCACGGGGCCTTCTTTCGGGGATTCGCCGGATGGAACACGGCGGAGGAACGAGCGTGCCAACTCTACCGGCAGTTCGTCGGCGCCTAGCTGTGTGTGTCCGGCTCGTTCAACTCGGCACCTGTTTCGGCAGCGAGATTCTGCGCCTCCCTGACGACCTTGCGGACACGCTTGTCGCTCTTCGCGGCATCGCCGAGCGCGCCAGGAGTCCATAGTTCCACGTCCTCGTCGCCGTACTCGGTCTTCGAGGCGCGCCGGACGGGCTTGGCGAGAACGGTGCCGGGTGCCAGACGACGCGCGGTGATCAGGAATCCGGTGTGGCCGACCATGCGGTGATCCGGGCGCACGGCGAGACCCTCGACGTGCCAGCCGCGCACGATGGTCTCGCTGGCGTCCGGTTCCGTGAAGTTGCCGGTGTAACGGATGGCCTCGGCCACCCGTGAGAGCTGCGTCACCGTGGCGACGTAGCAGAGGAGTACTCCCCCGGGGGTCAGGGCATCGGATGCGGCATCCAGGCACTCCCACGGAGCAAGCATGTCGAGCACCACCCGGTCGACCGTGCCGGCCGCGGTCGTCGATGGCAGTGCCTCGGAGAGGTCGCCGATCGTCACGCTCCAGTTCGGCGGTTCGGAGCCGAGGAAGGCCGCGACGTTCGCCCGAGCGACGAGGGCGAACTCCTCACGCCGCTCGTAGGACAGCAGCCGACCCTGTGGTCCGACGGCGCGCAGCAACCAGAGCGAGAGAGCACCGGATCCGACACCGGCCTCGACGACCGTCGCGCCGGGGAAGACGTCGGCAAGCGCGCCGATCTGAGCGGCATCCTTCGGGTAGACGATCGCGGCACCGCGCGGCATCGACATCACGAAATCGCTGAGCAGCGGACGGAGAGCCAGGTAGGCGTCGCCATTCGTTGCGGTGACGACTGTCGCATCCGGCTGCCCGATGATCGTGTCGTGCTTGACCACGCCGCGGTGGGTGTGGAACTCGCCACCGGCTTGCAGGGTGATGGTATTCAGCCGACCGCGAGGACCGGTGAGCTGCACGCGATCGCCGATCGCGAATGGGCCGGAGTGACGAGGTGCCGGGGTGTCGCTCATCGGCTCACCCTCTCGGCGTGCACGGCGAACAGCTCCTGGAGCGAGCGGCCATCGAGCGAGTCCCATCGCGTATACGCGGGGCTCTCGGGCAGCGGCACGTGCAGGGGCAGCGCCAGGGTCGTCGCGCCGCTCGCCACGGCCGCGGCCACCCCGTACTCCGAATCCTCGATCGCTAAGCAGTCGGCGATGTCGACGCCGAGAGCGCTCGCCGCGCGGAGGTACGCCTCCGGGTCCGGCTTGCCATTGCTGACCTCATCACCGGCGACCACCACGTCGAAGGCAGGGAATCCCGCCGCGGCGGCGATCGAGTCAGCCATCCGCCGGATCGACATCGTGACCAGCGCCATCGGGACGCCCGATTCCCGCACCGCCGTCAGCATCTCGTGCGAGCCCGGACGCCACGGCACCGTGTGCTTCAGCTGCTCGAGCACTCGGTCGGTGAGCAGGTCGACGATCTCGAGGGCTTCGAGCTTGACGCCCCGCGATTCGAGCACTCGGGCGGAGTTGGTGAGCGAGGAGCCGACCAGGCTGAGCCCGTCCTCCAGCGTCCACGTGCCGCCCCAGGCGTGCACCAGTTCGGTCTCGGCGGCAAGCCAGTACGGCTCGGTGTCGACGAGGGTGCCGTCCATGTCCCATAAAACGGCTGCGGGGCGAACGGCGGCGGGGCGGATGTCGTCGGTCACGTCGGACGAGTCTACGAGCAATGGCGCGTCATCTCGTGCTGACGGCAAACCGCCGCTGCCCGGCGGTGCCGGGATTGGGGACCTATCCTTGGGGGGACGCGACGGAAGCACGTTCCGTGGCGTGACGCCGGAGGGCGGCGGAAGGACACACGTGGCGGACAACAGCACATTCGGCGAGAACTCGCTCCTCGTGGTCGCCTTCGAGGGGTGGAACGACGCGGGCGAAGCCGCGAGCGGCGCCGCGAGAGCGCTCCGCGACCAGCTCGAGCTCGTGCCGATCGCCGATCTCGAGCCCGAGGACTACTTCGACTACCAGTTCAATCGCCCGAGTTCGGTGATCGACGAGAACGGCGACCGCATGTTGGAGTGGCCGGGCGTGACCCTCTGGGGTCCGCTCGACGGGGGTCCCGGAATCCATGTTCTCATGGGGACCGAACCGTCGAGAGGCTGGAAGACCTTCGCGAGCGAGGTCATCGACGCGCTCGCCGCGGCCGGCATCGATGGCATCGTCTTTCTCGGGGCCATGCTCGCCGATGTGCCGCACACTCGTCCGATCTCCATCTTCGCGACCAGCGAGAACGCCGCCGTTCGCGAACGATTCGAACTCGAGAAAAGCAGTTACGAGGGGCCGGTCGGCATCCTCTCGGTGTTGGCGGAGTCCGCGGAGAACGCGGAGATCCCCACCCTCTCCATTTGGGCATCCGTCCCGCACTACGTGCATAACGCGCCCTCCCCCAAGGCGACGCTTGCTCTCATCGAGCGCCTCGAGGAGTTCGTGGACGTTGCGGTCGACCGCGGCTCGCTCATCGAGGAGTCGGCGGCATGGGAGTCGGGCATCGACGCGCTGGCGAGCGACGACGACGACATGGCCGCGTACATCGCACAGCTCGAGCAGGCTCGCGACACCGTCGACGCGCCGGAGGCCAGTGGCGACGCGATCGCCGAGGAGTTCGAGCGCTACCTGCGCCGCCGCGATGGCCGCGCGGGCGACGACCGCTCCGGCGGAGCCGCCTAACCCCCGCCGGCCTCCGCCCGCCTGGCTTGCTGAGAGTACGGATATCTGCGTACTTTCAGCGCTCAAGGCGGGGTCATTCCCGTACTCTCGGCGGGTTGGGGCGCGCGCCTCGGCACTCGACCCTCGCGATTCAGCAGTCGCGGAAGAAATCCGCGAGCACTCGCCGACCGAATGCCAGCGCATCGAGCGGCACGCGCTCGTCCACGCCGTGGAACATCGCCGGGAAGTTGAGGTCGGCGGTGAGCTGCAGCGGCGCGAAGCCGTAGCCCGCGATCCCGAGTTTGGCGAGCGCCTTGTTGTCGGTCCCGCCACTCATCAGGTACGGAAGCACCGGAGCGCCCGGGTCGTGCTTGTCGAGGGCCGCCACCATCTTGTCGACCAGCGCACCCTCGAACGGCAGTTCGAGTCCGATGTCGTGGTGGACGATCTCGACCTCCAGCTCGGGGCCGATCAGTTCGCGGATGCGCGCGAGCACCTCGTCTTCCTGGCCGGCAAACGGGCGCAGGTCGACGAGTGCTTCGGCACGATCGGGGATCACATTGTGCTTGTACCCGGCGGTCAGCACTGTCGGGTTGCTGGTGACGCGCACGGTCGCTCGCAGAAACCCGGCGGCGGTCCCCGTCGCCTCGATGAGTGCCTCGGGCTCGGCGTCCGGCATCTCCAGGATGCCGGTGAGCCGCCCGAGCATGTCGCTCGTCGTCGGCGTCAGCCGCAACGGCCACTCCTCCTGCCCGATGGCCGCAACCGCCAGCGCGAGCTTCACGATGGCGTTGTCGCGGATCACCCGCGAACCATGTGCCGCGGTGCCGTGAGCGACCAGCCGGATCCAGACCAGTGCCTTCTCGCCCGTCTGGAGCAGATATGCGCGCCTTCCGTTCAGGTCGATCGAGTAGCCACCGACCTCGCTGATGGCTTCGTTGGCGCCGGCAAACAGCTCGGGGTGCTCGTCGACCATCCAGTGCGAGCCGTAGACGCCCCCGTTCTCCTCGTCAGAGAAGAACGTGACAATCAGGTCACGCGACGGCTGCTCCCCCGATTCGAGAAGGTCGCCAAGTGCGGTCAGGATCATGGCATCCATGTCCTTCATGTCCACGGCACCTCGACCCCACAGCAGACCGTCGCGGATCTCGCCGCCGAAGGGGTCGACGCTCCAGTCGGCGGCGACCGCAGGCACCACGTCGAGGTGGCCGTGTACGACCAGCGCTGGGCGTTCCGGGTGGCGACCGGCCACCCGCGTCACCACACTCGTGCGTCGGGGGGCCGCGTCGAACAGCCGCGGGTTCAGGCCCAGCCGCCGGAGTTCGGCCTCGACGTACTGTGCCGCCTCGGTCTCGCCCTCTGACGTGCCGCCGCCCCAGTTCACCGTCTCGAAACGGATCAGGTCACGCGCGATTCGGGCGGTCGACTCGAGGTTAGGGGCAGCATCCTGATCGGCCATGTGACCACGCTACCCGCGGGGTGTGTCGGAAACGTTTCTGCACGGTTCGCCGGGCGCGAGGAGCGTGGTCGATGCGTCGGTCGGCATGTCGTGCCGTGCTAGTGTCTATCCTCGGTCGTCCTCGTGACGAACCGGTCTCGCGCGGGTGGCGGAATGGCAGACGCGCTAGCTTGAGGTGCTAGTGCCCGTAAGGGCGTGGGGGTTCAAGTCCCCCTCCGCGCACGAGATGAAGATGGCCTCCGATCTGGGATTTTAGCTCCCGGGTTTGAGGCCATTCCTCATGATGGTGCTGACAGTGGTGCAGCCACCTGGCAGGTCCTGCGTGAGGCCGTCGATCGCGGTGAGCTGCTTTGTGCCGACGCGGTCCGGCCGTCGCTGTTCGTCGTTGTGGTCGTCGTTGTCATCGCGGAGCGGCAGTGGCGTGATTGCGCAACCGTCGGTTGCGCTCCGGGTTCGAGCAGTGGTCAGGTTGTTTTGGACCTAAAACGCTACCCGGCTGCTCCCGGTGAGCCACGGGGCCGCCACCGTTCTCTGGGCAACCAGCGCGATTAGCCAGGCGACGGAGAGAGTGATGACGAACACAGGCCACATGGTGAGAGCGGGAGCGAAGTTGAGCAGGAGCCAGAGGATGAAGGGGTGAACCAACACGACCACAAATCCGGCTTTGGCCAGTCCTGTGGCAACCGGCCCCGTTGAGGAGGGCAGTCGGGCGAATCCTGCCTCGGCGCAAAGAATCAGACCCCACGAGATCATTGCCGCGCTGATCATGCTGAGAATCGGTGTCCCGTAGTTTCCTTGTTTGATATCGAGCGGGAGGATCAGCCCGCTTGCCAGCGCCGCCGCCGACACCGCAAGCAGGGCCACGCCGATCAATCCGGGACGGGTGATGCGCGAACGGACCCTCCGCGCGGCAGATCCGAGGAACAGGAAGGCCATGCACGGTAACGCCGAACCCACGGCAAGCGGCGTTTGAGCGAGAACGGTCCCGAGAGCCGGTGCCGCGATCGCTCCCAACCCCGCGAGCGCCCAGACGAGCGGCCGGGGAAACACCTGGAGACCGCGCCGGAGTATCACCGCGAAAAGCAGCACGGACACAAACCAGAACGTGGAATAGGACATTGCCGAACTTTGCCCATTTTGAAACTGGGCGGTGACAAGGCCAGGTTTGAAGCCTTCCAGGGTGCTATCCAGCGGGAGGAACACCACAGCGATGAGGAGCAACCAGCTCAGATACGGTCTCCCCAGCGACCGCGCGCGGTCAATGATCTCGCTCTTCAGCGAGCGATTCTCCGACCAGAAGTAGCCGGCAAGAATGAAAAACAGCGGGACATGCCAGCTGTACAGCGCCGGGCGCACCCACGGCTCGCTCACACAGTGACCCATGACCACCGCGCTGATTCCGGCAACACGGACAGCATCGATCGCCCCAGACCTCATCAAAAGAGCCTAAGACTCGTCACCTGACCACGACCTTGACGTCACACGATCCCACCGAGCAGGCGCCCGTGCTCGAGTCGGCCGGTCATCCCGCCTCGCCCGACACGTACCGGACGACGACGTATCGTCCGCGTATCGGAATCCCGATACGTGCCGGCAACCACTCATTGCCTAGGCTGAAGATATGACCCGTAGCGGACTCGTTCCACGTCCTCGTCCGGGAACCGCGCGATCTTCGTCGAACTCCCCGTCTGCACCCGCGTCACCGATCGGGCTCTCGATCTACGGCTGCGGTGAGGATGAGGCAGCCGTGTTCCGTGACGTGGCTCCTCGCCTCGGCGTCACACCAACGATCACCGCTGAGGCGCTGACCGAAACCAACATTGGACTCGCACTCGGTCACCGCTGCATCAGCGTCGATCACAAGACCCGGATTTCACACTCCGCGCTTCGGTCTCTCAGCGAAGCCGGCGTCGCATACATCTCGACGAGAAGTGCGGGACACAATCACATCGATGTTGAGTTCGCGCGGAGCATCGGCATCTGTGTCGAGGGGGTCGAATATTCTCCCGACAGCGTGGCCGACTTCACGCTGATGCTGATGCTGATGGTGCTTCGAAACGCACGGTCGATCATCACCCGTGCCGAGCATCACGATTTCAGGCTCAATACGGCACGTGGCAAAGAGCTCCGAGACATGACGGTTGGCGTTATCGGAACCGGTCGCATTGGGGCCGCGGTCATCCAGAGGCTTCGGGGCTTCGGCTGCCCGGTGCTCGCTTACGACGGTAACCCTCAGGATTCGGCGGAGTATGTGTCTCTCGACGAACTGATTGAGCAGAGCGACGTGATCGCGCTGCATACACCGCTCACTGCAGCGACGCACCACCTGCTGGATGCTCAACGAATCGACCGGATGAAGCGTGGTGCCTTTGTGATCAACACGGGACGGGGTGCGCTCATTGACACCGAAGCGCTCGTCCTGGCGCTGGAAAGCGGCGCGTTGGGTGGGGCCGCGCTCGACGTTCTCGAGGGAGAGGACGATATCTTCTACATGGACCGCAGATCGCGGCCGATCGCTGAGGGGATGTTTCTGCGGTTGCAGCGCTTGTCGAACGTACTCATTACCCCTCACACCGCCTATTACACGGACCACGCCTTGAGCGACATCGTCGAAAATACTCTGAAGAATTGCCTGGATTTCGAGGGGCGGCAGCATGGCTAGGTTGAAGGTCGGGATCATCTTCGGGGGTCGTTCGGAAGAACATCCCATCTCGGTGAAATCTGCGCAGGAGATCGCGAATAACCTCGACCTGGGTCAGTACGAGCCGTTCTGGATCGGGATTTCTCAGGGCGGTGACTGGAAACTCTGCGATGGCCCCGCCTCCGACCTGGATGACGACAGTTGCCGGCAGGTCGAGCTTTCCCCCGACAGCACAGTGCACGGTTTGCGATTCCTTCAGGGCGGGGACGTCGAAACGGTTCGTCTGGACGTTGTCTTTCCCGTCCTGCACGGCAGGTTTGGCGAAGACGGTGCGATGCAAGGTCTGCTGGAACTGTCGGGGATCCCCTACGTCGGGTGTGATGTTCAGAGTTCTGCCCTCTGCATGGACAAGTCCCTGGCTTACATCGTGGCCGGCAGCGCGGGAATCGCAACCCCGACGTTTTGGACCTTCGCCGCACACGAGTCGCCTGATCCCGAGCAGTTTGCCTACCCCGTCTTCGTCAAGCCCGCCCGATCGGGGTCATCGTTCGGTGTCAGCAAAGTGTCGCGCAAAGAAGATCTGCCCATCGCGGTCGAGGCGGCCCGACTCTACGATTCCAAGGTGCTCATCGAGCAGGCGGTGATGGGGAGCGAAATCGGGTGCGCGGTCCTGGGCAACAGTCCGGACTTGACCACCGGAGAAGTCGATCGCGTCGCCCTCTCGCACGGCTTCTTCAGAATCCACCAGGAAGCCGCGCCGGAGAGCGGGTCCGAGAACGCGACGTTCATTGTTCCCGCGGATATTCCGGCGGAGTCGCGCGCGCTCGTTCAAGAGACAGCCAAGACCATCTATCGCGCTCTCGGATGTCGAGGACTGGCGCGGGTCGATATGTTCCTCACAGAAGACGGAACCGTGATCCTCAACGAGGTCAACACGCTCCCCGGCATGACCACGTACAGTCGCTATCCGAGAATGATGGCGGCTGCCGGAATATCTCTCACCGAGCTGATCGACCGGGTGCTGGCGCTCGCATTGGCCGGGCCCAACCGATGAATGACGACTTTGTCTTCGTCGACGAGTTGGTGCCGGGAATCCGCTGGGACGCAAAATATGCCACCCGGGATAATTTCACCGGAGAACCTGTCGACGGCTATTTGGTCAATCGGATTGTCGGCACGACATCATTGTGCCGAGGCCTGGGGACGGCCCACGAAATTGCTGAACCCCTGGGGTTCGGTTTGCTCGTGTGGGACGGCTATCGTCCCCAACGCGCCGTCGACTTCTTCATGGGCTGGTCACAGCAACCAGAGGACGGCCGGACAAAGCAGCGGCACTATCCGAACATCCACCGATCGAAGATGTTCGACATGGGATACATCTCCGCAAAATCCGGCCACAGTCGGGGCAGCACTGTCGATCTGACGCTGTATCACCTGGCCTCTGGTGAACTCGCTCCGATGGGTGGTGGCCATGATCTGATGGATCCCATCTCGCACCACGGCGCACCCGGAATCACTTCGACGGAAACGAAGAACCGTGAATCCCTGCGCACGGTGATGGAAGTTGCTGGCTTCCGCCCGTACGACCGCGAATGGTGGCACTACACCCTCCGGGACGAACCGTATCCCGACACTTTTTTTGACTTTCCTATCGCGGAATTCGACCAGGTGAACCAACTGGCAAGGCGCTGAGCAGGGCGAACAACGACGACCGCGGCTCGGCGGTCGGCCCCCTCATCACGGCGACCGAGAAGGTCGCACGAGATGGATCTGGCGTTTACGCGTTGGTGACCGCCGGTGCGGCGGGGAGCTGTACCGCGACGTGAAGCCCTCCAGTGGCCAGAGGAGTGATGATGAGGGTTCCGCTGTGCGCCTGCGTGATGCTCTTGACGATGGTCAGACCCAGGCCGACGCCTGTGTGATGCGTGCGGATGCGACCGGGCCCGCGCTGGAATGGCTCGGTGAGTGAGGAGGCCATCTGTGCCGTGAGATTGCCGCCCGTATTCTCGACGATCAGCACGACCTGCTTCGAGCCGGTCGCGGTGGTCACGCTCACCGTGCCATGTTCAGCAAGGTTATGCACGATCGCGTTATGGAGGAGATTCGTGGTCAACTGCAGCAGCAGCGCGTATGAGCCGACAGCGGTGGTGATCTCGCCGGAGGTCTCGATGGTGACTCCGTGCTTTTCCGCGAGGGGAAGCAGGGTCTCGGCAGCCTCCTCCGCAATCAGCGAGAGGTCGACCGTTTCGCGCACCAACAAGCGCTGATCGCTTCGGCTCAGCAGAAGCAAAGCTTCCGTCAGGTCGATTGCCCGGGCGTTGACACTGTACAGACGCTCCACGAGCTCACGACTGTCGAGGGGGGGATCATTGCGGGCAACGTCGAGGAGCGTCTGGGTGATCGCCAACGGTGTGCGCAGTTCGTGGGATGCATTCGCGGCGAACCGTTGCTGTTCGGCAACCTGTGCTTCGAGCCGGGTCAGCATTGTGTCGAAGGTGTCCGCCAGCTCCCGAAACTCGTCCTGGCGGCCTTCCAACTCGACGCGATGTGAAAGTGATCCGCTTGAGGCCATGCGTGCGGCATGCGAGATGCGGGCGAGGGGGGCGAGCACCTGGCCAGCGAGGAACCAACCTCCCAGAAGGCCGAACACCAGCAGGAAGGCGAACACGATCAGCGCAATCGGAATGAACGACTCGACGATTCTGGTGCGGTTCACAAGAAAATCGCCGCTGATGAGGAACGATCCCTCCGGAAGGCCGTACAGGACGTAGATCCCGACCGCGAGAAGCACGACGAAGCCCGCGAGAACCAGGAAGCCGGCATAGCTGACGGTGAGTTTGAGGCGAACGCTGGTCCCCGGCGCCCTATCCACGCTCGCCTCCGACAGCTGGGGCGGCGCCGCTGTCGATGCGGTAGCCCACGCCGGGCACCGTGGCGATCAATGACGGTTCGCCGAGCCGTTTGCGGAGCGCCGACACGGTAATCCGCACGGCGTTCGTGAACGGGTCGGCGTTCTCGTCCCAGGCTCGTCCGAGAAGTTCTTCCGCGCTGATGACTCCGCCTTCTGCTGACATCAGGACTTCGAGCACGGCGAACTGCTTCCTGGTCAGCGCGACGTAGCGTCCGTCTCGGTAAACCTCTCGGCGGAAAGGGTCCAGTCGCAAACCTGCGAGCTCCCGGACCGGCGGGCGTCTGCGGGTGCGCCTCCGGTCGAGGGCCCTCAGACGGAGCACGAGCTCCTGTAGTTCGAACGGCTTCGTCAGGTAGTCGTCCGCGCCGAGTCCGAACCCGGATGCCTTGTCATCCAGACGATCGGCCGCGGTCAGCATCAAAATCGGAATCCCGCTTCCGGATGCGACAATCCGCTCCGCAATTTCGTCACCGGACGGCCCGGGAATGTCTCGGTCCAGAACGGCAATGTCATACGCGTTGAGTCTCAGCAACTCGAGCGCGGTGTCGCCGTCCCCCGCAAGGTCGGCCGCGATCGCCTCCAGCCGCAGCCCGTCACGGATGGCCTCCGCCATGTATGGCTCGTCCTCGACCACCAACACGCGCATACTCCCGATGCTACGAGCCGCCGCCCATCGTTCGCGTACCGCCAGCCGGTTGCTGGCGGCACAGTTCGCCGATTCGACGCGCAGCAGGCCGACACGTCGAGGTGGACGGTGGGGATGAGAATGGCATGTTGCCGGCATATCGAAAAGTGAATATGCGCCAGCAACGTCTTTTCGCCTTTAATGGACGGATGTCCCCAGCAACCCGGCTTCTGCTCACCGCGACGTGGTCCGCATGATCCCGCTGAATCTGGGCGAGATCGCGACGATCGTTGGTGGGATCGTTGACGGCGACAGCACCGTCACGGTCACCGCTCCTGCGGTGCTCGACGGCCGGCAGGCCGAACAAGGCGGACTCTTCGTCGCTTTCCCCGGCGACAAGGTCGACGGCCACGATTACGCCGGTCAGGCAGGCCAGATTGGCGCGGTCGCCGTGCTCGGCTCTCGCCCGACTGCGCTCCCCACGGTGATCGTTGAGGACACAAGCGCCGCCTTGCAAGCACTCGCGAAGCATGTCATTGCGCAGCTTCGCGACCGGTTGACCGTCTTCGCGGTGACCGGTTCTCAGGGGAAAACCAGTACGAAGGACCTGCTCACGGCGGTGCTATCCGACGCTGCGCCGACGGTGGCCACGGTCGGAAACCTCAACAACGGTCTCGGCGTGCCGATCAGCATGCTCCGGAGCGAGCCAAGCACTCGCTTTCTCGTCTTGGAGATGGGCGCCCGTCATATCGGCGACATCGCGGCGCTCACGAGGCTTGTCGCGCCCGATGTCTCTCTCGTCCTCAACGTCGGGCACGCCCACCTCGGCGAGTTCGGATCCCGCGACGCCATCGCCATCGCGAAGAGTGAACTCGTGCAGGGGTTGGCGCCAATGGGCACCGCCATTCTCAACGCCGACGATCCACGAGTCCTCGCGATGCGCTCGATCACGAGCGGTCCCGTGCTGACTTTCGGCCTTTCGGAGAGTGCCGACGTGCGCGTGCTCGACCTCGCCATGGATCGGCTTGGGCGGCCCTCTTTCACGCTTCGAACCGCTGACGCCACGGTTCGAGCGGAGCTTCCACTCGTCGGAGCACACCAGGCCCTCAACGCCGCCGCAGCCGCCGCCGCGGGGCTGGCGGTCGGCATCCCGCTTGACGCCGCCGCGAACTCGATGGCCACCGCTTCACTGTCGAGGTGGCGCTTGGAACTGCGTGAACTCGCGAACGGAGCGACGCTCCTCAATGATTCATACAACTCCAGCCCGGGCTCCGCGCGGTCATCTCTCGACGCCTTGGCGACGATCGACGGTCGTCGTCGCATCGCCGTCCTCGGGGCGATCCTCGAACTCGGCGAGGCAAGCGACGCCGAACACCACGCTGTCGGGGCGTACGCCGCGGCTCGGGCCGACGTCATCGTCGCGGTCGGTGAGGTCGCCAGACCCCTCGCTGCCGGGGCAGGAGAGCGGGCAGTGGCCGTGGCCGATAACGATGCGGCCATCGACTGGCTTCGCCACCATCTCGGCGCCGGCGATGTCGTCCTGGTCAAAGCCTCCCGCGGCGCGCACCTCGATGAAGTCGCGGACGCTCTCCTCTAGGTGGGGACGGCGAACGACACCGTTCCGCAGGCGGGACCATGTGGTTCTCC
>JABBOD010000018.1 GCA_019351995.1 Acidobacteriota bacterium
CAGCACCTCCACCGACTCGCGCACCTCGTTCGCGTTGCCGATGGCGAGCCCGAGCGGCACGTTCATGTTGGTGAGCAGCGCGCGCGTCGCGACGCCGGCATCGGTGCCGAGTCGCACCATGGTCTCGGCCAGTTCGCGCCCGAGGGCGGGATCCTGCAGGAAGGCGCCAGAACCGAACTTGACGTCGAGCACCAGTGCGGCCGTACCTTCGGCGATCTTCTTGCTCATAATCGACGAGGCGATCAGCGGAATCGCCTCCACCGTCCCGGTGATGTCACGCAGCCCGTAGAGCTTGCCGTCCGCGGGAGCGAGCCCCGCCCCCGCCGCGCAGACCACGGCCCCGACGTCTTCCAACTGCGCCATGAACTCCGCCGGCGTCAGCGACGCACGCCAGCCCGGAATGCTTTCCAGCTTGTCGAGGGTCCCACCGGTGTGGCCGAGCCCACGCCCGGAGAGCTGCGGCACCGCCACACCGAACGACGCCACGAGCGGGGCAAGGGGAAGCGTGATCTTGTCCCCGACACCGCCGGTCGAGTGCTTATCGGTGGTGCGCTTCGAGAGCCCCGAGAAGTCGAGCCGCTCGCCGCTGGCCACCATGGCCATCGTGAGGTCGCGGATCTCGTCGCGCCCCATCCCGTTCAGGAAGATCGCCATCGTCATCGCCGACATCTGTTCGTCGGCGACGTAGCCACGGGTGTACGCGTCGATCAGCCAGTCGAGCTGCGCGGTGCTGAGGGTGCCGCCATCCCGCTTGGTGCGGATCAGGTCGACGGCGTCGAACGGTTCGAGGCTCACGGCGGGATCACTCCGCGAAGTCGACGAGCGTGCGCGGCCCGAACGCGTCCGGCAGCACCTCATCGATGGTGCGGATGCCCGATACCGTTTGCAGCAACATCCCCGGGGCGGAGTGTTCGTACAGCAGCTGACGGCATCGTCCGCAGGGCATGAGAGCGCCTCCATGTCCGTCGACGCACGTGAAGGCGACGAGCTTTCCACCGCCGGTCATGTGCAATGTCGACACCAGCGCACACTCTGCGCAGAGCCCAATGCCATAGGACGCATTTTCGACATTGCATCCCGCGATGATCCGGCCATCGTCAACGAGTGCCGCGACTCCGACAGGAAAGTTCGAATACGGCGCGTATGCCCGCCCCATCGCGTCCAACGCCACCTCGCGCAGGGCATCCCAGTCAATCTGAGTCTGCTCAGTCATGACTTGATGTACGGCTTTCCGGATGCCGCGGGTCCCCGCGAGTGCCCGACCAAGCCCGCGACGGCCAAGATGGTGACCACGTATGGCAGCATCAGCATGAACTCACTCGGAACCGGTGATCCCGCCGCACTTAACGAGAACTGGAGGCTGCTGGTGAAGCCGAAGAGGAGTGCCGCGAGGGTGGCGAGCAACGGGTTCCAGCGACCGAAGATCACCGCGGCGAGGGCGATGTAGCCCGCGCCGGCAGTCACCTCCCGGGTGAAGAGCGGCGACGCGGCCAGGCTGTAGTAAGCCCCGCCGGCGCCCGCGATGGCGCCCGCGAGCAAGACGTTTAAGAATCGAGTGCGGTTGACGTTGATGCCGACGGTGTCGGCCGCCGTCGGATGCTCGCCGACCGCGCGCACGCGCAAGCCCCAGCGCGTCTTGAACAGGGCGAACCACACCAGGAAGATCGCGGCGTACATCAGGTAGACGATGATTGTCTGCCGGAACAGCGCGGGTCCGATGACCGGGATCCCGCTGAGAATCGGGATCGGCAGGAACGGAAAGTGCGGTGGCGCGTTGAGAGTGGGCGCGTTCGAGGCGAGCACCTGAGAGTAAAGGAAGTCGGTGAGCCCGATGACGAGAACGTTCAGGACAACGCCGACGATGACCTGGTCCACGAGGTAGGTGATCGAGAAAACAGCCAGGATGGCCGACACCAGCACACCCGCGACCATTGCGGCGATGAATCCGATGAGCGCCTGATGCGTGACGGTCGCCACGACGGCGGAGACGAACGCGCCCGCGAGAAGCTGACCCTCGATGGCGACGTTGACGACGCCCACACGTTCAGACACCACCCCGCCGAGCGCACCGAAGATCAGGGGAACGCTAATGCCGATCGCGCTCAGCAGCAATCCCGGCACCGCCAGGGTGTGCCCGGCGGCGGCCCAGGTGAGAAAGCCCGCAAAGAAGACCACCGCGAACAGCGTGATCACCCCGAGCGGAACCTTGCGCGCGGTGTACGACAGTGCAACCGCGATCGCGGTCAGCACTGCCGAGACGATCACGACAATGATTCCAGCGCCACGAGTGGGGACGGCCGCGATCGGCAGCTTGATCAGGTCGGTCGACGTCGACAGGTTGAAGTGGGTCACTCCATTGCGACCCAAGACGACGAACAGGACGATGCCCACGACGGTGAACACCGCGAAGATAGCAGGCACCTTCCACGACTTGACGACGGCCCTGTCGAGATGTGTCGGCAACTCGTCGAAGCGCGGAGTAGCAACAGTGGTGCTCATTGGGCGGCTCCTTCTTTCTGCACGATCTCGGCTTTCGGGGCGGATTCAGGCGCGGACTTCTTCTGCTTCGGTTTCGGCGTCGAGCCTGGAGTCGGCAGATGAAAGATCTTGCGCACGAGAGGCGGGGCCGCCAGGAACAGCACGATCACGGATTGGACGACCAGCACGATGTCAACCGGCACATTCTGCGCGGCCTGCATGGTGTAGCCCCCCGCTTGAAAGGCTCCGAACAGGATGCCGGCCCCGAATACACCCCACGGCTTCGACCGGCCAAGCAGGGCAACGGTGATCGCGCTGAATCCGATCCCGGAATCAATCCCCGAGCTGAAGCCGGTGGTGATGACCCCCTGCACCTGGTTCGCGCCGGCCAAACCGACCAGAGCGCCCGAAATGAGCATGCCGTAGACATACAGGCGGTTCACGTTGATCCCCGCGGTGCGCGCGGCACGCGGGTTGTCGCCGATCGCCCGGAACTGGAAGCCCAGGCTCGAGCGATTGAGCAGCCACCAGAGGAAGACGGTCGCCCCAACGACGAACAGAAATCCGACGGTGACCAGGTAGTTCGGGCCGAGCAACGGCGGGAAGATAGCGCCTGGCAGCATCGGAGGAGTTTGCGGGTTCGTCGATCCGGGCGCCTGAAGGACCGGAACCTTGAGCAGGTAGCTGACCAGGTAGAAGGCCACGAAGTTCAGCATGATCGTGACGATCACCTCGTTGGCTCCAGTCTGCGCCTTCAAGAATCCAACGATCCCGGCCCAGATGGCGCCGCCGAAGAGCCCCGCCAGCAGCGCCAGGATCAGGAGCAGGGGGAACGGGGCGTGGACAGTGAAGCCGACCCAGCCCGCGCACGCGGCGGCCGCCAGGATCTGGCCCTGACCGCCGATGTTGAAAAGCCCGATGCGGAAGGAGAGCGCGATCCCGAGCCCCGCCGCGATGAGCGAGGTGGAGTCGGTCAGCGTGTCGGTCAGCGGCTTGATGCCACTCAAGAAGTCGGCCGCGCCGAAGTTGTAGACCGCTCCCTGGAAGAGTGCGGCGTATGCGCCCGAGATCGCGCTCCAGATCGCGGTGAGAGTGTCGCTCGGTCGTCCGAAGAAGTAGGCGGATGCGGCCTGGACGCCAGGATCCGTCACCGCAATGAGAACGGCACCGACAACGAGGGCGATGACAACGGCGAGCACCGACAGCACCGCGCTGCCGCCCATGATGTCGCGCACATACTTCTGAAACTGCGAGCTCTGCTCCTCATCAGGGGCGGGTGGCGTCGTCGACGGTCGCGGTGCGTCGCTCTTCGTCGTGGCGGTCACGCGGCGGCGCCCTTCTGCTTGGCAATGGAATCGGGTGTATCGCCGGCCATCATGAGACCGAGGATGTCGCGGTCGGTATCCGCCGGAACGATGCCAACGATCCCGCCGCGATACATCACCGCGATACGGTCAGCAAGGGCGACGACCTCGTCGAGCTCCGTCGACACCACGATGACGGGGACGCCGGCGTCCCGTGTCTCCACGATTCGGGTGTGCACGAACTCGATCGAGCCGACGTCAAGTCCGCGCGTCGGTTGAGCCGCGACGAACAGGCGGAGGGTCCGGCTGAGTTCGCGCGCGAGCACCACCTTCTGCTGGTTGCCCCCGGAGAGTCGCCCGACGTGCGTCGCGATTCCCTGCGCACGGATGTCAAACTCGCGCAGCTTGGCGGCAGCAAAGTCCGCCAGGTACGCCAGCCGAAGCGAGCCACGCGCCACGAACGGCGCGCCGTCCGCCCGATCGAGCATGAGGTTCTCGGCGATCGTGAACTCGGCGATCAGTCCGTCCTGTTGACGGTCTTCCGGGATGTAGCCGACACCGGCGTTCAGCACTCCCCGAACGCTCTTGTCACGCAGCGAGACGCCGTCCAACACGATCTCACCGGTCACCTTGGCCTGAAGGCCCAGGATCGCCTCGGCGAGTTCGGTCTGCCCGTTCCCCTGTACACCGGCGATGGCCAGGATCTCACCCGCCTTGACATCGAAGCTGACGTTGTTCACGACGATCTGGCCATCGACATCGATGACGGACAGCTTGTCGACCACGAGCGCTGGGGCTCCTGGTGTGGCGGCATCCTTCGTCACCGTCAGCTCGACCGCGCGACCGACCATGAGCGACGCGAGTTCGGTATTCGTCGCCGTGGGGCTCGCTTCACCGACCACCCTTCCGAGTCGGATCACGGTGATGCGATCGGCCACTTCACGCACCTCACGCAGCTTGTGAGTGATGAAGACAATGGAGGTTCCCGCTGCTTTCAGCTGGCGCATGATCACCATGAGTTCATCTGTTTCCTGTGGAGTCAGGACGGCAGTGGGCTCGTCGAAGACGAGCACACGAGCGTCCCGAGACAGGGCCTTGATGATCTCAACCCGCTGCTGCACGCCGACCGGCAGGTCACCGACGAGAGCATCGGGATCAACGTGGAATCCGAATCGTGCCGAGATCTCGCGCACCTGTCTGCGCGCGGCGGCGAGATCGAGAGTGCCGCCAAAGCGGGTCTGCTCATGGCCCAGCATCACGTTTTCGGCGACGCTGAACACCGGGATCAGCATGAAGTGCTGGTGCACCATCCCGATACCCGCGTTCATCGCGTCACCCGGGCCGGCGAAATGCTGGACCTCGTCGTCGAGCAGGATCTCGCCATCTTCAGCCTGGTAGAGGCCGTACAGCACGTTCATCAGGGTGGACTTACCGGCACCGTTCTCGCCGAGGAGGGCGTGTATCTCGCCGGGGTTGACGACCAGGTCGATGTGATCGTTGGCAACCAGCGACCCGAAGCGTTTGGTGATGCCACGGAGTTCGAGCTTCATCTCTTCAATCTATCCGGGGTTCAGGGATGCGAGAGGGGACCTTCGGGGTGCACAACGCGGGGTGGGGAGGCCGGTCTCACCGGTCCTCCCCACCCCGTCAGTGCGGTGTGATGACTTACTTCCCGACGGTGATCTTGCCGCTGATGATGTCAGCTTTCACCTGGTCGAGCTCCGCCGACAAGCCGGAGTCGACCTTGCTCGCGAAGTCGTGGAACGGAGCGAGCCCAACACCCTGGTTCGCGAGGTCACCGACATACGGAGTCTTCGTGAACTTGCCAGCTGCGGCTTGCTTGACGACAGCCGACACGCTGGTGCCGACGCCCTTCTCGACCGAGGTCAGCAGGATGCTGCGCACCGTCGGGTCGGTGAAGTAGACGTCAGCATCCACACCGACCATCACGATGCTCTTGCCTGAGTCCTTGATCGCCTGTGCGGCGCTCTGGTAGATCGGGCCGCCAACGGGGAAGATCACGTCGGCGTTCTGGTCGATCTCCGCCTGGGCAGCGGCCCGGGCCTCGGTGCCGGCGGCAAAACCTCCGGTGAACGACCCTGTCTGGGTGGTGGTGTTCCACCCGACGACCTTGACATCCTTGTTCTTCTGCTTGTTGTAATAGGCGACGCCTTCGGCGTAGCCCTCGAGGAAGATGTTCACCGGCGGGATCGAGATGCCGCCAAAGGTTCCGACAACGCCCGTCTTGCTGTACGACGCCGCCGCGTAGCCGCCGAGGAAGGCCGCCTGGTCGGAGCGGAAGGTGATCGGCTCAACGTTCGCGGCGTCCGTGGACGAGTCGTCGATGGTGGCGAAGTCGATGCTGGGGTTGGCAGCGGCCGCCGCCTTGGTGGCAGCAGCCAGGTTGAAGCCGACCGTGATGATCAGCGTGCACTTCTGAGCAACCAGGTTCGCGATGTTCGGCGCGTAGTCCGACTCGGAGTTCGACTGGACGTGCTTCTCCTTGATGCCGAGCGTCTTGGCTGCGGACTGCAGTCCCTCAAGGCCGATCTGGTTGAACGAGTGGTCGTCGAACCCGCCGTTGTCGGAAACCATGCACGGCAAGAAGCCCTTGACGACGGGACTGGCCGTCGTCTTCGTCGCGGTGGGGGCAGATGCGCAGCCGGCGAGCAGAACCGCCGTCGCGATCGTGGCAAGGGCGCTGACGGCGACCTTGCTTGGTGTGATTCTCAAGATGTCCTCCAAGGTGACGCCCGACGGACCGCCGGGCGATTTTCACTGAGACTATCCGCCGAGCAGAGGTAGACAGTGTCGAATCTCGGCCGCGTTCTCGAACAGTTACACAACCTCTACTGACGCGAAATGTCAGCGAAATGATTCCGGATGCGACCCTGACCCTTGCTCAGTTGAAGAACGGGCGTGACGGTTCGCTGCGAAGCGAAAGCAGCCCGACCACGTGCTCAAAAAAGCCACGCGCGTCGATGCTCTCGATCACCTCGGAGTTCGCGGGAAGCCCGTGCACTCCCCACGACATCGCCGCATAGCCGCGGGTCAGCTCCGAACCCGTTTCGATGTCGACCGCGTACGCGGCGCTCGATTTGATCAGCTCAGGATGCAGCAGCACGGACACGGTCAGCGAGTCCGGATGGGTGGAACCCGGGATTCCGACACTCTCATCAAACGCGAGCGTGGTGCTCACGATGCGCACGAAAAAGTCCGCAAGCGGCGTGCCGATGGCCGCGATCCGCTCGATCTGCTCGCGCGAGAACACGGCGTCGGCAAGAGTAAGGGGCGCCCACGGGACGACGACGATCCGAAAGCCAGCCTCGAAGACCGTCTTGGCGGCTTCCGGGTCGACGTAGAAGTTGTACTCGGCGGCAGCGGTGATGTTGCCGCGCGCGTTGTTCGAACCGCCCATGATGTAGAGCGCTTTGACATTGCTCACGAACCGGGGATCTTTGATCGCAGCCATTGCAATGTTGGTGAGCGGGCCAATGCAGACGATCGTGAGTTCGCCCGGGTCGGCTGCGGCGAGTTCGATGAGGGCGTCGACTCCGTGTTGCGACGACGGAGCGAGGCCCTCCAGCTCCATCTCGAGTCCCCCGACGCCATCCCCGTGCACATTTTCGGCGGAGACCCATTCCCTCACAAGCGGCCGGCGACAGCCGAGATGCACAGGAACTTCGCCGAGTCTGCCCGCCACGCTCATGGTCAAGAATGCGTTCTTCACCTGACGCTCGAATCCGACGTTTCCCGCCACCATCGTGATCGCTCGGAGCTCGGCACGCTCGTCGAGGAGGCCGACCAACAAAGCCACGCAGTCGTCCTGGGCAGTGTCGGTATCAATCACGAGAGGAATGCGCTCCGAGCTCCTCGGGATCTCCGTGCTCACAGCACGTCCGTTCGGCCGCTCAGCTTCAGCGCGTCGACCACGCTCTTCACGCGCTGCGCATTCTGGCTGGTGGTGACGAGCAGCGCGTCGGGGGTGTCGACGACGACGATGTCGCGCACCCCGATCAGCGAGATGATCCGGTTCGTCTGGCTCACCACGATGCCGCTGGAGGAATCCGACAGGACACGGGCGTTTTCGCCGAGGATCGCGAGATCAGAACTGCGCCCCCCGGAGTGCAGCTTGGCGATCGAGGCGAAGTCGCCGACGTCATCCCAATCGAAGGTTCCGGGGATGACCGCCAGTCGTCCGGCGGCGGCGGCCGGTTCCGCGACGGTGTAATCGATGGCGATCTTGGTGAGACCGGGCCAGATCCGGTCGACGGCCGGTCCACGAGCTGCCGGGTCGTCCCAGGCGTCAGCGAGAGCCTCGAGACCGGCGAGGAGCGTCGGATCCGACTCCCCGATCCGTGCGAGCAGCACATCGGCGCGCGCGACGAACATGCCGCCGTTCCAGAGGTGCGTGTCGTCTTCGAGGTACTTCTTCGCGGTGGCGAGGTCCGGCTTCTCCACAAAACTCTCGACGAGAAGGGCGTCGGCGGCACCGTCGATCTGCAGCGGGCCGCCGCATTGGATGTAGCCGAAGCCGACGGCCGGCTCGGTCGGGGCGATCCCGATGGTCACGATGTAGCCGGCATCGGCGGCGGCGACCGCCTGCGTCACCGCGCGGCGGAATCCCCGCACGTCCGCGATCACGTGATCGGCGGCGAAGGAGCCGACGATGACGTCCGGCTCGCGGCGGCGAAGGATCGCAGCCGCGAGCCCGATCGCCGCGGTCGAATCCTTCGGCTCGCTCTCCAGGACGATGTTCGCGTCGCTCAGCTCGGGAAGCTGCGCCTCCACCGCGGCACGATGGGCGCGACCGGTGACCACCATCACGCGATCCGGCCCCGAGAGCGGGGCCAAACGGTCCCAGGTGGCTCGCAACAGAGAGCTGCCGGATCCGGTGAGATCGTGCAGGAACTTGGGGGCGTCGGCGCGCGACAGCGGCCACAGCCGGGAGCCGATGCCGCCCGCCGGGATGATGCTGTAGAACCGGTCGAGGCCTGCGACGCCTGTGCTCATCCCCTCAGCGTACCGAGGTGCCTTGCGGCGCCTTCCGAGGGTCGAGAAAGTTTTGCAGCTAAATATCTCGACGTCGAGAAGAAGTGAGGTCAGCCTTGCCTGCAAGCACGGGGATGCGGGCATACACTCGAACGGTCCGATCACCGCGCGAACGGCGTGCCACCCGTCGACGCGACGCGACATACCAGAGGAGTCCTGTGTCGACCCAGGCCGCACGATCCGGAGCAGTCGAAGCCACGAAGATCCGTGGCCCCAAGCGCCCGGCAGGAACGCTGTACCGAGGCCGCGAAGGCATGTGGTCGTGGGTGCTTCACCGCATCACCGGCGTCGCGATCTTCTTCTTCCTCCTGGTCCACGTGCTCGACACCTCCCTGGTGCGGATCACACCAGAGGGCTACAACGCGGTCATCAACACCTACAAGACCCCGATCCTCGGCCTCGGCGAGTTGGCTCTCGTGGCGGCGATCGGTTTCCATGCGCTCAACGGAATCCGAATTATCCTCATCGACTTCTGGAGTGTCGGCACACGGCACCAGAAGCTGTTGTTCTGGATCGTGATCGCGCTCTGGATCGTGCTGCTCGCAGGGTTCGCACCACGACAGATCATCAACATCATCGCGGAGATGTCATGACAACGATCGACGCCCCCCGCAGCCCGCACACTCCGGCGACGGCGACCCGCAAGGTCAACTGGGAGAAATGGGGCTGGATCTACATGCGCGCCTCGGGCATCCTGCTCGTGGTGCTGATCTTCGGTCACCTCTTCGTCAACCTCTTCCTCGGCACCGGCGTTCGCGCGATCGACTTCGCCTTCGTCGCGGGGAAATGGGCGAGCCCGTTCTGGAAAGTCTGGGATGTCGCGATGCTCTGGCTGGCGCTGATCCACGGCGGCAACGGCATGCGCACCGTCATCAACGACTACGCCCACGGGCGCGGCCGCACCGTTCTCCTCGTTCTGGTGGCCGCCTCGGTCATCGGACTGATCGTCCTCGGCACACTCGTGCTGACCACCTTCGACCCCTGCCCGGCTGGCGCGCCCGGCAACCTGGTCCCCAGTTTCTGCCCCGTCAACAGCAAGTGAGCCCGAACACGTGAGCACTGAAAGCCCCAGCAAGAAGTCGACCGCGAAGGCGGTCGAGCCGGAATATCTGGAGTTCGAGGACGGCGCTGTCATCGATGGCGTGCACTACCACCGGCACGACGTGGTGATCGTGGGCGCAGGCGGAGCCGGCATGCGTGCCGCGATCGAGGCGGGTCCGAAGGCGAACACCGCCGTCATCACGAAGCTGTACCCGACGCGTTCGCACACTGGCGCGGCGCAGGGCGGTATGGCTGCCGCGCTCGCCAACGTCGAGGAAGACAACTGGGAGTGGCACACCTTCGACACCGTCAAGGGCGGTGACTACCTGGTCGATCAGGATGCCGCCGAGATCCTGGCGAAGGAGGCCATCGACGCGATCTACGACCTCGAGAACATGGGCCTGCCCTTCAACCGCACGCCGGAGGGCAAGATCGACCAGCGCCGCTTCGGCGGCCACACCCGCGACCACGGCAAGGCGCCCGTTCGCCGGGCCTGCTACGCGGCCGACCGCACCGGCCACATGATTCTTCAGACGCTGTTCCAGAACTGCGTGAAGCTGGGCGTCAACTTCTTCAACGAGTACTACGCACTCGACATCGTGATGACCAAGGTGAAGGGCAAGGACCGCCCGTCGGCGGTCGTCGCCTACGAACTCGCCACCGGTGAGATCCACGTCTTCCAGGCGAAGTCGATCATCTTCGCGACCGGCGGATTCGGCAAGATCTACAAGACCACGTCGAACGCGCACACCCTCACCGGCGACGGCGTCGGCATCATCTGGCGCAAGGGCCTGCCGCTCGAGGACATGGAGTTCTTCCAGTTCCATCCGACCGGCTTGGCCGGGCTCGGCATCCTCCTCACCGAGGGCGCTCGAGGGGAGGGGGCGATCCTCCGCAATGCCAGCGGCGAGCGCTTCATGGAGCGCTACGCCCCCACCATCAAAGACCTCGCCCCGCGCGACATCATCTCCCGCTGCATGGTCCAAGAGGTGGCGGAGGGCCGAGGCGCCGGGCCGCTCAAGGACTACGTGCTCCTTGACTGCACCCACCTGGGCGCCGAGGTGCTCGAGACGAAGCTTCCGGACATCACCGAGTTCGCGCGCACCTACCTCGGCGTCGACCCCGTGGTCGAGCCCGTCCCGGTGATGCCGACGGCGCACTACGCGATGGGGGGCATCCCGACCAATATCAAGGCCGAGGTGTTGAGCGATAACGACACCGTCGTTCCGGGGCTCTACGCCGCGGGCGAGTGCGCCTGCGTCTCGGTGCACGGGTCGAACCGGCTCGGCACCAACTCGCTGCTCGACATCAATGTGTTCGGCAAGCGAGCGGGAAACTACGCCGTCGAGTACGCCAAGACGGCGGAGTTCGTGCCGGTACCGGTGAACGCCGCCTCGTTCGTGCAGGGTCTCGTCGAGGAACTTCGCGACTCGAACGGCACCGAGCGGATCGGAGCCCTGCGCAAAGAGCTGCAGGAGCAGATGGACTTGAACGCCCAGGTGTTCCGGACCGACGAGTCGCTTGCCAAGGTCACCGAGACGATCCACACGCTGCGCGGCCGCTACAAGAACGTCTCGATCCAGGACAAGGGTCGGCGTTTCAACACCGACCTGCTCGAGGCGATCGAGCTCGGCTTCCTGCTCGACCTCGCGGAGGTTGTCGTGTACTCCGCACGCAACCGACAGGAGAGCCGTGGCGGTCATCAGCGCGACGACTACCCGACGCGGGATGACGCCCACTACATGAAGCACACCATGGCCTATCTGACCGGCGACCCGCATTCGGCGGATGCCTCCGACCACATCTCGCTCGACTGGAAACCGGTCGTGATCACGAACTACCAACCGATGGAACGGAAGTACTGATGTCGGATGTCGCCGTCGCCCGCGACTCATCGTCTGCCATGCCCGAGGCCTCGATCGAGCCGTTCACCGTCACCCTGATCATCCGGCGTTTCGACCCCGAGGTGGACGCCGAACCGCACTGGCAAGACTTCGACGTGAAGATGTATGCGACCGACCGCGTGCTCGATGCTCTGCATCAGGTCAAATGGGAGCAGGATGGCACGCTGAGCTTCCGCCGCAGTTGCGCCCACGGCGTGTGCGGCTCGGACGCCATGCGCATCAATGGACGCAACCGCTTGGCCTGCAAGACCCTGATCAAGGATCTCGACATCACCAAGCCGATCTACATCGAGGCGATCAAGGGGCTGCCGCTCGAGAAGGACCTCATCGTCGACATGGAGCCGTTCTTCGAGTCGTACCGCGCCATCCAGCCGTTCCTCATCGCGAGCGACAAGCCCGAGAAGGAGCGCATCCAGTCGGTCGCCCAACGCGCCGTCTTCGACGACACGACCAAATGCATCCTCTGCGCGGCATGCACCTCGAGCTGCCCGGTGTTCTGGACGGACGGGCAGTACTTCGGACCGGCCGCGATCGTCAACGCGCACCGCTTCATCTTCGACAGCCGTGACGAGGGCAGCCAGGTTCGGCTTGACATCCTCAACGACAAAGAGGGCGTGTGGCGCTGCCGCACGACCTTCAACTGCACCGAGGCCTGCCCGCGCGGCATCGAGGTCACTAAGGCGATCTCCGACGTGAAGGCGGCGATCCTGCGCGGCAACCCCGGGCTGCCGCCGTCAGATCTCACGCTCACGCCCGTTTCGGCGTAAAGCAGCCCACCGATCCCCCGTCACTTTCTGGGGGTACGCTGACCCGGCGCGGGCGCGGATGGGCACAGAGGCCGCGGGGCGGTAACGTCGTGAGAAGTGACCTCCGTGCACCGTGGCGCGTGAGGGTTGGCACCGGGCAAGGAGGCACCGTGCAGATCGTGGGGGCGGTGCTCGAGCGCAGCGGATCCGCTCGGCCGTTCGCCGAATCACGACCGTTCACGGTGTCGGCCATCGAGCTGGACGAGCCGGCTGGTGATGAGCTTCTCGTCCGGATCGAGGCGGCAAGCGTCTGCCACTCCGACCTCTCCGTCGTCGACGGCAGTCGTCCGCGACCGCTCCCGATGCTTCTGGGCCATGAGGCCGCGGGAATCGTCGAGCGGATCGGCGAGGGGGAGGCCGCCACGGCGTCCGGCATCGCGGTGGGCGACCGCGTGGTGATGACTTTCCTCCCCCGCTGCGGCAAGTGCCCGGAGTGCGCAACTGACGGCCGCCTCCCCTGCCGAGTCGGCGCTGCGGCGAACGGCGCCGGGACGCTGCTCGGCGGCGGGACGCGGCTCCACCGGGCGGCCGGTGACCTCTTCCATCACCTGGGGGTGTCAGCCTTTGCGAGCCACGCGGTGGTCAACGTGGCCTCGGTGGTCCGCGTTGATGCGGATGTGCCTGCTCCCGTCGCAGCCCTGCTGGGCTGCGCGGTGTTGACCGGCGGGGGTGCCGTCATCAACGCGGGGCAGCCGGAAGCCGGCGAGCCCGTCATGGTCGTCGGACTCGGCGGGGTGGGAATGGCGGCGCTGCTGGTGGCGATCGCTTTCGGGCATCCGGTGATCGCCGTCGACGCGCTCACCGAGAAGCTGGACCTCGCCCGCGAACTCGGCGCGAGTGAGACGTACACCCCGGCCGCGCTGGCCGAATCCGGCCGACGTGCACCCGTCGTCATTGAGGCCGCTGGATCGGCCCGCGCGTTCGAAACGGCTTTCGCGGCGACCGCGGCCGGCGGCCGCACCGTCACGGTGGGACTGCCGTCGCCCGATGCGCGGGTCTCGCTGCCTCCGCTCACCCTGACCGCCGAGGCCCGCACCGTGATCGGCAGCTACCTCGGTTCTGCCGTGGCCAGCCGCGATATCCCCCGGTATGTCGACCTCTGGCGCGCGGGTCGGCTGCCCGTCGAGCGCCTCATCTCCTCACAGATCGGGCTCTCCGAGCTCGACGCCGCCATGGACCGGCTCGCGAGCGGCAGCGCCCTGCGACAGGTCATCGTCTTTCCGGAAGGGACAACCCTATGAGCCACCGCACCGCCATCGTCACCGGAGGGGCTCGCGGCATCGGCGCCGCGATCTCGCTCCGCCTCGCCGCGGACGGCTACTCCGTCGGCGTGATCGACCTGCGCGAATCCGACACCGCCGAGACCGTGAACGCGATCACCGCGGCCGGCGGACGGGCGGTGGGCATCGGCGGCGACGTCTCGGACAGCGAGGCGGTGGCGACCGCGGTGGCGACGGTCACCGCCGCGCTGGGAGCTCCGACGGTGCTCGTGAACAACGCCGGAATCCTGCGCGACAACCTCCTCTTCAAGATGTCCGACGACGACTGGGATGCGGTGATGCGCGTTCACCTCCGCGGTGCCTTTCTGATGAGCCGGGAGGTGCAGAAGCACCAGGTCGAGGCGAAATGGGGCCGGATCGTGAACCTCTCGAGCACCTCCGCGCTCGGCAACCGCGGCCAGGCGAACTACGCGGCCGCCAAGGCCGGGTTGCAGGGCTTCACGAAGACACTGGCGATCGAGCTCGGCCGCTACAACGTGACGGTGAACGCGATCGCCCCCGGTTTCATCGCGACCGACATGCTGCGGGCCACGGCGGAGCGGATGGGTGTGTCATTCGAAGACTTCCTGGCGGGCGCAACCAAGGAGATCGCCGTGGGGAGAGTCGGGTATCCGGATGATGTGGCCGCCGCCGCGTCATTCTTCTGCTCCGAGGAGGCCAGCTTCGTCAGCGGTCAGGTGCTCTACGTGGCGGGCGGACCCAAAGCGTGAGCGCGCGGATCGTTGCGACGCCCGCCGAACTGTCCAACCTGGTGGGCACGGAGTCGGTCGGCGATGAGTGGATCACGATCGATCAGGGACGCATCGATGCGTTCGCGGGGGCGACCGGCGACTTCCAGTGGATCCACGTGGATCCGGAGCGCGCAGCATCCGGCCCCTTCGGTGCCACCATCGCGCACGGATACCTGACGCTGGCGCTGCTGCCGATGCTCACGGAGGGCCTGCTCGAGGTGGGCGGCTGCACGATGGCGGTGAACTACGGCCTCGATAAGGTGCGATTCCTGCAACCGCTGCTGGTCGGGTCGCGCGTGCGTGCTCGGAGCGAGGTCATGTCGGTGAACGAGAGCGCCCAGGGCTACCGGGTCGGGCTGCAGGTCACCGTCGAGATCGAGGGCTCGAACCGGCCGGCGCTGATCGCCGACACGATCGTCTTGTTCTTCACGGGATGAGCGGCGGGTACGGCCACGTCGCGCCTTTTCCCACCCGGTGGAGCGACAACGACAGCTACGGACACCTCAACAACACGATCTACTACTCCGCGATGGACACCACCATCAATGCGTGGCTGATCGAGGTGGCCGGATTCGACCCCGCGAGTTCGTCGGCCATCGCGCTCTGCGTCTCGTCATCCTGCGAGTTCCAGGCGTCTGCGTCATTCCCGGAGCCGCTCGAACTGGGCCTGCGAGCCAGCCGACTTGGCACCTCCAGCGTGACCTGGGAGCTCGGGGTATTGCGTCCTGTCTCCCACGACCTCGTCGCGACCGGCACGTTCGTGCACGTGTTCGTGGATCGCACCACGCGTCGTCCGGTGCCGATCCCGGCCGCGATCCGTGCCGCGATCGAGCGGGAGCTGCTGCCGGACTCCGCGGCGTAGGCTCGGCCCATGGCGACGACGCAACCCGGGATCGATGTCGTACGGTTCGGCGCCTGGCTGGCGGATGCGCATCCGGAGCTCTCGACGGGGTCGGAACTCGACGCGACACGGTTGGCAGGCGGACTCTCGAACCTGACCTATCGCCTCGATGGCGCCGCACGTCCGCTCGTAGTTCGGCGGCCACCGCTCGGGCATGTGCTGTCGACCGCGCACGACATGCAGCGGGAGTTCACGGTCATCGGGGCGTTGGCCGACAGCGCGGTCCCGGTGCCACCGGTGATTGCGTACTGTGACGACGGGCCAGAGGGTGGCAACGGCTCGGCCGGGCTGGGGACGCCCTTCTACGTGATGGATTTCGTGGCGGGTCCGATTCTCTCCTCCCGTCGCGCGAACGTCGGTCACTCCCCCGCTTCGCTGCGGGAGACGAGCCTTGAGCTGGCCCGCGTGCTGGGCGAGCTGCACCGCCTCGATCCGGCCGCGGTGGGGCTGGCCGAGTTCGGACGTCCCGCCGGATTCGTCGAGCGGCAACTGCGGCGTTGGAGCACGCAGTACGACGCCTCTCGCAGCCGCGAGCTGCCCGAGCTCGATGCGCTCCACGATCGGCTCGGTCCGGCGATGCCGACGACGACCCGCGACTCGCTGCTGCACGGCGACTTCCGCCTCGACAACGCGATCGTGGCGCCGAATGCCGCCGACGGCTCGCGAATCTCCGCCGTGCTCGACTGGGAGATGGCGACGATCGGGGACTCGCTGCTCGACCTGGGCACCTTCAGCATGTACTGGGAGATCGATCAGATCAGCGGCGGCTCAGACGTGGGCGGCAGTGCGGTGGACCCCGATGCCGGCTACCCCGGCTTCGACGAGTTGGTCGACGCGTACTCGGAGGTCGTGGGGGTGACGGTGCCGGAACTCGGCTGGTACCGCGCATTCGCGGCGTACAAGCTGGCGGTGATCCTCGAAGGCATCCACAAGCGTTTCACCAGCGGGCAGACCGTGGGACCGGGCTTCGAACAGGTGGGCGCTCTGGTCACGCCGTTGGCGTCCTGGGGACTTCGGCAAATGGAAACGAGAGGCTGACATGGATTTCGCCCACGACTCGCGCACCACCGAGCTCATCGCGACGCTACAGACCTTCCTCGACGAGGAGGTGTACCCGGCCGAGGCCGAGCTCCGCGCCGAACTCGCGGCATCCCCTGGGGTCTGGAGCGAGCCGGCGGTGGTCTCCCGACTCCGCTCGGCCGCGCGGACTCGCGGGCTGTGGAATCTCTTCCTTCCGGGCGAGGGGGCGGGCGGGGCCGGGCTCACGAACCTGCAGTACGCTCCGCTTGCCGAGCTGACGGGACGCAGCATCCGCCTCGCGCCCGCCGCCCTCAACTGCGCGGCGCCCGACACCGGCAACATGGAGCTGCTGGCCGAGTTCGCGACGCCCGCGCAGAAGACCCGATGGCTGGAGCCGCTGCTCGAGGCGCGCATCCGGAGTGCGTTCTGCATGACCGAGCCGGATGTCGCCTCCTCCGACGCCACGAATATCGCCACCAGCATCGTTCGTGACGGGGATTCGTACGTGATCACGGGCCGCAAATGGTGGTCGACCGGCGCCATGAACCCGGATGCCACCCTCTTCATCGTCATGGGCAAGACCGACCAGTCGGCCGAGCGCCATCGCCAGCAGAGCATGATCCTCGTGCCGCGGGATACCCCTGGCGTCACGGTCGTTCGCCCCCTCACCGTGTTCGGCTACGACGATCGCGAGCACGGCGGACACGCCGAGGTCTCGTTCGATCAGGTGCGCGTGCCGGTCGCCAACCTGCTCGGCGAGGAGGGCGACGGCTTCGCGATGGCACAGGCTCGGCTCGGCCCCGGTCGCATCCATCACTGCATGCGCGCGATCGGGATGGCGGAGCGGGCGCTCGATCTGGTGCGGTCGCGTGCCGCATCGCGCGTCGCATTCGGTCGCCCCCTCGCGGAGCAGGGCGTCGTGCGCGAGTGGGCCGCCGACGCGCGCGTGCAGCTCGAGGCGCTGCGGCTGCTGGTGCTCAAGACGGCCTGGCTGATGGACACCGTGGGCAACAGGCGCGCGATGACCGAGATTCAGGCGATCAAGATCGCGGTGCCGTCTGCGGTCGAGAAGATCCTGGACCACGCGATCCAGCTCTTCGGCGGGGCCGGCGTCTCGGATGACACTCCGCTCGCGGAGATGTGGGCGGCGGTGCGCACACTGCGGTTGGCCGACGGACCGGATGAGGTGCACCGGATGTCGCTGGGCAAGGCCGAGCTGCGGCGCTGACTCGCCGCGCACCCGGCAACACCCTCGGTGCGTTCTGGTTGTCAAGGACTGTCCTTGACAACCAGAACGAACCGAGCGAGAGAGCTGCTCCCCGCGGACGTCGCACCGTTCCGGGCCCGCGAGCCCCGCACGGATGCGTCCTGCACCCACTCAGATCGCGACTTAGAGGATCGACCCCACCGACGCACCGCCGTCGATCACGATCGTCTGGCCGGTGATCCAGGCCGCGTCATCCGAGAGCAGGAAGGCGACCGGGCCGGCGACATCGGCCGACTCGCCCAACCGCTTGAGCGGATACTGGGCCGCCGCCTCGGCCTCGCGACCCTCATAGAGGGCCTTCGCGAAATCCGTCTTGATGACGGCCGGGGCGACGGCGTTGACACGGATGGCCGGGGCGAACTCCGCGGCCTGCTGCAGCGTGAGCGTGATGAGCGCCCCCTTCGAGACACCGTAGAAGCCGATGCCCGGTGCGGCGGCAATCCCCGAGATGGACGAGATGTTGACGATGGACCCGCCAGGGCGTGCGGGGCTACCCAGCAGTCCCGTCGAGACCGCATCGCGCGCCCATTCCAGCGTCGCGATCACGTTGACCTCGAGTGTCTTGCGCATCACGTCGACTCCGACGTCGGCGAGCGGGCCGTACGCCGGGTTGATGCCCGCGTTGTTGACGAGGTGGTCGAGGTAGCCCCACCGGGCGGTGATCAACTCGTAGACGGCGGCGCGATGCTGCGCGTCGTCCGCACGACCGGGCACGCCGACAGCCCGGGAGCCGAGCGAGGCCACCGCCTCATCGAGCGCATCCTGCTTGCGACCGGTGACGACGACCGAGCCGCCCTCCGCCACGATGCGTTGAGCGATGGCGAATCCGATGCCGCGCGACGCGCCGGTGATGAGCGCGACCCTGCCCTCGAAACGGTTCATGCGATCCAATCTAAGCCGCCGCTGCCGCCGCGGCTGCCCGCGCGCCAGCTGCAGACTCCGCCGCGAGCGCGGCAGCAGCTTTCGCCCGCGCCTGCGGGAGCGTGATGCCCGCCAACTCAGCGCGAACGTCGGCGAGAGCCGCGGGGGTCATCGACAGCGAGGTGGCTCCGAGCCCGACGAGCACCACGGCCAGTTGCGGATCGGCAGCCGCCTCGCCGCAGATGCCGACAGCCCTGCCGGCAGCGGCCCCGGCATCACCGAGCAGCTTGACCAGCCGGAGGACGGACGGATGCCACGGGTCCTGATAGGAGGCGACCGTGCCCAACATGCGGTCGGCCGCGAGCGTGTACTGGGTGAGGTCGTTGGTCCCGATGCTGACGAAATCGGCGAGTCCAGCCACCTGGTCCGCCACCAGTGCGAGCGACGGGACTTCCGCCATCACCCCCACCGTCGTCAGCCCGAGCTCCTTGCCGTACTCGACGAAGAACCGTGTCTCGCCGGCATCCGCCACCATCGGTGCCATCACCCAGAGCTCGGCCTCGGTGGCGTCCTGCGCATTCTTCAGCGCGTGCAGCTGGTCACGGAGGACCTGCGGCTGAGCGCGCAACGCCCGCAGGCCGCGCACCCCCAGTGCCGGATTCTCCTCGTGCGCGTCGTTGAGAAAGGCGAGCGGCTTGTCGGCCCCCGCATCGAGCGCGCGCACGACAACCTTCTTGCCCGCGAAGTGCGACAGCAGCTCGGTGTACTGCGCCTGCTGCTCCGCCACGGTCGGCGCCGTCTGGGCATCGAGGAACAGGAACTCGGTGCGGAACAGCCCGACTCCCTCGGCGCCCAGCGCAACGGCAGCCGCGGCATCCTTCGGCGAACCCAGGTTGGCCAGCAGCGGGATCTTGGTCCCGTCGGCCAGCGCTCCCTCGGTGATCGGGATGGCAGCCTGCGCCACCCGGGCCGCGATGCGCGCTTCGGCGTCGGCGAGCTGCGCGTCGCTCGGGTCGATGGTGACGGTTCCGGATGCCGCATCCAGCACCACACGGATGCCGTCGGCGATTGCCGCATCGCCCCCCACCCCCACGATCGCCGGGATGGACTTCGCCCTGGCCAGGATCGCCGTGTGACTGGTCGGCCCGCCGTCCCGCGTGATGAGCCCCAGGACCGTGTCGAGGTCGAGAAGTGCGGTGTCGGCGGGAGCCAGGTCGCGGGCGATCAGGATGAAGGGGACATCGGACTCCGGCACTCCGGGAACGGGGACACCGCGCAACTGCGCGATGATCCGCTGGGAGACGTCGCCCAGGTCCGTCGCCCTCTCGGCCATGTAGCCGCCGAGGGCGGTGAGCTGCTCCTGGAAGGAACGGAACGCCTCGAACACGGCGCGTTCGCCCGTCGTCCCGGCGTCGATCCGAGCGTTCACGTCATCGGCCAGCATCGGGTCCTGCGCCATCTGCACGGCGGCCTCGATGACCTCCTTGCCTGTCCCGTCTGCCTTCTCGGCTCGCGCGGTCAACTCGGCAGCGGCCGCGGTCACGGCGTTGGCGACCGCCGCTTTCTCCGCCGCCGCGTCACCTGCGTGCTGACCATCGACGGGGTCCTCCAGCGGCTCCGGCATGGTCAACACCCGAGCAATGACGACACCGCGCCCCACCCCGACTCCGTGCAGCTCCATCGCGACATCCTTCCCTGAAACCACGCCCTCTTTCGGGTCCTGGTCAGCCTAGCCCGGGAGCCCGCTGGGAGACCGGTCCCGCCATCGGGTCGCCTCTAGGGTGGATTCATGACGGCAGAGAGCACGGCGAAGAAGCCGCCCAGCCCTCTGCTACTCCGGGTGCAGGCGGTCGTGACACGGGTGCAGGCGCTCAAGGTGGTGCGGGTCTTCCTGCACTACTCGAAGCTGCGCGGCCCGATTCTGGCGAGCGGTCTCGCCTTCCAGGGCCTGTTCGCCATCTTCGCGGGCTTGTGGGTGGCGTTCTCGATCGCCGGCATCGTGATCAGCGACAACATCGGGCTGCGGGATGCCGTCATCGTCGCCCTCAACAACTCGATCCCCGGACTCATCAACACGGGCGGTGGCAACTCCGGCGGCGCGATCGATGCGAAGCTCCTGCTGTCCGCCGGCGTCTTCGGCTGGACGGGAGCGATCGCGCTGCTCGGACTGCTCATCACGGCCCTCGGGTGGCTCGCGTCCGCGCGAGACGCCGTGCGCACCATTTTCGAGCTTCCCGCCCCCGCAACCAACTTCGCCGTGCTCAAGCTGCGCGACCTCGGGCTGGGCGTCGCCCTCGGGCTTGTTCTGGTGATCTCAGCGGTACTCTCCGTCGCCGGGACGAGCGCGACCGCCTGGCTGCTCAGCCTCGCCGGGATCGACTCCCACACCGTTCTCGCGACCGTTCTCAGCCGGATCGTCACCCTCGGGGTCATGTTCGGCCTGGATACGGTCGTGCTCGCGGCGATCTACCGCGTGCTGTCAGGAGTGGGGGTTCCCCGTCGACGACTCTGGGTCGGCGCGCTGATCGGTGCCGTCGGACTCGGCACCTTGAAGGTGCTTGGATCCGCGCTCCTCGGCGGGGCCACCAAGAACCCGCTCATCGCGTCCTTCGCGGTGCTGGCGGGGCTGCTGATCTTCTTCAACTTCGCCTGTCAGGTGATCCTGATCGCGGCATCCTGGATGGCGGTCGGGATCGAGGATGCCGGGATCGTGATCGACCCGCGCGTCGCGCAGATCCGACTCGATAATGCGCGACGTCTCGTCGCCGCAGCCGAGCCCGCCGCCGAACCCGAACCAGCCCCCGAACCGACGGTGGTGGGCCGCCTGTTCGCGAGACGGCACCGCGGAGCCCGCCGGTAGCTCTCGGTAGAATCGCGGGTATGCCCCGCCCTCTGCGCATCGCCTCCGTGAACGTGAACGGCGTGCGCGCCGCGTACCGCAAGAACATGGGCGAGTGGCTGGCCGGGCGCGATGTCGACATCCTCTGCCTGCAGGAGGTCCGCGCCGAGACCGACGACCTCACGGGTTTGCTCGGCCCGGAATGGAGCGTGCTGCACGATGCCGCGACGGCCAAGGGTCGCGCGGGGGTGGCGATCGCCTCTCGCCGCCGAGCCGAGATCCACCGGGTCGAGTTCGGCGCACCCGACTTCGACAGCGCGGGGCGCTGGTTGGAGGCCGACTACGACATCGACGGACGTATCGTGACCGTGGTCTCGGTCTACGTCCACTCGGGGGAAGCCGACACCCCCAAGCAGGTCGAGAAGTACAGATTTCTGGATGCCCTCGTCGCGCGGCTCCCCGAACTCGAGAAGCACAACCCCCTCGCCGTCATCATGGGCGACCTCAACGTTGGCCACCGCACCCTCGACATCAAGAACTGGAAAGGCAACGTCAAGCGCGCCGGCTTTCTGCCGAGCGAACGCGCGTACTTCGACCGCATCCTGGGGGCCGAGGGTGACGAGAACTACAATGCAGGCGCCGGTCTCGGCTGGGTCGACCTGGGCCGTCGGTTCGCCGGCGAGGTGCCGGGACCGTACACCTGGTGGTCGAACCGTGGTCAGGCATTCGACACCGACACCGGATGGCGCATCGACTACCAGCTCGCCACCCCGGCACTCGCCGCGCTCGCCCGCGACTACCGGGTGGACCGCGCGGCCAGCTACGACGAGCGATGGTCCGACCACGCTCCCGTCGTCGTCGACTACGAACTTTAAGGACCCATCATGACCAAGCCCCGACTCTTCTCGGGCATGCAGCCATCGGCCGACTCGCTCCACGCGGGCAACTACATCGGCGCCCTCCTGCAGTGGAAGAAGCTCCAGACCGAGTACGACGCGATCTTCTGCGTCGTCGATCTGCACGCCATCACCGTGCCGCAGGATCCGGCAAAGCTCCGCGCCGCGACCCGGCGCACCGCGGCGCAGTACATCGCCGCCGGGATCGATCCGGCATCCAGCATCCTGTTCGTGCAGTCACAGGTGCCCGCCCACGCCGAGGCGGCCTGGGTGCTGAACACGATCACCGGTTTCGGCGAGGCCGGGCGGATGATCCAGTTCAAAGACAAATCGGCCAAACAGGGCGCAGACTCGACCAGCGTCGGGCTGTTCACCTACCCGATCCTGCAGGCCGCCGACATCCTGCTCTACGACGCCGAGATCGTGCCGGTGGGCGAAGACCAGCGTCAGCACATCGAACTCACCCGTGACCTCGCCCAGCGGTTCAACACCCGTTTCGGCGACACTTTCGTGATGCCGGAGGCTCGGATCCCGAAAGAGACGGCGAAGATCTACGACCTGCAGAACCCGGGGTCGAAGATGTCGAAGTCCGGCGAGAGCGAGAACGGAATCATCTGGTTGCTCGATGAGCCGAAGGTGACAGCGAAGAAGATCAAGTCGGCCGTGACCGATACGGAACGCGACATCCGTTTCGACCCGGCGTCCAAGCCCGGGGTGTCGAACCTGCTCACTCTGCTGTCGGTGCTCGGCGGTTCGTCGATCGCCTCGCTCGAGAGCGAGTTCGCGGGTCGGGGCTACGGGGACCTGAAGTCGGAGACCGCGGATGCCGTGGTCGCCGCATTCGCGCCCGTGCGGGAGCGCGCCCTGGAGCTGCTGGCCGACCCGGCGGAACTGGATCGGGTGCTGACGGGCAACGCCGAGCGTGCCGACGAGATCGCGAGCGCGACGCTCGCGCGCATCTACGATCGCGTCGGTTTCCTGCCTCGGGTCTGAGATGGAGCCGGTCACGCTGCGGTCCGAGCGGCTGCTCCTCTCGCCACCGATGCTCGACGACGTCGACGCCATCGTCGGCTACTGCCAGGACCCGCTATTCGAGCAGTACCTGACAACACCGTGGCCATACGCGCGCGACGACGCCCTCGGCTTCATCGATCTCGTGGCGGGCTGGTGGCGCGAGGAGAGCGAGTTCACCTTCGGCATCCGAACTCCTGGAGGAGACCTGCTCGGCATGATCGGCTGGCGCACTCGCGGCGACATCGGGTTTTGGATCGGCTCCGAGCACCGCGGGCGGGGCTACACGCTCGAGGCGCTCACCACGGTCGTCGACTGGGTCTTCCGGGATCGCGGCGCTGAGCAGATCAACTGGGAGTGCGTGCCCGGCAATGTGGCGTCCGCACGGACCGCGCGGGCTGCGGGATTCCGCTACACCGGGCTCGCGCCCGCGATCGTTGCCCGGCGCGATGGCTCCTTCCTGGATGACTGGCACGGCGTGCTGCGGCGGGACGACGACCGCACCCCTCAGCCCGGATGGCCGGTGTGAGCGCGGCGGAGGGTCGCGGCATCCGGGTCGCCCTCTTCGACCTCGACGACACACTGTTCGCGCACCGTCTGGCCGTCCAGCGCGGGATCACCGCCCACCGTCACTCGCTCGGCGGCGACATCGCGGCCGTCGATGATGAGGTCGAGAGCGCGCGCTGGCATGAGCTCGAAGAGTTCCATTACCACCGCTACCTCTCGGGTGAACTCGACTATCTCGGCCAGCGACGCGCGCGGACCCGTGCGTTCGTGGCGGGCTACGGGCAGAATCTCGCCACCGATGCGGAAGCCGACGTCTGGTTCGCCGGCTATTCGGCCGCGTATCGGAAAAGTTGGACCCTTCATGACGACGCCCTGCCCTGCCTGGACGCTCTGACGGCGAGCCCCCGCCCGCTGCGGATCGGGGTGATCACGAACGGCGACCTCACCACTCAGACCGCCAAGCTGCGCGGTATCGGTCTCGCGGAGCGCATCGAGCACCTCGTGGCGAGCGGTGAACTCGGGACCGCGAAACCGGATGCCGCCATCTTCACCCACGCCTGCGAGGTCTTCGACGTCGAGCCCGGTGAGGCCGTGTACGTCGGGGACCGGCTCGCCACGGACGCGCTGGGCGCCTCCGCCGCCGGGCTCCGCGGCATCTGGTTGGACCGCCAGGGCGAGGCGACGGACGAACAACTCGCCACCTGTCGCACGGCGCGAGTCTGCGTCATCCGGACCCTGGCCGAGGTGCCGGCGCTCCTCGCTCCCTGAGAACGGGGCCCCGCCCCCGGCCCCGCCTCGGCCCGGCCCCACCCCACCCCACCCCACCGGCTCCCCGTCCGTCAAACATTCAGGACAAATCGAGTCCAGCGAGTCGTTTGCGGGCTCGTGCGGCCAGCTGTCCTGAACCTTTGACACGACGATGGGCCGCAACCGCGCCGATCAGCTGGCGAGCAACGGCGTCCCGGTCGAAGACGATCAGGGAGTACCCGGGTCGAAGTGCCGTCATGCCGCGAGCGGCGAGCTGCGCGTCCCGGCGTCGATCCCGGGGGCTCAGACTCACGTCGTGGAACTCCGTCCCGTCGGTCTCGACGGCGATCCAGCTCTCGACGATGAGGTCGACCCGTCCGACGCCCGACACCCACACCTGGCTGCGCACCCGGAATCCGAGTTCGTGCGCGATGACCCGCACGATCGTTTCGAGCCCGGATTCGGCTCGGGCGTCCACGAGGTTCAGCAGGCGCCGACTCCGTGGACTCACCCGTTTCCGAAGCATCGGAATCTCGGATGCCGCCAAGAGATTCTGGTGGCGCGCGCTCTCCACGCTGGCCAGCCAGGCGAGGGGGCGCAGGCAACGGCTCGCTTGACCGAGTGCAGCAATAACATCCACGTGGTCACCGGCTCCCGCAACGTCGACGACGCAATCCGCAGACCAGTGCAGTCGAGCTCGCGAGCCGGGCAGCCGCGAGGCGTTCGACGGGACCTCCACGTGAATCTGCGCGGAATCGAGCACCCACACGCCCCGAGCCCTCAGTTCGGACACACATGCCAGCCGACCTCCCGCGCGGACGGCCGCGGCAACGGCCGAGTCGACATCCGGTCTGGCGTAATGGCCCACCCGCAGCCGCCGCAGCTGCCCATGTTCGACGGCCGCCCGGATCTGCCGATCGGTCATGCCCCGTTCGAGCAGTTGGCGTCGTGTGGTGGTCATCTCCATCGGCTCATCGTCGGGCAGCCGACGAGCCGGTCAACTCGTCCCACGGGCCGGTGTGGATGATATGGCCGGTCAGGGATTCAGGAGGAATCGAAATCGTGGGTCAGGATTCGACCCGTCACCACGATTTGTCCTGAACCGTTGACACCTGATGGAAGGCGGCTACTGCGACAGCTGCTGCCGCACGCCGTCGCCCCGAGCCGCCGTCAGGAGCTGCTCGACCGCCCCTACTTGACCGAACCGGCCGTCAGCCCCCGCACGAAGAACCGCTGCAGCGACAGGAACACGATCAGCGGTACGAGGACCACGATGAACGAACCGGCCGCAACCAGGTTCCATCCCTCGTTGTACTGGCCCAGGAGCCCGAGAAGTCCCTGCTGGAGCACGGGATTCGCGTTGCCGATGAAGATGTACGCGACCAGATAGTCGTTCCACACCCACATGAACTGGAAGATCGCGAAAGACGCCAGGGCGGGGATCGACATCGGGATCACCAGCCGCCAGAAGATCTGGAAATGCGATGCGCCGTCTACTCGGGCCGCCTCGATGAGGGCGTTTGGCAGCGTCGACATGTAGTTGCGCAGGATGAAGATGCACAGCGGCAGGGCGAAGGCCGAGTGCACGATCCACGCCGCCGGGAAGGTGCCGGTGATCTGGATGCCCGTCAACTGGGTGATGGCCTTGTAGGTCTGCAGGACCGGGATGAGGGCGATCTGCACCGGGATCACCAGCAACCCGACGATCACCGAGAAATAGGCCTCTTTGAAGCGGAACTCGAAGAAGGTGAACGCGTAGGCGGCGAACGCCGCGAACATCAGCGGGAGGACGGTCGCCGGGACGGACACCGCAACGCTGTTGAGGAACTCGCTCCCCAGGCTCTGTCCGGTGCCTGTCCCCGCCCCCGAGAGAGCGTTCGAATAGTTGATGAGCGTGAACGGCGCTTTCGCGATGTTGGCAAAGACCGTCCACCACCCGGTGGTCTGCGCGTCGGTTGTGGTGCGGAAACTGGTCACCAGCAACCCGAACATCGGCAGCAGCCACAGCACCGCCACGATCCCGAGCACGATGGTCAGAACGGGGCGCGCCTTCGGCTTCGACTGACGGATGGCCGTCTTGGCAGCCACCGAACTCGTGGTGACCGTTTTGTTGGTGACGAGCGTGGGGACGACCTCGGTCATCGGAGTGCCTCCTGTTGCCGGTAGGTGCGGATCTGGTAGACGATGACAGGGACCACCGCGATGATCAGGATGACGACGATTGCGGATGCCTTGCCCGGGTTATTGAACGCGAAGAACTGGTTGTAGAACTCCACGCCGAGCACGTTGGTGTTGAACTGACCGGAGGTCATCGCGAACACGATGTCGAAGATCTTCATCGTGGTGATGAGCACGGTGATGAACACCGCGACGATCGTGGTGCGAATCTGCGGCGCGACCACTCGGAAGAAGGTCTGACGCTCGCTCGCGCCATCGATCCTGGCCGCCTCGATTGTCTCCTCCGGGACTCCCTTGATGGCGGCGGACAGCAAGACCATGGCGTAGCCGGCGTTCAGCCATATGACGACGGCCATGATCAGAAAGCTGTTGGCATGCGCGACTTCGGTGTGAAGCCAGGAGATCGGGTCCGCTTTGGTGATGCTGGTCCACAGTGCGTTCAGGATGCCGATCTGGGGTTGGCCCGGTGCCTGGTAGGCGTACACGAACCGCCAGATACTGGCCGCCGCGATGAAGCTGATCGACATCGGCAAGAAGATGATCGATTTGAAGGTCTTCTCGCGTTTCGGGCCGAGACGGTCGGCAAGCGTCGCAACGCCCAGGCCGATGATGACGGTCACGCCCGGAACGACGATGATCCACAGCAGGTTGTTGAAGAGCGTTTGCAGAAAGCTCGAGCTGGTGAAGAGCTGGGCGTAGTTGGTCAGGCCGCCGAAGGACTGCACTCCGTACTGGTCGGTCTTCTGGAAGCTCTGCACAACCGTGAGAATCGTCGGCACGATGAGGAAGACAACCAGCAGCAACAGCACCGGGCCGAGGAACACGTAGGGCAGCAGACGCTTATTCCAGCGAGTGTTCGTCTTCGCGACGAGGAAGTTCAGGCCCAGGTAGACGAGGAACGACACCGCGAGACCACCGACGACGGACGCGAGAACACTGATGATCTGCACGGAAGTGCCTCCTGACAACGATGTGAGGAATAAACCGATACTAGGGGATGCAGACGGCGGCCGAAGGAGATCTTCGGTCGGCCGCCGTCTGCGGTGATCAGTTAGCTGGCCACGAGGCGTCGATCGCCTTGAGCGCTTGATCCAAGGTGATCGAACCTGCTGTCCATTCGGTCAGATTGGTCCACTCGGTGCCGGCACCGACAGCACCCGGCATCTGGTCGGAGGCATCGAAGCCGAAGACCTTCGCGCTGGCCACTGCCTTGGAGGCGATCTTCTGGAACGGGCTCGCGTAGTTCGACTCGGGGTAGTTGTTGTGCGGCGAGAGCGCGGCCGTCCACGTCTTGTCGTACCCGTTGGTTCCGAAGTCGCCGACCAGGTAGGACACCACCTGCTTGACCGCCGCGTTGTTCTTGAACGCAGCAACCAGGTCGCCTCCGCCGAGTGTGCCCGAGGTGACGGCGCCAGCAGGCGTCGGCAGCGGGAATGCATTCACATCGGCGGTCGATCCGCTGTTGACCGAGTCCTGAATGGCCTGGGGGAAGAAGCCGGTGATGAACGTGCCCTGACGCATCATGAAGCACTGACCGGCGGCCTTGCCACCCGAGACGAACAGGTTGTTCCCCGCTGCGCCGAAGTCAGTCGACGCGATCGCCTTGCCACCGCCGTTGACGGCACCCGGTGCGAAGATCATCGACTCGACCTTGGCAGCGGCCTTCTTGACCAGTGGGGAGTCGAAGAGCAGCTTGTGCGTGATCCAGTCGTTGTACTGGGTGAGTCCGCCGTAGCGAAGCACATACTCTTCGAACCAGTCGGTCATCGGCCAGCCGTCGGAGCCCTGCGAGGCGATTCCGACACACCACGGGTAGCCAGAGCCATCCGCGATGATCTTGGCTTGCAGCGCCATCAGTTCGGCGTCGGTCGTCGGCACGGTGTAGCCGGCCGCGGCGAATGCCTTGGGGTTGTACCACACCAGCGACTTCACGTTGATGTTGTACGGCAGACCGTAGGTCTTGCCGTTGACCTTGGCGATGTCCGGAAGGCCGAGAGCCTCGTCGGAGGTCACCTTCTTGATGTCGACGAGGTCATCGAGCGGGATCATGCCCTGGCTGATCAAGGACTTCAGAACACCGGGCTGCGGGAAGATCGCGATGTCGGGAGCCTGACCACCCTTGACCTGCGTGAGGATCGAGGTCTGGAAGTTGTCACTCCCGCTGTACTTCACGGTGATGCCCTTGCCCTTGGACCAGGCCGTCAGGTCTTTCTGGAACGCCGCGCCCTGAGCGGTGGTGAACGCGCCAGAAATGGTGACTGTGGTGTTTCCACCGGATGCCGTGCTGCCGCCGCCGGAACAGCCAGCGAGCGCCAATGCGGCGGTCAGCGTCAGTGCGCCAACCAGTGCCATTCGCTTGCGAAGCGTCATTACTTCGTACCTCTCGTCGTTGAAAAGACCAAAACCCAAAACGTTTTGTCTAACCCAGACATTAGTGCGATGCCGAGAAATACACACCCCGTACTGGGGTCACGGAACGGTAACGATCCCCGCATCGACCAGAAAGCAGCGGCGATCGGTCGCGATGCGATCCGCCCAGTGCGGAATACAGCGTTCAGCGGGCGGTTGTACTGTGTGATACAGAAGCACGTGCTCCGGGGTCGGTGAAAATCCGAGCCGGCGGTAAAGTCCGCGAACTTCTCCACTCCTCGAGTCCGCTCGAGGCGCGGGGAGGCCGATCCGGTGAGATTCCGGAACCGACGGTGAAAGTCCGGATGGGAGGAAGCACGCATTTCCGAACGCGTCTGCGGGCGCGTGACGAGATGACGCCGCTCTTGGCGACCCCGGAACCGTCTCAACCGAGACAGAGGACCGGATGTCAGGCATCGAGCTGGCGAGCGCAGGGCAGGCGAACACGGCGCGGTACCTACCCGCCATGCGCCGCGCGCTCGAGCTTGCCGCGAAAGGCCCGATCACCGGCGGCAACCCGCAGGTGGGCTGCGTGCTTCTGAACGATGCGGGCGACATCGTCGCCGAGGGCTGGCATCACGGTGCCGGCACCCCGCACGCCGAAGTCGATGCCCTCGCCACGCTTGCCCGCCCCGAGGATGCCGCCGGTCTCACCGCCGTCGTGACCCTCGAACCGTGCAACCACACCGGCCGCACGGGTCCGTGTTCGGTCGCCCTCCTCGCGGCTGGAGTCGCGCGCGTCGTGTTCGCGCTCCCCGACCCGGGCGCGCGGTCCGGCGGGGGGGCAGAGCACCTCCGCGCCGGAGGCGTCGAGGTCATCTCCGGCGTGCTCGCCGTCGAGGCTGAGGCGTTCCTGCATCCGTGGCTGACCGCGATCTCGCGGGGCCGACCGTGGGTGACGGTCAAGTGGGGCTCAACACTGGATGGACGCGCCGCGGCATCCGACGGCACCAGCCAGTGGATCACCGGTGCCGCCGCGCGGCAGCGAGTGCACGAGGAACGCGAGGCCAGCGATGCGATCCTCGTCGGCACCGGGACGGTGTTCGCCGATGACCCCAGCCTCACCGCGCGCGGTGCGGGCGGTGAGCTGCTCCGCCATCAGCCGGTGCCGGTTGTCGTCGGAGAGCGCGAAGTACCCGCGGACGCCCGGCTGCGCCGGCATCCCGCCGGCCTGATCGAGACCCGCAGCCGTGATCTCGCGGCGATCCTCGCCGAGCTGGATGCCCGAGGAATCCGCCGGGTCTACGTCGAGGGCGGCCCCACGCTGGCCAGCGCAGTCGTCGCCGCCGGCTTCGCCGACGAGTTCTCGATCTATCTCGCTCCGCTGCTGCTGGGCGGCGAGCAGCTCGCGCTCCGTGACCTCGGCATCCCGACCATCACCGAGGCCATCCGCCTGCGCCTCACCTCGATCGAGCAGCTCGGCGACGACCTGCACCTGATCGGCCACGCCATCCAGAATCACGCCGTACCGAAGGAGAACTGAATGTTCACCGGCATCATCGAAGAACTGGGCCTCGTCACCGCCTGGGAGCAGAACGGCGACGCTGCCCGGCTCACCGTACGGGCCCCCCTCGCCGCCTCCGACGCCCACCACGGTGACTCGATCGCCATCAGCGGTGTCTGCCTGACGGTCATCGACCAGGGAGACGACTGGTTCACCGCGGATGTGATGGCCGAGTCGATCGCCGCCAGCACGGTGGGTCGTCTGACACCCGGGGACCGAGTGAACGTGGAACGAGCCGCCGCCGTCTCATCTCGTCTCGGTGGCCACATCGTGCAGGGGCACGTCGACGGCTTCACCACCATCATCAGCACCACGGACGGCTCCGCCTGGCGGGTCGTGCGGCTGGCGCTGCCCGCGGAACTCGCGGCCTTGGTGACACGCAAAGGATCGATCGCCGTCGACGGCATCTCATTGACGGTCAGTGCGGTGAGCGACGCCGAGGAACTCGACCAGTGGTTCGAGGTCTCGCTGATCCCGGAAACGCTGGAGGCCACCACTCTGGGCGCGAAGCAAGCAGGGGACGCCGTGAACCTCGAGACCGACATCCTCGCCCGGCACGTGCAGCGCCTGCTGGCCGTGGAGAGAGCCGTCGAGCACGCACACGAAGGAGTACGCGCATGAGCCTCGCCGACATCCCCACCGCCCTGCACGCTCTGCGACAGGGTCGCCCGATCATCGTCGCCGACGACGAGGGCCGTGAGAACGAGGGCGACGTGATCATCGCCGCCGAGTCCGCCAGCCAGGAGTGGCTCGCCTGGATGGTGAAACACACCTCCGGCTTCATCTGCGCCCCCATGACGAACGAGATCGCCGATCGCCTGGACCTTCCGCCGATGGTGACGCACAACGAGGACCCGCGCGGGACGGCGTACACGGTGTCAGTGGATGCCGCTGACCGGCTCAGCACCGGCATCAGCGCCTCGGATCGCGCCCACACCCTGCGCGTGCTGGCCGACCCCGCCTCGGTGCCCGCGAGCCTGCACCGGCCCGGCCATATCCTGCCGCTGCGCGCGGTGGACGGCGGTGTTCGCGAACGAGACGGACACACCGAAGCATCCGTCGACCTGCTGAAACTGGCCGGACTCACCCCCGTGGCAGCGATCTCGGAGATCGTCGCCGACGACGGTGAGATGGAGCGGCTCCCCGGGCTCATCGCCCTCGGCGAGCGCGAAGGCGTGCCCGTGATCACGATCGAGGCGCTGATCCGTTTCATGGCCGAGATGGAATGCGAGGCCAACCCGCAGGCGGTCGTCGACGTGCCGGAGTCATCCCGAGTGACCTTCGAGGTCGAGACGAATGTGCCGACCAGTCACGGGAGGTTCCGTGTCCGGGCGTACCGCGACCGCTCGACCGGCGCTGACCACGTCGCGTGGATCGCCGCGGGTCCCGACGGCGTCGAGCCAGGCGACGGTGCGCTGGTCCGGGTGCATTCCGAGTGCCTGACCGGCGAGGCGTTCGGTTCGCTCAAGTGCGAGTGCGGCCCGCAACTGCAGGCGGCGCTCGACACCATCGAGGAGCGCGGCGGCATTGTCATCTACCTTCGCGGCCAGGAGGGGCGCGGCATCGGCCTGATCAACAAGCTGCGCGCATACAAGCTGCAGGAGGAGGGCCTGGACACTCTCGACGCGAACATCGCGCTGGGGCTGCCAGCCGACGCCCGTGATTACGGTGCGGCTCACGGCATCCTGAAGGATCTGGGCATCTCGACCATTCGCCTGCTCAGCAACAACCCCGAGAAGGCGCGCCAACTGCGCGAGCGCGGTATCACCGTCAGTGAGGTGGTGCCGCTGGTCGTCGGTGTCGGCGAGTTCAACGAGGGCTATCTCAACGCGAAGCGCGACCGCATGGGCCACGCTCTCCCCACCCATGAAGCCCTGGTGGCGACGGTCAACACCGCGCTCCAGGCCGAACTGCAGCAGCAGGAAGGAACCCGATGAGCGGCGAAGGCCTCCCCACCCTCGACACGGACGGCACCGGTCTCACGGTCACGATCGTCTCCGGACTCTGGCATCACAGGATCGCCGATGGACTGCTCGCCGGAGCGCACCGCGTGCTCGACGCGAGCGGCGCGAACGTCGAGATCCTGCAGGTGGCGGGCAGCTTCGAGCTGCCGCTGGTCGCGAAGGCCGCGCTGGAAGCCGGCGCGGACGCGGTGGTGGCCCTCGGTGTGATCGTGCGCGGCGAGACCCCGCACTTCGAGTTCGTCGCGGCCGCCGCCACGGACGGCCTGACACGGGTGGCCCTGGAGACCGGCAAGCCGGTCGGCTTCGGCGTGCTCACCGTCGAAGACGAACAGCAGGGCCTCGACCGGGCCGGCTTCCCGGAGTCGAAGGAGGACGTGGGCGGGCGGGCCGCCGAGGCCGCGCTCGCGACGGCCGTCGTGCTGCGAAAGTTACGCGGAGGGGTCTAGCCGCGCGGGATGCGTGCCGTGGGCGCACTCACGGCCCCCGGATGAACCGCGCGAGTTCGACCGACCTTTGTCGGCGACCCGCCGTCGCACGCAGCCTCGCCACGGCGTGGCGGGCAAAAAGGTTGGCTGAACTCGCGGGCTGGGGGCAGCGGGGCGCGGGCAGTGGGGGCACGAGTCGGCGCGGCCACGGCATCCGGCAGGAGTACGCACCAGCACGGTGGGCGACGTAGCGTTGAGCCATGAGTTCTGCCCCCGCACCACGTCGCGGTCCGTTCGGCCGCCGTCCCGCCGACGACGGGCCGCGAGCCAGTTTCCGGCAGCTGCTGCCCTACCTCGCCGAGCATCGCGGAATCCTGATCGTGGTGGTCGCCCTGAGTCTGGTCGGGGCCGCCACGTCGTTGCTGCAACCGCTCCTGGTGAGCCAGGTGATCGGCTTCGTGCAGAAGGGCAAGGGACTCGGCTCGCTGGTGTGGTTGCTCGTCGCGCTCGTGGTCGTCTCCGCGATCATCAACGGCATCCAGCACTACCTGCTGCAGCGCACCGGGACGAGCGTCGTGCTCTCGGCGCGTCGCCAGTTGGTGCAGCGGATGCTGCGACTCCCGATCGCGGAGTTCGACCAGCGGCGTACCGGCGATCTGGTGTCCCGGGTGGGCAGCGATACGACCCTGCTCTACGCCGTCATCACCCAGGGGCTCATCGACGCGATCGGCGGCGCCGTGCTCTTTCTCGGCGCTCTCATCGCGATGCTGGTCATCGATCCGGTGCTGCTCGGGCTCACGGTGGGCGTCATCACGGTCTCGGTGGTCGCCGTTGTGCTGCTCTCGGGACGCGTGCGCACCGCCAGCCGCCAGCAGCAGGAGAAGGTGGGCGACCTCGCCGCCGCGGTGGAGCGCTCGATCAGCGCGATCCGCACCGTCCGCGCCTCGAACGCGACGGCCCGCGAGACGGCTGCCGTTGAGAAGGATGCCGTCGGGGCGTACGACGCCGGAGTGCGCGTCGCGAAGATCTCCTCCCTGATCGTGCCGCTCGGCGCCATCGCCTTGCAGGTCTCGCTGCTGGTGGTACTCGGCGTGGGCGGCTTCCGAGTGGCCAGCGGGGCGCTCACCATCGCCAACCTGGTGGCGTTCATCCTGTTCCTGTTCATGATGATCATGCCGCTGGGGCAGGCGTTCGGTGCCCTCACCTCCGTCAACCAGGCGCTGGGAGCGCTCGGTCGCATCCAGGAGATCATCGCGATCCCGAGCGAAGACGAGAACGACGCCGCTCTGGAGCCCGCGGCTCCGGTCGAGACGGATGCCGCGATCATCTTCGACGATGTGCGATTCGGCTATCCGGAATCAGCCCACAAGACGGAGCGCGACAAGGCCATCGCGGCGGCGGTCGGAGAAGACGCGCTCCCACCCCGGGACTCGGAGGTGCTGCACGGCGTGACGTTCGAGGTGCCGTGCGGCTCGCGCGTCGCGTTGGTCGGGCCGAGCGGAGCCGGTAAGAGCACGATCCTGGCGCTCATCGAACGTTTCTACGACCCGACCGGCGGTGTCGTGCGACTCGGCGGGGTGGACGTGCGTGGCATTCATCGCGACACGCTCCGCGGCCAGATCGGGTACGTCGAGCAGGACGCCCCGGTGCTCGCCGGCAGCCTGCGCGACAACCTCACACTCAGCGCCCCGGATGCCAGCGACGAGGCGTGCGTTGACGTGCTGCGGGCAGTCAACCTCGGCGAGGTGCTCGAGCGCACCAACCTCGGGCTCGACGCACCCGTCGGCGAGTCGGGGGTCATGCTCTCGGGCGGCGAACGCCAGCGCCTTGCGATCGCCCGTGCCCTGCTGTCCGCCCCGCCCATCCTGCTGCTCGACGAGGCGACGGCCTCGCTCGACGGACTCAACGAGCAGCTGCTGCGCGAGGCGATCGACGCGGTCGCCGAGAATCGCACGCTGCTGGTGATCGCACACCGACTCTCGACGGTGGTCGACTCCGACCTCATCGTGGTTCTCGACCACGGCAGAGTCATCGGCGTCGGCACGCACTCGGAACTGGTGGCCTCGACACCGCTGTACCGCGAGCTCGCCAAGCATCAGCTGCTGGTCTGAGCCTTTTCCGATCGTCGGTTCCCACCGGGCGAAGCTGCTCGGTGTCAGAACGCGTGCACGAACACCTTGAGGACGAAGCCAACAACCAGCGCGACGGCCAGCACCACGCAGATGCCGAGGATCAAGCGGGTGATCATGCGAAGAGGTCAAGGGTCATGACGTACTAGGTCTCCAGATATTCGTGGATGCCGACACCGCGGACGGGTGCCGCGGCGTTCGAAACAACGCCGACATGCGCTCCCATCATGCCTGTTTCCGCGGACGGGATCATCCTCTGAGCGCCGTCGAGGTGTCGATGTCGGCGCCCGCCGCTGCCAGTTCGCGAAGAGCGGCAGCGCTCGATTCCGGGGCGACCCCGGCGATCAGATCCTCGAGCACCCGCACTCGGCGACCGGATGCGACCGCGTCGAGAGCAGACGCCCGCACGCAGTAGTCCGTTGCGATCCCGACGACATCGATCTCGCTCACCCCGAGTCTCTCGAGCAGCGTCGGCAGCTCGACACCGTCGTCGCTCGTGCCCTCGAAAATCGAATAGGCGGGCACCCCTTGGCCTTTGCGGATGTGCACGTCGATCAGCTCTGCGTCGAGCCCGGGGTCGTACTGGGCGCCCACCGTGCCGGCCACGCAGTGCACCGGCCAGCTGTCGACGTAGTCGGGTGCGGCATCCAGAGCGAAGTGTCCGCCGTTGTCGCCCGTTCCCTCCTCTCCTGGAGCGTCGTGCCAGTCGCGCGAGGCGATCACGACGTCGTAGCGGTCGGGATGCCGTCCGAGATATGCCGTGATGCCCGCCGCGACAGCGTCGCCGCCCTCGACCCCGAGCGCACCCCCCTCGGTGAAGTCGTTCTGCACATCGATGATGAACAGGGCACGAGACATGGTCTGCTCCTTCTGGTCGACCGGCTAGTTGTTCGAGAGGTTGTCGCCGCAGCGGAAGACGGCCGTGGTCAGGGTATCGATGGCCGTCTTCGCCGATGGCTGGATGCCAGAGCCGACCGCGTCGAAGGCGAACTCCAGCACCGTCCCGTCGGCGGCCGTGACGGTGCCGACCAGGCTGTACTCGACGTCGATCCAGCCGGTCTTGCCGACGACATGGCCCCGCGCGATCGCATTCGCTCCGGTAAATCGTGCAGCCAGAGTGCCGGTCTGACCGGCGATGGAGAGCCCGGCACGCACCACATCCAAGTTGTTGGTTCCCGCCTGGATCTGCCGCATGATGGCGGTCATCGTCGCGGGGGGCACCAGGTTGCTCGGGCTTTCGCCCGACCCGTCGATGATGGTCATTCCGGCCGTGGGGATGTTGAAGGCACCCTTCAGAGCACTCGGGATCGCCTGGTTGAGGGATGCCAGTGACCCGTCGAGGCCGGAGACCTTGGAAATGATGCGGGCGAGCATCTCCCCGAGGGTGTTGTCGCTGGGTGGCAACATCTGCGCGATCAGGGTCCGCACCGGCTGCGACTTCACCTCGGCGAACGCGGCGGACCCGGCGGTCGCGGTCCCGAGGCTGCTGGTCACGTTGCCCGCCACGACTCCACCGGGATCGGCATGTCGCAGCGCGGCGATGAAAGCGGCTCCGGCACGGCCGATCGGGTCGGTGCTGCGCTGGCTGGTCTCGGCCTGCGGGTTGGCACGGTCGCCGTCCACCTGCAGGGCGGTCGTCTCGGACTGGTATCCCTGAGTCTGCTCGCTGCGGTTCACGTCGGGCGTCCAGCTGTCTGCCGGGTTCCAGTAGCTGGCGTCGAGGATCACCCGGGTGATCGGCACACCGGGATGCTTCGCCGAGTACGCGGCAACGGTCTGGGACGCGAGGTCCGACAGCTTGGGCGCGCCAGCGTAGACGCTCTGCTGACCCGAGGGAAGTGCGCTGAGCGTCGGGTCACCATGCCCGACGAGAACCACGGTCCCCGGGGTGCTGCCGTCGACCACATCGGTGGTGATCTGAAAGTCGGGGCCGAGCACGGCGACAGCGGCCGAGGCGATGAGCAGCTTGAGGGTGCTCGCCGTCGTCACCGGCGTCGAGGCGCCGTGGTCCCAGAGCACTTCGCCGTTGTCGGAGCGAACGACACTCCCGGTCAGCGTCATCAGCCGAGGATCGGCGGCCGCCGACGCGACCGAACAGGTGCGCACGCGACTGGGCGGCGGACTGGCCGTCGGCGTGGGACGAGGTGGGGCGGTGGTGGGAGCAGCCGTCGTGGGCATCGCCACCGGCCGCGTCGATGCCGACGCAACGCCCGCGAACACAGCTCCGGTGCCCAGCAGCACGAAGACACCGGCGAGGGCCCACGGGAGCCACGCTGTCGGATTCCTGCGGATTGCGCTGATGACGCCACGCGGACGCCGTGGGGAGCTGCCCCGTGTGCTCCGCCGGGGGCGACGATCCGCACCGGGGAGCTGCGCTCCCCCACGGTCGTCGCTCACCCGCCCAGATTACTCGCCCGGATAGCTGAGCCCGATCTGGCGTCGGATCTCGTCAAGAGTCCCCATGATCGCCACGGACTCCGCGGGCGGAAGCACGGTGCCTGCCAGCTGGCCGGAGGCGACGATGCGCTCCAACTCGTCGGCTTGGAACTGCATGCCGCGCCCCTCGACCGTGCCATCGAAGCGCTCGAGCACCGTGCCATCCGGAGCGATCAGTTCGAAAGTGGTCGGGGTGTACCAAACCGGGGCAATCTCGATGCGCGCCTCGGTGCCGACGATCACGGCGGTGTTGGGCCCGACGGCGTCGAGGACGGTATTCATCACTGCCATCTCGCCGCCCGGGTAGCCGAGGACGATGGCGTCGTTGCCGTCGACGCCGGTGGCAGTGGGACTCGACAGTGCGTAGATCGTTGAGGGAGCGCCGAAGATGTCCCACGCGAACGAGACCGGGTAGATGCCGAGGTCGAGTAATGCGCCGCCCCCGAGCGCCGGGTTCTGCAGTCGGTGCTCGGGGTCGGTCGGAAGCTTCTGATCGTGGTCGGCAAGCAGGGAGCGCAGCTGACCAAGCGCTCCGGATGCGATCAGCTCACGGATGCGGATCATGTGCGGCATCCACCGGGTCCACATCGCCTCCAGCACGACGAGACCCTTCTCGGTCGCCAGGTCGACGACGGCCTGAGACTCGGCCTGGTTGAGGGCGAAGGGCTTCTCGATCAAGACATGCTTGCCGGCGTTCAGCGCGAGCATCGCGTTCGCGGCGTGGAACGGATGCGGCGTTCCCACATAGATCAGGTCGACATCGGGATCGGCGACCAGGGCCTCATAGCTCGCGTGCGCGTGAGCGATGCCGAACTTTCCCGCGAATGCGTCAGCCGATTCCTGTGATCGCGAGCCGACGGCGGTCACGGGATGCCCGGTGAGAAGCAGGTCGGAGGTGAACTGGCTCGAGATCCAGCCGGCGCCGAGAATGCCCCATCGCAGTGTGTCGTTCATGGTTCCAGGGTAGTGGAGGGCCCCGTCTGACGGCGCCGTCGGTACCACCGTCAGGAGGGAAGCCGAGGGGGCGCGAGGGCTGAGATCCGCGCGCCCCCTCGGGGTTTTGTCGCCGTCAGCAGGAGCCCCAGTAGGCCGCGGCGCGCGTGAAGCTCGACGGCTCGTTCGGGATGCCGCCGTGGCTCATGGCGAAGTAGATGCAGACGCCGGCGGTGCTGCCGGTGTAGCTGGGACGGTAGAGGGAGAGCCGGTGCTCAATCGAGTTCCACCACTTGGTGGCGACCGTCGCGCCCGAGTTCCCCGATCCGCCCGCGAGGTTGCCGTCGCAGCCGCGGGATGGCACGCCATCGCTGCGGACGGAGCCGATGTGGCCCCACGCGCTCGACGGGTCGAGACTGGGGTCCTCGGCCATCCAGAACAGACGCTGTTCCATGCAGGGGTCGTACCGGAAGTTGCTGGACGGAATCGCCTGCAGGCAGTTCTGGGCGCGGATGAGGTTCATCGTGGACGAGAACGACTGGATGTCGGAGGTCGTCGTGCCCGTGATCATCCCCTGGCCGAGGCTGTCGGTGATGCCGGGCGCGCCTCCGCCACCGCCACCCTGACCGGGGCAGGACTGGCCTGGCGCCCGAGCGGCGGATCGTGGCGACGTTGCCGTGCCGCCGCCGCCAGACGATGTGCCCGCGTTGGTGGCGGGAGCGGCGGGCTGTACGACGACGGGGACCGGCTTCTGAGCCATGTGCTCCGAGTCGCCGGTGAGCACGGCGTTCGAGGCGGCCGCGGCGGGAGCAACGCTCACCATGGCGGAGTTCGGGATGGTCACGGCCGCCAGCGCGGCGGCAGGGTCACTCACGCGTGACACGCCAGTGGCGACCTCGGACGTCGCCGCAACGGGCAGGATCGACATCGAAACACCTGCCGCGCGATCGGTCTGCAGGAACGACGGACCACCTCCACCGACGAACGGCAGGGCAAGCACGAACACCGTGGCGAACACGGTGCCCAAAATCACAGGACGTTTCATGGTCAAGTCCCCCCGGACCAAGCTCAGCTCGACGCCCCTCCCCCCGGAGCGGTGCCGTGCTCGAAAGCTACGCCTCCGAGCGAACCGAATCAAGTCGGTGGCGCGCAAAATGGCCCTCAACCGGGTGTTTCTCCCCCGGAATGGGGGCGTCCATCGGCCCCAGAGGAACGTGGCGGGAAACTCTCTCAGCCGGCTTGCAGGCGGTTTGGTAGCATGCAGGCGAAGGATTACGAGCTTCTCTATGACTTTTCATCCCACGCACATCGTGGTCGGTGCGGCCATCACGGCCTTCTCGCTGACCGCGATCTTCGCTGTCGCTCCGCCCAAAGCGCCTGATCAGCTGGCCGCGTACATCCTGACGCACTCGCAGAAGCTCGATATCTCGGCGAGCGCAAACCTGGTGCCAGGGGCGCGGGATGACTACTCGGCAACGGCCGGCTACCAGACCTACATCTCCGGTGGCACGAACTACGACTGGGCGAAGCTGGTCCTGCTCGACGGCGGCTTCCCGGTCACCGATAGCAATGTGACCGTATTTACCCGGTGGATGCGCCAGGAGAACGGCGCAAACGACTGGTGGAACCGCAACAACCCGCTCAACAACGGCCTCGGCTCGGGCGGTGGCGGCGGAACAGGGAGCTACGCAAATCTGCAGATCGCGGCGCAGTTCCTGGCAGAGAACCTGCGTCGACCGATTTTCGGCTCCATCGCCGCCGGATTCGACTCCAACGCACCGACCAACCGAATCGAATCGGCCATCTGGTCCTCCCCCTGGGCGAGCAGCCACTATGCCAACGGCAGCCACTGGGCGTACACACCGGTCGAGGTCGTGAAAGCGCCGGGGGGCGCGTGGGGCTGAGTTCATGAACTCGGCGTCCGCGGCGGTGCAGGAGGTGGCATGAGCAACCTGATCGCGGGGATCCTGAACATCAATCCTGCCCTGGCGGGCACGCTCGTTGGGCTGTTGGTCTTCGCCGAGGACGCCTTGTTCGTCGGATTCGTGATTCCCGGCGAGACGGCAGCGGTTCTCGGCGGTGTTCTCGCGAGCCTCGGCCACGTCCCGCTCTGGCTGATCCTCCCGATCGTCGTCCTGGCGGCGATCGTCGGCGACACGGTCGGCTACGAGGTCGGCAAACACTTCGGACCGGCACTGCTGAACCTGAGAGTCCTTGCCAAGCGCCGCGGCAGGCTCGATCGGGCTCAGGATTTCCTGCGCCGGCGGGGTGGCCTTGCCGTCTTTCTCGGCCGGTTCGTCGCGTTCTTCCGCGCGGTCATGCCCGCTCTCGCCGGGACATCTCGGATGCCGTACCCGCGGTTCGTCGTGTTCAATGCCGCCGGGGGAATTGTCTGGGGCACGATCTACGTCCTGCTCGGCTTCTTCGCCGGCAAGTCATACGAGGTCGTCGCCCGCACCGTCGGTCAGGACACCGCCATCGTCGTCGGAGCTGTGGTCGTGATCGGCATCATCTCCTGGCAGGTCGTCAGCCGCCTCCGACGACGCCACCCCGGCGTGGACCCCGACGGTGCGCGAGAGAACCACCAATAACGGCAGTTGTTACGATCGAGGGGTGCACATCGCCCGTCGCCGCAGTGCTCGGTGGTTGTTGCGCCTGGTGATCGTCACGGGTCTTGTCGGTCTGGGCAGCGGGCTGAGCGGGCTCCTCGTCTCCCTGGGTCTTCATGCGCTGGAAGAGTTCGCCTACGGCTATTCCTCCGGCACCTTCTTGCAGGGTCTGTTGGGAACCGACCCGTGGCGACGAGTCTGGGTCCTGGCGATCGCGGGTGTGGTCGGGGCGCTCGGCTGGTGGGCGCTTCGTCGCTGGGGCAAACCCGTCGTGTCCGTGGAACAGGCGGCCGGCGGTGCCAGGATGCCGGCGGTGTCGACCCTCGCCAACGCCGCCTTGCAAATCGTCGTCGTCGGTCTCGGCGCATCCATCGGTCGCGAAGTCGCTCCTCGCGAACTCGGGGCGTTTCTCGCCGACTGGATCACGGAGAAGGCCGGCGTCACGGCACGCGAACGCCGGATCCTCGTCGCCTGCGGCGCCGGTGCTGGGCTGGCCGCGGTGTACAACGTGCCCTTCGGTGGTGCGGTTTTCGCGGTCGAAATCCTCCTCGCCGAGTTGAGTTTCGCGACCGCTCTCCCCGCTTTGGCAACCTCCGCCATCGCGGCCCTCGTCGCACGCCTGGTGGTGCCGACAACCCCGCTCTACCACCTGCCGCAGTTCACGCTGACGCCGTCGCTCACCGTGTGGGCGGTGATCGCCGGCCCGGTGATCGGGGGTGCGGCCATCGGCTTCGTCGCGCTTGCCCGTCTCGCCGGAGACCATCGACCTTCCGGCTGGACGATTCTCGTCGTCATGCCCGTGGTGTTCACGGTGATCGGACTCGCCGCGGTCGCGTTCCCCGCCATCCTGGGCAACGGGCGGTCGCTCGGCCAGATCGCGTTCGATGGCGTCTCCCCCTTGCTGATCATCGCGACCCTGTTCTTTCTCAAGATCGGCTCCACCAGCGCAACGATCTGGGCGGGTGCCGCGGGCGGAACCCTGACCCCCTCTCTCGCGATCGGCGCAGCGTTCGGAGCGTCGACCGGGATCCTGTGGAATCAACTGTGGCCGGGTTCCCCCATCGCGGCTTTTGCCTTCATTGCTGCGGCAGCCTTCCTCGCCAGCAGCATGCGAGCGCCGCTCACCGCGATCGTGCTGATGATCGAGTTCACCAACCAGGGGCCGGCACTGCTCATCCCCACCATGCTCGCCGTCGCCGGGTCCGTGGCGGTCACCTCGTTACTCCGACGGCGCCGCCTGACGGGTGCCGCCTGACGGCGTCAGCGGCTCGCGAGCCGAGCGACGATTTCAGGGTCACCACCCGCCGGGCCGCCGTGTCGACGAGCTGGGCGAAGGCCGGATCGCTCTGCGCCTTGGCCAGCACGGCATCCACCATCTGAGGCACCAGGGCCGGAACCGCCGAGACGAGCACGATATCGGTACCGGCCTGGATGGCGAGGATCGCCCGGTCGGCGGGCGTCCAGGCGGCCACCTGTCTTGCAGCCGAGAGATCGTCGCTTATGACCAGCCCGTCGAAGCCGAGCTGGCCGCGAAGCAGGTCTCCGACAACGCTCGGGGAGAAGATCGCCGGAGCTGAGGCGTCGATCTGCGTGTAGATCGCCGAGGAGATCATGATGCAGCGCGCGCCCGCGGCGATTTCACTCCGGTAGATGCCGACATCCGCACCGTGACGTCCGATCACGGTGTCCGTCACGCCGCTGCGGGTGTCGGTGTTCGCGCCGACTCGACCCAAGCCCGGGAAATGCTTGATGACCGTCTCGACGCCCGACGCCGACATCCCGGCCCGGAAGGCATTCGCGTGCGACTCGATGGTTGACGGGTCGTACCCGAACTCGCGCTGGAACGCGCCGATCGGCGGGTTCCCCGCGGCCGCCTGCGCCGACGCGACGAGGTCGACGACGGGCGCGAGGTCCATGTTCACACCCGCGGATCGCAACTGTGCGCCCCAGGTACGTGCCGACGCCTGCAGCCCCTCGCTCGTCATCCTGCCCTGCTCGACACCGCTCGGGATCCTCGAAAAACCGGCTCCCTGCAGGACTTGCACTTCGCCGCCCTCCTGATCGGTTGCCACCAGCAGGGGCTCGCCACCGGTGGTCGCCGGGTTCACGAGCGACGTGAACGCGGAGACCACCCCCGCTGTCGCGGCCACACCCGCCGACGACCGACCGGAAAGAAAGATGCTCCCCACGTGCTGCTGCGAGATCGCATCGAGGGTGACCTGCTGCGCAGCGGATGCCGACGTGCCCACCATGAAGAGCTGGCCGACCCGCTGCGCCAAGCTCAGCCCGGCGATCGGGTCGATGAGCGCGGCCGGGGTAGGGGTGGCGGTCGTCGACGCGGATTCCGTCTGACCGGTGCGCTGTTGGCCTCCGCTGCACCCGGCGAGCAGGAGTAGCGCCAGCAGAGCGGCGGCACCCATCAGAGAACGGCTCACGCGGTCCAGGGTAGCCGCGCGCTCCGCGTCGTCAGCTCGTCAAGCTGAGCCGGAGAAGTGCCCCGGCGGCTTGGCTGGGAGAGTTCCCACTGCGCCAGATGGCACGGATATCGCGGCGGAGATCCAACTCGGGAGTCTCCACCAGAACGAGCGTGCCGGCGTCGACCTCGTCTCGAACGCTGAGGCGGCTCAGCACCGAGGCGTTCACCCCACCCGCAAGTGCCTGCTTGATGGAGGTGGGTGAGCCCAACTCCATGGCCGCTGTCGCGGAGAGGGACTTCGCGGCGAGCGCGCGATCAAGAACCTGCCTCGTGCCGGATTCCGGCTCACGGAGCACGAGCGCCGTGCGGGAAAGCTCGTGCGCGGTAACCGGCGAGCGACGGCTCGCCCAGGGGTGCGTGGCTCCCACCACGACCACAAGAGAGTCTCGGGTGACGGTGCGCGAGCGCACTCCCGCGGGGGCATCGGGGCCCTCGACGAATCCGAGGCTGACCTCCTGGGCGATCACGAGCTCCGTCACGCGTTCGGAGTTGGTCGGCACGAGAGAGACGGTGACCTCCGGCAGCAGCGCGTGCAGCGAGTTCAGCCACCCGGGCATGAGGTAGTCCGCTACCGTCATGGACGCCGCGACGCGCAGACGTGCGGTCGTCCCGGCCGCGAGTGATCCGACATTGTGGGCGAACTGCCTGCCAGCACGGACCAGCGACGACGCCCATTCGCCGACCACACGGCCGGCCGGGGTGAGCGAGGATCCCGAGGGTCCACGCTCGAGTAGTCGCACCCCCAGCTCTCGTTCGAGTGCCGTCAGCCGTTGGCTCGCCGCGGACTGGGTGATCCCGTAGCGACGTGCGGCGGCACCAACGCTGCCACCATCGTCGACGGCGAGGAAGAGCGCGAGCGCCGCGAGGTCGGGGAGCCGCTGGTCCGCTGATGGCATAAGTCCAGCTTATGAGCTGCGGAGGTTTTGCCGGCTATCCCGCACGGGCGATCGACGCGAGGCTGGAGACGATCACAGGAGCCCCCATGACCTCTCCCCTCCCCCACGGCGCATCAGGAGCGACCGCGGGTGACGCCCGTCCCCGCGCGCCCCGCGCACTCGCCGGGCTGGGTTTCGTCGTTCTCGTCGCCGCGCTCGCCACCTGGCTCGGCGCACTCGTGCCCGTCGTCGGCGGCCCCGTCTTCGGCATCGTTATGGGTGCGTTGCTCGCGGCGCTGATCCGTCCAGGGGCGGCCATCCGTGCCGGTGCCGGTTTCGCAGGAAAGCGGGTGCTGCAGGCGAGCATCGTGGTTCTGGGCTCCGGGCTGTCGCTCACTCAGGTGCTCACGGTCGGCACCTCCTCGCTTCCCGTCATGCTGGGCACACTCGTCGTGGCACTCGGCGGAGCCTGGTTCTTCGGGAGGCTCCTTGGCGTGACCGGCGATGTCCGAACGCTCATCGGGGTCGGAACGGGGATCTGCGGGGCCTCCGCCATCGCCGCGACGACGGCCGTCATCGGCGCGACGGAGGCCGAGGTCGCCTACGCGATCGGCACCATCTTCACCTTCAACATCGCCGCGGTTCTGCTGTATCCGACCCTCGGGCACCTCATCGGGCTCAGCCAGCACGCCTTCGGGCTGTGGGCGGGAACCGCGATCAATGACACCTCCTCGGTGGTGGCGGCCGCCTACACATACGGGGCGGCAGCCGGCGCATACGGCGTGGTCGTCAAGCTCACCCGCACGCTCATGATCATCCCCATTTCGCTTGCGTTGTCGGCCATCACCGCACGGAAAGCGACCACGGCAGACGGCCAGACGGTGAGAGCGCGGTTGCCGTGGCGGCGGCTCGTTCCGCTGTTTCTCGTCGGCTTCATCGCGGCCAGTGCGATCAACTCGATCGGGGTGATCCCGGCGAGCTGGCACCCCGTGCTGAACTCCGCCGCCATGTTCATGATCACGGTGGCGCTCACCGGCATCGGGCTGTCGACCCGCGTCGCGACGATTCGCGCGGCCGGTCACCGCCCATTGCTTCTCGGGGCGATCCTGTGGGCGCTCGTCGGGGTGACGAGCCTCCTGTTGCAGTGGGCAACGGGCACGCTCTGACGTCGGACTCGGACGAACTGCCGCCTGTCGACGTCCAAGATTCCTCCCAATGTCCCCCGAGAGAGGGCCAATTTCTTTCAGAATGCTGGTGTTGGCCGGCAAACCGCGCTTAGCTGTCCTTCTTCGCCACCGGCGTCGTCTGGTCGCCCTTACCCCGGTCCCCGGTAATGGGTTCTCTGACTGATCGACGCCAGCATCGTCGCTGATGAACCGGATCGTCCGATCCGGCCGCATGCGCCAAAGACGCCGTGCCACCGTCCCGTGCACAGGAATGCCTTCGCGGCAGCCCGCCCCGGAAAGGAACCGCACCATGGCCACAAGCTGGAAGAACAAACCGTACCGAGGGCCTCGCCGCACCGAGGAGGCGCCGCTTGCCCGCAAGGTCGAGAACTCGGCTGTCGAGTCTCCTACTCTGTTGCTGTTCGTACTCGTCGCCGCCGCCGGTGTGCTGGCGTACACCGGATTCCTCCTGAACCCGGCGAACCGGGGCGACTGGCTGCCGTACAGCATCGTCATCACCGCCGAACTCGTTCTGGTTGTGCAGTCGCTGGTCTCGATGTGGACCATCCTCTCCGGCGGTCAGGACCCTCGCAGCTTTGCGTTTCACCACTCACAGGAACGCCTCTTCGATGCGGCGACGGTCGTCCGCTCTGGCGTCAAACCGACTCCGCAGAACTGGCCGATGCAGTTGGAAAGCCGCCACCTCGCGGTGGATGTCTTCATCACGGTCTACGGCGAGCCGCTCGCGAAGATCGCGAAGACCGCGAGTGCCACACTCGCCATGCGCGGCCAGCACCTGACCTGGATCCTCGACGACGGCGGGTCGGATGACGTGCGCGATCTCGCCGCGGACCTCGGCATCCGCTACGTGCGTCGGTTGACGCACAACGGCGCCAAGGCCGGCAACGTCAACCACGCACTCACGCTGTCGACCGGCGAGTTCTTCGCGATCTTCGACGCCGACTTCGTCCCCGACCCCGACTTCCTGTACGAGACGGTGCCGTTCTTCATCGATGACAATGTCGCTTTCGTGCAGACGCCGCAGGCCTACGGCAACATGAACAACCTCATCTCCCGAGGTGCCGGCTTCATGCAGTCCGTCTTCTACCGCTTCATCCAGCCCGGCCGGAACCGCTTCAACGCGGCGTTCTGCGTCGGCACGAACGTGATCTTTCGCCGGACGGCGATCGACTCGATAGGCGGCATGGTCACCGATTCGAAGTCGGAGGATGTCTGGACCTCGCTCCGGCTCCACGAACTCGGCTGGCGCTCGATCTACATCGCCGTCACGCTCGCCGTCGGGGATGCACCGGAGACCATCGAGGCATACACGAAGCAGCAGTTGCGCTGGGCGTCCGGCGGCTTCGAGATCCTGTTGCAGCGGAATCCCTTCAGCCCCCGCACGAAACTCACGATCGACCAACGGGTGCAGTATTTCGTGACGGCGACCCACTACCTCGTCGGAATCACGCCGCTGCTGCTGATCATGGTGCCCCCTCTGGAGATCTATTTCGATCTCCGTCCGGTCAACCTCACGGTCACCTGGATCACCTGGTTGCTCTTCTATGCCGGGTTCTACGGCATCCAGATCCTGCTCGCGTTCCACACCATGGGCTCGTTCCGACCTGAGACTCTCGTCATGGCGGCGGTGTCATTCCCCATCTACGTTCGCGCGTTCCTCAACGTGTTCTCGGGGCGGGAGCAGAAGTGGGTCGCCACCGGATCCGGCGGCGCGAGGGTCTCGCCCTTCAACTTCATCATTCCGCAGGTGCTCTTCTTCGCTTTCGTGTTCCTCACCTCGATCGTCGGCATCCTGAAGGACTACGGAAACCAGACCGTCACGCTCGCGACAGCCTGGAATGTCACGAACACGATCGTGCTCGGTGTCTTCATCGTGACCGCCTTCCGCGAAGCCCACGTGTCTCGCCGATCCCCCGCGCCCCATGCCGCCCTCTCCGCAAGCTTCGGGCACCCCGTTGCCGCGGTCCCCAGCACACGCCTCCGACCCATGTTCGACGAAGCAGGAAAGGCCATCTCATGACCTGGGCTAATCGTTTCCGCCTGGTGATCGGGCTCATCACCGTCATCCTGATCGTTCTCGGCGCGACGCTCGTGTTGAGCGTGCGCCAGACCGAGATCGCCAGCAGCACCGCGTCCGTCAAGGCGATCACCTATTCCGTCGGCTCCGACTACGCGGGCACCGTCGTCGACGAGAAGGTCAAGCAGGGCGATTCGGTCACCAAGGGCCAGCCCCTGATGACCATTCAGAGCGCCGCTGTCTCCGCGGCATCCGCGATCAAGGGCGGCATCCCGGCGAACGAGTCGTACACGGTCGCATCCGGCGGAATGCTCACTCTGACTGCCACACAGCCGGGCGTCATCGAGACACTGGGGGCGCAAGTGGGCGGCTTCGTGAGCGCCGGAAGCCCGCTCGCGACGATCGATCGAGCGGACTCGCTGTATGTGGAGGCGAAGTTCAAGATCGACTCCTACGATTTCTCGCGCATTCGAAAGGGTGCCCAGGTTGATCTGGTGCTGCCGGACCAGCAGCAGCTCAGCGGAACGGTGTCACTGATCCAGGTGACCACCGCCAGCAACGGCACGGCCATCGCCGATATCCGCGTGACGAGTCCGCAACTCAAGCTCGGCAAGGACAACGGACTCGCCGCGCCAGGGACACCGGTGCAGGCGACTCTTCATCTCAAAGACGATGGGCTGCTCGGCGGACTCCGCGTGCAGTTCATCACCCTGCTGCAGAAACTGCACCTGTGACCCGGCGCACGTTGATCCCGGCGGTCTCCGCAGCGCTCGTCGTCTTCCTGCTCGCCCTGGCGGGTTGCAGTTCCAGCCCATCGACGGCACGCCCGAGCGGATCGGGGCCCGCGCTTGATGCGGCGACCGGAAGCATTCCGCATCGCTCGGTGGCACCGATGCCGACGGCGCGCCTCGCCGCACACCTCATCCCGCCGACCAACCGCTGGTTCTCCGGCCTGGTGTTCGGTGACGTACCGCAACCCGTCTTCCCGCTCCCCCTCTCCTTCGCGCTGACCGGTTCGGGGTTCGCGCTCGGGGTGCCGACCATCACCACCGGTGCCAACACGATCAACGGTGGGTTCTCGCCGGCGATCGGTGTCACCAACGGGTCCGCCTCGAGCGTCATCACCGCCTACGACGCGGCATCGGTGACCGTCCAACAAAAGGATGCCGGTGGTGCCCCGATCGGGTCTGTCGTCATCGCCGAGGGATCCCCGGTGGTCAGCTACACCGCCCTGCGCGACGGAACCGTCTCGCTCGGGACCCGATTCGATGGCTCCGGAGCGGTGAAGTCCGCCACCGTCGGCGGCACTGGATACGGGCTCATCACCGACGGCGCCCTTGCCGGAACCCAGCTGCGCCTGACGAAGGGGCAGACTCTCGAGCTGTTCGCAGCGCCCACCGGAGCTGACCCGACGAAGTTCGGCGAGCACGTCTCGGCGCTGACCGGCGTCTCGGCGAGCTACCGGGTCGACTCCGCGACAGTGACGACCACGCTCCGCTACCACTCGACCGGTCAGACCATGGTCGCCGCCATGCCCCACCAACAGGGGGGGCTCGTCACCCCGAGCCACTGTTCGCTCGGCGGCTACCCGTCGGTCTACGGGACGCTGTCCCTGTGCTCCGGGTCGACGCTGTCATGGACCTCGACGAAAGTCGCTCCGAACGGGAACCTGAAACTCGGCCAGCTCTCGGGCGCCGACAAGTCCGAGCTGACCTCCCAACTGGCTCGCGATCTCGCGTCCACGACGCCGCTGCCGACGGACAGCTATTTCGGCGGCAAAGCCCTGTACCGACTCGCCAACCTCCTGATGCTCGCGCGCGAACTCGGCGACACCGGCTCCGCGGCAAAGGCCCAGAGCAAACTCGACGCGGCGCTCGTGACCTGGACGGAACCGCACGGCTGCACCACGCGATCCACCCAATGCTTCGTCTACGACCCGACCGTGAAAGGGGTGGTGGGGTTGACCGCCTCCTTCGGGTCCGACCAGTTCAACGACCACCACTTCCACTACGGCTACTTCCTCTACGCCGCCGGGATCGCCGCGCGGTATGAGCCGACGATCACCTCCCGGCTCGAGCCCGTGATGAATCTGCTCGCCGCGGACATCGCGATGCCGGGTGCGTCGTCCAACTTCCCGACTCGGCGTGTGTTTGACGCGTACGCGGGCCACTCCTGGGCCTCCGGCTACTCGCCCTTTGCCGACGGGAACAACCAGGAGTCCAGCTCCGAGGCCGTTGACGCCTGGAATGGACTCGGCCTGTGGGCGACCGCGACCGGCAACACCCAGCTCCAAACCGAGGCGACGTGGATGCTGTCAGCCGAAACCGCGTCCGCGAAGGCGTACTGGACGAACTTCGACACCCAGGCGCCCGTCTACTCCGGATACCACCACAGCGTCGTGGGCATCAACTGGGGTGCCAAGCGCGACTATTCGACCTGGTTCAGCGCCGACCCGAACGCCAAACTCGGCATCCAACTGATCCCCATGAGCCCGGCGTCCGGCTACCTGGCCGGCGACCCGGCCCGCATCGCCCGCAACATCACCGAGGCAACCCCGTCGGGCGTCAACGTGCAGTTCGGCGACTACCTGTTGATGTACTCGGCGCTGGAGGGCAGCCGACAGGCGTCGGCCGCTCTGGCGACCGCCCGCACCCTTCCGGCGAAGTTCATCGACGACGCCGACTCGCGCAGCTACCTGTTGGCGTGGATCATGTCGAGGTCGACGCCCTGACAGCTCGGACACGCCCGGAAGTGAGCCCGTCTGCACCAACCGCTGTCAAACACGCTGTACATCTGGCTGGGAGATCGCTACCGTGATGTCAAGCACGTTTGACATAAAGGGTCACCATGAAAAAGCAGCTCATCCTGATCGTCGGCATTTGGGCTCTCATCGGGGTGGCGGACGTGATCGCTACCGACGTGTCTGGGGAGAATGAGCCCGGACCGAGCATCTTCGCCGTCGTCGCGCCCTTGATCGTCGTGGCGGGGGGACTCGGAGCGTACGCGATCAAGCGCCGACGCGAAGCGCACACCCGTAGCTCGGAGCATGACTCCGTTGAACGATCGCTCGCCGAGCGCGCGCGATCGGCGACGATGATCGATGGTCTGATCCTGGGCCTCGCCGCCGGAGCGATCGCGCTGTTCGCGCACGGGCTCCCGGCGGCCCTGTGGATCTTCGTCGCCGTGGCGTGCACGGTGATCGACTTCTGGGTCCGTTACGCGGTGCTGCTTCGCCAGGCGCGGTCGGAGAGTTGAAGAACTCGCTGTTCGAGCTTCGCCAGGCGCGCGGGCTGACTCAGGAGGCGCTGGCCGCCGCACTCGGCGTCTCGCGGCAGACGATCATCTCGATCGAACGGGGCAAGTTCGACCCCAGCTTGCCGCTCGCGTTCAGGCTCGCCGCCTTCTTCGACACCAACATCCACGAGATCTTCAGCCCGGATCCCTAGTGAGCCATGCCGCGTGCGCGTGCTTTGATCGCGGTGATCACGTCCGTCTTCGCCTCCGCGTAAGCATTCATGTCATCCCAGTCCTCGGTGAGCAGAGCCCGTTTGGTGTGCTCGTAAAGGTCACGGTCATCGGCGTCGACGCGCAGGTGATCGCGAAAGAGAAGGTACTCGCCAAAGGCAGGATCATCTCGACCGAGGATGTGCACGTGGACATCTCGGGCCGGCGTGCGCACCATTCGATGCCCTGGCTCCCGGACTCGTAATTCGTAGCCGGCTTGAACAAGAGGATCGAGGTAGTCCTCCTCGGCGGTGATGTCCACGACGGTGACGACGAGGTCGACAATCGGCTTCGCGGCCAGGCCGGGAACCGAGGTCGATCCGATGTGCTCGACAGAAATGACCATCCCGGCAAGTGCTCTCCGAATCCGATCTTCGTGATCGCGGAAAACAGCAGGCCAATGGTCGTCATAGCCGACCAGCTCCAGGTGACGCTTCTCCACCCCACCACACAGCTCGACATCCACCACGTCACGCCGCCGCGGCGTCATGTCCTGCGCCATTTCGTCATCCTCCCATCAACCACGACAGCGCTGCTCCCGGCGTGGAGACCGGATGTCAGCCGCGGTACTACTCTCATTCCATTGCCGATGGAGGTCATGCCATGCGCCGAGTTACCTATTCGATGGGCGTCTCACTCGACGGCTATATCGTCGACCCGGACGGCAACATCGCCTCGCCTCCGCCCGACGAGGAGATCTTTCGATTCGTCATCGATGAGGCTCGAGACGTCGGTGTCCACCTCCTGGGGCGACGGCTGTACGAGACGATGCTGTATTGGGAGACCGCCGACCAGGATCCGACGCTGGACGAATCGGAGCGCGAGTGGACGTCGATCTGGAAGCCGCTTCCGAAGGTGGTTTTCTCCACCACGCTCTCGGTGGTGGAGGGCGCAGCGCGTCTGGCAACCGGTGGCCTGGCGGAGGAGATCGAACGGCTACGAGCCGAGCCGGAGACGGGCGATATCGCCATCGGCGGCGCGACGCTCGCCGCCGAAGCCGCCGCGCTGGGTCTGATCGACGAATACCGAGTCAGGGTGTACCCCGTGCTGGTCGGCGGAGGCATTCCGTTCTTCCCCCACAACCGGCACCGAGTCGACCTCGAACTCGTCGAAAGCCACCGCTTCACGTCGGGAGTCCTCTCTCTTCGCTACCGGGTAGCCCGCTGACGGCAATCGACCGGTCGACGGCACGCCTGCGGCGCCGACGACGAGCACTTGCGGCCAGGAGCATGTCGATGTATTTTACAACCAAATGGTTGTACGACAGGAACTCAGCGACGACGAGGTGAACCGGATCTTCCGAGCGCTCGCCGACGCGACGCGACGCGACATCGTGCGCCGCACGCTGGTCGAGGAGGTCTCGGTCTCGCAGCTGGCTGACGCGTACGCGATGTCGTTTGCGGCCGTGCAGAAGCACGTCGCCGTGCTGGAGGAGGCGAAGCTCGTGACGAAGCAACCACGAGGCCGGGAGCGGATGGTGCGGGGCGACCTGGCGCGCATCCGTCAGGCACAGCGCCTCCTCGACCAGTTCGAGCAGCTCTGGCGCTCGCGCATCGACCGTCTCGACCTCGTGCTCGACGACACTCACTAGGAAAGGTTCATCATGCCCGTCACCTCCGTCGAGACGGATCTCGACCAGCTCACCCTCACCGTCGTCGCTGACTTCGCGGCGCCGGTCATCCGGCTCTGGGGTGCATATGTGGATCCGCGCCAACTCGAGCGCTTCTGGGGTCCGCCCACCTACCCGGCAACCTTCCTTCGTCACGACGTCGCCGTCGGCGGTCGCAGCGTGTATCGGATGACCGGGCCCGAGGGCGACGCGCACTACGGATGTTGGGAGTGGACGCACGTGGACGCCCTCCGCTCGTTCGAGGTCGTCGACTGGTTCGCGGATGAATCGGGTGCTCCGAACACGGACCTGCCGGCCACCCACATGGCGTTCGCGTTCGAGCAGACGGCGACGGGATCGCGCCTCACCACCGTCGCCCGCGTCGACTCCCTCGAACAGCTCGAGCAACTCCTCTCGATGGGGGTGCTCGAGGGAACACGGGAGGCGATGTCCCAGATCGACGCGGTACTCGCCGACCTGGCCGAGTTTGCCGACGGCCGTGCCGCGGAGGCGCAGATTCTCAGCGACACGCAGGTGCGGGTGGCTCGGGTCATCCGGGGGACCATCGACCAGGTCTGGCGTGCACACACCGACCCCGAGCTCATGAAGCGGTGGCTTCTCGGCCCCGACGGCTGGACCATGCCGGTCTGCGAGACCGCGGCGAAGGTCGGCGACAGCTACCGCTACCGGTGGGAGCCCGTCGGTGGCGGTGAGGGCTTCGGCTTCACGGGCGAGTTGCTCGAGAGCGAGGCGCCTCACCGCGCCGTCACCACTGAGGCGATGATCGGCACGGACTTCCCGGCAACCCTCAACGAACTCACCCTCACCCCCGTGCAGGGCGGCACGCTGCTCTCGCTCGTCATCACCTACGCGAACGCCGAGATGCGAGATGCCGTGCTCGCCACCGGCATGACCGGCGGCATGGAGACGAGCTACTCCCGACTCGAGGGGTTGTTGGACGCAAGCGTCAAAGCATAGGAGAGCAGCTCATTCAAGCCGGTTCGTGCTCATCATGGCGAGCCGCGATCTCGGTCATGTGCGCGACCGCCCACTCCTCCAGGGCGCGCAGCGGCTCCTGGAGTGATCGCCCCAGCGCCGTGAGCTCGTATTCGACGCGCGGGGGCATCTCGGGGTAGATCGTGCGCGTGATGAGGGAGTCGCGTTCGAGAGATCGCAGGGTCTGGGTCAACATCTTCTGCGAAATGCCGTCGACGCGAGACGCGAGTGCGGTGAAGCGCTGCGGGCCATCGTCGAGGGCACCGACGATCAGGACAGTCCACCGGTCGCCGATGCGGTCGAGTAGGCGCCGCGACGGGCAGCCCCGGTTGTACGGATCCCAGCCGTTGATACTCACCGTCATGTGCGTTCCTTACCTTGAAGTGCCTACTTCCGTGCCGACCGGATGCGACGTACTCTAGCTTGGTTTCCAATAGAGAGTAAAGGACACCTCATGGCACGCATCACCATTCTCGGCGGCACGGGATACGCAGGAGCGGCGGTCGCCGCCGAAGGCCAGCTGCGGGGGCACGACGTTGTGGCTGTCAGCCGCACGGCACCGACGGGCCCGATCGCGGGAGTCCAGTACGTCACCGGCTCTGCCCTCGACCCCGACATTCTGGATCGGGTCGTTCCCGGCAGCGACGTTGTGATCGAAGCAGTCTCGCCACGTGGCGACATGGTGGGCAAGGAAGAGGGACTCGTGGACGAGTTGATCGCGCGGATCACGGGAACACCGACCCGTCTCGGCGTGATCGGCGGAGCCTCATCCCTACTGGTCCGAGAGGGGGGACCGACGCTGTTCAACGCGCACCAGCCGCCGCCCGAGGTGCTGCCGGAGGTCGAGACCGGGATGCGCGTACTCGAGACCCTGCAGCATTCGGCCGAGACGCTCGACTGGTTCTATCTCAGCCCGCCCGCCGAGTTCGGAGCCTGGGTTGCAGCCCCGGACACCGGCAGGTACCGGCTCGGCGGCGACATCCTGCTGACCGACGACGACGGGCGTTCCGTCATCTCGGCCCCCGACCTGGCCCGCGCCATCCTCGACGAGATCGAGAAGCCGGCTCACCACCGTCGTCGGTTCCACGTCGCGCACTGACGCCAGCCAGCGAGCTAGAGCCAGTGGAAATTGACGGCTAAGCACACAATTCCACCGAGAACCATCGCAGCGACACAGACCCCGGTCGCCAGAGTGTCACGAACCGTGTTGAACTTCGACGGGTTCGTCGAGTCCTGAAGCTCAGCAGGTTCGCCGCCCCACTCCTCGGCTTCCACCGTCGTGTGGTGTTCCTGCTCGCCGCTCATCGTGAGACCAAGCTCGTGAAGTCCATGCTGAGCGAGACCAGCAGCACAACGAAGACGACGCCCATGAACGCCGAGTATTTCCAGCGCGAAGGGTGGTTGGCGGTCCAGAATCTGCGGACGCTCACGATCCCGTTCACCAGTGCGAAGACGCAGAGCGTGATGCTCACAGGAACCGCCACGACGTGCGCGACGCTGACAACGGGAATCAGGATCGGCACGACCAGATACAGGATCGTGCACCGGACTGCTGCCACCAGGATGGACCAACGAAAAGCGCGGTGCGCTCCCGCAGCCGCCTGGGGATCGACGGTGGCGACCCGCAAAAGGCGGCGCATGACGATGTCGGCGGGCGCCAACGACACCGGCTTGCCAAGGCCATCCGATGGGGGTGTCGGCACGCCGACCTCTGAAACCACCCTCACATCGGGAACCATGAGGCGATGCTAGTCCCGTAAGCTACCGCCGGGCCTGAGAGCCGGCGGCCACGCAGAGGGGCGGCGGCCGGTCGGCCCTCGACAGGGCGACCCCTGCGAACAACTCCGCCGAGAACCTCGACGCCTTCGCGGTCACGCAGAACGGCTGGGTGCAGTCATACGGCTCCCGCGCGACCCGGGCCTCGATCCTCTGGGGCGATGGGTCGCGGCTGGCACCGATCACAGTGCGCTGGTCCGTCTTCGTCCAGGGGCTCACCGCGGCTACGCAGAGACCGTCGACTCGCTCGAGAACATGATCGCCGCGGCTCACATCGCTCGCCAGAAGACGCTTGGCGCCACATCAGCGATCCTCTCCCACGGCACACAACGGCGGGCGCCGTGATACCGACGGCCCCGGAGGTGACTTGGGGAGGATGCCGGGGGACGCGACGGTGAACCGGGGAGTGACGGTGACCGAGGGTCAGGGTTGAAAACCCGGAGATCTTCGCGATGCTAGGGGAGCCACCTGTCAGAATCGAACTGACGACCTATTCATTACGAGTG
>JABBOD010000056.1 GCA_019351995.1 Acidobacteriota bacterium
TGTTGATGTCGATGATCCCGGCTCTTCAGTTCACGAACTGGCAATGGCTCGCGCTCACCCTGGCGGCACCGGTTGCGGTGTGGGGAGCGTGGCCGTTCCATCGTGCCGCCGCCATCAATGCGCGTCATCTTGCCGCCACCATGGACACCCTGATCAGTGTCGGTGTCATCGCGGCGTTCGGGTGGTCCCTCTATGCGCTGTTCTTCGGGCAGGCTGGCGTTCCCGGGATGCACATGACCTTCACGTTCGGTGCCGGCTCTCACGGTGCCTCGGAGATCTACCTCGAGGTGGCGTCCGCGGTCACGGTCTTCATCTTGGGTGGTCGATACATCGAGGCCCGCGCGAAGAAAGAGTCCGGCGCGGCTCTGCGTGCCCTGCTCGAGCTGGGCGCAAAAGATGCTGTCGTGCTCCGCGGCGGAGTGGAGGCGCGCGTTCCGGTCTCCACCCTGGTGGTCGGCGATCACGTGGTCGTTCGTCCGGGCGAGAAGATCGCCAGCGACGGGCTCGTCTTGGAGGGGTCCTCCGCGGTCGACGCCAGTCTGCTGAGCGGGGAGTCAGTGCCCGTCGAGGTCGGCCCCGGGGATCGTGTCGCCGGCGCAACGATCAACGCGGGCGGTCGCCTGCTGATCGAGGTCACCCGAGTGGGCGCCGACACCGAACTGGCGCGGCTCGGCCGGCTGGTTGAAGAGGCACAGACCGGCAAGGCTGAAGCTCAGCGTCTCGCCGATCGCGTGTCGGCAATCTTCGTTCCCGTCGTCTTCGGGCTCGCGCTGGCAACTTTCGTTGGCTGGATGCTGGTGAGCGGATCGCTCGTTTCCGCTTTCACCCCCGCGGTCGCGACGCTCATCATCGCCTGCCCCTGCGCGCTGGGCCTCGCGACACCGACCGCGCTGCTCGTCGGCACCGGACGTGGCTCGCAGTTGGGGATCCTCATCCGCGGCCCCCAAGTGTTGGAGCAGACCAAGACCGTCGACACGATCGTGCTCGACAAGACCGGAACCCTGACCACCGGCCGGATGAAGGTATCTGCTGTAACTCCGGTCGGTAGCACGCCCCTCGATGAGCTGTTGACCCTGGCCGCTGCCGCGGAGCACGGGTCTGAACATCCCCTGGCCCGTGCAATCGTCGACCGTGCGATCGAAAGCGGTCTCCCAGTGGATGCGGCGGAGAGCTTCCAAGCGCACGCCGGCTTTGGTGTTCAGGCGGTCGTCTCCGGTCATCTTGTCGTCGCGGGACGCGCGCCGTGGCTTGTCGAGCAGTGGTCCATCGAGGTGTCGCCGGCGGTCGCCGAGGTGATCTCGGCGGCCGAGGCGTCCGGTGCGACCCCGATCGCGGTGGCCTGGGACGGGTCCGTCCGTGGCGTGATCGTCATCGGCGACACCCTCAAGCCCTCCAGCGCAGAGGCTGTGGCACGGTTCCGTACGCTCGGACTGCGTCCCGTGCTGCTGACCGGCGACAATGCCGGCGCGGCGGGAAGCATCGCCTCGCAGCTGGGAATCGATGAAGTCCACGCTGGCGTCACGCCCCGCGGAAAGCTCGAGGTGATCACCCGGCTTCAGGCGGAGGGGCACATCGTCGCGATGGTGGGTGACGGCGTGAATGATGCTGCGGCTCTCGCGGCGGCGGACCTGGGGATCGCCATGGGCGGGGGAACTGACGCGGCGATCTCCGCCAGCGACATCACCGTCATCAGCAGTGACCTCCTGGTCGTCGCCGACGCCGTGCGGCTCTCCCGCCGTACGCTCGCCGTCATCAAGGGCAACCTGTTCTGGGCCTTCGCGTACAACGCTGCAGCGATTCCGATCGCGATGCTCGGACTTCTCAACCCGCTCGTCGCGGGTGCCGCCATGGCGTTCTCCTCGGTGTTCGTCGTCGGTAACAGCCTTCGTCTTCGGCGATTTCGCGCCCAGACAGCCAAGGGCGCAGGGATCTCGGTTCCGACCACGGTTTCGGAGAAGGTCCCGCTATCGACCAGCTGAGTTCACCGGCCGGAGGGACCTTGGACTCTCGTCGTCTGAGGGGCTAGCCGTAACGATCGACTCGACGACGATCCATCTCTGAAACGGAACCGAATATCCCATGAACAATGTCAACGTGACTCGCCGTGGCTTTGTCGCGATGGGGATCGGCACGCTCACGTTCGCCGCTCTCGCTTCCTGTGCTGTCCCGGCCCGCTTCGTTAATCCGTCGGGGGCTCCGGTGCGCGCGGCAGAAGTGGCACGCAACGGCAGCGGTCGCGTGACGAAGCTGAATCTTGTCGCAAACGAGACTCAGATCGATCTGGCTGGGGTGTCCGCCAATACGTGGGGCTACGGATCCACCCTGGCCCCGGTCGTCCGGATGACCGCCGGGGACACCCTCCGAGCCACCGTGCACAATCTGCTGCCGAAAGACACGAGCGTGCACTGGCATGGGCTGGCGCTCAGAAATGACATGGATGGCGTCCCGGGCGTGACGCAGAAGGCCATCGGTCGGGGGCAGTCCTTCACCTACGATTTCGTCGCTCCGAATCCCGGCACTTACTGGTTTCACCCGCACGTGGGAGTGCAACTCGACCGGGCGCTCTATGGCGCGCTGATCGTCGAGGACCCGCACGAACCGCTGAGCTACGACGACGAATGGGTGATCATCCTCGACGATTGGTTGGACGGGGTCTCGGGCACGCCGGATGACGTGCTCAAGAATCTGAGCGGCGGCATGGCGGGGATGATGGGCGGCGGCATGACGATGTCCGGGGCTCGGTCGGTGCTTCTCGGTGGCGATGCCGGCGATGTGGTCTATCCGTACTTCCTCATCAACGGTCACCCGTCAGCAGACCCTGAGACATACCTCACCCAGCCGGGGAAACGGGTGAGGATCCGGCTGATCAACGCAGGCGGGGACACCGCGTTCCGGGTCGCTCTGGGCGGCCACCAGTTCACTGTCACACACACCGACGGCTACCCGGTGACACCGATGGTCACCGATTCGCTGCTCATCGGGATGGGGGAGCGCTACGACGTCGTGGTAACCGTCGGCGACGGGGCATTCCCGTTCGTGGCTCAAGCAGAGGGCAAGCAGGGTCGAGCCTTCGCGATAGTCCGCAGCTCGGCCACGGCAACTGCCCCTGACTCAGCGGTGACAGTGGCCGAGCTCGACCGGCGTGTGATGGCGTCGGAGGTGCTGAGAGCTGATGCGTCGGTGAGTCTGCCGACCAGGAAAGTCGATCGAGAACTGACCGCAACGCTGTCGGGGTCGATGATGGCCTACGACTGGGCCATCAACGGACATCGCTTCAATCCGAACGACCCGATGGCCGGAGCGATGCCGGTCACCCAGAAGGAGCGAGTGCGGCTAGTGATTCGGAACACATCGAAGATGTGGCACCCATTCCACTTGCACGGGCACACCTTCCAACTCGGCGGCGGCGGCCCCCGCAAGGACACTTCCATCATCCTGCCCGGAAGGTCGCTCACCGTGGAGTTCGACGCGGACAACCCTGGACTGTGGGCGGCACACTGCCACAACATCTACCACGCGGAGGCCGGAATGATGACAGTCGTCGGATACACAGCATGACAGTCCACATGCACCCAGTTGCCGGGACTTTGGACTCTGGGACAGCCTTCGATTCAGGTCGAAGCTGGTCGCAAGGAGGCAATCTGCCTCTCAGTGAAATGAGGAGGCGTTCCAGATGATGTGGGGTAACTATTCAATGGGCTATTGGGGCTGGGGCGTGGGTGCGCTGGTCATCGTTGCCTTGGTCGTCGCCGGCATTCTCATTGTTCGGTACGCCACCGTACGGCGCGTTGCAACGCCGATCGCTTTAAAAACGGACGCCATCACGCCACGACAGATCTTGGACAACCGACTCGCTCAGGGCGAGTTGTCGGTCAAGGAGTACCGGGACCGGATCGCTGCGCTCGAGTCCCCACAGGTCTGAGTTCCGCCGACTCGCCGCCGTGGCACCGGGCTTGCCGCTACCGACGCAAATCTTAGCTAACCGACCGCCCAAGGGAGCAGACTCGTGCGAACGCCGACCAGAACCGTGGTGTTGGAAGTCTCCGGGCTTCAATGGGCATCCTCGAAGTCAGTGGCGGAAGCGACCCTGGGTCGGCGTCCGGGAGTGACCGCCGTTGAGGTGAATCCCGTTTCCCAGACCGCGAACGTGACCTACGACCCGACGCAGACGTCCCTGGCGGATCTCAGCGGATGGATCACCGACTGCGGGTTCCATTGCCAGGGCGAGTCGGTTCCTCAGCACATCTGCGGACCGAACGAAGACATGCTCATGGCCGCCGGTCACCACCAACATCCGGCGGGACACGACGCGGCAAGTCCCGCGGATCACACGATGGGCGAACACGCTGGCCACGTGATGCCTGAGCAAGGACTATCGACGCTGAGCGAACACAAAGGCCACGAAGCAGTCCAGCGCACGAGTCAGGAGGCGATGGGGCATGGCGGTGGCCATGCGGGGATGTCGATGCAGTCGATGATCCGCGATATGCGCAACCGGTTTGTCGTTGCGGCTGTCCTGTCGGTCGCGATCGTGCTGTGGTCACCCATCGGGCGGCAGGTGTTCCACTTCACCGTGCCCGCCCCGTTTGGTTTGCGGGACGACATCTTCGCCTTGGTGCTTTCGCTTCCGGTGATCTTCTACTCCGCATGGATTTTCTTCGACGGCGCCGTGCGCGCGTTGAAAGCACGGACTCTCGACATGATGGTCCTCGTTGCGGTCGGAGTCGGTGCCGGTTGGATCTACAGCCTGGTCATCACTCTGACCGGCGGTGGTGACGTCTTCTACGAAGCAGCAACGGTGCTCACGTCGTTCGTGCTCCTCGGTCATTGGGTCGAGATGCGCGCTCGTGGAGGCGCGAACGACGCGATCCGCACCCTCCTGGAACTGGCGCCACCGCGAGCGATGGTGATCCGCGATGGCGAACCTGTCGAGGTCCCCACCTCGGAGGTGGTCGTGGGTGATCTGCTGCTGGTGCGACCAGGTGCGAAGGTCCCCACCGACGGGAAGGTCGAGGAGGGCGGGTCCGACATCGACGAGTCGATGGTTACGGGCGAGAGCCTGCCGGTCGCCAAGGGTGTCGGGTCCGATGTCATCGGCGCTACCGTCAACACCACAGGCACCCTCCGAGTTCGAGCGACCAAGATCGGCGCGGACACCGCGCTCGCACAGATCGTGGCCCTCGTGCAACAAGCCCAGAACTCCAAAGCCCCCGGTCAACGGCTCGCCGATCGCGCCGCCTTCTGGCTGGTCCTGGTCGCGCTCATCGGCGGCGCTGCCACCTTTGCCTCCTGGATGCTCGTTGGGGCGACTCTTCAGACCGCGTTGTTGTTCGCGATCACTGTGGTCGTCATCACCTGCCCTGATGCTCTGGGCCTTGCCACCCCCACCGCGATCATGGTCGGGACCGGACTCGGCGCAAAGCGCGGGGTGCTGTTCAAAACAGCGACCGCATTGGAGACCTCTGCGCACATCGACACGGTCGTCATGGACAAGACCGGCACACTCACCAAAGGCAAGCCAGAGGTTACTGACTTCGTCGAAACTGGCGTTCCGCGCCAAGAGCTCCTCGCCCTGGTCGCGGCGGTCGAACGCGAATCCGAGCACCCTCTCGCCGGTGCCGTCGTGCGATATGCGGAGGCTGAAGGGGCCGCTCGGATGGCAGCATCCGACTTCAAGAACGTTCCCGGCCATGGTGCCGGTGCCACCGTCCACGGCCGCCGCGTGCTGGTTGGCAACAGGAAGCTGATGGCGTCGGAGAACGTCGACACCGCCCCGCTACTCGCGGAACGCGACCGACTCGCCTCCACCGGACGCACCGCTGTCCTGGTCGCGGTGGATGGACGAGCGGCCGGTGTGATCGCCCTCGCCGACGCCCCGCGGGAAACGGCCGTCGCTGCTGTAGCAGCACTCCACGAAGCAGGGATCGCGGTCGTCATGCTGACCGGCGACAACGAAGCCACAGCGAAGCGCATCGCCGAGCTGTTGAAAATCGACACCGTCATCGCGGATGTTCTTCCCCAGGACAAGTCCGCAAAGATCGCCGAGCTGCAGGCCGCCGGGAAGAAGGTCGCAATGGTCGGCGACGGAGTCAACGACGCACCCGCGCTCGCCCAAGCCGACCTCGGCATCGCCATCGGCGCAGGAACGGACGTCGCGATCGAAACCGCAGACGTCGTGCTGATGAGATCCGACCCCCTCGACGTCGCCATCGCGCTCCGGATCGGCAAAGGCACCGTCCGCAAGATGCGCCAGAACCTCGGATGGGCCGTCGGCTACAACGCCATTGCCCTCCCTATCGCCGCCGGGATCTTCTACACAGGGCTCGGCATCCGTCTCACCCCGGAGATCGCCGCGATCTCGATGTCCGGATCCAGCGTCATCGTCGCCGTCAACGCGTTGCTGCTTCGCCGGCTCAAGCTCCCGGCGGCCGCAGAGCCTGTCCTGAAAGACGCCGCGCGCTCGCCTCAACTGTCGGCAGAGGCATCATCCTGATCAGTGACCCGAATCACTCCGGTCGGGGCGCGTGCCGCGCTGCAATCGAGAGCGAATGTGCTCGATGGTGAGAGGTCGAGAATGCCCGTGCGCCTGGACGTGTTCTTGAACGGCGGCCAAGAGCTCCTCCTCGGTCGCGCCGCTGAGTTTGGCCTCACACGCCATGCACTGAAGCTCGAGAAGATCCATGGTTTTCCTCCGGTTCACGCGTGGGTGGGTCGTTCGTGGTCGCTGTGGGCGGCGCGTTCGAGTTGGAAGGTGGAGTGCTCGATCGAGATTTCGAAGTGCTCGGCGACGCAGTCCTGCAACGCGTCGACGATGTCGGGGCGTGGCCGTCGTAGAAGCATCCGTCATCGACCACGACGTGGGCGGTGAGGATCGGGAGCCCGGTGGCGACCTGGGTGGCGTGGAGGTCGTGGACGGCTTCCACGTGGGGCAGTTCGAGGATGTGTTTGCGGACGTCTTCGAGGTCGAGTCCGCGCGGGGTCGATTCGAGGAGGACGTCGATTGTCTCGCGGAGCAGCTTGAAGGTGCGGGGAAGGATGAGTACGCCGATCAGCATCGCGGCGACGGCATCCGCGCGGGTCCAGCCCGTCAGGGCAATCACGATCGCCGCGACGATGACGGCCACGGATCCGAGCGCGTCGTTGAGCACCTCAAGGAACGCGGCCCGCAGGTTGAAGTTCGACCCGCGGCCGCCGAACAGCACCGTAATCGAGGCCAAGTTTCCGACGAGCCCGATGATCCCGAAGACGATCAGTTGTGATGAGGCGATCGCGGGCGGGTTGATCAGACGTTGGATGCCTTCGGCGACGACGAAGATCCCCACGGCGAGGAGGATCGCCGCTTGCGCGGTCGCGGCGAGTACTTCGGCTCGCGCATAGCCGAAGGTGCGCCGTTGAGTCGGTGCGCGTGCGATCAGTCGTGCCGCGAAGAGAGCGAGAAGCAGCCCACCGGCGTCGGTCAGCATGTGTGCTGCGTCGACGAGCAGGGCAAGGCTTCCCGTCAGGATCGCGCCGACAACTTCGGCCAGCAGGATCGTCGCGGTGATCCCGAACGCGATGGCCAGCCGCCTAGTGTTCGACGGGGCACCGTGGTTGTGGGAGTGGTCATGCTCGCTCATGTCGGGGTCCGAGTCCTAGGCGTGGTCGTCGTGGTGGTCGTGTTCGACCACTCGTTCGCCGGTCAAGGCTGACACGGGCACCGCACAGGTGTCCCCGCGCCAGGCTTCGATGCCCTCCTTGACCGCGAACCCGGCAATGACCAGGGCGGCGATCGAGTCGGCCCACGTCCAGCCAAGCAGCGTGTTCAGCAGCAACCCGATGAGCAGCGCCGCCGACAGGTAAGCGCACACAAGCGTCTGCTTCGAGTCAGCGATCGCCGAGGCGGACCCGAGCTCGCGGCCGGTGCGCCTCTCAAACCAGCTGACGACCGGCATGACGGCGAGGCTGACCGCAGCAAGGACGATTCCAACCAGGGAGTGGTCGGGTTCCCGGACACCGAACAGGGACAGGCCAGCATCCACGGTGACATAGGCGGCCAGGCCGAAGAATGAGATCGCAATCACTCGGAGGGCGATCTTCTCGCGCGCCTCGGGGTCCGGGGTAGAAAACTGCCAAGCGATCGCGACTGCTGAGAGCACCTCGACGACCGAGTCGAGACCGAACCCGATCAGCGCAGCCGACGACGCCACATTGCCCGCAGTCAGCGCGATGACCGCCTCGATCGCGTTGTAGGTGATCGTGAACACGACGATCCACCGGATACGACGGCGCAGCAGATCACGCCGTGCGACATCAAGCGGACGGGTCGATGCCGTCGTCTCGGTCATTCGGGCACCTCGCAGCAGCCGGGCACCAAACAGGTGTCGTTCTGACACGGGGCACCCTCATCAACAGCCAGCACGACATTCATCAGCTCGCTCAGTGCACGCGTCAGGTGAGCGTCGACGATCTCATAGCGCGTTCGCCGCCCCTCCGGGGTGGCCACGATCAGGCCGCACCCACGCAAGCAAGCAAGATGGTTGGACACGTTAGTGCGTGTCAAGTCCAGGTCCCGCGCTAGTTCGGCCGGATGCCCCGGGCCCTCCAACAGTCGCAACAGGATCCTCGAGCGGGTCGAATCGGCCATCGCCCGCCCGAGCCGATTCATCACACCCAGCCGTGTCTCAATGGTCAGCATCCACTGACTATACGTCGCCCGCGATTATCTGCGCTTCCGCCAACGGGCTCGGCCGGGTAGATCCGTTTCTTATTCCAATGATCGTCGTAATAGAGGAACACGGATGAAGTCAGAGGAATACGGTCAGGTGGCTCAGCTGGGTCGTGCGATCGGGAACGGCTCACGTCTGGAGCTGTTGGAACTGATCGCCCAGGCCGAACAGTCCGTCGAAGGACTCGCGCGGATGACCGGACACACGCTGACGACCGTCTCGTCACACCTTCAAGTATTGAAAGCGGCTGGCCTGGTTCTCACTCGGCGGGACAGAACGACGATCTTCTACCGGCTCACGAGCGATGAGGTCGCCCGCCTTGTCGTGCTCCTCAAATCGGTCGCGTCCGAGGTCCTCCCCGAGCTGCAGTTGATGTCCGCGTCCTCGAACGGCACTGACGTTATGGGCGATGCGTTCGTGCTCGACATGCGACCGGTCCACGAGTTCGATGCGGGGCATATTCCAGGTGCCGTGTCGATTCCCTTGGATGAACTTCCCGCTCGGGCGGCCGAGGTTCCGACAGGTCGTCGTGTGGTCGTGTAGTGCCGCGGCGAGTTCTGCATGCTCGCGCGGGAGCATTGCCCTTGTTGCGACCACGCTGGGCGCGGTCGCGGGACCCAACCTGGTGACACCGATGGGGTCCATCGCTGTCTCCCTCGGCATTTCAGCCCTCGGGGGAACGTTCCTTCTCGCTGCGCTCGCCTATTCTTTCTCCAGCCCAGCCCCCACGAAACTCGGGGTTTGTTGTGGGTGCCTCCGCAATGGTTGTGACGCAGGTCGCGATGGTGGCCATCATGACAATGACCCCCGTGCAGATGCGCACCCACGGGATGAGCCTCGCTGCGGTGGGCGCTGTCATCGGGGTGCACATCTGGTTCATGTACCTGCCCTCTTTGATCACGGGCATCCTGCCCGACAAGGTCGGACGCCGTCCCGTCGCGATCGCCGCCGGGATCACCCTCCTTCTCGCCGGCGTTGTCGCCGCGACCGCTCCGATCGATGGGATGGTGCAGTTGACTGTCGCACTGGCGCTGCTGGGACTCGGTTGGAACTTCGGATTGATCAGCGGGACTGCCCTCGTGATCGATTCCACGCCGACCGCGACCCGCGCCAGGACCCAGGGCAACCTCGACGTCCTGATCGCACTCGCGGGAGCGGCCGGGGGTGCCCTGTCCGGTGTTGTGGTGGCAGGAAGCGGATTCGCCGCACTTTCCTTGGGCGGAGGCGTTCTGTCTGTGCTTCTCATTCCGGTGCTGATCCTGGCTCGCGTTCGGCGGGCACCGGTTGACGACGTGACCCGGGGGCTCTAGCAGTTACGCTGAACTGAGCCGATTCGAGATGAAGGGACGGCGTGCGCGTGTTCGCTTCCTCCGCCGTTGTCTCGACGTCTCGTACGAGCTGGCCACGGATGCTGCTTGTGTTCTTCGGGATCGCGGCGATCCTCGTTGGGCTTCTCGCGATGCACGCACTCACCTCTGACACGTCCGTGGGCCGCAGTGCCCAGACGTCCGATTCATCCATGCTCACGATGGCCGGCACAGCAGTCGCTCTGGCTGAATCCGCCAGCTCCGGAATGTCGGTTTCAAACGGTTGCACCGGGGCATGCGATCTCGGTCACGAAATGCTCGGATCGGCGTGTGTGCTCGCCCTGCTGATCACGGTTCTCCTGTTCACATTGCACCTCTTCGTTGTCTCCCGGCCGGAAGCCCGACGCGTGGTCCAGGCGTTGGTCGCCAAGGCTTCCGCACTGGTTCCACCGGCACCCCCCTCTCTCGAAGTCCTTTCGATCAGTCGAACCTGATCGCCCACCTCCGAGTTCTGGTCTCGAACGACAAACACGCTCACCGCGTTGACCTGACCTCGGCGTCCCGGTGCGATGCGCGGTACGTCAACCGCATTCGGCGGGGACTTGCCGCACCTTCTGTAACCCAGACAATCCGTCGGCGTCGACCGTCGATCAGTCGACGACGTCACAACCTGACTTGTTCAAACACTTCATCAAAAGGACACCCACCATGGGTCGAACGAAGAGCGGCCTGGCCGGACGCCAGGCTGCCGCTGCTGAAACTATCCGCATCCACCAACGGCGCGAACGTCGCCGCAAACTTCTTATCTACGGGGTGGGCGCCTTCATCCTCGCCACGCTCGTCACCGTTACCGCCGTCCTCCTCGTCGGGGCACAGGCGAACAAAGCTGCGATCCGCAACGCGGCAACCAAGCCCATCACCGGGGTGCAGACGTTTGCCAAGCTGACTCGGAATCACACGGCAACCCCTGGGCACTATGCCCAGAATCCGCCGGTTGGAGGAGATCACTCGCCTGTCTTCTTGAACTGCGGAATCTACCGAGCACCGGTCACGGAAGGTCGCGCAGTGCACTCGCTCGAGCACGGGGCGGTCTGGGTGACCTACAGCCCAACCCTGGCAGGCCCCGAAGTCGCAGCACTGACAGATCAAGCCAAGAGCCAGAGCTATGAGATCCTCTCGCCCCGCGCGAACCTACCGAGCCCGATCGTCGCATCGGCCTGGGGCGTGCAACTGCAGGTCTCGACGGCGAATGATCAACGACTCGCCGAGTTCCTCTCCAAGTACGAGCAAGGCCCGCAGACGCCAGAACCCGGGGCCGCATGCAGCGGTGCTCCGGCCAACTGAGAGATGCAGATGCTACTCGCTCACCACGTCGCTCGCGACGCCGAGACCTCCCTCTTCCTTATGATCGGAACCCCATGAGATCCGCCCGATACCTCGCCCTCCTTTCCGGCGGGGTGAGCCTTGCTGCCGTTGCTGTATTGCTGTCGGGCTGCGCTGCCAGCCCCGGCGTTCAGACGACCAGTGGGCAGGTGCTCAACTTCGAGCACATCCACGAACTCGTCGCGGGCCAAAAGGGAGGCGGCCTGCTCGTCGGCACCCATGTCGGCCTGTTCCGACTGACGATCGACGGCGCCGGGTCCGCGACAGCCGTCGGCCCCATCGGTGGCCTCGATTTTGATCCCATGGGGTTCACGATCACCAACGGCATCGCCTATGCGTCAGGCCACCCCGGACCGACGACGCCGACCACCTTCGGAAGCCCCGACTTGGGTCTCATCACCAGCACCGACCTTGGCCGGAGCTGGCGCAATGTGTCTCTGATGGGCACCACCGACTTTCACGGTCTGGCGGTCATGACCGCGTCCGGCGGGACTCCGCATGTGTTCGGATACGACGCCGGCACGCAACGGCTCAGACGAAGTCTCGACGGAGGCGTCACCTGGACCGATGGCCCTCTGCTCGTGGCACGCGACCTCCTCGCGGTCGGCGACCTGCTGTACGCGACCACGCCAGACGGCCTGGCCGTCAGCCGAGACGATGGTCTGACCTTCGCCATCGATTCGACCGCACCTGCGCTGTATCTGATCGCTGCCGACCAGCAGGGCACGCTCGCGGGCGTTGCCGTGAACGGCCGCACGTGGTTCCAGACCTCCGGCCAGGGCTGGGTGCCCGGGTTATCCGTCACCGGGACAGCGCAGGCCCTCGCCGTCGACGGTCGCACGATCTACGTCGCCGATGATCGAGGCATCGCCTCGGCAGACGCGGGCGGTCCATCGTGGACTGTCCTGGCGGTGCACAAGTGAACCGCCGCCTCGCCGCTCCGTGGCTCGCTGCTGCGTTGGCTCTGCTCGTCCTCTCGGGATGTGCCGAGAAGCCCGCACTCAACTCGAAGGACTCCACTGCGAACAACACGATCACCGAGATTCCCCTTGCGCAACGACACGCGCCGATCTCGTTCAGCGGGACGCTGGACACCGGTGGAACCGCGAAGTCGAACGACTGGCAGGGCTCGGTCGTGGTTGTGAACTTCTGGTACGCGTCGTGCCCGCCATGTCGCGCCGAGGCACCCGACCTTGAGGCGCTCTACAAGAAGTACGGCCCGGAAGGGGTCGTCTTCGTGGGCGTCAACGTGCGCGACACGGCGCCCACAGCTCGCTCGTTCGCTGAGAAATTCGGCATCACGTATCCCTCGATCATGGACAACGCAGACGGAGCCGTCCAACTCGCCTTCCACGGTCAGATCGCCCCGAACGCCGTCCCCACCACGATGGTGCTCGACCGACAGGGTCGAGCCGGATCCCGGATCCTCGGGCGTATCCCCACCCGACTGACACTGAGCACCCTCATCGACACTGCCCTCGCGGAAGGGTCTAAAAAGTGAACGGAATCATCGCCGACGGGCAACTCTGGGTCGCCATCCCGCTCGCCCTCCTCGCCGGCCTGGTCTCGTTCGCATCGCCATGCGTCCTCCCACTGGTCCCCGGCTACCTTGGATATGTCACCGGGACTACTGCGTCGACATCCCGCTGGCGACCGGTCGTTGGGGTCAGCCTTTTCATCCTGGGATTCGCGCTCGTATTCGTCGCCTACGGCGCAGCGTTCGGGTCGCTCGGCGGGTGGCTGATCCGCTGGCAGGATCTGCTGATCCGCATCCTCGGCGGCGTCGTCATCGTCATGGGACTGGTCTTCATCGGCGCGTTCAGCGTCTTCCAACGCACGGCCAAACTGCCCATCACACCACGAACCGGTCTCGCGGGGGCTCCGCTCCTCGGGATCGTTTTCGGGCTGGGCTGGACACCCTGCCTCGGCCCCACCCTCGCTGCGATCTCGGCCCTGAGTATCGGCACCGGCTCCGCGATGCGCGGCGCTCTTCTCACCGCCGTGTACTGCCTCGGCCTTGGCCTGCCGTTCCTCGTGCTCGCGGCCGGACTCGGCTGGGCAACCAGCGCTGTTTCCTTCCTGAAGCGCCACATCCGAGCCATCAATATCGCAGGCGGCGTCACGATGATCGCAGTCGGGGTCCTCATGGTTACCGGCATCTGGACGGCGATCGTGTACTCACTACAAGATCTCATCGGCGGGACGGTGCTCCCGATATGAGGAAGTCGGCCAATGACGTCAAGCGTTCGAGCTGGCCGCTGGTGCTCGCGATCGTCGGGCCGCCCCTGCTGATCGCGGCTGTTGCGGTGCCGATGGTGATGGCCGGCGCGCCGGTCGAGCGCGGCAACCTCTGGGTCGGTGCCAGCCCGTATGGCCCGACGAGCAGTGCCTCCGCGGCCGACGTTCGAGTGGCGCTCGACGCCCTCCATCGCATCGGCGCTCAGTGTCTCAAGACGAGCCCGGATCCCCTGGCAGTTCGCGGCGACGTCGCGATCATCACCCGCTTCGCCGAGCGGAATCCCGTCGGCCGATTCCCCATCGACGACGAAACCGCGACAGCGTCTTCGCTTCTCATCGTGACACGCGAAGCGATCAAGACCTGCGCCCCCGATCAAGTCACCGTCATCAACGCCGCCCTGAAGAGTGTCGAGCCGCGGTGACCGAACCGACCGCGTCCGCCACCGCAGACGCCCGTCGGGAAAATTCTGTCCTCTTCACTGAAAGGGGACCCCCGGCATACGTCCGGCGGATAACCGCCCGTCTCCGGCCTCTCATCGCTCCTGTCGCGCCGGAGCATGCGGGCCGAAAACGACCGGATTCGGGGCGACGCCAGGATCTCGCCACCGGGTCACAACACGCCCGTGCAGTAACGCCCGGAAACTATCCACCGAAAAGTCAGTGAGCGGAAGCCGGCTGTTGACCGATCATCGGTTACGCGCGAGTGTCGACGCGAGAGCGAAGCACAGAGGCCCAGGAGGCGGAGCTGCCGGGCCTACGGGGCCGTCCGCGTGTTCACCCGCCCGGGGGAGAGCCCAGCCGCGTCGCAGACCCGACCCAGTGGCTCGCCTGCCTGAACTACCCTGCGCGCTGGCGACACGCTCGTGATCCGCAAGCTAGACCGGATCGCCGGCGGCGAAGTCATGGCCATTCAGACCATCGCGGAGCTGCACGATCGCGGCGTGCAGATCAAGAGCCTCACCGAGCCCGACATCGACACGACCACGCCGTCTACTCAAACGCGTCCTGTTCTCGATTGATAGACCGACAAGCCGGCCCTCTCCTCGTTTAGACGCGTGATTCAGGAAGTCCCGAGGACGGACGATGCTGGGCCCCGCCAGTCTGGCCACCATTCTGTTCCGGCGAGGTAATCTGAGATCACCAAACGAGGTGTACTTTCCATTGGGCGATGAGG
>JABBOD010000057.1:0-10380 GCA_019351995.1 Acidobacteriota bacterium
GAGCCACGGTCCCATGACACGGCCGCGGCCGTTCGGGGCGTTGGCGGGTTCGCGGCCCGCACGCTCGCTGCCGCACGTGCCGCAAGCAGGTCGGCCTGGCGCTCCTTCGCGCGCTCACGAGCGCGCAGCACGCGCTCGTGGCGAGCGGCATCCCGAGCCGTCACCTCGACGCGCACCTGATCGGGAAGTTCTGCGGTCTCGGCCATCACCCGGAGCGTCTGCTGCAGGCGCGTCGCCGTTCGTTCGGTGTCGAGATACTCGCGCCGCGCCATCCAGGTCGGGACGAAGTACAGGAACCAGAGCAGGGCCGCGACCGCGAACATGATCGCCGTTCCCGCCCCCGTGAGATCCATGTTCACACGTTAGAGACCTTCAACCTCGACTTGAGACCGACGCGCCGCGCGTGGGTGCTTTACCCGAGTCGGAGTGGATGTGCCGCCGTCACCTTGTCGGCCTCCGGCACCGTGCCGGCGCCAGCCGGAACGCGGCCATCCTTCCATCGCCGGAGGACGCCCATCGGCAGTTCCTCCGCGGTCAGCGCAAAGCAGAAGTGGTCGCGCCAGTCACCGTTGATGTGGATGAACCGCCGCCGCAGTCCCTCGTAGCGGAAGCCGAGCTTCTCCACCACGCGCAGCGACGGCGCGTTCTCGGGTCGAATGCAGATCTCCATGCGGTGCAGACCCAGCGAGAACAGGCAGTGGTCGGTCGCAAGCGCAACCGCGGTCGGCGTGACGTTGTGCCCGGCGAACCGCTCCGCCACCCAGTAGCCGATGGACGCCGACGAGAGAGAGCCGTAACTCACCCCCGAGACGTTGAGCTGGCCGGCGAACTCGCCCTCGTACTCGACCGCGAACGGCACGCCATAGCCGGAGCGCCAGTTCGCGAGCAGCGACCGGATGCTGGCCCGCGAGTCGAAGCCGATCGGCCCGTGCGGGTTGGTGGCCTCCCAGGTGCGCAGCCAGGCCCGGTTCGAGATCAGTTCCTGCTCGAGGGCACGGCTATCCCGAAGCCGGATGGGGCGGATCGTGACACTGCCCTCACGGAGCGTCGGGATGCTCATGGTCATCGATGGTCAGCGTAGCGGCGAACTCCTTCAGCCACGGTCGAAAGTCGGGTCCGAGGTCGTCGCGGTCGCTCGCCAACTGCACGATCGCCTTCAGGTAGTCCAGCCGGTCCCCGGTGTCGTAGCGGCGCCCACGGAACACCACGCCGTACACGCCGCCACCCCAGTCGGGGCCGGTCGCGAGCTCCTGCAGCGCATCCGTCAACTGGATCTCGCCGCCCTTGCCCGGTTCGGTGTGCTCCAGGATCTCGAAGATCTCCGGGCGCAGCACGTAGCGACCGATGATGGCCAGGTTGGAGGGAGCGCTCCCGAAGGCCGGCTTTTCGACGAGTCCGGTGATGCGAACGAGATCGTCCTCATCGGTCGGCTCGACGGTGGCGATGCCGTAAAGGTGAGCCTGCGACGGGTCGACCTCCAGCAGGGCAACGACGGTGGTGTTGCGCTCGCCCTGCACCGCCAGCATCCGGGTCAGCAGGGTGTCGCGCTCATCAATGATGTCGTCGCCGAGGAGCACGGCGAACGGCTCGCGCCCCACGTGCATCTTGGCTCGGAGAACCGCGTGCCCGAGCCCCTTGGGGTCGCCCTGACGCACGTAGTGCACGTCGGCGAGGTCGGTGGCGTGCTTGACCTTTTCCAGCTTGTCGAGCTCGCCCTTCTTGCGCAGGACCTCTTCCAGCTCGCCGACCCGGTCGAAATGGTTCTCGAGTGCCGTCTTGTTGCGGCCCGTCACCATCAGCACATCGCTCAGGCCTGCGGCGACGGCTTCCTCGACGACGTACTGGATAGCCGGCTTGTCGACGACCGGCAGCATCTCCTTGGGCATGGCCTTGGTGGCCGGGAGGAAGCGGGTTCCGAGCCCCGCGACCGGGATGACAGCTTTCGTAATCTGGAAGGCCATGGTGAGAGGCTACCGGGTGGTGCCTTCGCGTGGCTTTGGAGGCACCTTTAGACTCTCTCCGTGACCGAGGATGTGGAAGCTCAGAAACGCGCGCTGCGCGCTGAGCTCCGCGAGCGCCGCCGCACCCGCACGGCCACCCAACGCGACGAGGACACGGCTTCGATCACGCGCCACCTGATCGAGTTCGTCCAGGCGCGGAAGGTCGGATCGCTGGCCGCCTACCTCTCCATGCCGGACGAGCCCAACACCCGCGACTTCTTGGAATGGACGCAGACGGTCGGCATCCGGGTGCTCATTCCGGTGTCTCGAGACGACGGACTCCTCGACTGGGCGCCGTACGACGGCGCGGCGGAAGACACCGACGTCCTCGGGATGCCGACCCCCACCAGCGAGCTACTCGGCCCGATCGCCATCAACCGCGTCGATCTCATCCTGGTGCCGGCCGCCTGTGTCGATCGCGCTGGGATGCGGATGGGCTGGGGCATGGGCTACTTCGACAAGACGCTCGGATCGATGGAGGCCAGCCCGCCCGTCTATGCTGTGATCTTCGACGAGGAGCTCGTCGACTCCGTGCCGCGCGAGCGCCACGACATGCCCGTCAATGGGGTCGTGACACCGGGCGGCATCGTCACGTTCTGAGGATCGTCCACCCATGCCCACCTACTCATACCGCTGCACCGAGTGCGGCGAGGCCTTCGACATCCAGCAGGCCTTCACGGATGACACGCTCTCCGTCTGCCCGAACTGCGGTGGCAAGCTCCGCAAGCTGTTCAACTCGGTCGGGGTGACGTTCACCGGATCCGGGTTCTACCGGAACGACAGTCGGCCAGCGCCCGCGGGCGAGTCCGCCCCCGCCGCGGCCCCGAAGACCGCCGACTCGTCGTCCGCCTCCGCAGCGTCTCCATCGTCAGGCAGTTCCTCCTCCCCCGCATCCCCCGCCAGTAAGGAGTAATACCGTGATCCACGGCTTCAGGGAGTTCATCCTCCGCGGCAACGTCATCGACCTCGCCGTTGCGGTCGTCATCGGTGCGGCATTCACCGCCATCGTCACCGGTCTCGTCACCGGGATCTTCAACCCGGTGATCGCCCTGATCTTCGACTCGAGCGACCTGGCGAAGGCCGGGATCCCGCTGCGTGCGGCGACGCCGGGCCACCCCGCGATCATCCTGGCGTGGGGCGCGGTGATCTCGGCCGTCATCCAGTTCCTGCTGGTGGCGGTGGTGGTGTACTTCGCGCTGGTTGTGCCGATGAACTACGCGAAGAAACTGCAGGCCGCGCGCGCGGGCGTCGCCGACGCCGCGCCGGCGGGTCCGACCGACATCGAGTTGCTGACGCAGATCCGCGACCTGCTCGAGGCGCAGAAGACGAAGTAGCTCGGCGCGGCCGATGTCTGGCCAAACGTGCGCTCGAACTCGAGAGCGGCTCGCCCGCCGGTGTCGCCAGACATGGCCTCCGGCTGGCCGTCAGTAGTGGGGCGGCTTGTCCGCGCGCATCCGATCGTCGTTCTCGTTGTGCGGATGCCGCGGCGGCTCCGGCGCGGGCGACGGGTCGGTGCCGGCAGGCGCGCTCGTCGTCACCCGACGCCTCGTGCGCGGACGGGGCAGCTCGCCGGGCCCCGGCTCGGGAGCGGCCGAGGGCTGACCCGCGGCGGGCTCAGGAGTGAGCCGCGGCAACGATCGGGATCTCCTGCGTCAGAGCGCCGCCGGCGAGACCTGCCTGGCGGGCGATGCGGTCGGCCACGGCATCCGGGTCGCTGAAGAGCTCGAAGGCGTGCACCCGCGCATAGTGCCAGCCGAGGCGGCGCAGAACCTCGGGCCGCAACCGCAACGACTCCCGCAGTGTGCGGCCGGCCAGCACGCCGTCGGTCTCCACGACCAAGCACGTTCCGCCGTTCGCGGCGACGAGCCCGAGTTTGCCGCGGTGTCCGAGGGCGACCCGCAGCCCGCGTGAGGCAAGGCGGCGAGACAGATCCACGAGCATGGGGTCGCTGTCGTCCGGCAGCGGCGGTTCCGCGCGGCGGGCGGCCACCTCGTCGAGGATTTCGGCGAGCGCGACGGCACCGTGCTTCAGGCGGCCGTCGTCGACATCCGATGGCCGGAAGCAGGTCACGATCACCAGGTTGCGTCGTGCGCGGGTCATCGCCACCGCGAGCAGGCGCTCCCCTCCCGGATGACCGAGTGAGCCGAAGTCGGCAAGCACGCGACCGTGCGGGGTTCGACCGTAGCCGATGGAGAAGATCACGCGGTCACGGCTCTGGGCGACGGCACGCTCGATCGGGAGCACCGTGAAGGGCTCGGAGCCATCGCCGAGCACGAACTCGCTGAGCTCGGGGCGCGTCGCCATCGCCGTCAGAACAGCCTGCAGCACGCGCACCGAATGCTTCTGGCTCGCGGTCACCACCATGAGCGACTCCTGCGGACGGGTCCGGGCGTGCTCGATGACGAGTTCGACGACACGATCCACTTCGGCATCGACGCTCTCGACCGCGCCGGTGTCGCCGTCTGGCATGCCGGTGCCGTTCTCGACGTAGTCGAGCACGAGACTGCCGTGTCCGAGGAACGAACCCGCCCACGGCAGCGAGTCGATCTTGCCGCCGTAGAAGCGACGGTTCACGAGTTCGGCGAGGTCCTCGCCGCCGGCCCGGTAGCTGCGGGTGAGGCTCAGCACGGGCAGCAACTCCCCGAGCCGCGCCAGGGCCGAGCGCCCGTGCAGTTCGTCGAGCGCGCGGGAGCCATGCGCCGGGTCGACGGACGCGTCGATGACGGCGGCCGCATCCGGGTCGCTCAGGGCGATCTCGAACGCCGATGGCGTCTGCGTGACCGGGTCGCCGAACGCGACGACCTGCTTGGCACGACGGATCGCGCCCACGTTCTCGGCGACGGTGGTCGCGCCCGCATCCAGGAGCAGCACGGTGTCGAAGGCCATCGTGTCGGTGACGGAATCCACCTCGTACGGCGACGCCAGCCAGACCGGTGCAACCGAACGGGCCAGGTGCGGCGCCGAGCGCTGCAGCGCGTCGGAGGTGATGCCCGGGACGGACAGCAGGCGTTTCAACTCGGATGCCTCATCCGGCCAGTCGACCAGACCGATCTTCCAGTTCTCGGCCAGCTGCCACGCGAGAAGTTGGGCGCTGCCCGCGCCATGCGCCTCATCCACCAGCCGGAAGTCCGCTTCGAGGCGTTCGAGCACGTCGGTCCGCGCGCCGAGCAGAGCGCGATCGGCGGCGAGCAGGTGGTCGAGCGCCGAGCGCCACCATGCGAGTTCGAGCTCCGCGGCGATCTGCTCCTCGGCGACGTGCCGTCTGGCCAGGTCGGTGAGCAGGGGGTCGAGGTCGAGGCCTCGCATGGTGGCCACCAACTCGCTGCGCTCCTGGAGGTTCTGCAGCACGTCGGAGTCCGCGGCGAGCGCGGCGAGCATGTCGCCGAGGCGGTGCAACGGCAGGGCGGCGAGCTGGGTCTCGCGCGTGGTGTGGCCGAGCGGCACATCCAGCGCGGCAAGGTCGGCCGACAGTTGCTGCCACGCGACCGAGACATCCGAGATGCCGGTCGGGACCTCAGGAACGACGCCCGTCGCGACGAAACGCTGCCACATGATGCGCTGCCGCTGGACGGCACCGAGCGCCTCGTGCAGATCGCCGACATGCATGCCGGGGCGGACATACTCTTTGGCGAGTTTCTTGAGTCGGCGTCGGTTGGCCGACGACATCTCCGGAGCATCGCGCCGAGGCGCCGTCGCGACGATCAGTTCGCTGAGTGATCGATCGAACACCCCGGGCGTGAAGCGATCGAGCGTGTCCCGGATGTCGGTCAGCAGCTTGAGATAGATCCCCAGTTCACCGATGGTTGCGAACGGTCGCATCCGGGTGGAGCCGATGAGTCGCTGGGCCATGACGAGCAGCCGGGGCAGTTCCTCGCCGTGGATCTTTTTCGCGAGGGCGTGGAACCGGTGCGCCTCGTCGCCGTTGGAGAACTGTGCTCCGTACCACGGCGAGTCACCGGGTCCGTAGCGGAACTCGCCGAGCCGAGCCGCCTCCAACATGGTGTGCGCGATCGTTGCCCGGTCGGCGGCCAGTCGCTCGACGGTGAGCTGGTCGAGACGAGCGGTGGTCGACGGCGGAACCGGCAGCAGGGCGAGCCGGGAGAGCTCGGTCACGCAGTCCGCGACCGAGACGCCCAGAGCGGGGTCAGGGCGGGAGAGGGAGCCGCGGTAGTCGAGAAGCACGGTGCGAAGGCGCACGAGTGCCTCGTCGACCTCGCCGAGCACGGCGGGCTTTGCTCGCTCATTGCGCGCGATGGCGCGCACGAGGTCGCGGCGCAGGCTGGCCGGGCTGACCGCGATTCCGTTCAGTCCGATGTCCGCGAAGCGCTGAGCGATCCCATCGAGGGTGGCGCGCCGCGGGCTCACCACGAGCACGCGTTTGTTCTGGCCGACCAGGCTGCCGAGGGCGTTGACGATCGTCTGCGTACCGCCGGTGCCCGGCATGGTCTTGACGACCACGGAGTTTCCGGAGGCGATCTGGGCGATCACCTGCTCCTGTTCGGCATCCGCGTCCAGCAGCAGCACATCGGTGGAGGGGTCGCGATGGTCGGAGTCGATCGGCTCGACGGGGGCGTACCCCTCCTCCAGCGTCCACCTGGCGGTCGCGTTGCCGGCCAGCGCATCCAGGACCGGGTGTTCCAGGTGGACGGCGTCGGCGACGAGACCGGGGGCGACATCCGCGAAGGCGGAGACCACCAGGCGCGGCGCGACCGTGAAGTCGGGAAGGTGGCCGGTGAGAGCACGCAGCCGGTCGATGACGGCGTTGGGCTTGAAGCTGCCGTCGGCGTCGGCCAGGGCGACGAAACTGTCGGCATCCAGCACCATGCCGAACTGCTGTTCGAGCGCGGCGGCGAAGGCCGGGTTGAGCACGGGAACGCCGCGCAGCTTGATCTCGAAGTCGCGTCCGTGACGGCGGATGGCGAGCGGGCGAAGCAGCACCGGGGCGCTGAAGTCTTCGATGGCGAAATCGTCGCCGTGCTCATCGTCGCCTCGGTGCTCGGTGGTGGCGGTCCAGCGGGCGAGCCCGATGCCGAGGTGGATGGCGTCGATGCCGCGGGTGGTGGAGAGTTCAAGCCCCTTCGCCGCGATCCGGTCGGCGGCGAGCCGCGCCGCACGGAGCGCCACGTCGTCGCGGATCAGCTGCGAGAGCAGAGTGGTCTGGCCGGTGATGAAACGCGCGAGACCACCGGGATGTGTCGTGCTGAGTTCGATCCGCGTGCTCGGCTCGTCCACGAAGTGGAGCAGGGGAGAGCGTCCTCCGACCGCGGCCAGCTCGGCACGCCACTGCTCGCGGACCGGGTCCGCGACGTCGCCGGAGTGCCGGGAGCTCGAGGGGACGACACGGGTCACGGAGTCGGAGCGATCGTCGCTCGGTCCGTCCTCGGTCACGAGAACCTCATCCCGTCGGTTGGCAGGCCACACGCGGCTCAGGCTACGGCGCGCACGGCCGAAAGCCCCGGACCCGTGCGGGGTTTCGCAAGATGCGAGCAGGGAACCCGGCGCTCCGCGGTGCGCGAACAGCAGCAAGCAGCGGGTGCCGCGCGTGCTTCGCGGCGATCTGAAGCTGTGATTTACCTGTGCCGAGCCGCCGATCCAAACCGCTCAGGCAGGGGTGCCGAACCTCCTGCACAGAGTCGATCGGCACCAAAAAATCTCTGATACTCACAAAGGATGAATCACATCATGAACAAGATTTCTCGCACGGTCATCGGTCTCAGCGCCGCCGCCCTCCTGGTCACCGGTGTCGGCATCTCTGCCGCCAGCGCCTCGTCGGAGTCCGCATCCGCGTCGAAGATTCCGGCGCCCGTCGCCGCCGTCCCGGTGCTCTTCGGCGGCAACACCGCCGTCGCTCTGGACTCGAACTTCCTCGCCGCTCTGAAGTCGTTGGGTGTCACGCCGGGAGTGCTCGGCACGGCCACACTGACCAACGGTTCCGTGGCCTTCCCGATCACGGGTGGCTCGGTCGTCTACTGGTCGCCCAGCGGCAAGTACCGCCCCTACGTGCAGGGCATCATCGAGCACAACGGCTCTGGTCTGTCCCTGACGGCCGGCAGCACCGTGGTCGACCTGACCAACTTCACGATCAACCCGGGCAACTCGAAGCTCTACGGTGACGTCACGGTCAACGGAACGGTCGCGGCAACGCAGGCCTACCTGTTCGACCTGCACGGACAGACCCTGAAGCCGTTGCAGGTCGACGGCAAGAACGCCATCCTGACCGGCACCACGGTCCACATCTCGCCCGACGCCGCCGGGGTGCTGAACAAGGTGTTCAACACCACGGGTGTCCCGAGCGAGTTGCTCGTCGGGGTCGCGACGATCACCGCGCAGATCGCCCAGTAACACCTCGCACGACCGGAGGGGCCGTGGCGCTTGCCGCCACGGCCCCTCCGGTCGTCCAGCTGCCAGACTCGAACCGGCAGACTCAGCCATCCATCTCCCGACAACGGAAGGGCCCGCCATGGGTACTCCACGCATCGGCGTCATCGGGGGCTCCGGTCTCTACCGGCTCCTCGATCCGGCGACCTCCTCCTCGCGTCGGATCGACACGCCGTACGGTCCCGCCGCCGTGACCGTCGGCGAGTTCGCCGGGCGCGACGTCGCCTTCCTCACCCGCCACGGCATGGACCACTCGGTTGCACCGCACCTCATCCCCTACCGGGCCAACATCTGGGCGCTCGGCTCGCTCGGTGTCACGGCGCTCGTCTCCAGTTCGGCGGTCGGCGGCCTGACCGCTGCCTACCCACCCGGGTCGCTGGTGCTGACCGATCAGTTCATCGACCGAACCCACGGCCGCGCCGACACCTTCTTCGATCGCGGGTCCGTGCAGCACCTCGCGGCGGCGGATCCCTTCGACCCCTCCCTGCACCGCATCGCCCGCACCGCGCTCGAGGCGGCAGAGATCCCGTTCCGTCCGAGCGGCACGGCGGTGGTGATCCAGGGCCCGCGGTTCTCCACCCGCGCCGAGTCGCGCATGCACGCGGCGTCCGGCGGGCACATCATCAACATGACGATGTGCCCCGAGGTGCCGCTCGCCGCCGAGCTGGGCATCGGCACCGTCAATCTCGCCTTCGTCACCGACGCGGATGCCGGCGTCGACCCCGCCGAGCTCCCGGACGGCACGAGCGACGATGACGCCGTCAACCACGGCCTCGTACTCGAACGATTGGCCGCCGCCCAGCCACGGATCATCGCGGCGATCGAGACCGTGATCCGCGCCATCCCCACCGACTATCCCGGCCTGCGCCTGATCCCCGCCGACGAGGTCGCGGCGGTGCTCGCGCGGCCGACGGTCGGCTCGGCATCCGAGATCCCGTGAGCCGCCTCCTCGTCACGGGAGGCGCCGGCTTCATCGGGGGCGCCGTGGTCGTCGACGCCCTCTCCCGTGGCTGGGAGGTTCGCGTGCTCGACTCGCTCCGTCACGACGTGCACGGTGCCGATCCCGTGCTCGATTCGCGTGTCGAGCTGATGGTCGGCGACGTGCGCGATCGTTCCGTGGTGGATGCCGCGCTCGACGGCGTCACGATCGTGAACCACCAGGCCGCGAAGGTCGGGCTCGGCGTCGACTTCGCCGACGCTCCCGACTACGTGGACTCGAACGTCACCGGCACGGCGGTCCTGCTCGCCGCGATGACCGACGCGAAGCTCCGACACCTGGTCGTGGCGTCGTCGATGGTGGTCTACGGCGAGGGCGCGTATCGCGATGACACCGGGCCCGTGCGGCCGGGGCCGCGAACCGTCGCCGATCTCGAGGCGGGGCGCTTCGATCCGCTCGATGCGACGGGGGAGCCGCTGCATCCAGAACTCATCGATGAGGACGCCATCCTCGATCCCCGCAACGTCTACGCGCTGAGCAAGCTCGCCCAGGAGCACCTCGCCTCGTCGTGGGCGCGGGCCACCGGGGGCTCCGCCATCGCCCTGCGCTACCACAACGTCTACGGCCCCGGGATGCCACAGAACACGCCGTACGCCGGAGTGGGCTCGCTGTTCCGCAGCGCCCTGGAGCGGGGCGAGGCCCCGAGGGTCTTCGAGGACGGACGCCAACGCCGGGACTTCGTCCACGTGCGTGACATCGCCGGAGCCAACCTGACCGCAGTGCATGCCGTGAGCGACATGGCTTCCGGGGGGTTTCGCGCATACAACGTGGGAAGCGGCGTCGTCCACACGATCGGCGAGTTGGCGAGCGCGCTCAGCGACGCGTCCGCCGGATCGGCTCCCGTCACCACCGGCGAGTACCGACTCGGCGACGTTCGGCACATCACCGCGTCATCGGCGCGCATCGCGGCCGAGTTGGGCTGGCGTGCCGGTGTCGGCTTCGAGGAGGGCGTGCGCGAGTTCGCGACCGCGCCCCTGCGGGCGGCTGCGCACGCGGCCGGGCGGG
>JABBOD010000057.1:10391-13806 GCA_019351995.1 Acidobacteriota bacterium
GCGGCTGCGCACGCGGCCGGGCGGGCGGCCGGGCAGGTGGCTGGGCAGTGAGCCTCGAAGCCGCGGGACGGACGACGGCGCTCGTCGACGTGGTGCTGCCGTGTCTTGACGAGGAGCGTGCGATCGTCGACGTGCTGGCTCGCCTTCCCGCCGGGTATCGCGGCATCGTCGTCGATAACGGATCGACCGACCGCTCCGCCGAACGGGCAGCGGCAGCGGGTGCGCTCGTCGTCAGCGAACCTCGTCGTGGCTTCGGCTCCGCCGCGCACGCGGGACTGCTCGCCGCGACGGCGCCGCTCGTGGCGTTCTGCGACGCGGACGGCTCGATGGATCCCGCCGAGCTGGTGGCGTTCGCGCGACTGCTCGAGAACGGCGACGCGGATCTGGTGCTCGGGCGGCGCATCCGGACGACGCGCGGCGCCTGGCCGTGGCATGCCCGGCTCGCGAACCGCGTCCTCGCGCGGCTTCTTCGCGCGGTGACGGGCGTGCCGTTGCGCGACCTCGGTCCGCTGCGGGTCGCGCGCCGGGAGGCCCTGCTCGGGCTCGAGCTGCAGGACCGGCGCAGCGGGTACCCCCTCGAGATGGTGCTGAAAGCATCGGATGCCGGCTGGAGCATCCTCGAACGGCCCACCGCGTACGCCCCCCGGGTCGGCCGCTCGAAGGTGACCGGCACCCTGCGCGGAACGGTCACGGCGGTCCTCGACATGAGCCGCCTGTTGCGCGCGCAACGGACTCGGCGGCCCGAAGGCGGCCCGCGCTGAGTCCGAGAACCAGCTGCGAATGAGCCGGATCCTGCTGGCGACCGCTCCCATTCCGCCGAGGGCTCCGAACCACAGCCATGAGGCTCACCACGACCACCGCACCGCAGCGTGAACAGCGGGCGGTGACCGGATGACGACCCTGGTGATCATCGCCAAAGAGTGCCTTCCCGGGAGGGTCAAGACGCGACTGCACCCCGCCGTGAGCTTCGAGCAGGCGGCGGAACTCGCCGCGGCGAGCCTCGCCGACACCCTGGCCGTCGGCTCGGAGCTGTGCGCCGATCGTCGGATCCTCGCCTTCGACGGGCTCGTTCCGCCGCCGGGATCGGGCGACTACGAGATCGTGCCGCAGGTGGTCGGAGAACTCGACACCCGACTGGCCGCCATCTTCGACGCGGCAGACGGCCCGACGCTGCTGCTCGGCATGGACACCCCGCAACTGGTCGCCGGCGACATCGCCGAGGTGTTCCCCTGGCCAGACGACGCCGACTTCGTGTTCGGCCCCGCCCACGACGGGGGGTTCTGGTGCCTGGGCATGCGCGAACCGCGCGGCGAACTCATCCAGGGCGTCCCGATGTCGCGCGACGACACCGGCGCTCGTCAACTCGACCGACTGCGAGCGGCGGGGGGCAGCATCCGCATGCTCACGAGCCTCACCGACGTCGACACCATCCGTGAGGCGCACGCCGTTGCCGACGCCGCACCGGAGACCCGCTTCGCCCGCACTCTGGCGCGCACGCTGCGCACGCAGCAACTGATGGGTGCTGTCGCATGAGCGGCATCGCCACCTTCGGTTCCGGGGGCGCGGAGCCGTACGCTCGCGCTCTGCTCCGGGAGGAGGACATCCTCTACCTGCACTCCGTGGACGGCACCCGCGCGCGCATCGATGTCACGCGGTGGACCGAGGACGCCGACGCTGTCGACGGTGGCCTGCTGCGCCGTGCCCGTGGCCCGGTGCTCGATGTGGGGTGCGGCCCGGGACGCATGGTGAAAGCCGCCGTCGCCCGTGGCATGAAAGCGTTGGGGGTGGATGTCTCCCCCGTCGCCGTCGAGATCGTGCGCAGCGCCGGCCTCCCGGTGCATCACGGCTCGATCTTCGACCCGATCCCCTACGAGGGTTCGTGGAGCACCGCCCTGCTGCTCGACGGCAACATCGGCATCGGCGGCAACCCCGCCGCGCTGCTCGCGCGCTGCCGCCAGGTGCTGCGTGCCAGCGGCGGGGTGATCGTGGAGACCCACCCGGATTCGTTCCGCGACCGCGCCTTCGAGTGCTCGGTCGTCGGCCAGGACGGCAACGTCAGCGACCCGTTCGCCTGGGCGGAGGTCGGGCGCACCGCGCTCGCCTCCCACGCCGCGGACGCCGGCCTGCGCGTCGTGCAGAGCTGGGGCGGCGACGGACGCTTCTTCAGCCGCCTGCTCCGCGCGCGTTAGTCGCGCTCCGTCGGCGTGGCGAGCCGACGGGATGGGCGACCGCGCGTGCGGCGGACGACGAGGTAGCCGACCACGGCCGTCGCGGTCAGCAGCAGGGTCCCGCCCCACAGCACGCCGAGGTTCCGCACGTAGTCGAACGGCAGCAGCGTCGCGAACAGGTGCGCATTCCGCTGCGCCAGGATCTCGGGTACCAGCACGATCGTGAAGACGGCACCGACCACCAGCCCCCCCTGCACGATCGCGAGAACCGCGAGCGGGATGCGGCGCCCCGCCTTGCGCATCACCACCCCCGCCGCAAACACGATCGGTGCCACGAGCGCGTCGTGCACGACGATCGCGGCGATGAACCACTCCACGACGCCGATGTAGGCGGTCGTCCTGACCGTGCTGAGCAGGATGTATCCGCTCAGCGACAGGATCGCGAGTCCGGTGACGATCAGTCCGAGCCGCCACCGCCGCACGGCTGCACTGGTCGAGATGGCGCTCACGCGGTCACCTCCAGACTGCTCAGCCACTTGGTCTGCAGCACTCCTGGTCGAGCCGGCGCGATCATGCGCGCCGGGTAGCCGTGCTCGATGTCGAGCACCTCGCCGTTCAGGTGCAAGGCCACCAGGGTGAGGTCGTTCTCGACGAACTCCGCACCCATCGTCGTGATGCGGTAGCTGCCCTGCGGCTCGAGGCTGGTGAGCATGATCGCTTCGCCGGGCACGCGGCCCACCTCATCCATCAGCGTGTTCAATCGGACACCCTTCCAGCTCGCGGTCTGGCTCCAGCCGTTGACGCAGGCGATCGGCAGCTGGACGGTGTGCTGCGGCATGCCGAGCAGCGCCGCGTAGCTGAAGCTCTTCACGGCTCCGCCGCGCTTGACCGTCAGCCGGTAGCTCTCGCCCACCATCTCCGCGGTGATCTTGGCCATCTCCGCGGTCCGGTTGATCGGCAACTCGTTGGGGCCGTCGCCCTGCGCGCGCGGTGCGATCAGGTTGAGGGAGGCGAGCGGGGAGAACGACTGACCCGACCAGAAGGCGACGACACCCCCCAGCGACGCGACGACCGTGACGAGGAAGCCGCGACGGCTGGTGCGCGCCCTCTGCGCGATGACCGCGGCGTCGGGCGACGGCGCGGGGAGCGGGGCGACGCTGGTTTCCACCGGTGTCCGCGGGCGAGAGGTCAGGGCGTTCGGGGTGTCGTCGATCCAGGCGATGATCTTCGCGGTCAGACCCCTGGCC
>JABBOD010000019.1:0-43628 GCA_019351995.1 Acidobacteriota bacterium
TCCCCAGAGATGCCACACTGCCGGCGATCAGGCCTGTGACGAGGGCCCCCACCACAAGGTTGATGATGGCTCCGCCGAGCTGGTCCAGGCGCCGCAGCGGAGAGCGTGCCCTGCGTGGTTGCAGCGCGCGACCGACAGCGTTACCCGCGGCGGAGCCGAGCAGGATGAGGGCGGCGACTGCCGCGATCACCAAGATGGGACGCCAGAACGGGTCGGGTACCCAGGCCGCGACCAGCGGGATCGCGAAGAAAGCGGCCGTGGCGCCGGCGATCACACCGATCATGGATGCCAGGCTGCGCAGCAGCCCGGCGCGCCACCCCTGGCCCAGATAGACCAACAGCACGATGGCGACCAGGACGTCGATGAGGCGCGCGGCGATCATCCACCCAGTCTGACCGATACCTCACCAGCATTGCGCCCACGACGACCGCCGACAGGTGATGGTCAGCTTGTCGCAGCTCTCACCGGCGAGGCATCACGAGATACTGGGCGGAGCACGTCGAAGCGATCTGCCCGAGTCGTGCGCCCGGGCCGGGAGCGGCGTAGCGTGCAGGTGAGACGAGAGGGAAGCACCATGGTCACAGCGACGACGTCGCTCTCGACCGCCGATGTCGCGGCGATTCGCGCCGATTTCCCCGTCCTCGCCGAACGGGTGAACGGGCAGCCGCTGGTCTACCTCGATTCGGCGGCGACTGCGCAGAAACCTCTCCAGGTGTTGGACGCGGAACGGGACTTCCTCCTGCACCGCAACGCGGCCGTCCACCGCGGTGCGCACACTCTTGCGGGCGAGGCAACGGAGGAGTTCGAAGACGCCCGTGCCGTCGTTTCGGCCTTCATCGGGGCGGATGCCGACGAGATCGTGTGGACGTCGAACGCGACCGAGGCGATCAATCTGGTCGCGTATGGGCTCTCCAATGCCTTGACCTCCTCGCGATACGGACGGCTCGCGGTGCGGCCGGGCGACGAGATCGTGATCACCGAGCGGGACCATCACGCCAACATCATTCCGTGGCAGCAGCTCGCTCAGCGCACGGGTGCGACGCTGCGTTACCTGCCGGTGGACGACGACGGCACGCTCCGAATGGAACTGCTCGATCAGCTCGTCACGGAGCGAACCCGGGTACTCGCCTTCTCGCATGTCTCGAACGTGACGGGGACGGCGTCTCCGGTCGCCGAGCTGGTGGCTCGAGCGCGGCAGGTGGGCGCGCTGGTGGTGCTGGACGCGTGTCAAGCGGTGCCGCAGTTGCCGTTCAATGTTCGGGAACTCGACGTGGATTTCGCCGCGTTCAGTGGCCACAAGCTCTATGGCCCCACCGGCGTCGGAGTGCTGTACGGCCGCCGCGAACTGCTCGAGGCGCTGCCTCCCTTCCTGACGGGCGGATCGATGATCACGACGGTCACGATGGATGCGGCCGAGTTCCTCCCGCCGCCGCAGCGGTTCGAGGCGGGCACGGAGCCGATCTCGCAAGCGGTCGGCCTTGCCGCCGCGGTGCGCTACCTGCAGCGCATCGGGATGGATCGCGTTGCCGCACACGGCCGCGAGCTGACCGAACGGCTTGCCGGGGGTCTCGCGGCCATCGACGGCGTCCGAGTGATCGGAGCAGGGGAGCGGGTCGGGCTCGCGAGTTTCGACGTTGCGGAGGTGCACGCTCACGACGTCGGTCAGTTCCTCGATGACCGTGGCATCGCGGTCCGCGTCGGCCATCATTGCGCTCAGCCGCTGCATCGCCGACTCGGCCTCGCCGCGTCGGTGCGGGCGAGCGTCGCGGTGCACACCACCCACGACGAGGTGGACCAGCTGCTCGTCGCCGTCGCCGATGCGTCGGAGTTCTTCCGAGGTTCACGATGACGTCGGCGGAGTTCGCGAGCCTGTACCAACAGATCATCCTCGACCACGCACGCTCCGGCGAGGGACACGGGGACCCGGCGGGCTTCGAACCCCAGTCGCATCAGATCAACCCGACGTGTGGCGACGAGATCACCCTCGGCGTGCGATTGGACGACGATCGCATCGCGGAGGTGCGATGGGAGGGTCACGGCTGCACGATCTCGCAGGCGTCCGCATCGCTGCTCACCGGAATCGTCACAGGCTCGACGACCGAGCACGCGCGCGCCGTGATCGACGAGTTCCGAGCGGTGATGCGCTCCCGAGGCCAACTGGAGCTGGACGAGGCGCGTTTCGGCGACGCTGTCGCGCTCAACGGCGTCTCGAGGTACGTCAGCCGGGTCAAGTGCGCGATGCTCGCGTGGACAGCGCTGGAGCACGCGCTCGCGCAATCCGAGGTGTGACGCCGACCCAGAACTCGGACCTGCGCTCAGCTCCACAGCGCGACGTGAAACTTGTTGCCTCGTCGCGAGAGGCCACGGGATCCGGTGGGCGACACCATCGCCATCGTCGCTTCGGCGGTGGTGACGAAACGCTGCAGAATCCGAGCTGACGGGTTGGCGCGCCCACCATCGAGCGCGGTGGCCCACCAGAGGCCCTGGATGGGTGTGTCGGCGACGGACAGCCGCACCAGGTCGGCGGGCGTCGCGGCTCGCGGGTCAGGCACTTGCCCCGCGGTGCCACGAATCCGGGGTGCCGCGATGTGACTCAGAGCCAGCATGATGCCTTCGCCACCGGCGACCGCCGACAGCGCATCGGTTTCGCTGGTCAGTTCGATGACCTCGGGGAGCGCGGGAAGCCGTCCGAACCATCGACCCTCCTCGGTCAGAGGTTCGAAGCCACCTGGCCCGGCGAACCAGGGGACTGACAGCAGCCGACGCGCCGAAATCGGGCCGGGGTCGAGTGCGAGCGGATGCCGGGCCGACGCCACCATGACCCGCTGGTATTTCAGGAACGGGACGAGCTCGAGTCCCGCGCTCGCCGCTGGCCCGGGTCGCGCACCCAGAGCGATGTCGTACGCGCGTTCGCGCAGCAGCGTGGCGATGTCATCCGCGTCCTCGACGATGACCTCGACCGCATCCGATGCCACCCATTTGCCAAACAGGTCAAATAGCCGACCGGCGGCGTGCTCGGCGAAGGCGGCGGTCGCGAGCACGCGCAGCCCCTGCTCGGAGGTCGTGGCGTGTGCGACATCGCGGCGGGCATCCTCGGTCAAGCCGACGATTTCCTCCGCGTGAGCGGCGAGCGCCCGCCCGCCCGGCGTCAAGGTGATCCCGGTTGGTGCGCGCGTGAACAGTCGGTCGCCGAACTCCACGCGCAGCGAGGCGATGGCCGACGAGACCGCGGGCTCACTGACGCCGAGCGACGCCGCCGCGGCGTGGAGGGACCCGAGCTTGGCAACCAGCGCAAAGGTGCGCAGTTGGCTCAGCGTCATTCCCATGGGCCGATAACCCTTCGCTTATGACGATATTGACACCCCAGTGGGGTGGGGGCAACATCTGGACCAAACAGCGCGCTTCACCGTCGTAGCGCGCTGGCGATCATGCGTTGGGAAGGGAGTCGCCGTGCAGATCCCGGCGCCATTTGATTACGCGAGGGCCACCAGTGTCGATGATGCGGTCGCCCTCTTGACCCGATATGGCGAAGATGCCCACGTCATCGCGGGTGGCCACAGTCTTCTGCCGATGATGAAGCTTCGGCTCGCCCGGCCCGACTGGGTCATCGACATCAACGACCTTCATGATCTGGATTACATCCGGCGTGATGGTGACCAGTTACGAATCGGCGCCCTCACCCGGCACCGCACCCTGCTCGAATCCGCGGAGGTGCTCTCGCTCTTCCCGATCGTGACCGACGCCGAACGTGTCGTTGCGGATCCGATCGTGCGCAATCGCGGCACCATCGGTGGCTCGCTCTGCCAGGCCGATCCCGCCGAGGACCTGTCGACGGTGTGCACGGTACTGGGTGCCGAGGCCGTCATCCACGGAGCGGCCGGCGATCGAACGATCGGTATGGAGGAGTTCCACCGCGGACCGTACGAGACCGCGGTCGCGTTCAACGAGCTCCTCACCGAGGTGCGGCTCACGATCCGCCCCCGTTCCTCCAGCGCCTACGAGAAAGTCGAGCGCCGGGTGGGCGACTGGGCCGTCGCCGCAGCGGGAGCCGCCGTGACCTTCGCGGATGACGGAACCCTGGACGACGTCGCGATCGGCGTGACCGCCGTGGGCCTCGTCAACCGGGTGGCGTCCGCGGAAGCAGTCCTGCGCGGCGAGAAGCCGTCGGAGTCGGCGATCGCCGAGGCCGGACGGCTGACCGGCGAAGCGGTCGACCCCGATGCCGACCAGCGTGGATCTGTCGAATACAAACGTCACCTCGCGAACGAGCTGACGCAGCGGGTACTCAGACGGGCGATCGCCCGGGCGCAGGGACTGGAGGCATGACGATGCATGTGACGATGACGGTGAACGGCGACGAGGTCGAGCGTGACATTGAGCCGCGCGTGCTGCTCGTGCACTTCCTGCGCGAGAACCTGGGGCTGACGGGGACGCACTGGGGCTGTGACACCTCCAACTGCGGCACCTGTGTCGTGCAGATCGACGGCGAACCGGTCAAGTCCTGCACAGTGCTCGCGGCCATGGCCGACGGGCACGCCGTGCGAACGGTCGAGGGCCTCGAGGTGGCGGGGACGGTGGACCCGATCCAGCAGGGGTTCATGGAGGAGCACGGCTTGCAGTGCGGCTTCTGCACCCCGGGGATGATGTTGACCGCGCGTGCGCTTCTCGACGAGAACCCGCACCCGAGCGAGGGTGAGATCCGCGAGGCGATTTCGGGCCAGATCTGCCGCTGCACGGGCTACGCGACGATCGTGCGCTCCATTCAGTGGGCAGCCGACCATCCCGCTGAGACGGCCGATTCCACCCTTGAGGACGAGGACGTGAAGGCATGACCATCGTCGACGACCCCCAGACCCGCCCGGGTGGAGACTACGAGCACGGACGTGATCACGAACACAATCCGTCAGCCGATGCTCCGGAGCGCCCGATCGGCTTCGGTCGCTTGCAGCGCAAGGAGGATCCGCGTTTCGTGCGCGGGCAGGGCAACTACACCGACGACGTCGTTCTCCCGGGGATGCTGCACGGGGCGATCCTGCGCTCGCCGGTCGCTCACGCGAGAATCGTCTCGATCGATACCAGCGAGGCGCTGGCGCGGCCGGGTGTGCGCGCAGTCCTCACCGGAAAGGATCTGGAGCCGCTCAAGCTGGCCTGGATCCCGACCCTCTCCTACGACGTCCAGGCGGTGCTCGCGACGGACAAGGTGCGTTTCCAGGGTCAAGAGGTCGCGTTCGTGATCGCGGATGACCGCTACGCGGCGCGCGACGCTCTCGAGTTGATTCGCGTCGACTACGACATCCTCCCGCCCGTGATCGATGTCCGGCACGCGCTCGACGCGGGCGCGCCGATCATTCGCGACGATCTGGAGGGCCGTACCAACAACCACATCGCCGACTGGGACTGCGGTGACAGCGTGGCGACCGACGCGGCTTTCGCGAAGGCCGATGTCGTTCTGAAGCAGGAGATCGTCTACCCGCGCGTCCATCCCGCGCCCATGGAGACCTGTGGTTCGGTTGCCGACTTCAACCGGGTCTCCGGCGAGTTGACGCTCTACGTGACCTCGCAGGCGCCCCATGCTCATCGCACCGTCATCGCGATGGTCTCCGGCATCCCGGAGCACAAGATCCGCGTCATCTCACCGGATATCGGCGGAGGTTTCGGCAACAAGGTGGGGATCTACCCGGGATACGTGCTCTCGATCGTCGGGTCGATCGTGACCGGTCATCCGGTGAAGTGGATGGAAGACCGTTCCGAGAACCTCATGTCGACCTCGTTCGCTCGCGACTACATCATGACCGGCGAGATCGCGGCGACCAAGGACGGCAAGCTGCTCGGCATCCGCGCCAGCGTCTTGGCCGACCACGGTGCGTTCAACGGGGTCGCCCAACCGACGAAGTTCCCGGCCGGGTTCTTCAACCTCTTCCCCGGGAGCTACACCTGGGAAGCGGTCTACGGCAAGGTCACGTCCGTGTACACGAATAAGGCGCCGGGCGGTGTCGCGTACGCGTGCTCCTTCCGCGTGACCGAGGCGGTCTATCTCGTCGAGCGAATGATCGACAGGCTCGCGATCGAACTGAACATGGACCCGGCGGAACTGCGGCTCAAGAACTTCATCAAGCCCGAGCAATTCCCGTACGACAACAAGGCCGGTTTCGAGTACGACTCCGGCCAGTACGAGAAGACCATGCGTCACGCGATGGACCTCATCGGGTACGACGAGCTCCGCAAAGAGCAGGCCGAGAAGCGGTCGCGCGGCGAACTCATGGGGATCGGCATCTCGTTCTTCACCGAGGGCGTCGGCGCCGGCCCGCGCAAGCACATGGACATCCTCGGACTCGGGATGGCGGATGGTGCGGAACTCCGCATCCATCCCACCGGGAAGGCGGTCGTCCGGATCTCCGTGCAATCGCAGGGGCAGGCCCACGAGACGACCTTCGCGCAGATCGTTGCCGAGGAGATCGGCATCCCGCCGGAGGACATCGAGGTGGTGCACGGCGATACCGACCAGACGCCGTTCGGCCTCGGCACCTACGGCAGTCGCTCGACTCCCGTCAGCGGAGCAGCGGTCGCGATGGTCACCCGCAAGGTGCGCGACAAGGCGCGGCTCATCGCGGCGGCGATGCTCGAAACGCGTCCGGAGGACCTCGAATGGGAGAAGGGCCGCTGGTTCGTCAAGGGTGACCCGAGCGCTGGCAAGACGATCCAGGAGATCGCGCTCGCCGCTCACGGCACGATGGAGCTGCCGGAAGGAGTCGACGGAAACCTCGACGCGGAGGTCACCTATGACCCCCCGAACCTCACCTACCCTTATGGCGCCTACTTCTGTGTCACCGACATCGACCGCGGGACGGGCAAGGTGACGGTGCGCCGGTTCCTCGCCGTCGATGACTGCGGCACCCGGATCAACCCGATGGTCATCGAGGGTCAAGTGCACGGTGGGCTCACGGACGGGGTCGGGATGGCGCTCATGGAACTCATCGAGTTCGATTCCGACGGCAACAACCTGGGTGGCTCGTTCATGGACTACCTGATTCCGACCGCGATGGAGGTCCCCGACTGGGAGACCGGCTTCACGGTCACCCCGTCACCGCATCACCCGATCGGTGCCAAGGGAATCGGGGAGTCCGCGACCGTGGGTTCACCCCCGGCCATCGTGAACTCGGTCATCGACGCCTTGCGCCCGCTCGGGGTGACGGCGATGGACATGCCGTGCACGCCGGCGCGGGTGTGGGACGCGATGCAGGGCCACGCAACGCCACCGATCTGAGTGCGGGAGGGGACGGACCGATGACGGTCACCGCGACCGTTGCGAACAGGCAGCGGGAACTTGAACTGCAGCATCAGTCGTACGTGCGCGCAACCGTGGTGCGAACGCAGCACCCGACGAGCGCGCGGGCGGGCGATGTGGCGGTCGTGGATGCGCGTGGTGCGATGACGGGGTTCGTCGGCGGAACGTGCGTGGAGGCATCGGTGCGCGAGTTCAGTCTGCACGCGCTCGAGGCCGGCGAGCCGGTCCTCCTCAAGGTGCGGCCGGGAGACGTGGGGCACACCGAACACGAGGGTGCGATCGAGGTGCATAATCCGTGCTTGTCTGGCGGCTCCATCGATGTCTTTCTCGAGCCGGTCGTTCCCGCTGCCCACGTCGTGGTTGTGGGGGATGCCCCGGTCGCACAGTCGCTCGCGACACTCGGCGCCGCCCTCGGCTTCGACATCGAACTGGTCGACGGCGAGTCCTGGCAGCCCCGCGACGGTGATGCTGCGGTGATCGTCGCCTCGCACGGTCGCGGTGAGGAGATGGCGCTCGAGCAAGCGCTCGAGGCAGGGGTTCCGTACATCGGCCTCGTCGCGAGCGAGAAGCGGGGGAGGGCGGTTGTCGCCTCGCTGAACGTCGACGATGCGCTGCGGCACCGGGTGCACACCCCGGCAGGGCTTCGCTTGGGTGGCACCGCACCCGCGGAGATCGCGCTCGGAGTCTTCGCGGAACTCGTGCAGCTGCGTGCCATGACCGGCATGCATGGCGAACATGGCGAAAACGAGGACCGCGCGCGGAGCGGCGCGTCGCGTCCCGCGATGGCGACGGATCCGGTGTGCGGAATGACCGTCGTCGCCGCCGAACCGACTATGCACGTCATCCACGACGACCTGACCGTCTGGTTCTGTGCCGAAAGCTGCCGCGCCCGCTTCGTGAAAGACCCTGAACGCTATGTCACGAGCTGAAGCACGATTCGCGGCGATCGTGCTCGCGGCGGGTGGCTCGACCCGACTCGGACGCCCGAAACAGTTGTTGCCATATCGTGGCGGAGTGCTCCTCGACGCGGTGCTCGATCTCGCCCGCGGCCATCCGTTCGAGCAACGCATCGTCGCGCTCGGCGGCTCTTCGGACCTGGTGCGTGCCACCGTCGACATGGGCGGATTCGACGTGGTCATCAACGACGAGTACGCCACGGGGTGCTCGTCGTCGATCGCGCGGGCCGTCGGAGCGGTCAGGAGCGACATCGACGGAATCGTTCTGCTGTTGGGTGATCAACCCGAAGTGAGCGCCGATGCCATCGCCGCGCTCCTCGCCGGGCGTGGGAATGCCCCGATTGCCGTGACTCGCTACGAGAACGGTCTCGGACATCCCTTTGCCCTCACGAGAGCCACGTTTCCGGCCCTCGCGGCGTTGCACGGCGACCGGGGCGTCTGGAAGCTCATCGATCGCTTGGGTTCGGCGGTCGCACGCGTGCGCGTCGACGGCAAGATCCCGCGCGATGTCGACAACGACGAGGACTACCGTCAGCTGCTTGCCGGGGCTGCGGAGTCCGCGTGAGTGCCGTACAGGACTCGAGCGTCGAGACCCTTCTGCCCGACGTCGCGGCGCTCGCGGCCGGACTCGAGAGCCGCGACTACCTCGCCGATGAGGGGCTCCTCACCGCTCTGTTTCTCGCGGTGCGGATGAGACAGCCGCTGTTGCTCGAAGGCGAAGCCGGCGTCGGGAAGACCGAAGCCGCAAAAGCCATCGCCGGGCTGCTCGACACCCCGTTGTTCCGGCTCCAGTGTTACGAGGGCATCGATGCGGGGGAGGCGCTGTACGAGTGGAACTATCAACGCCAACTGCTCGCCATCCGCCTCGCCGAAGCCCGCGACGCGGGTCGCGACGGCGACAACCTCTTCAGCTCGGACTATCTGCTGCGTCGGCCGTTGCTGCAGGCGATCGAGCACCCGGGTCCACGCCCGGCGGTCCTGCTGCTCGACGAGATCGATCGGGCGGACGCCGAGTTCGAGGCGTTCACCTTTGAAGCCCTCGCCGAGGCCTCGGTCACCATCCCCGAACTCGGAACGATCCGGGCGACTCAACCACCCATCGTGATCCTCACCTCGAACCGCACACGTGACCTTCATGACGCCCTCACGAGGCGTTGCCTCTATCACTGGATCGAGTTCCCCTCCCCGGCGCGGGTGCTCGAGATCGTGCGGCGGCGCGTTCCTGGGGCATCCGAACCGTTGGTTGTTCAGACGGCCAACGCGGTCGACCGCCTTCGCTCGCTCGATCTTGTGAAGCCGCCAGGGGTTGCCGAGTTGATCGACTGGGTTTCGGCGTTCACCGTGCTCGGCGTTGACCGGATCGATGGCGAGTCGGTCGCGCTCACGTGGGGCGCGGTGCTCAAGAATCGCGACGATCTGGAGCTCGTTGGCGCTCGCGGCGGCGACTGGTTGGTGTCCGCAGATGGCTGACGACACCGGTCGGGCATTTGAAGTCGACACGGCAGTGCTTGCGGTCGCGCTCGCTGTCGCCTTGAGGCGGGCGGGCATCCCGAGCACCCCCGATCGATCCGTCTGGCTCGTCGATGCCGTGCATCTGGTCCCTCCGCGCACTCGTTCGGAGCTGTACTGGACGTGTCGCGCCGTGTTCGTCACCTCCACGCAGCAAGTGCCTCGATTCGACGCGGTCTTCGAGGCGATCTTCGGGGGAGCGGAGGACCCGGCCGATTCTCGCGGTGACCCGAACGCGCCCGAGCTGGAGGTCGTCCGCCGCCGCACGGCCGCGGACGACCGCCCGATAACGAGCGCGCCCGGCGGCGGCCCGGCCGGTCCGACCCCGCCAGCGGCAGCGGGATCCGACGACAGCGGGACCGGCGAGGAACAGGAGGGCACCGACGCGTTTCTTCTGGCGGCAAGCGACGAAGAACGGTTGCACGACGCCTCCTTCGCCGCGCTCGACCCTGACGAGCTCGACCGCATTCGTCGACTCGTGGCAGCTCTCGCGCTGGCGACGCCGCTGCGTCCCGGGCGCCGGGATCGCAGTTCCCGGCACGCGCACGACGCGATCGACATGCGACGCACCGTGCGTGCCGCGCGACGCAGCGGCGGCGATGCCGTGCGACTGCTTCACTCACGCCAGCTCCCGCGACCACGTCCACTTGTCTTGCTGGGAGATGTGTCGGCCTCGATGGAGCCGTATACGCGCGTGTTCCTCTCTCTGATGCACGCCGCCGTGGTGAGTGCGGACGCCGAAGCGTTTGTCTTCGCGACGCGCCTCACTCGACTCACGCGTCACCTCGCCGTGCGTGATCCCGACCGCGCGTTGGAACACGCGACCGCGGGAACCGCGGACTGGGCCAGTGGAACGCGCCTGGCACACGGCATCCGCGCCTTCATCGACGAGCACGGCAGGCGGGGTATCGCTCGCGGCGCCGTCGTCGTGATCCTGTCCGATGGTTGGGCGCAGGATGACCCCGAGGAGATCGAGCGCCAGATGGCGCGACTCGCCCGGCTCGCGCACCGGATCATCTGGGTCAACCCGCGAAAGGCATCCGTCGGCTTCCAACCGCTCGTCGGCGGCATGGCGGCGGCACTGCCGTTTTGTGATGCGTTTGTGAGCGGACACAGCTACACCGCGCTCCAGGATCTCGTTGGAGTCATCGCGGATGACAACACACGGACGAGTGGAAAGAGGAAAATCTGATGGAACTTGAGAGCAGCTTCAAGGTCGATGCCCCGATCGATGAGGTGTGGAAGGCGGTCATGGACGTGGAGCGGATCGCCACGGCGGTGCCCGGTGCGGAACTCACCGCGAAGCTGTCCGACACCACCTACGAGGGGATGGTCAAGGTGCGCGTCGGTCCGCTGACGATGCAGTATCGGGGGCAGATCGAACTCATCTCACAGGACGATGCGGCGCACATCGCCGTCTTCAAAGGCAAGGGGCAGGAGAAGGCCGGCCAGGGCACGGCGGAGGGCACGGCAACCGTGACCCTCACCGAGGGCGGCGGCCAGACGGTCGGTGTCGTCCACGGGGACGTCGCGCTGTCGGGCAAGGCCGCGGCGATGGGCAAGGGCGTCATCAACACCGTCGCCCAGCAGATCATGGGGATCTTCGCCAACAACCTGCAGACGATGCTCGCCGGCGGAGAGGCGACGTCGGCCGGAGAATCCGCGGATGGCTCGGTGAAAGGAATGACTCTCGTCGCCGGAGCCATCGGGTCGCTCTTCCACCGCGGGGGGAAAGAGAAGGGGACCGACAGCGAGGCCGCCAAGGAGCCAGGCAAGGGATGACGGATGCGTGACGTTCTCGACTCGCTGCTCGCGGCATGGCGCTCGGACCAGACCGTCGGGCTGGTGACAGTCGTGCGCACCTTCAAATCGGCACCGCGCGATCCTGGCGCCGCGATGATCGTCGGGGCAGATGGCGCCGCGACCGGGTCGGTGTCTGGCGGGTGCGTCGAGGGCGCGGTGTACGAGTTGGCGACGGACGCCATCGCCGGAGCAGCACCCGTCTTGGAGCGCTACGGGGTCAGCGATGACGAGGCCTTTGCCGTCGGGTTGACCTGCGGCGGGATCCTCGACGTGTTCGTCGAACAGGTGTCACGGGCAACCTTCCCCGAGTTGGAGGCCGTCGCGGACGATGTCGCGGCCGGCCGCCCGGTCGCGGTTGCGACGATCATCGAGCACACCGATCCGTCTCGCGTGGGGCGCAGGATCGTGGTCCGGCCCGACGGCTCCGCCGGAACCCTGGGCAGCGAGGAGGCGGACCGGCGGGTGACCGAAGACGTCAGGGGCTTGCTCGCGGGAGGAATCACGGCAACTCTCGGATTCGGGCCCGACGGTGAGCGACTCGGGGAGGGAATGCGGGTCTTCGTCAACAGCTTCGCACCGGCACCGAGACTCATCGTCTTCGGCGCCATCGACTTCGCGTCGGCATTGGCCCGGCTTGGCGGTTTCCTCGGGTATCGAGTCACGGTGTGCGACGCGCGCCCGGTCTTCGCAACGCCCGCGCGGTTCCCGGAGGTCGACGAGCTCGTGGTGCGGTGGCCCGACGCGTATCTCGCGGAGCAGATCGAGGCCGGACTCATCGACGAACGCACCGTGCTCTGTGTGTTGACACACGATGCGAAGTTCGATGTCCCGGTTCTGACGCTCGCGCTCCGTGGGCCCAGAGTGGCATACATCGGGGCGATGGGGTCCCGCCGCACGCACGCCGACCGCGTTCGGCGGCTCCTCAAGGCCGGTCTCACCCGAGCGGAGACCGACCGGATCCACAGCCCGATTGGGCTCGATCTCGGTGCCCGCACCCCGGAGGAGACGGCCGTGTCGATCGCCGCCCAGATCATCGCGTTGCGGTGGGGCGGATCAGGTGCGCAGCTGTCGGAGGAGTCAGGACCGATTCACCGCAGCATCCAGCTCCCCAGCGAAGCGACGCCGCTCGTCAACGGGTGACGACGATGGTGCACGTTCGCGCGCGCAATATCTCAAGCTAGGGCTCGCGCGGGACTCGCACTTTCAACGAGAGCGGGTCTGTCCACGCCCTGAATGCCACGATCTTCCCGAAGGTGTCGCCGTCGAGTTGGATGGTCTCGGCGCGGGCGAACCTGGCCGTCATGCCCGATGCGGTGTCGTACTCGAGAGCCCGGAGATCCTTCGTCTCGCCCATCAGTTTCCGGCCGGCCTTGGTCTTTCGGATGATGCCGTTCTCCCACGCGACACGCCACCATATCTGCACCCAGCCCACGATCCCCTTCGGGCGGAGGAAGACGATGTCGAAGAGGCCATCGTCGATGCGGGCGTCGGGAATGAGCAGCATGTTGGCAGGCAGCGTTCCGCAGTTGCCGATGATGACGGTATGGGCTCGGAGGTGCTGCGTCGCCCGGCGATCGAGTTGGAATCGGAGACGGAGCTGCGAGGTGTCCCGCATCGAACGGGTGATCGCGTCGACGTAGGCCAACCATCCGACCCGCTTCTTCAACTCCTCGTTCGTGTTCTCGATCATTTTCGCGTCGATACCCAGACCGGCCATCACCACAAATGAGTGGCGGTCCCTCGAACCGTCTTCGCGTTCCAGATCGATGACACCGACGTCGATCGTGCGATCCACCCCGTTCAGGGCAACATCGATCGAGACCCGAAGGTCGTCCAGCACGAGGTCGAGGTTGCGTGCCAGCAGGTTTCCCGTACCCGACGGGACCAGGGCGAGGGGGATTCCTGCCCCCTGGAGCGCCTCGGCGACCGCTCGCACCGTGCCGTCGCCTCCCGCCGCGATCACCAGATCCACGCGCGCCTCCACCGCCTGCGCCGCAACGCCCGCTCCCGGGTCGTCTTCGGACGTTTCCAGCCACATCGGCGGACCCCAGGATCCGGTGTCGGCGGCGATCGCAGAACGGAGGTCATCGCGTTCCACTTTCACGGGGTTGTAAATGACGGCAGCGATGCGTCGGGTGCTCGACTGCTCGGCCGAATCATCCGACGTCGGGTGGAAGGTCATGGGGCGACCTTATGCCGCTCGCCGCGCCAGCGCCGCCCCTTGAGTTCCGTCACGAACTGTGCCACCCCCTTGAGGGAAAGCTCGTCATGACTAGGCTGATTCGGTGAGGTCAACCCCCGGACGTGCCGCCAGAACCACGGGGAACAGCCGCATCCTGCACGGCCTTGCTCGGCTCGGGTACGCCGTCAATGGCTTGCTTCACGCCCTGATCGGCATCATCGCGATCGAGATCGCGCTGGGAGTCGGCGGTGGTCAGGCCGATCAGTCTGGTGCTCTCTCGGCGCTGGCGCAGACGCCCGGGGGTGTGTTCATCCTGTGGACGGTGTTTGTGGGACTGACGGCTCTGGGGCTGTGGCTGATCCTGAACTCGTTCCTCACCGCTCCCGCCGCCACGACGAAGCGGGTCGGGCACTACCTCTCCGAGATCGGCAAGGGTGTTGCCTATCTCGCGGTTGCCGCCACGACACTCACCTTCGCGCGTGGCGGCAGCACCAACAGCGCGACGACCAGCACCCAGGCGAGCGGCGCCATCCTCTCGCTGCCCGGGGGTGTCCTCCTGGTCGTGGTCATCGGGGTGATCGTCGTCGCCATCGGCGGCTATTTCGTGGTGAAAGGTGCGACGAAGCGCTTCACCCGCGACCTCAACCTTCCGTCAGGCAGCGCCGGGAGGGCGACCATCGCGATTGGCAGGTTCGGGTACATCGCCAAGGGAGTGGTCCTCGGCGTCGTCGGCGTTCTGTTCTGGGTCGCGGCCGCGACTCTGGATCCCGCCAAATCCTCGGGTCTGGATGGTGGGCTGAAAACCCTGAGGACGCTGCCCCTGGGAACGGTGATCCTGTTCCTCGTGGGTGTGGGACTCATCGCGTACGCGCTGTACAGCTTCGTGCGCGCTCGGTACGCGCGCCTGTAGCCGATGCCGCTGCAGAGCGGCGACGAGGTCCGATACGCCGCACCGGGTGGGCTCCTGAGGTGGCGACAGGCAGAATGGTCGCATGACAGACCCCCGCCTCGCCGTCATCGTCCTCGCCGCCGGCCAGGGCACGCGCATGAAGAGTTCGCGGGCGAAGGTGTTGCATCCGCTCGCCGGAGTCCCCCTGATCGGTCATGTCTTGGCCACCGCGCGTGAGCTGTCGGCGGCGCACACGATCGCCGTGGTCCGGCACGAGCGCCACGCGGTGTCCGCCGCGATCCTCGAACTCATGCCCGAGGCCCTCGTTGTCGATCAGGACGACACCCCCGGCACCGGGCGTGCCGTCGAACTGGGAGTGCACGCTCTCCCGGCCGATTTCGACGGGGATGTCGTGGTGGTCAGTGGCGATGTCCCGCTCCTGGACGCCGCCACCCTCTCCGTACTCATCACCGCCCACCGCACTGCCGCGGCGTCCGCGACCGTCTTGAGTGCGATGGTCGATGACGCCACCGGATACGGTCGCATCATCCGCGATGCCACCGGCGCGCTCATCAAGATCACCGAGCAGAAGGACGCCACCGCCGAGGAACTGGCCATCCTCGAGATCAACTCGGGCACCTACGTCTTCTCGTCGTCGTCGTTGCGTGAGCAGCTGCCGCTGATCGGGACGGACAACGCGCAGGGCGAGAAGTACCTCACGGATGCGATTGGGCTGCTGCAGGCGACAGGGCAGCGTGTCGCCGCGGTTCCGGCGCCAGCGGCCTGGATGGTCGAAGGTGTCAACGATCGCGTCCAGCTTGCCGTGACGGCGGCTCGACTCAACGCCATGATCGTGCGTGGCTGGCAGCTGGCGGGCGTCACCGTTCAGGATCCCGCGACCACCTGGATCGACATCCGCTCGACCCTCGCCGAGGACGTCGCGCTGCTCCCCGGCACCCACATCGCCGGCGCGACCACGATCGCGCGGGGTGCGCAGATCGGACCGCAGACCACCCTGCTCGACTGCGAAGTGGGCGAAAACGCGACCATCAACCGCACCGACGCGACGCTGGCGGTCATCGGGGCCGGGGCATCCGTGGGTCCGTTCGCCTACCTGCGCCCGGGCACCGAGCTCGCCGACAACGGCAAGATCGGCACCTTCGTCGAAACCAAGAACGCCAAAATCGGCGCAGGCAGCAAAGTCCCGCACCTGAGCTACATCGGCGACACGACGGTCGGTGTCGGCTCGAACATCGGCGCAGGAACCATTACGGCCAATTACGACGGCGTGAACAAGCACAAGACGGTCGTCGGCTCCCACGTGCGGAGTGGATCGCACAACGTCTTCGTCGCGCCGGTCACGATCGGCGACGGGGCATACACGGGTGCCGGAACGGTGGTGCGCAAGGACGTGCCGGCGGGCGCACTGGCGGTCAGTGTCGCCCCGCAGCGCAACATCGCGGGCTGGGTCGTCGAACACCGACCCGGAACCGCCGCGGCCGCGGACGCCGCCGCGACTGCTGGGCCCGACGACCCCGCCGGTTCATAGCTCCCGCTGCGCCCCGAAGGACCCCGGTGCGCGGGGGTCCCGCGTGTCGCGGCCGGGTCCGTCATGCGCGCGACGACCGCACGGATGGACCCCGATAGACTGGCTCTCCGACGGCGGAAGGCATGGCGTGATGGAGATCACCAGCAGCGGTGAAAAACGACTGGTGCTGGTCTCCGGACGGGCCCACATGGACCTCGCCAATGCGGTGGCCGCCGAGCTCGACACGGAGCTGGTGCACACCGATGCCCGCACCTTTGCGAACGGCGAAATCTACGCGCGATTCGACGAGAGCGTGCGCGGTGCCGACATCTTCGTGATCCAGTCGCACACCAAGCCGATCAACGAGTGGCTCATGGAGCAGCTGATCATGGTGGATGCTGCCAAGCGCGCCAGCGCCAAGCGCATCACCGTCGTCGCACCGTTCTATCCCTATGCCCGTCAGGACAAGAAGGGCCGCGGCCGGGAGCCGATCTCGGCCCGCCTGGTCGCCGACCTGTTCAAGGCGGCCGGCGCTGACCGCATCATGAGCGTGGATCTGCACGCCGCGCAGATCCAGGGGTTCTTCGACGGTCCGGTCGACCATCTGTTCGCCATGCCGGTGCTGCTCGCGCACTTCCAGGCAAAACTCGACCCGACGACGCTGACCGTCGTCAGCCCCGACATGGGCCGCGTGCGCGTCGCCGATGTCTGGAGCGACAAGCTCGGAGCACCGCTGGCGATCATCCACAAGCGTCGCGACCCGCAGGTGCCCAATCAGGTCAGCGTTCACGAGATCATCGGGCCGGTCGATGGCCGCGTCTGCCTGATCGTCGATGACCTGATCGACACCGGACGCACCATCGTCAAGGCCGCAGAAGCCCTCAAGGAGCACGGCGCGACCGCTGTCGTCGTGGCGGCGACTCACCCGGTGTTCTCCGATCCGGCCGTGGAGATCTTGCAGAGCGATTTCATCGACTCGGTCGTCGTGACGGACACGCTGCCCGTGCCTCTGGAGAAGCGGTGGGATCGCCTCACGGTGCTCTCGATTGCGCCGTTGCTCGCCCGCGCGATCCACGAGGTCTTCGACGACGGTTCCGTCACCTCGATGTTCGACGGCGCCGCGTAGACCGACCCGCGACTCAGGCGGGGGAGCCAGACGGCTGGTAGCTGAGGCCCGGGATCAGTCCGAGCCCGCGGAGCATCAGCTCCGAGCCATCGAAAGACGTCGCGTAGCAGTACCAGCCGGGACCGTTACCGCCCCACGCTTCGAATCGGGCAACGGAGCCGGTGGCCTCGCGATCCCCTGCCTGCACCACGATGCGGCAGGCGGCGGCCGCGGTCTGCATCTGAACGCCGATCGTGTACAGAACGCCGGGCAATACCAGGGCGATCACCGCGATGACGATCACCACCCGCGTGATCGTGACCAGCAGCGGATGCCGCACCGAGCGCCCCGCCGCGGGCACGTACCCGGCGAGCTCGGGATGGTACTCCTCGTCCGACATGGTCAGCCCAGTTTCTCACGGGGCTGACCATGTCGGATCCGGAACGCCACCCTCAGCGGCGGCGGTAGTAGTCCTTCCACACCAGCCGGTGGATCGGGATGAGTCGCGGCAGTGCACGCAGCCCCGGGATGAAGGGGACGAGCACGAGCAGCAGCGTCAGGATCGCGACCATCAGCACGACCAGGATGTCCGCGTTCGGTGCCGACTGGAACGGCTCGATCTGGTAGAAGAACGAGAACAGCCACAGCCAGGACTGGCCAGGATAGTTGCCGGTCTCGTTCATCATCCCCCACTGGTCGCCCTGCATGTGGAGGTTCGTCGCGAGACCGTCGAGGTACGTTCCGTCGCCCATGAAGAGGACGGCCTTGGTGTAGTTCGAGTTGTAGAACGTCCCTCCACTCGTGAGCACGCTGTCGAGGGAACCCTGCCGCGCCATGGACAGGAGGTCGGACGTGATCGCCGGAAGGGGTCCGTACGAGCCGGAGGCCACCTGACTGGGATCGTTGGCGGGAGCCTTGGCGAGCGCCTTGGTGTACGCGTCCGTCCAGGATGCCTGCTGCTTCGCGCTGGCGGAGGTCCAGGTCGCGAGTTCGCTCGGCGGCGATGGCAAGGTCTCCAGCGGTCCGATCACGAAGTCCTGGGCCGTGTTGACCGGCAGCTTCACCCCAGCGAGGCTCTGCAGGTCGATCGGTCCGAGGGTCTGCGTCGCGCCGGCCGTGGAGTTGTACGGCGGCCCGTAGCCCGCCGTCCCGCTCGTGCCGCCCAACTCGGCGGTCGCCGTCGTCACGAAGTCGGTCGGTTGCGCGACCGCCCACGACTTGAGCGTCACGCTCTTGTCGTCAGGCGAACTGAAGATCGCGGCGGCGGCAAGTACCAGCACTGTCACGGCGATGACGCCGATCGTGAGCTCCTTGAAGAGGTCGTACTCGCGCACGGACCCTTTCCACGGCCGACCGGCGATGCCGGTCCCTTTCCGCCAGGACATCGACGGCACAGGACTCCCGGTCCCTGGCTTCAGCGTGCTCATCGATCTGACCCTTCTGTGTGTGTGGCGAGCTGCGCATCCGTGTCGGCTGCGTCGATGGGTGACACGACCCCGTGCATGCGCACCAGGAGCACGTGGAACGCGACGATCGCGGCCACTCCCAGCGGCAGCAGCACGATGTGCCACATGAACATCTGTCCGAAATCGGCCACGTTGAACCAGGCGCCGATGCCGGACGCGTTCAGTGCGTCCTTGGCCTCGAACGAGATCCACTGCGACTCGAAGTTGGTCTGCAGCAGGTAGCCCGTGAACGCGGCACCGATCGAGACCGCGAAGGCGAAGACGCCGGTGATCCAGGTCAGCACGCGACCACCGCGCCAGGATGCCATCCAGAACTTGCCCCACAGGTGCACCACCATGAAGAGGAAGAAGAATTCGACGCTCCACAGGTGCACGCTGTTGACAAAGTGTCCGAGCGACGACAGGTGCCACCACATCGGACCGTTCAGGCTCAGGACCAATCCGCTCGCGATGATGATCGCGAGCGAGGCGATCGCGCCCATCCCGAACACGTAGATCCAGGATGCGACATAGCTCGGCTGGCTCTCCGGCAGCAGCTTCTCGGGCGGCAGGATCTTGAGCGCCATACGGCGCGCCTTGCCGGTCCAGGTGGAGAAGGGCTCGGGAGTGCCATCCGGATCGCTGTCTGACGGTTGCGCGGGAATCACCGGCGGCTTCTCGACGGTGCTCACTTGTGCTTCCGTCCCGTCGGGAATGGCAGGACCAGCGCCAGGATGAACAACGTGAACATCGTCACGATGATCAGGAAGTTCCCGAGTTGGATGGTGAAGGCACCCCAACCCAGATAGATGGTGCTCGGCGCGGTGCCGACCATGAGTGCAATTAGCGAATTCACGATGACCTCTCGAAATCGAATGTCGTGAGGTTGACGCTAGGGAATTCGTTGCACCGTGAAACAGTGCCAAAGGTCCCGCCGCTGGAGCGGCGGGACCTTGAGCAGCTAGTGAGCAGCCGGCTCGGTCTCAATCTCGCTGCGGTCAGCGCTCCACAGGGTGTGGAAGATGCCGTCCTTGTCGACCCGCTTGTAGGTGTGGGCGCCGAAGAAGTCCCGCTGTCCCTGGATCAGTGCGGCGGGAAGCCGCTCGGCGCGCAGGCCGTCGTAGTAGGCGAGCGAGGAGGAGAACGCCGGAGACGGCACCCCCGCGTTCGCCGCCATCGCCACGATCCGCCGCCATGATCCCTGCGCGCGCGAGAGCGCTTCGACGAAGTAGGGTGCGGTCAGCAGCGCGACAAGCCCGTTGTCGTCCGCGTATGCCTCGGTGATCCGGTTCAGGAACTGGGCACGGATGATGCAGCCCCCGCGCCAGATCTTTGCGATATCGCCTTTCTGGATGTCCCAGCCGTACTCGGACGCTCCGGCGACGATCTCGTCGAAGCCCTGCGAGTACGCCACGATCTTGGAGGCGAAGAGCGCGAGGCGCACGTCCTCGATGAACTCCTCCTGGCTGTCGACGGTCCACTCCTCCACCGGCCCCGGGAGGGTCCTGGCGGCCGACCGTTGTGCGGGCTTGGACGACAGGCTGCGGGCGAACACCGCTTCCGCGATGCCCGAAACGGGAACGCCCAGGTCGAGGGCGGTCTGCACCGTCCAGGCGCCGGTGCCTTTGGCTCCCGCCTGGTCGAGGATCACGTCGACGAGGGGACTGCCGGTGTCGGCATCCACCTGCTTGAGCACCTCGGCGGTGATCTCGATCAGGTAGCTCTCGAGCTCACCCCGGTTCCACTCTGCGAAGACCTCGGCGATCTCGGCCGGGCTCCTGCCCGTGCCGCGGCGGATGAGGTCGTATGCCTCCGCGATCAGCTGCATGTCCGCGTACTCGATGCCGTTGTGCACCATCTTCACGAAGTGGCCGGCGCCGTCGGTCCCGACGTGGGTGACGCACGGCTCGCCCTCGGCGACCGCCGCGATCGATTTCAGGATCGGGCCGATCGTCTGCCAGGCCTCGGCGGATCCACCGGGCATGATCGAGGGGCCGTTCAACGCGCCCTCCTCGCCGCCGGAGATGCCGGCGCCGACGTAGTTGATGCCGGTCTCTCGCACGGCCTTCTCGCGGCGGATCGTGTCGGTGAAGAGCGAGTTGCCGCCGTCGATGATGATGTCGCCGGGTTCGAACACCTTGCACAGCTCGTCGATCACCGCGTCGGTGCCCTTGCCGGCCTGCACCATGATCAACGCCGTGCGTGGCGTCGAGATGGACGCGGCGAACTCGGCGTAGTCCTTCGCGGGAACGAAGCCGGCCTCCGGGTGCTCATCCAGCAGCAACTGGGTCTTCTCGTAGCTGCGGTTGAAGATCGCGACCGTGTTGCCATCGCGGCTGGCGAGGTTGCGGGCCAGGTTCGAGCCCATCACCGCCAGTCCGACTACTCCGATATTCGCGACTGCGGTTCGATTAGGGGACTCAGTTCCGTCGTGGGACGCCATGAGTCCAGGTTACCGTTGCAGGCATGCCGTTTAGTCGTCCCGTCGTGGTCATGGGGGTCTCCGGTTCCGGCAAGACCAGCGTCGGAGTCTCCCTCGCCGAGGCCATCGGCGAGACATTCGTCGATGGCGACTCGCTGCATCCGGAGGCCAACGTCGCGAAGATGGCGGCCGGCATCCCGCTGGACGACGCGGACCGGGCACCCTGGCTGGACGCGATCGGCCGCGTGCTCGCCGCTGGCCAGGTCGTCGTTGCCTGCTCGGCGTTGAAGCGCGCGTACCGCGATCGCTTGCGTGCGGCGGCGCCGGATCTCGAACTCGTCTACCTGCAGGGGAGCCGCGAGCTTCTGGCCGGGCGCGTTGCGCACCGTCCCGGCCACTTCATGCCCGCGTCGCTCCTGGACTCGCAGCTCGATACCCTCGAACCTCCGACACCCGACGAAGACCCGCTGACGGTCGACGTCGCGCGTCCGCTCGACGAGATCGTCGGCTCTCTCGCCGGGTCCATGCAGGAACGGAGTGCCCATGACTGATCGGCTCCGCGTGGTGGTCGCCACCGCGCAGACCCCCGCGAACATCGAGATGCTGCGAGCGCGCGAGCCGCGACTCGAGGTGCTGTTCGAACCGGAACTGCTCGGCCCGCCGAGCGACAACTGGATGATCCGACACGAGCGCACGACCCAGGAGCAGTCCCGCTTCGAGGCGCTACTCGACACCGCCGACGCGCTGTTCGGCGTGCCGGACCACTCCGGCAGAGCGCTGGCGCGCACGGTCGCCGCCAACCCCGGACTGCGGTGGGTTCACACCATCCCGGCCGGCGGCGGCCAGCAGGTCCGGTCGGCGGAGCTCGACGCCGATGCGCTCGCGAGGATCGTCTTCACCACCTCCGCCGGCGTGCACGCCGAGCCACTCGCCGAGTTCGCGGTCTTCGGCGTGCTCGCGGGCGCGAAGCTCCTGCCGTACCTGTGGTCCGCGCAGATCCGGCACGAGTGGGCGCCACGGCGGCCGATGGGTCTCGCGCCCGACATGACGGTCGCGGTGGTGGGCCTGGGCGCGATCGGGCGGCTCACGGCAGCCAAGTTGGCGGGTCTCGGCTACCGCGTGGTGGGCGTGCACCGTCACCACATCGATGCCGAGGGCGTCGCACAGATCTACCCGGTCGAGAAGTTCGCCGAGGTGGCGGCCACGGTGGACGCGATCGTGCTCGCTCTGCCCGGCACCGCGCAGACGGAACGGATGCTGAGTCGCGAGGTGCTCGCCTCGATCAAGCCGGGCGCGTCCGTCGTGAATATCGGGCGCGGCAGCACGATCGACGAGCCCGCGCTGATCGAGGCGCTGTCGGACGGGCGTGTCGGGTTCGCCGCGCTCGACGTGACCGCCGTCGAACCGCTGCCGGGCGACAGCCCGCTGTGGGATCTGCCCAATGTGCTGGTCAGTCCGCACACCGCCGCGATCAGCACACACGAAGCACGACTGATCACGGAGTTGTTCGCCCGCAATGCCACGGCACTGCTCGACGGCGAGCCCATGGCGAACGTGGTGAACACCGTCGAGTTCTACTGAGCCGACTTTCCGGCGTAGACTCTCCCACTGAACTTCGGCGAGGGATGCTGCAGAGCATCCGTGATCGACGCGGTGGGCGGGCCCCGTGCTTCTTGAGCACACTGTCTTTCCTCACGCAGTTGCGCGTTCGAGTTGAAACCACACATCGGGGCCACCGCCCCACGACACTCCAGGAGTACAGCCATGGCTGACGACAACAAGCTCATCGCGGAGGCCCGCGACTCGTTCGGCAAGGGCGCTGCGCGCAAGATCCGTGCCGCTGGCAAGATCCCCGCGGTCATCTACGGCCATGGGACCGAGCCCCAGCACGTGACCCTGCCGGGCCACGAGGTCGGCCTCATCCTGCGCAAGGCGAACCAGGTGCTCGACCTCGACATCGCCGGGAAGAGCCAGTTGGCCCTCGTCAAGGACGTGCAGAAGGACCCGGTCCGCCAGATCATCGAGCACCTCGACCTGATCGTCGTGCGCAAGGGCGAGAAGGTCACGATCGACGTGCCGGTGCACGTCGAGGGCGAGGCGGCCTCCGGGACGAACGTCGCGCAGGATGCCAACACCATCTCGCTCGAGGCGGAAGCCACGCACATCCCCGAGCGCGTCGTCGTCAACATCGACGGTCTCGAGTCCGGCACGATGATCCTCGCCAAGGACCTGAAGCTGCCAGCGGGCTCGAGCCTGATCAGCGACCCGGAAACGCTCATCATCAACGTCACCGCCGAGACCGACCAGGACCTGGGCGACGAGGCCGAGACGGCTGCTGCTGCCGAGGGCGAGACGGCCGCCGGTGGCGACGACGCGGCCGAGGCCGCCGAGTAGTTCCCACTCCGCAGGTGGCAGACCATAGTTGGCTCGTCGTCGGGCTCGGGAATCCCGGGCCCGGCTACGCCGGCCACCGCCACAACGTCGGGCAGATGGCTCTCGCCGAACTCGCTCATCGCGTGTCGAGCACGTTCAAGAGCCACAAAGCGGATGCGACGGTCGCCGAGGCGCGGCTGTCGCCCGGTGGTCCCCGGCTCGTGCTCGCCAAGCCGAACAGCTACATGAACCTCTCCGGTGGGCCGGTGTCGAAGCTGCTGCGCTTCTACGACCTGGACCCGTCGCAGCTGATCGTGCTGCACGATGAGTTGGACATCCCGTTCGACACCGTTCGACTGAAGTCCGGCGGCGGGCACGGCGGTCATAACGGCATCCGCGACATCGCCTCGGCGATCGGCACCCCCGACTTCACGCGCGTGCGCATCGGCATCGGGCGCCCGCCCGGTCGGCAGGATGCCGCCGATTTCGTGCTCAGGCCGTTCAGCGGCGCCGAGCGCGAGGCGCTGCCCTCCCTGCTCTCCGACGCGGCCGACGCCACCGAGCTCGTCATGACCGACGGTCTGGTCGCCGCGCAGGCGCGCTTCCACGCGCCGAAGCCCTGACCCGCTCGTCGGCCGTGGCGCCAGCGGCGTCGGCGTCCGTCGGCCGCGCCACGTAAACTCGCGTGAGTGGCACTCGAACGCTTGATCTCCGGGCTTTCGCGCGCCCACGCCCTCGATGTGGCCCTTCACGAGGCCGACCATGACGCAGATTTCTCGCTCGTCGACGGGATGCGGGTCCCGCTCCTGGCCGCACTCGTCGAGCGTCGGGCGGCCACGTCGGGGCCGCAAGCACTGCTGGCCGTGACCGCCACCTCCCGTGAGTCGGAGGGCGTGCGTGCGGCATTCGGCAGCTACCTTCCCGGCGCGACCGTGCTGAGCCTGCCGGCCTGGGAGACACTGCCGCACGAGCGGCTCAGCCCGAGCGCCGAGACGATCGGTGCGCGCCTCAAGGCCCTCCGCACCCTCGATGCCTGGCAGAAGCGGTCGCCCTCCGAGCGCAACGGCCACCTGATCGTGGTGGCGAGCGTGCGGGCCGCGCTCCAGCCCCTTGCCACCGGCCTCGCCGACGTGGAACCGATCGTTCTGCGCGCCAGCGAGCGTGGCTACGATCTGGCGAGCCTCAGCATCCGGCTCGTCGAGTTGGCGTATGTGCGGGTGGATCTGGTGACGCGACGCGGGGAGTTCGCGGTGCGCGGCGGCATCCTCGACGTGTTCGCCCCCGACGCCGAACACCCGGTGCGGGCCGAGTTCTTCGGCGATGAGCTCGAGCAGCTTCGAGCATTCTCGGTCGCGGATCAGCGCTCGCTGCCCGGCGACGTCGAGACGGCCGAGCTCGCCCCCAGCCGCGAGCTCCTGCTCACGGAGGCCGTCCGCCAGCGTGCGCGCGAGATGGAGCACGAGTTCCCGAGCCTTGCCCCGATGCTGGCGAAAGTGGCGGAGGGCATCCCCGTGGAAGGCATGGAAGCGCTCGCCCCCGCCCTCCTCGACACCATGGTGCCCCTGACCGACTACTTGCCGGCGGACGCCGCGATCGCCATCCTCGGCCCCGAACGCGTTGCGACACGAGCCGTCAACCTCGCCGAGACGAATCGCGAGTTCCTGAGTGCCGCGTGGAACGCCGCCACCGCCGGAGCCCAGGCGCCCATCGACCTCGGCTCCGGCGACTTCTTGACGGTCGCGGGCCTTCACGCCGCCGCGGGCGGGCGGGTTTGGTGGACGCTCAGCCCCTTCGATGCCAACGACGATGACGTGATCCGGCTCGACGCGCAGCCCGTCCCCAGCTTCGCGGGTCACGCCGAGGGAGCCGTCGACCACGTCGCCGAGTTGCTGCGCGCCGGCTGGACCGTGGCCATCGCGGCCGGCGGCACCGGCCTGGTTGAACGCGCCGCGGACGTGCTCGCCGAGCGGGAGGTGTCGGGCCGTGCGGTCGACGAGTTCCCGGCCGCGCCCGAGACCGGCGTCGCCTACCTCGTCACGGGATCCGTCGAAGCCGGCTTCGAGCTGAGCGACGACCACATCGCCGTGCTGAGCGAGGCCGAGTTCTACGGTCGCGCCGCCGGCATCGACTCCCGTCAGGTGAAGCGGCTTGCCAGCCGCCGCAAGAATGTCGTCGACCCGCTGCAGTTGCACGCGGGCGACTACGTCGTGCACCAGACGCACGGCATCGGCAAGTTCGTCGAACTGGTGCAGCGCGAGGTCTCCAGCGGAACCCGCACGCCGCGCGGTCCCCTCGGGACCACCGTCACCGCCGACAAGGTGCTGCGGGACTATCTGGTGATCGAGTACGCGCCCAGCAAGCGCGGGCATCCCGGCGACCGGCTCTTCGTGCCCACCGACCAGCTGGACCTGCTGACCCGCTACGTCGGCGGCGAGGCGCCGGCGCTGAGCAAGATGGGAGGATCCGACTGGGCTGCCGCCAAGGGCAAGGCACGCAAGGCGGTGCGGGACATCGCCGTCGAGCTGGTCAAGCTGTACAGCGCGCGGATGGCCAGCGTCGGGCACGCCTTCCCGCCGGACACCCCCTGGCAGCGTGAGCTGGAGGAGGCGTTCCCGTTCGCGGAGACCCCCGATCAGCTCTCGACCATCGACGAGGTCAAAGCCGACATGGAGCGCGCGATCCCCATGGACCGACTCATCTCGGGGGACGTCGGCTACGGCAAGACCGAGATCGCGGTGCGCGCCGCGTTCAAAGCGGTGCAGGACGGCAAACAGGTCGCGATGCTGGTGCCGACCACGCTGCTGGTCCGCCAGCACATGGAGACCTTCAGCGAGCGCTTCGCCGGCTTCCCCGTCCACCTGCGCGCGCTCAGCCGTTTTCAGACCGCCAAGGAGTCGAAGGAGACGATCGAGGGGCTGGCGCGCGGCGAAGTGGATGTCGTGATCGGGACCCACCGACTGCTCAGCGAGGGCATCCAGTTCAAGGATCTGGGCCTGGTCATCATCGACGAGGAGCAGCGCTTCGGGGTCGAGCACAAGGACGCGCTGAAGAAGCTGAAGACGAACGTCGACATCCTGGCGATGTCGGCGACGCCCATTCCGCGCACGCTCGAGATGGCGGTCACCGGCATCCGCGAGATGTCGACATTGGCGACACCCCCGGAGGACCGGCATCCGATCCTGACCTACGTCGGTGCGTACAGCGACAAGCAGGTGGCGGCGGCGATCCGGCGCGAACTGCTTCGCGAAGGGCAGGTCTTCTATGTGCACAACCGGGTGTCGTCGATCAACCGGGTGGCGGCGCAGATCGCCGAGCTCGTGCCGGAAGCCCGAGTCGCCGTCGCGCACGGCCAGCTGAGCGAGAGCGTGCTCGAGCAGGTCATCGTTGACTTCTGGGAGGGCAAGTTCGACGTGCTCGTCACCACGACGATCATCGAGACCGGCATCGATATCGCCAACGCCAACACCCTCATCATCGATCGGGCTGACAAGTACGGGCTCAGCCAGCTGCACCAGATCCGCGGGCGCGTCGGCCGCGGGCGCGAGCGCGCGTACGCCTACTTCCTCTACGACGACGACAAGCCGCTCAGTGAGCTCGCGCAGGACCGGCTGCAGACCATCGCCGCCAACAACGAGCTCGGCGGCGGCATGCAGATCGCGCTGAAAGACCTGGAGATCCGCGGTGCGGGCAACCTGCTCGGCGGCGAGCAGTCCGGCCACATCGCGGGCGTCGGCTTCGACCTCTACCTGCGGATGATCGGGGAGGCCGTCGCGACCTTCCGCGGCGACGTTGCCGAGGGTCAGACCGAGCTGCGCCTCGAGCTGCCGGTGGATGCGCACATCCCCGAGGAGTATGTCGAGAGCGAGCGGCTGCGGCTGGAGGCGTACCAGAAGCTCTCGACCGCCTCGGCACCGGCGTCGGCCGATGACTCGATCGATTCGGTCGTCGAGGAGCTGATGGACCGGTACGGCGAGCTGCCCCACCAGGTGCAGAACCTGGTCGCGATCTCGCGCCTGCGGCGTCTCGCCCAGAAGGCCGGGCTCAGCGATGTCGTCGCCATGGGCGGCAACCTGCGCATCGCTCCGGCGGAGCTGCCCGACTCGCTGCAGGTGCGACTGCAGCGGCTCTACCCGGGCGCCAAGCTGTTCGCGCAGGCGAAGGCGATCAGTGTGCCGCTGTTCGCCGGCATCGCGAACCCGCAGCACAGCGATCCCGAGCTGATCGCGTGGGTGACCGAGCTGCTCGCCGCCATCTTCCCGGCGAAGGTCGCGCCGGCGGTCGACTGAGGCGACTCGCAGGGGCGTTCAGTCGCGCGTCGCCCAGGCGCCGCCGACCGCGATCGGGATGAGCACCAAGGAGCGCAGATCCACCAGCGCGTGCAGCACGATGGGCGCGACAATCGACCCGGTCACGACGTAGAGCGTCGCGAAGACGAGCCCGAGAAGGGCGGAAACCAGGACGCCGGGCACACCCTGGTAGAGATGCAGCATCCCGAACACCAGGGCGGCCAGCCCGAAGGCGAGCGGACCGTTGCCGACGATCCCGAACACGAGGGCGGGGAGCGCGAGACGGAACAGCAGTTCCTCGAAGACCCCCGCCTGGAGCGCGAGTCCTGCGCCGTACTTCAGTTCGCCGCGCACGCGGGGGAGCAGGGCCCGGATGTCGCCGACCGCCGGGATCTCCTCCATGCTGCCGCGCAGCGCGAGCACCGGCCCGATGAGCAGTGCGATCACCGCCAGGGCGAGCGCGACCGAGACGACGGCCCCGATCGGCGTCCCGAACCAGTCGCGCAGCGCGGCGACCGGGGTCCAGCTCTGCGTTCCGCGGAGCGCCAAAGGAACGTACGCCCAGGCCGCGAGCAGCACCGCGCACGTCAGTCCGCCCATGACGAGCACCGACTCCAGCAACCAGCGCGCGTACACCCGCTGCCGCGCCCGTGTCGACGTCAGCGCCTTGAATCGACGGTACGACCCGTGCTGGCGGGTGACCGCGCGCCAGCCCAGCAACCCGAGTACCACGAGCAGAAGGGCGACCAAGGTGAGTTGCACGTGCCCATTCTGCGGCAGCCGGGAATGTTGCGCCGTGCAACGGTCTTAGAGTCAGTTGTGACGAACGACGTAGGGCTCCGGTCCGAGCGCGGCCCTGTGCTGCTTGCCATCATGGTGAGCACCGGGCTGGTGGCCATCGATTCGACGATCCTGGCGACGGCAGTGCCGTCCGTGGTGAAGGACATCGGTGGGTTCTCGGCCTTCCCCTGGCTGTTCTCGATCTACCTGCTCGCGCAGGCGGTCACGGTTCCGATCTACTCGAAACTCGCCGACATGCTTGGTCGCAAGCCGATCATCCTCGTCGGGATCGGGCTGTTTCTGCTCGGTTCCGTCCTGTGCGGCGTCGCGTGGAGCATGCCGGCGCTGATCGCGTTCCGCGCCCTGCAGGGCCTCGGAGCCGGTGCCGTGCAGCCGATGTCGATCACGATCATCGGGGACATCTATACGGTCGCCGAGCGAGCCCGCGTCCAGGGCTATGTCGCGGGCGTTTGGGCCGTCGCCTCCGTGGTCGGCCCGACTCTCGGCGGAGTCTTCTCGGAGTTCGTCTCGTGGCGCTGGATTTTCTACGTGAATGTGCCCATCTGCATCCTGGCCGTCGTGCTGCTGCTGCGCGGCTTCCACGAGAAGGTCGAGAAGCGTCCGCACCGCATCGACTTTGCGGGCGCAGGCCTGCTGGCGACATCGACCGCGTCGATCGTGCTCGGCGTGCTCGAGGGCGGTCAGGCCTGGGCGTGGAACTCGCCGACCAGCATCGGCATCTTCGCGGCCGGTGCGGTGCTGCTGGCGCTGTTCATCGTGGTGGAACGACGAGTGCCCGAGCCGGTTCTTCCGCTGTGGGTGTTCGGGCGGCGCCTGCTGCTCACGACATCACTGGTGGGCTTCGGGGTCGGTGGCGCCCTGATCGGGCTCAGCTCGTTCGTGCCGACCTACCTGGAGGGTTCGATCGGTGCGACGCCGCTGATCGCGGGCCTCGCACTCGCCGCTCTGACGATCGGCTGGCCGGTCGCGGCGACATTCGCCGGACGCCTCTATCTGCGCATCGGTTTCCGCAACACGGCGCTGATCGGCACGATCTTCGTGGTGGCCGGCACGATCGTGTTGGCGGCTTTCGGACTCCAGCCCTCGCTGATCATCGTCTCCGTGTCGTGTTTCGCGATCGGGTTCGGGTTCGGCTGGTCGGCGGTTCCGAGCCTGATTGCGGCCCAGTCGAGTGTCGGCTGGGGAGAACGCGGCGTCGTCACCGGCGCCAACATGTTCGCGCGTTCGATCGGGAGTGCCGTCGGCGCCGCGATCTTCGGCGCCGTTGCGAACGGCATCATCGCGGCCCACGGGGGCAACGAGAACAACCCCAACACGGTGGCGCTGGCCTCGACGGGCGTGTTCATCGGCATCGCTGCCACGGCGGTGCTCGTGGTGATCGCGGTCGTTGCGATGCCCAAGACACCGATCGGCGCATCCGCCCCCAGCGTCGGCGACACAGCGAAGGCGGCATCCACGGCGTCATGATGGGCGCATGAGCGCATACATCGCCCCGCCGCAGCACATCCCGATCCTCCTCCGTTTCGGACTCTGGATCTCGCGGCGCGTCACCGGGGACGACCTCCTGCCGCCGAAACTGCTGGCCTGGTACCCGCGCTCCGCGATCGGGATCGGGGTGCTCGAGTCGCTGGTCGCGCACGGCGAGGGGCAGGTGGACGAGCGCATGCTGAAGTTGGTGCGCATGACCGTCTCGTTCGTGGTGGAGTGCCCTTTCTGCATGGGGTTCAACGCGCGCGGCTGGGAGAAGCACATGACCGACGCCGAACTGCTGGGCGTGCAGGGAGTGACCGCGCTCGAGGACGTTCCGAGCCTCACCTGGAGGGAACGTCTCGCGATCGAGTACGCGCGCAAGGTCTGCGAGACCCCCTTGAACTTCACGCCGGAGTTCGGCGTGCGACTCACCGAGTCCTTCACCGAACGGGAGATCGTGATTCTGGCAACGACGGCCGCGCAGGTGAACCTGTGGGCGCGCACCATCCAGGCCCTGGGCGCCCCGGCGCAGGGCTGACCGCCGCCGCCCTTCCCCGCCCTTCGCTGAGAGTACGTATATCTGCGGACTCTCAGCGCTGAGAGCGGGCGCGAACACGTACTCTCACGGGGCATGGCGGCAGGATGGGGGGATGACGCCGCCGCCCGATCCGCTCGTGCCGATCACGCCGCATCCGCAGCTCGACGAGCTGATCGGCGTGCTCGAGAAGCTGCGCGCGCCGGGAGGCTGTGTCTGGGACCGCGAGCAGACCCACGCATCCCTCGTGCAGTACCTGATCGAGGAGACGTTCGAACTCGTCGACGCGATCGAGGTCGGCGACCACGCCGAACTGCTTGAGGAGCTCGGGGATGTGCTCTACCAGGTGCTCTTCCACGCCGACATTGCGGCTGAGGCGGGCTGGTTCACTCTCGAGGATGTCGCGGAGCACATGCGAACGAAGATGGTCGCCCGGCACCCGCACGTGTTCGGTGACGTGAGCGTTGAGACGTCCGCCGACGTGGTCGCCACCTGGGAGGCGGTGAAGGCGGTGGAGAAGGCCCATCGCACGAGCGTGCTCGACGGCATTCCGCAGGGGATGCCGAGCCTCGCGCTGGCCGACAAGGTGCTCGGGCGCGCGGCGAAGGTGGGGGTCGAGCGAGCGGCCGCGGCATCCATTCCCGCGACCGAGGAGGAGCTCGGCGCTCAACTGCTGGCGACCGTGGCGGCCGCGAAGGCCGCCGGGTTGGACAGTGAACGGGCGCTGCGAGGTGCGCTCCGCACGGTTAGTGACGAGGTGCGGGCGGCGGAAGCCGCAGCGGGTCGATGAGCCTCGAGATTCGGGTTGCGGACGCTACCGACATCCCCGCGCTCGCGGCGCTGCGGCGCCAGGCGCAGGAGAGCGTCGATGATCCCGGATTCGAGGCGCGATTCGCCGCCTGGTCAGAGTCCGAGGGAGCCAGGCGTACGACCTGGGTGGCCGATGACGGCGGTCTGATCGGCTGTGCCTCCCTGTTCGAATATCGTCGGATGCCGGCACCAGACCGTGACGATTCCTGCTGGGGCTACGTGGGGAACATGATGGTGGTCGAGGAACGCCGCAACGCCGGGATCGGTTCACTGCTGCTGAATGCGGTTCTCACCGCGGCCGAGGAGCGCGGTTACGCGCGCATTGTGCTCGCCCCGTCGCCCCGCTCGATCGAGTTCTATCGGCGAGCAGGCTTCCTCGACGCAGGTTCGGACGCAGGCGCGCACCGTCTCATGGTGCACCCGTCGCGACCTCAGGGTTAGCGCCGTAACCGGCGCCGTGCGGCGCCGAGACCGGTCCGCGCGCGCCGGACTGCTGGGACGAGGCGGATGATCGTTCGTGCGAGCATGCCGCCGTGAGCCAGCAGCAGCGTCTCATGCGGACGGCGGTCGGGATACAGCCTCGTGCTGTCGACGTAGTACGAACTCAGGTTGGGGTCGAAGAAGTCCGCGCCGAGCCCGCCCACGATGTGCTTCCACTCCGCAATCCTCCCGAACGTTCCTGCGCTGTACGCACTGAAGCGCTCGTCGTACGCGTCGAGGCACCCGAAGACCCCGTCGCCCGCTTTGAAGCCAACCGTCATGTACACGATGTTGTTCAGTTCGTCCGTGAGGGCCAGCACGACCAACTTGCCGTCGGCCCGAAACGCGGCCGCCACTTCGGCAAACCACTGGTCATGTCCGACGAGCCGTAACGCGTGGCCCCCTTTTTCTGCCTGTCCCTTCCAGCCGCTCGCTTCCAAGTCGAGAAACTGCTCAACGGCTTCCGGATCGGCGCTCCGATCCACAATCCGCAACTCGGAACCCAGCTCGCGTTGGAGAGCGAGCAAGAGTCTCGCACGGTGCTTTCGCGTGCCACTGCTCGAATGATCCAAGGTGAACAGTGGACTCGGCTCGCTTGCCTTCTGGGGTCGCCGGGCAAACGCGCGTTCATCGTGTGCCTGTTCAAGTATCGGGATTTGCAGTTGCGCAATCGCTTCGCGGAGTGTGGCAGAGAGCGGGCCGTCGCCTGGCAGGTTGTCCAGTCGGAGCAAGCCGGGAAGGCGAAAGCGACGGACTCCGGTGAGCAGACATTGCCACGTCTCGACGGGATTGTCGGGGCTGATCAGCGGATTGCGGAGATCCCCGATCTGGTCCATGAACGGACCGGTGGTCGACAGCGCGCGAACCCGACCCTTCGCGAACGCGGCGCCGATCGAGAACGCCATGACGGCAAGCACCTCGGTACCGCGCTCGACGATCGCCAGCTGCAGACTCTGCGCATCCTTCCGATGGCGGGCTGAGGTCACTAGGAAACGAGGATCGTGGTAGGGGTTTGGCTCAATGGAGCGCTGAGCCAGCTGTTTCCACTTCTCCACGAGAGCGTCGTCGGCTGCCGTCAGGGGGATCATTCGAAACGACAATTTCCTGCCTGCGGCGATCGATGTCACGGGAAGTTCATTCCGAATGCGCCATCCGTCGACGGATGGCGCGCGCCCACGGCAAAGCTCGCACGACCGTATTTGCAGCCAGCCCACCATTGGCTGCGAGCAGCCTCACCCGTGTATGCCGTGATGGGTACAGCTTGCTGTCGTTGACGTAGTGCGAGCCCAGGTTGGGCTCGAGGGACTGCACGTTCGGCTCGGCGAGCGCGCGGTTGATCGTCGCAACTCGGCCGAGAACGCCCGGACCAAATGCTGCGAACCGCTCGTCGTAGGCATCGCCATAACTGAACATAGTTTGACCGATGTGGAAGAGGACTCGCATGTAGATCAGTTGCGTGCCTGCGGTGAGTGCGTAGACAGCAAGCTGGTTGTCGGCCCGGTAGCGCGAGGTCACTTCGCGAAACCACGGTTCGTACCCCATCACTCTCAGCCCGCTTCCGCCACGAGCCGGATCACCTTTCCAACCCGATGCTTGAAGGTCGATGTATTGCTCGATTGCATCGTGCTCCGCGCCACGGTCATGGATCTGCAAGGTCGCGCCTAACGCGGCTTCGAGACTCCCCTTCCGTTTCGCCACTGTCTTACGAGTCTGAGCGGAGGCGTGATCAAGGGCAAATGACGGCTCGCAAGAGAGGACCATCGGTGCACGCTCCGATTCTCGACGCTCCTGCGTCACTTGCGTGGCGTACGCGAAATCTCGCCTTTCCCGCTCGAACAACCCGATGCCGAGGCGTGCTGACACCTCGCGGATCGCATCCTCATAGGCATCGCCCGCGGGAACGGTCCTCAGGTCCAGCAACCGGGGCAGACCCAGTGACCGCAGCCCCAGAAAGAGCGCCTCCAAGCTCTCGACCGCGCGATCGGATCGAATGAGAGGGTGATTCCACGTTGACTCTTTGTCTAGAAAAGCGTTCTCGGTCGAGATTCCTCGGGGTGGCAGGCCGGTGAGAATCCGAAACGGCGCGACTGGCATCATGGCGACGAACTCTGAGGCGTCCTCCACCACCACCAGGCGCATCCCCTTCGCAGACTCCACGTGCCGGCTCGCGGGCTCCACCATTCTCGGATCCAGAAATGGGTACGGGTTCAGCGAACGTTCCAGAAGAGCACTCCATCGGGCCAAGTCGCTCGCATCCATCTCGGCGACCCCCACCACGCGCGCCTTCATCGGGCGAACCTATCCCGCAATCGTCGCGCCGTGGGGAGCGCCCGAAGCACCGCCTTCGATACTCCACCCCGTGGTGCGAGAAGCAGACTCACGAAGCGGCGACGGTGCGGATACAGGTGAGTGCTGTCGACGTATTTGGGATGCATGCTCGAATCGTAGAAATCCACCGGGTAGTCGATCATGCTCCGACTGATGACCGCCAGCCGGCCCAGGCCTCCTGCGCCATACTGCGCGAAGTCTTCGTTGAACGCATCGTGAACGGCGAACAGCCCATTGCCCGATCGAAATCTCACGGCGGAATAAATCGTCTCTGTTCCTGCAGTCATCAAGAAAACCGACAACCTTCCCTCGCTTCGGAACGAGGCAGTCGCGTCTTTGAACCAACGGTCCTGGCCGGTGACGAGAAAAGCACCGCCTCCGCGTGTGAGGTCGCCCTTCCACCCCGATGCCTGGAGTCGAAGGAACTCCGCCAGAGCATCGGGATCCGGTCCGCGATCCACCAGCGAGAGTTCGCCCCCGAATTGATGTTGGAGTTCACGCAAAGAACGAGAAAACCGTTTGCGGGTTCGGTGGCTGAGATGCTCAAGCCGGAGCTGGACGGGCGCGCTGTCGAGTAACGGCACCTCGGGCCGGGTCTCGTCGGTGCGATGCACGTATGCGTACTCCTGCCCGCCACGCTCGATAATGGGCACATGTGCGGCCTCGGCGGCGAGGTACCACGCTTCGGTGAGCGGCCCTTCCGGCATTCGTTCGAGATCGATGAGCCCCGGAAGGTGGAGCCGTCGCGCTTCTCCTAAAAGACATTCGATTGCTTCGGCGGCCCGCGTCGCGTCGACCAACGGGTGCCATCGCTCGGATTCGGTCCTGAGGAAGAGGGTGCCGGTTGTGATGGCGTTGATCGGTAGGCCCCGAATCCTTCGTTTCATCTTTTCAAAGGCCAACACCGCCAGCAGCTGGGAGCCGTCCTCGACCAGGAGAAGTTGGGTGGACTGTGCGTCTTCCCTGTATCGCCCGGCCGACGCGAGGAAGAACGGCTCGAGGAACGGGTTAGGCTCCGATGCGCGCTGAGCGAGTTGCTGCCATCGCTCGATGTCGCTGGGGGTGACTTCGGTGAGCGCGATGACCCTGGCCTTCACGGTTCGCTCCGATCGGCCGCCTCGTGTGTGGCCTGGGCGCGAAGCGCGTTTCGCACTCGTCGCATAACCGGAATCGACCGAACGAGCGCGTTCGGCACTAGACCGCGCGTCGCGATCAGAAGGCTGACGTACCGCCGACGGTCGGGATAGAGTTTCGAGCTTTCCGCGTGGCGGGGGTGCATGTTGGGGTCAAAGAAGTCTGCACTTGTATCCGACATCGAGTGCTCGAGTACGGCTAGGCGACCGAGGGCTCCGGGGCGGAACTTGGAGAATGTCTCGTCATAGGCATCCTGGGCCGCGAAAAGTCCGCGACCGGACCTTATCGCGACCTGCATGTAAAGCGTCACCTTTCCGTCGGTCAGGGCGAATACGGATAGCCCGTTCTCCGCACGGAAGGCCGCGGCAGCCTCCGCGAACCAGGTGTCGTACCCTGTGGTTCGGATTGCGTTGCCGCCGCGATCGGCCTTGCCTTTCCATCCGGCTGCTTGGAGGTCGAGAAACTCCTCAAGGGCATCGGGGTCGTTGCCGCGATCTATGAGAGTCAGCGATCCACCGGTGTGGCGTTCGAGAGCGCGGAAGTGCTGCAAGTACCTCTTCCCAGAGCTTGCGCTCAACTGGTCCAGTTTCAGTCGAGCGACTGTGACCGCTTCGGAACCGGTCTTCAATGAGGGCAGGGGAAGGTCTTCTGGCCCACGAAGGCGGAACGCGTACTCCAGGCTGCCACGCTCAACAATGCGAATCTTCGACCTGGCGGCCGCCGCCAAAAGGGCGGCTCCGAGAGGGGTGTCGATCGGAAATCCCTCCATATCAACGAGTCCGGGCACGTCAGCATTTCGCAGCCCCCGGAGCAAACCCTCCCAAGCATCGACGGGATGGTCTGGATCGATGAGCGGAAAGTGGCGCGCGGTCCAACGGGACCCGAATGGCGATGCCGACGACAACGCAGCCACGTGAAGGCCGCGGATTCGCCGCTCCACCGGATTGAGACACATGAGCGCTCGAATGGCTTGAGAATCTTCCACAATGAGTAGCCGCGTCGTCGCAGCACCGTCTGATGGATGACCGAATGGCAGGAGCCAGCGTGGATCCAAGAATGCATTCGATTCCATGGCCCGCGCCGCGAGGGTGTGCCATCGCTCGATATCGCCCGGACCGAGGCCGGTCAGCGCAACCACTCTGGTCTTCAGATGCATTGCGGTCATGACGGCCCGACCACGGATCGGGCACGACGCAGAGCCGCCGAGGTCCGCAAGGCGAGCCTCGCGAAGGGCACCCGACTGAAGACGACGAATCGAGTGTAACGACGGCGATCTGGATACAGAGACGTGCTATCGACGTAGGACGGCCGCATGTTGGGATCAAAGACGCGTGTATCCGACCCTGCGGCGAGGTATTCCAGTATCGCGAGGCGACCTAGACTGCCAGCTCGAAATTGCGATAAGTCCTCGTTGTAGGCGTCCTGAGCTCCGAAAGTGACTTCTCCGGAGCGAAGAACAACCGCCATGTAGATGGTCGCTGTTGGGGTGGACAGAGTGAACACCGACAGTGCACCGCTTTCACGGAAAGCGTCGGTGGCCTTAGTGAACCAGAGGTCGTCTCCGGTGACTCGAAAGGCGATGCCTCCCCGTGAAGCATCGCCTTTCCAACCAGATGCCTGGAAATCGAGAAAGTCTGTGATCGCCGCTGGATCCGCTCCACGGTCGGAGATGGTCAGCCGAGTACCGGATTGCTCCTCCAGTCTTCGACAGAAAGACTCGAATCGCCTTCTAGTACGGCTGCTGAGATGTTGAACTGCGATTCGGGCCTGCCGCACGTTAGATGGATCACAGGCTTCAGTTCTCGTCTTCGCCGGCACCTCGTCACTTCGTTCGGTGAAGAAGCAATAGGCGTACTCAAGACTTTCGCATTCCTCTACGTGAATGTTCAGAGCTTCAGCCGCGGCAAGAAGAGCGTCGTGTAATGGTCCGCTGCCGGGAAAAAACTCCAGTTCAAGAACGCGGGGGAGCCGCACGTTCCCCGGAGGACGAAGGAGCGCTTCAAGCGCCTCGACGGGGCGGTCCGGATCAACAAGTGGGTAGCGTCGCGTGCTGTAGTCCCACGAGGCGAATCGCATCACCCGCATTGGAATCCGGAAAATGCGTTGAGTATGCACCTCGAACCCCATAACAGCGAGGAGCCGGTCCCCATCTTCAATGAAGAGGAATCGCTTGTCGCGCATTTCACTATTCGGATGACCGCCGGGTACGAGGAATCGCGGGTCGAGGAAGGCGTTCGGCTCGATGGCGCGATCAGCCAGATCTCGCCACCGGTCGTAATCGACCTCGCCGACGTCGGCCAAGGTGACGATTCGGGCTCTCATCCCAGGGCTCTCTCCGGTTGGTTGCACTAGGTGTTCAGCGCCGCGCGACCGCTCGACGAAAACCAGGGTATCGCTCACCCGGCCATTGCCGCGCCTGTCATGGGCCGACGGTAGCCAGGGGTTTATGGCACGAGGTGCGAGCCGCACGCTCAGGCGATGCGGTTCCCCGACGCGAGGCGTCTCGCCGGGGTACGCGTCAGCGTCACGGCTCCGATCAGCGCGGCGACCGCGACTGCGAACTGCAGCAGCAGCCCGACGAACCAATTCGGGACCGTGCTGTCGATGACCTCACGAGCGGAGGGTGAGGACGGGACGATGCTGGGGGTGCAGTCCGAAACAGAGGTCTGGATCACCGGGGCGATCTGCGCGCCGCGCTCGGCGAACTTCAGGGAGCCGAACAAGTCGTCGGGATTGCCGCTCGAATCGTAGTGCGCGGGCACGGCGTCGGCCAGCACGACGTAGGGGTTCGCGGCCAGCATCCACCAGACCTTGTCGAAGCCGGGGACGGAGTCGACGTAATCGGGCTGCACCTGGCAGACCCCGGATCCATTGTCGTAGGAGGCGTGCACGGTGTGGTGGGTCTGGAGCGCGAAGCCCCCCAACGCGAAACCGATCAGCGTGCCGACGCTGAGTGCCGCCACGACGAGATAGGTCACCACCACCGAGAAGAGGGGGCGGCGGATGATGCCGGAGAGTCCGACGCCGACCGCCGAGACGACCCCGAGCTCGGCCGCGAGCACGGCGATCGAGATGCCGATCGTCGAACCCTGCACTCCGCCGAGCACCTGGGCGGCGATCAGGAATGGGACGGACACCGCAAGAAAGGCGAGCGCGGTGAACCACGCGGCGAGGAACTTGCCGAGCACCAGCTGCGGCGTCGTCACGAGCGTCACCTGCGTGGTCGCGAGAGTCCCGGCTTCGCGATCGCCGTTGATCGCGTTGCCGCTCAGAGCCGGCGCGACCAGGGTGCCGAGCAGCAGAACGAAGTAGATCACCGTCGAGAAGAGAGCGGGCCCGGCCGTCTGGGCGCCGGAGGCGGAAGCGATTCCCCCGAGCGTGATGGCGAGCAGCACCGTCACGACCAGCAGCAGCAGCATGAAGACCCCGAGCAGCACGTACCACGCGACGCCGCGCACGCGTTGCCGCAATTCGATCGATGCGATGAGCCAGAGCCCACGCCAGAAGCCGGTCATCGTGCACCTCCTCCATTCAGATCAAGGAAGGTCTGCTCCAGATCGCCGACCGAGGGTGCGTATTCGGTCACCGGAACACCCTCGGCGATCAACCGACCGAGCAGCGCGGCCGCCGCGCGCTCCCCTGGCAACGCGATCAGCGTCTCGGCAGGGTCCGACGTCGACCTCGGCGTCATGGACTCCCGGGCGAGTGCAGCCGCAAGGGAATCCGGATCGAGGGTGCGGATTCGCCATTCCCGTGGCTTCGACTGGGCGGCAGTCACCCGTTCTTCCGTGACGGTCGCGCCACGCTCGAGGAACACGGCATCGTCGGCGATCTCGTCGAGTTCCGAGAGCACGTGACTGGCGATGAGGATGGTGCGTCCCTCCCCGGCAAGCCGGCGCACCAGCTCGCGCAACGCCACCCGCGCGCCCGGGTCGAGCCCGGAGGCCGGTTCGTCGAGCAGGAGCACCCTCGGGTCGTGCACCAGTGCACGCGCGAGACTGAGTCGCTGCTTCTGGCCGCGACTCAGCACACGGGTGGGGCGCTCCGAGAACTCGACGAGGTCGACGAGCTCGATCAGTTCGCGGGCACGGACGGATGCGGCATTCCGGCTCGCGCCGTACAACTGCCCGGTCAGCTCCAGCGTCGCCCGCACCGTCAGTGCCGCCCAGGAACCGAGCACATCGGGCATCCAGCCGAGCAGCGAGCGCACCTCGCGCGACTCGGTCACCGGGTCGTGTCCGTCGATGCGGATACTGCCGCGCTCCGGCACCAGCAGCGTCGCCAGCATGAGCAGCAGAGTGGTCTTGCCGGAGCCGTTCGGGCCCACTAGCGCGGTCACGCGACCTGGCCGCGCGTCGAAGCTCACGTCGCTGACCGCCGCCACCTTCCCGAAGCTGCGGGCGAGGCCCACGACCCGGATGCCGCAATCTGAGTTCTGCTCGCTCATGGCGCGACCTTAGCAGGCGCCACGAAACGGCTCGGAGCAAGACTGCGACAGAATCGTCGCATGGCGAATCAGGTCAATCCTCCCCGCGGCATGCGCGACTTCCTCCCGGCCGAGAAGGCACGGCGCGAGCGCCTGCTGTCCGTCATCCGGGAAAGCTACCGTGCCCACGGCTTCGACGAGATCGAGACGCCGGTCGTCGAGGACAGTGACCGTCTGCACGCCGGACTCGGTGGCGACAACGAGAAACTCGCCTTCGGGGTGCTCAAACGCGGACTCACGCACGAAGACTTGCAGGCCGCAGCCGAACCGCTCGACCTGGTCGACCTCGGGCTGCGCTTCGACCTGACGGTGCCGCTCGCCCGCTTCTACGCGAGTCACCGCTCGGAGCTGCCGAGCGTGTTCCGCTCGATCCAGCTTGCGCCCGTCTGGCGAGCCGAAAGACCGCAGAAGGGCCGATACCGGCAGTTCGTGCAGTGCGACATCGACATCATCGGCGAGTCGGGCATCCGCGCCGAAGCGGAACTGCTGGTGGCCACGCTGGCGACGGTCGACGCGCTGGGACTGAGCGACGCCGTCATCCGGATCAACGATCGCCGGCTGCTGATCGGCATGCTCGACGCGCTCGGTTTCGCCGAGTCGGAGCGGGATGCGGTGCTCATCACCATCGACAAACTCGACAAGATCGGCCAGGACGGTGTCGTCGCCGAGCTGCGCGCGAACGGCGCGACCCCGGCCGCCGTGGACGCGCTCGACGCTTTCTTCCGCCGACCGATGACCATGGAGCACCTGACCTTCGGCGAGCGAGCGATCCGCCGCGCCCTGCCCCAGGGTGCCGACGAGTCGGTCATCGCCGAGCTCGTGGCTCTGGGGGAGGCCGTGCACGCGGCCGTACCGCGCCCTGGCCTGCTCGAGTTCGATCCGTTCCTGGTGCGCGGCATGGGCTATTACACGGGGCCGATCTTCGAACTCGCGCACCCGAGTGTTCCGTACTCGCTGGGCGGAGGGGGGCGCTATGACGGGATGATCGGGCGCTTCCTCGGCACCGACGTGCCGGCCACCGGTTTCTCGCTCGGCTTCGAGCGCCTCGTCGACCTGCTCGAGACGGATGCCGGCGGGGCGGCCGCCGCGACGGCGCTGCTGTACGACGCCGACGTCCCGCTCGCGGTGCTGCTCGCCCTGAAGACCGAGCTGCTTGCGGACGGCGGCCGCGTTCGGCTGGTCGCCCGGCCGAAGAACACCAAGACGCTCCTGGAGGCGCTCGCCGCCGAGGGATTCACCCGCTTCGCTTTCGTCGACGCCCGTGTCACCGGTGCCGCCGACGTCGAGCTGCGGCCCCTCGGCGTGTAATCACGCCGCGATAGGATTCCGGAGGGTCACCACCCCCACCGCCACCCGCATCATCCGTACTGAAGGAGAACCCCATGTCGTCCATCGAGGCCGTCGGCGCTCGCGAAATCCTGGACTCCCGGGGCAACCCGACGATCGAGGTGGAAGTGCTCCTCGAGGATGGCACCGTCTCCCGAGCCGCCGTTCCGTCCGGCGCGTCCACCGGTGCCTTCGAGGCGTACGAGCTGCGCGACGGCGACAAGGGCCGCTACCTCGGCAAGGGCGTTCTGAAGGCGGTTGACGCCGTGCTCGACGTGCTCGGCCCGGCGGTCGAGGGCTTCGAAGCCAGCGACCAGCGCCTCGTGGATGCCGAGCTGATCGCCGCCGACGGCACCGACAACAAGTCCAAGCTCGGCGCCAACGCGATCCTGGGTGTCTCGCTCGCGGTCGCGAAGGCCGCGGCCGATTCGGCCGATCTCCCGCTGTTCCGCTACCTCGGCGGTCCGAACGCGCACACCCTGCCGGTGCCGATGATGAACATCATCAACGGTGGCGCACATGCCGACAACGGCATCGACGTGCAGGAGTTCATGATCCTGCCGATCGGTGCGTCGAGCTTTGCGGAGGCGCTTCGCTGGGGGGCCGAGACCTATCACGCACTCAAGGCGAACCTCCACAAGAGCGGCTATGCGACGGGCCTCGGCGACGAGGGCGGCTTCGCACCCGACCTCAAGTCCGCCCGGGAGGCGCTGGACTTCATCGTCGAGTCGATCGGCCAGGCCGGCTTCACGGTCGGCACGGATATCGCCCTCGGCATGGATGTCGCCAGCACCGAGTTCTTCCGCGACGGCGCATACCAGTACGAGGGCAAGGCGTACGACGCCGCGGAGCTCACCGCGTACTTCGAGGGTCTGGTCGCGGACTACCCGCTGGTCTCCATCGAGGACCCGCTGGCCGAGGATGACTGGGACGGCTACGTCGCCCTCACGAAGGCGCTCGGCTCGAAGATCCAGATCGTCGGCGACGACCTCTTCGTCACCAACCCGACCCGCCTGCAGAAGGGCCTCGATCTCGGGGCCGCCAACTCGATCCTGGTGAAGGTGAACCAGATCGGCACGCTCACCGAGACCCTGGATGCCGTGGCCAAGGCCCAGCGCGCCGGCTACACCGCGATCCTGTCTCACCGTTCGGGGGAGACCGAGGACACCACGATCGCCGACCTCGCGGTCGCCGTGGATGGCGGCCAGATCAAGACCGGCGCTCCGGCGCGAAGCGAGCGGGTTGCGAAGTACAACCAGTTGCTCCGCATCGAGGAGGAGCTCGGCGAGGCCGCCGTCTACGCCGGCGCCAGCGCGTTCCCCCGCCACAAGTAGCGCGCCTCGCGAGCAGGAGCCGCCGCGAGTGCGGGGATCGCTGCCGAGCGCGGGGTTTGCGCGGCCCGCGCTCGGCAGCGCACCCCGCGCTCGCGAAACCGTCAGGCGTCGAGCGCTGCCACGATTTCGGCGGCACGCCCCGGCGCGACCGGCGCGCTGAATGCGAAAGCGAGCCGCGTCGCGATGCCGCTGAATCGCTCACGCAGCTGCGTGGCAACCTCGGCCGGCGTTCCGACGCACGCGAACTCCGCGAGCATCTCGTCGGTGATGAGCTCTGCCATGGCATCCCACTCGCCGCGGCGGGACCCGGCGTTGAGCTGTTCGTGCACTCCGGTCCAGCCATGCAACTCGAGCACACTCGCGTACGCCGGCGTGCTGCCGTAGAACGCGATCTGTTTGCGAGTGGCCTGGATCGCGGCATCCAGCTCGGACTGATCCGAACCGACCGCGACGAAGGCGGCGACGCTGACATCGACGGCATCCGCTGGCCGCCCGGCCTTCTCGCTGCCGCGCTGCAGAGCGGGCAGGCTGACCTCGCGCAGGTAACGCTGGGTCGTGAAACTGTGGCTCAGCCAGCCGTCCGCGACCTCGCCGGCGACTTCGGTCATGAGCTGGCCGACGCCGGCGATCGCGATGGGCGGCGGACCCCATGGCAGCGGCTCCGGGGCGAACATCGGCGTCATCAGGGTGTGCTGGTAGAACTCGCCGCGGTAGTCGAGCTTCTCGCCGGTCTGCCAGCTGTGCTGGATCGCACGGACCGCCAGCACGAAGTCGCGCATCCGTTCGGCGGGATGCGACCACGGCATCGAGAAGCGGCGCTCGATGTGCGGCTTGATCTGCGATCCCAGCCCGAGGACGAAACGGCCTTCGGAAAGCAGTTGCAGGTCATTCGCCGTCTCGGCGACCGTCATCGGATTGCGCGCGAACGCGACCGCGATCGAGCTGCTGAGAGTGATGCTCGTGGTGCCGCGGGCGGCGACGGCGAGTGAGATGAACGGATCGTGCTGCAGCTCGGTGGCCCCGATCCCGTCGTAGCCCTCCGCTTCGGCGCGGATCGCGGTGGCTTCGAACTCGATCGGGCCGGCGTGCACGTCCCCGGCGGTCTCCAAAGCGAACGGGCGGGTGAGCGGGCGGCCGAGCG
>JABBOD010000019.1:43659-53180 GCA_019351995.1 Acidobacteriota bacterium
GGCGTCATTGCCAGGGGATATGGTCACGCCTCCAGGCTACGACTCGCTCGGTCGCTTAGCCTGTTCCCATGGCCAAACGAGAGCGAACGACGCGCGTTCCCGTCGCCATGCCCGAAGAGTCGCGACCGGCCGCCTGGCTGCGCAACTTCCGGCTCTCGGGTTTCGCTCTCTCGTTGCTGCTCCTCATCGTCGCGGCGCTTGTCGTGCTCGCCCCCAGCCTCAGGACCCTGGTGGCGCAGCGGCAGCAGATCGCCGCGCTGCAGTCTCAAGTCGACGACGCGAAGACCGCCGTGACCAACCTCACGGGCGAGGTCGACCGGTGGAAGGACCCCGCATACGTCGAGTCGCAGGCGCGCAACCGGCTCTACTACGTCTTCCCCGGTGACGTCAGCTACCTCGTGACCGGGGAGGCCAGCGGCACGCCGAAGCCGGGCGGTCAGCCGATCAGCGCGCGCATCCAGACCACCCAAGTCGATTGGATGCGCACCCTCCTCTCCTCGGTCTACACCGCAGGTCTGACCCAGTCGCCACCCGCGCAGCTCCCCGGATCGGGCGGATGACGCGGCCGCCTTTCGACCCGCCGAGCGCCGCCGAAGTCTCGGTCGTCGCCGCGCAGCTCGGACGTCCAGCCCGCGGTGTGATCGGGATCGCCGCCCGCTGTCGCTGCGGCAACCCCACCGTCGTGGCGACCGCACCGCGTCTGGATGACGGCACACCGTTCCCCACGCTCTACTACCTGAGCCATCCCGCGGCCACCTCGTCGGTGTCGACCCTTGAAGCCACCGGTGTCATGGCGGAACTGACCGGCCAGCTCGTCACCGACGACGGGCTCGCCGACGGCTATCGCGCGGCGCACGCCTCGTACCTCGCCGACCGCGACAGTGTCGAGGCTGTCGCCGAGATCGCCGGATTCTCGGCCGGGGGCATGCCCGACCGCATCAAATGCCTGCATGCGCTCGTCGCGCACGCGCTCGCCGCCGGTCCGGGGGTGAACCCGATCGGAGATCTTGCGCTGGCCAGGGCGAGTTGGAGCCCCGAGCGATGCGAATGCGCAGAGCCCGGGTCGGCTCGATGAGGCGCTCGCGGCCCCGGCCCCTGCTTCGCGCCGTCGTTGTCGTCGCGGCAGTCGCGGCGCTGCTCGCTCCGGCGGCCGGCGCGTCCGCGGCTCCCGCCGCCGGCACGGCACGCGCCGCACGCAGCGACCTGGTTCGCTCGAAGGAGTACTGGCTCGACAACTACGGCATCCGCTCCGCCTGGAAGACCACCCGCGGCAAAGGGGTCACCATCGCCATCATCGATACGGGCGTCGACGGCACCGTGGCGGAACTGCGAGGCGCCGTCGTCGGCGGGACCGATTTCTCCGGGGAGGGCGCTGCGAACGGCCAGACCCCGGTCGGATCCGATTCGGGACACGGCACGATGGTTGCGTCTCTCGCGGTCGGCCGCGGGACGGGCAGTGGCACCGGCGTCATCGGGGCCGCACCCGAGGCATCCGTGCTCTCCATCTCGGTCGGTTTCGGTTCGTCGGCCCCGAACTCCGATCAGCAGATCGCGGATGCCGTCACCTGGGCCGTCGACCACGGCGCCAAGGTGATCAACATGTCGTTGACTCGCAACACGCTCGACTGGCCACCGAGTTGGGACACCGCGTTCCTCGACGCGGCCAAACATGACGTCGTCGTCGTCGCCGCGGCAGGCAACCGGGGCAGCGGGACCGAGGAGGTGGGGGCTCCCGCCACCATGCCCGGCGTGCTCGCGGTGGGCGGAGTGAACGCGAATGGAATCGCGAGCAGTCAGGCCTCGTCGCAGGGGATCACCATCGGAGTCTCCGCACCGAGCGAGAACCTGGTCGGCGTCGTGCCCGGTGGGGGCTACGTGCTCTGGGACGGAACCAGCGGCGCCACCCCGATCGTCGCCGGCATTGTGGCGCTGGTGCGGGCGGCGCACCCGGAGCTGGATGCCGCCAACGTCATCCAGCGCGTGCTCGCCACCGCGCACGATGCGGGCGCGCCGGGGCCCGATGATCTCTACGGTTACGGTCTGATCGACGCGAATGCCGCGGTGAACGGGACCGTTGCGCCCGTGACGGCGAACCCGCTCGGCGATCTCGCGGAGTGGGTTCGGATCAACCGGCGGGCTGTCGCGACGCCCACTCCGGTGAGCTCGGAGGCCTCCGTCGTCGTTCCGGTGCCGGGTGCTCCCGCTCCGCCACGCAATCCTGTCGGTGTGCTGCTGCCGAGCACCGTATCGTTGACGCTGGTGGGGCTGCCGCTGCTTGTCATCCTCCTGATGCTCTTCGCGATCGGCGGTCTCGTCGTCGGGGCCGTCGTGCATTTCAGGTCGGTTCGCCGTACCGGATAGATTGGTCCCGCCACTTTCCAGCGAGGAGACCACCACACGTGCGCAAGATTTTGATTGTCGGCGGCGGCTACGCCGGCTTCTACACCGCGATGAAGTTGGAGAAGCGACTCGCTCGCGGCGAAGCGCAGGTCACCCTCGTTGACCCGCTTCCATATATGACGTACCAGCCCTTCCTGCCCGAGGTCGCGGCCGGCTCGGTGGAGCCGCGTCACGCGGTGGTGTCGCACCGTCGCCACCTGAAGAAGACCACGGTCGTGACCGCAGCGGTCTCGAAGATCGATCACGCCAGCAAGACCGCCGAGATCACCCCGGTCGTCGGTGACCCGTGGACGATGGACTACGACATCGTCGTGGTGACGGCGGGCGCCGTTTCTCGTACCTTCCCGATTCCGGGCGTCGCCGACGAGGCCATCGGCCTCAAGACGATCGAGGAAGCCATCTCGATCCGCGACCGCATGACCGCCAACTTCGCCAAGGCGTCCAACCTTCCCGCCGGTCCCGAGCGCGACCGTCTGCTGACCACTGTCGTCGTCGGCGGCGGCTTCGCGGGCATCGAGGTTTTCGCCGAGCTGCGCAGCTTCGCCAGCGCGCTGGTCGGCAGCTACGCCCAGCTGGAGATGGATGACACGCACTTCCACCTGATCGAGGCGATGGGTCGCATCATGCCGGAGGTCTCGCTGGAGTCGAGCCTCTGGGTCATCAAGGATCTGGCTCAAAAAGGTGCAGACATCCACCTGAACACCCAACTGGCCAGCGCGGTCGGCGGCAAGATCGAGTTGTCGACCGGCGAGAGCTTCGAGTCGGATCTCATCGTCTGGACGGCGGGTGTCATGGCGAATCCGGTCGTGAAGCACACCGACCTGCCGATCGAGGAACGCGGTCGACTGCGGGTGCAGGCGGATCTGCGCGTCATCAACGACGACGGCGTGATCGTGGACGCCTGGGGTGCCGGCGACGCGTGCGCCGTGCCGGACCTCACCGGGAAGGGCGTCGGCGGCTTCACGGTGCCCAACGCGCAGCACGCCGTGCGTCAGGGCAAGCTTCTCGCCAAGAACCTGGTCGCCGACCTGCGCGGCGAGAACCCGGCAGAGTACTTCCACAAGAACCTCGGCGCGGTCGCCGGTCTGGGTCTGTATGACGGGGTCTTCCAGAATGGCAAGCTCGCCATCAAGGGCTTCCCCGCGTGGATCATGCACCGCGGCTATCACGGTTTCGCCATGCCGATGTGGGAGCGCAAGGCGCGCGTGTTCGGCAACTGGATTCTGAACTTCTTCTGGCGCCGTGACCTGGTCGGCATTCCGGCCCGCGACGTGCCGCGCGCCGAGTTCGAGAAGTTCGCGTCGCGTCCCAGGGGCTAGCAACTGCGCCGCTCGGATAGCGTGAGCCCGGAGCTCCCATAGCCCAATTGGCAGAGGCAGGCGACTTAAAATCGCTCGAGTCTGGGTTCGAGTCCCAGTGGGAGCACCTTGTTCTGGTCATCGACTTCGCTGTAAATGCGGGGGAGTTGGCTGGCCCGATAGGCCGCTTCAGGGTCCAGCCCCCACAAATCCCCCACAACCTGTTCGCGGCGGGCCGCGTCCAGAGCGTCCGAGACGGCCATCAGGTCGTCATCGAACAGGTCGCTGTAGACGTCGAGCGTCATGGCGGCGGAGGCGTGCCCGAGCATCCGCTGGACCGCTTTGACGTTCGCGCCGGCGCTGATCGCCAGGCTCGCGGCGGTGTGGCGCAGGTCGTGAACCGTGAGGCGGGGGATGTCGGAGTCGATCGCCTGTGCCCGAGCAATGGATGCCGAATACCAGCCGGTGGTCGAGGTGGGCTGCTGCAGGTGCGAGAGCCCGTTGCCGAAGACAAGCTGCTCGCGGGTCTTGCCGACGCACTGCTCCGCGAGCTCGGCGGCGATGAAGACCGGAAACGGCACCGAACGAGTGTGATGCGACTTCGGGGTGCCGACGACGATCCTGCCGTTCACCCGGACGGCGTTCTGCGAGACCGTGAGTCGGCGGCGCAGCATATCGAGGTCGCCTACCCGGAGCGCCGTCGCCTCGCCCCACCGGAGGCCCGTGTAGGCGAGGAAACGGACGAGCGTGCCATGGCCGCCCGCCTGGGACGCCAGAAGCTCGACCTGGCGATGCGTGAGGTAGCCGTGCGGCTTGCCGACTTTGCGTGGCAGGTTGACCTCTCGGGCCGGGTTTCGGCTGAGTCGCCGATCCTTCACGGCGAGGTCGAGGATCGACGCGAGCACCGAGTGGGCGCGGATCACGCTCGTTGCGCCGAGCGCGCGCTTCTGGTGCTTGCTCGTGACGGCGGTCCCGGCGACTAGCTGGGCGACCCACACCTGGACGTCGCTGTTCACGATCCGGGAGATCTCGGTGGCGCCCCAACGTGGTGCGACGTAGCAGCGCCAGGCGATCTCCAAGGGTGCGAATGCCGACGGCTTCATGTGGGTCAGCGTCGACAGCCACAGGGGCCCCAACTCGCTGACTGTGACGCGGCCGGCGTTGGGTGCGACGTACTCGCCGCGAGTCGTGGCGATCAACACCTCCGCGAGATACTGCTCCGCAGCTCTCTTCGTCGTGAAACCCGCCCGTTCCCGCGACCGATGCTCCGGGTCCCGGTATCGGATGCGGTAACGCCGCCCGTTGTCCGTCTCGTAGGGCTCGATGCTCGCCATGGTCGCGTCCTCTCGCTGCCTTAGTTGCTATTGAACGCCGCGCCACCGACCTGCCGCGGAAACGAGTTTCCTTGCCTTCGATGGCAAGGACGGCGCGGCCGTCCGCGGCAGACAACTTGCGCGGACGCGCCTGACGGGCGATGGTCCGGCTCTTCTCACGACTACTCAGACGAGTGCCTGGCCAGGAACAGGAGGCAACCAGACCCGATAGCCACGATCGCTACCGCTGCGATGGGGATCACGTACGGCACTGATCCGATGAGAGCCGCACCTATCGCGATCGACGCGGTTTGAGGCAGCGTGATTGAGACTTCCACGGCGCCGAATGTGCGTCCCAGGAGTCGGTCAGGCGTTTCAAGCTGGACGAGGGTCTCGTATCCGACTATGAGCCATGGCAGGCCAGCGCCGATGAAAACCGCCCCGACGAAAACCGTGATCAGCGTCGGCGGCAGAACCCATATGCCGCAGCCGACACTGAGCGCGACCGTGCCCAGCGATACCAAGGCGATTTCCCCGGCCTTGGGGAGGATTCTCAACACGGTCAGGCCGCCGGCTATTGCCCCGACGCCTTGCGCCGCTTGAACGACGCCAATGAACGCTACTGGCCTGTGCAGACCGCTGGTGAGGAGTGCGAGGCCAGCGCTGTCGAGGAAGCCGATTACCAAGAAGATGACAGCAAGCGCCAGTGTCGTCCGTCGGATCGGTCCGTTCCATCGAACGTGGCGAAAGCCTGCCGCAAGCTCTTGCAACAGCTTTTCACGCACCGCAGGTGATCGCTCACTCTCAGATGGATGCAGAAGGAGCAAAGCAACTGCCGCCACCACGAACGTGCCAGCGTCGATGGCCGCCACGATTCCGCCGCCGAGCGCGACGAATGCGAAAGTGCCCACCGGCGGTGCGATGAGGCGAAGAGCCTCACGTGCTGACCTCAGGAGGGCGTTCGCTCGGCCGAATTGATGAGGTGGCACAAGCGACGGCAGGAGGGCCGATTGTGCAGAAGTGAGGAGCACGTTCGACATCCCGTAAAGAATCATCACGAGGTAGATCAGCCAGACATCGCCCGGGCTGTGCACCAGTAGCAGGAGCAGCACGACGGCGGCACTGGCCAGGTTGCCCACTAGGAGAAGGGGCCGACGGGGCAGCCGATCGATGAGCAGCCCCGCAAGCGGAGCGGCGATCGCGGGAGCCGCGATGAAGAAGAACGTGAGGCCGGCTAGACCTATGGAGCCTGTGAGTTGTGCGACCCAGACTCCGGCGACCAGCCATAGCGCGGAGTCGCCGAAAGCCGAGACGGTTTGCCCGGTGAGGTAAATCTGGGCGTTTCGGTTGCGGAGCAACTCCCGCACTACACGTCTCCGATCGGGTAGCCGAGGATCAACACCTCAACGGGTATGGCACCTGTCGGTCGGATGGATGGTTCCGCGAGTCGCTCTCGCATCAAGGGCAGCATCCGGTCCACCAGCTCATTACCGAGGGCCTCGAACTCTTCGGGAGTCATCCAGAAGGCAAACTCGGTGTCGATCGCCGCGCGGCGCCACGGCGTCGGCCAGGAACCTCTGGTCGCTCGCCAAGTGCGATAGCGAGCGAGTTGTCGTTCTCGCAAGACCGAGCTCAGCTCCGATCCAGCGCGACGAATGGACGGGTCGTCGCTATCTAGATTGAACTGCAAGCCGATCTGTGTCATCCGCCATGGGCGGCGACGGCCACTGCCCTCTCCGGTCTCCTCGACGTAGCCGTACTTTGCGAGTTGGCGAAGGTGGAATGAGCAAGCGCTGGGGGATTCCCCAACAACGTCGGCGGCTTCAGTTGCCGTCAAAGGGCCGTGAAGTGTCATGTGCTCGACGAGGGCCAGCCGCACTGGATGCGCGAGCGCTCGAAGCGCGTGCGCATCTTCGACTAGACGGGGCCCGATATCGACACTCTCACTCACGCCGCCAGGCTACCTCAAAAGAAGTATTTCGAAAGAGTCATTTCGATCCAGCCTTACGTTCTAGTAAGCATCGTCCCAATGAGCAGCCCGACGCCTGAGGGAAGTGGTACAAGGTGTTCGTTTGGGTGGTCGCCGGGTGCGACCACCCAAACGACGTATTTCGGGCGTTTCTTGCCTGTCCCACCGTGCACCCCGGCTAGCGCCGCGTTCCAACCTCCCACACTCACCGATGGTTCATGGGGGAGGTTGGAACGTTCGGGTGCACGGTGGGACAGGCAAGAAAGTGGGTAGTGGATGAGAAGGTGAAGAACAGAGACAAGACGAGCCGGGGAGGCAGTGTTGGTGCAGTTGACGCCGCGGGATGAGGACATGCTGGGTTGGCTGGCGATGGTTAGGTTCGCGGATGCCAATGCGATCCGGTGGGCGATGTCAGGTCTGGCCGGTCGCGATGACGGGCAGCCCGTCGCATTGCGCAAGGCTCAGCGCTGGATGATGCGAATGGCGTCTGTTGGCGTCATCGATCGCGGCGTGCCGGCGTTCCAGTCGGCGGCCGTGGCATGGACAACGGATCCGTTCTATGGACGCAAGCCCGACATTTACCGCCAGACGGCGAGGCACGATGCGGCGGTCGCACTTGTCTCGGCGATCTTTCTGTCACGGGGCTTCGAGTGGAAGCGAGATCAGCGAGCCGAGTATTCGCGAGATCACCAGGCGGACGGTGTCGCGACTCGGGGAGACGAGGTTGTGCTCGTCGAGGTCGAGCTCACTCCGAAGGCGGTGGGTCGATACGGGCCGATCTTCCAGCGGCACGCTCTACGCCTCGAGAGCGACGACGTCTCGCGCGTCGATTACTTCTGCACCCCGGGGGCCTCCCGGACGGTTTCGCGGGAGGCCGACCGATGGATGTTCCGAGACCTGAGGCCGCGTCTGGTGGTGATCCCGGCTTTCGATGCGCGAGGCAAGTGTGTGGGACATAGTGGTGTGTCTAGTTCGATCTAACCAGAGTTGCTTAGTGCGATATAGACTTGTTTCCATATGGGCACTCAGGGCAGCGAACACTACGAAGTGACCGTCCGCCGGAGCGGTCGCTTCTGGTACGTCGAGATCCCGGCGCTCGACGGCGCGACTCAGGCGCGCAACCTTTCGGAGATCGATGAGATGGCGAAGGACTACATCGCCGAGGCCACCGGCACGCCAGCTGATCGGATCGAGCTCACCGTGACGATTGAGCTGCCGGCTGAGGTGCAGGCCCATCTAGCAGCAGCGTCAGCGCTCCGCGACGAGGCAGCGCACGCACGCTCTCGTGCGGCCGAGGAATCGCGTGCGGCGGCCAGAGCGCTGAAGTCGCAAGGGCTCACGGTGCGTGAGGTTGGAGCAGCGCTCGGGATTTCTCACCAACGTGCTCAGCAACTGGTAAGCGGCTAGGTTTTCCGAGCTGGCGGGTCACATGGGCCAGTGTCAGGCCCAGAGAGCAACATGGTGGACGTGACAAGGCCGACAGCGATCGTCTACATCGACGGGCTCAACCTGTATCGCCAGAAGCTTGAGTACCACCCTCACACCAAGTGGTTGGATCCCGTCCGGATGTCCGAGCTGATGTTGCCCACCCACGACATCGCGAGAGTCAGGTACTTCACCACGAAAGTGAAGCCCGCAGCGACCGACGCGGATGCGCCGATTCGTCAGACGGTCTATTGGCGGGCACTTCGGACGTTGGAGCCACGTTTGACCATCCACGAGGGAAAGATGCGGACTGACTCCCGCCGATATCCCGTGGTTCCTCGCGAGGTCAACGAGGACGGCTCGGTCGTCACGGCGAAAGTAATGAAGGTTGAAGAAAAGGGGTCGGACGTCGCACTTGCCTCATACATGGTTTTCGACGCGGCCCGGAATCCTGCCGACCTTCACGTGCTGCTTTCCAGCGATTCCGACTTCGTGCCCACGTTGAACCTCTTGAAGGGAGAGCTCGGAGTGCAGACCGCGCTGTTCTCGCCGATCGAGAACCCGCCATCGATGTTGATCGCGACCGAGCCGTTGATCGTCAAGATCGTGCGGCGTGCTTTCCTCGAGAACGCGCAGTTCCCCGACGAGATGCGCGACGCGAAGGGCCCATTTCACCGCCCGCCGAGCTGGCGATAGGCGTCGGGCTTAAACGAAACAGGCCCCCCTTGCGGGGGGCCGTACCCGGTAGTCGAAACATCCGGGGGTGTGTCAAAAGTGTATCAAGCTCGGGTGACGGTTGCTGTCTTGACCGCCAGATTTGAGCTCACTCAAGTCAAACTTGATCCCCGGTCGTCACCGTGCGGTTGCGGACGTCGCGGCTGACGCTGACGCTGTGCGCTGACGCTGTGCGCTGACGCTGTGATGCTGACGCCGGCCAGCCCCCACAGAACCCCCACAACTCTGTGTCATCCAAAGCGTGTCGAGGTGATCTCAGTCATGCTGAAATGACTGAAATCACGGGGTTTTTGTCAAAGTTCCCCGTGTTCATAAGGGCGTGTTTAGGGTTCGAGTCCCAGTGGGAGCACGTTGGTGCTGCTATCGACTTCGTGGGTCGGC
>JABBOD010000020.1 GCA_019351995.1 Acidobacteriota bacterium
CCCCTCCCGCAAAGAGAACCAGGCTAACTGCATCTCACCTAAATCGTAAGACCGACATATGTGCTAATCTAGGCCGGCTCGTGCCGAGCGATGTGTCAAGGAATTGCGGTGGCACTGGAGCGACGTCTGGCAGAACAGCTGGATCACCTGGCACCTCTGCTCGCTGACGTGCCGAGCCTTGCCGACGACCGGCTGTTGGATGCCCTGACGCGTCTCGGCGCGATTCGACGTCTGGTCGATGCAATGGGTGTCGGCCTCGCGGGGGAGGTGCAGCGGCGCTGCCACGAGGGAGCGCTGGCGGCTCGACTCGGTGAGAAGTCTGCCGCCGCGGTGGTGGCGGCGTTCACGCGGATCGAGCCGGCAGAGGCGCGCGCCTGGTGCGAGCTGGGCGAGGCCGTGATCTCGCGCCGGTCCCTTTTCCATGAGCGGCTGGAGCCGCGTCGTCCCGTCGTGGCCGAGTTCCTCGCCCGAGGCGAGGTCGGGGCCATGGCCGTCGCGAAGGTATCGTCCGCCCCTGGCGAGGTCGAACGGCGCAGTCCGGAGCGCGTCCGGGCGTCGGCAGAGTTGCTGGCAAAGCACGCCCCGCATCTGACCGGGCGCGAGCTTTCTGCAGTCTGTCGGCGGCTGGTCGACTCCAGCGATCCCGACGGGGTCTTGCCACGCGAGAGCGAGTCACGTCGACGGTCGGGACTCGAGGTGATGCGCACCTCGGACGGAATGCTCAGGTGGGTGGTCACGATGCACCCGGAGGCCGCCGGGTTCCTGACCACGGCGCTGGACGCCCGCACGGCGCCCCGCCGCGAGCCACGGTTCGGGCAAGATGACGGCGACATCGAGTTCGCCCCCGAGGAGGCCGACTCCCGCACGCTGTCGCATCGACGGCTGGACGCCCTGATCTCGATGGCACGGGAGTCGCTGGAGCACGATTCGGGACGTGTGGCGGGTATCGCGGTGACGATGGTCGTCACGATTCCGCTCGAGACGCTCCGGAGCGGCATCGGAGCGGCCCAGATCGAGGGAATCGACACGCCGATTTCCGCCGCGACCGCTCGCCGACTGGCTGCGTCAGCCGAGCTCATCCCGGCCGTGCTGGGCGGGCCGAGCGAGCCGCTCGATCTCGGTCGGGCACAGAGGCTGTTTTCGGCGCCGCAACGGCGCGCCCTGGCGATTCGGGACGGCGGCTGCGTCTGGCCGCGCTGTGAAGCGCCGCCCGCGTGGTGCGAGGTCGCACACGTCGACGCATCGGCCATGGGCGGCCCGACGGACCTCGCGAACGGAGCGCTGATGTGTCCGTATCACCATCGACGGTTCGATGTCGACGGGTGGGCGTTGGAGTGGCGAGCAGATCAAAGGGTGCTCGTGCCGCCGGCGTGGGTCGATTCGTCCCGGCGACCGCGGCCGATCGGAAGAGTGAGCGTCGCGGCGTGACGTGTGCGCAGCCACCGGGTCGCCAGGGAAATAGAATCGATGATTATGACCGACACAGCCGAGACCACCGAACTGGGAACGAGCCGCGTCAAGCGCGGGCTCGCCGAGATGCTCAAAGGCGGCGTCATTATGGACGTCGTCACCGCCGAGCAGGCACGTATTGCCGAAGACGCCGGGGCGGTTGCCGTCATGGCGCTGGAGCGCGTGCCGGCCGACATTCGAGCACAGGGTGGCGTCGCCCGCATGAGCGACCCCGATCTCATCGATTCGATCATCGCGGAGGTCTCCATCCCGGTGATGGCCAAGGCTCGGATCGGCCACTTCGTCGAGGCACAGGTGCTGCAGACGCTGGGCGTGGACTACATCGACGAATCCGAGGTGCTGTCGCCGGCCGACTTCGTCAACCACATCGATAAGTGGCCGTTTGCGGTTCCCTTCGTGTGCGGCGCCACGAACCTGGGCGAGGCACTCCGTCGCATCACCGAGGGCGCGGCCATGATTCGCTCCAAGGGGGAGGCCGGCACCGGTGACGTGTCGGAGGCGACCAAACACATCCGCACCATCACGGGCGAAATCCGGGCGCTGCAGGCGAAGTCGAAAGACGAGCTGTATGTGGCCGCCAAGGAGCTTCAGGCGCCATACGACCTGGTCGTCGAGATCGCCTCGACCGGCAAGCTCCCCGTCGTGCTGTTCACCGCCGGCGGGGTCGCAACGCCGGCAGACGCCGCGCTGATGATGCAGCTCGGCGCCGACGGCGTGTTCGTCGGATCCGGCGTGTTCAAGTCCGGAAACCCCGAAGCGCGTGCGGCCGCGATCGTGAAGGCGACCACCTTCTTCGATGACCCGACGGTCGTCGCAGCGGCCTCACGCGGACTCGGCGAGGCCATGGTGGGGATCAACGTCGCCGACATCCCGGCGCCGCACCGTCTCGCCGATCGTGGTTGGTAAGTGCCGCTGAGCGGAGCGCGCGTGCGGGTCGGCGTCCTGGCTCTCCAGGGCGACTTCCGCGAGCACCTGATGGTGCTGAGGGAGCTCGGCGCGGATGCGATTCCGGTCCGTCGCGAGAGTGAGCTGTCGCAGGTGGATGGCCTCGTCATCCCCGGCGGGGAGTCCAGCGTGATGGACAAGCTGAGCCGCATGTTCGACATCGCGGAGCCCCTGAAGGCGCGGATCGCCGCGGGAATGCCGGTCTATGGCACCTGCGCGGGCTTGATCATGCTGGCCGACACGGTCCTGGACGCGATCGCGGGCCAACAGAGCCTCGGTGGCTTCGATATCGCCGTGCGCCGAAACGCCTTCGGCAACCAGTTGGACTCATTCGAGACCGACCTCGACATCGCAGAACTCGGCGAGCTCCCGGTGCATGCTGTCTTCATCCGTGCCCCCGTCGTGGAGACGCTCGGCCCGCGCACCCACGCGCTGGGGACGCTGGCCGACGGACGCGTCGTCGCCGTCGAGCAGGGCAATCTGCTCGGCACCTCCTTCCACCCCGAGATGACCGACGACTACCGCTTCCACGCGCGTTTCCTCGACACGGTGCGCGCGAACGCCTCCGTCGAGGTCGCAAGCAGTCGAGGTTCTGGCGAGGTCTAGAGCAGTTCGGTTCGGATCATCACGCCCAGCGGTGATGCCGCCGCGATGGCGCGGTACGCGGCCGAGGCGCGGATCTCGCGGCCGAACCCTTCCGCCGACGCGGGGTTGAAGCACCAGGCATGGCCACGTCCGAGGAGTCGGCGAGTCGGAGTCCACCGATAGGACAGCGTCACGCAGAGCTGTGTGATGGGGTCGGCGTCCTCGCGAACGAGCTGCCGTGTGAGGTTGATCGTGAAGCGTTCGGCGTCGGCGTCTGGACCCCACTGCCAGAGCAGACCGTCGCCCTCGTTGCTGATCAGGGCGTGTTGCGCACGCATCGAGCGGTAGAACGCGATCGACAGTGCGACCGCGTCGCTCGCGTGGAGGGTGCCGAGGTCCGCGCCCCGCTCGGTGGCGAAGCGGCGAAGAGCGCTCTCGACGTACGAGATCCTGAACCAACGCGAAACCACCCGCCGAGCCTAGCCGGGGAGCCGGTCGCGAGGTTTGGCTAGAATGACAAGGATCTGTCGTCGGAAAGAGGAGCACCGTGAGCGGGCATTCCAAGTGGGCGACGACCAAGCACAAGAAGGCCGTCATCGACGGGCGTCGTGCCAAGTCGTTCGCCAAGCTCATCAAGAACATCGAAGTCGCCGCCAAGATGGGCGGCGCCGACCTGTCGGGCAACCCGACGTTGGTCGACGCCATCCAAAAGGCCAAGAAGACCTCGGTGCCCAACGACAACATCGACCGCGCGGTCAAGCGGGGTGCCGGGCTCAGCGGTGAGTCGGTCGACTACCAGACGATCATGTACGAGGGGTATGGCCCGAACGGCGTTGCGCTGCTCATCGAGTGCCTCACCGACAACAAGAACCGCGCGGCCGCCGAGGTGCGCACGCTCATGAACCGCAACGGCGGCACCATGGCAGACCCCGGCAGCGTGGCGTACAACTTCAGCCGCAAGGGCGTGATCTCGATCACGAAGACGGCAGGCGTCACCGAAGACGACATCCTGATGGCGGTTCTCGATGCCGGAGCCGAAGAGGTGGCGGATCAGGGTGGCGGTTTCGAGGTCATCACCGAACCGAGTCATCTCGTGCAGGCCCGCACCGCCCTGGTGGATGCCGGCATCGACTACGATTCCGCGGATGCCGAGTTCGTGCCGAACCTGCACGTCGAGGTCGACCTCGAGACCGCTCGCAAGGTGTTCAAGCTCATCGATGCGCTCGAGGAGAGCGACGACGTGCAGAACATCTTCAGCAACTACGAGGTGCCAGCCGATGTGCAAGCGGTGCTCGACGAGGACGAGGAATAGCCGACACGCTCGGGCAGATCGAACACCTGTACGAATGTCGACGGTAGCCTCGCTGCTATGCGCGTACTCGGTGTCGACCCAGGCCTGACCCGCTGTGGCATCGGGATCGTCGATGTCGCCGCGAATCGCCGGGCAACCATGGTCTACGTCGGCGTCATCGAGACCCCGCCCACGATGGCGCTGGAGCAACGACTCCTCGCCGTGTCCCAGGGCATCAGGGTCGCGCTCGATGTGCACCGCCCGACCGCGATGGCGGTTGAGCGGGTCTTCGCCCAGCACAACCTGCGCACCGTGATGGGCACCGCCCAGGCGAGCGGCATCGCCCTCGCGCTGGGCGCCGAGTTCGGGCTCACGGTCGGGCTGCACACCCCCAGCGAAGTCAAAGCCGCGATCACCGGCTACGGTTCCGCCGAGAAGGCGCAGGTCGGCACGATGGTCGCGCGCGTGCTGGGGCTCGCCGAGATTCCACGACCGGCGGATGCTGCCGACGCGCTCGCCTTGGCCATCTGTCATGCCTGGCGCGGTGGGTCGGGGGCGGATTTCGATAAGCGCTCCACGGGAGTTGCTCACGCGGCGGGAGACACCCCGGCGCTCCGCGCGTGGCGTGAGGCCGAGCGCACGGCGGTGCGAGCGCGATGATCTCGTCCGTTCGGGGAACGGTGCTGACCGTCGCCGGCAGCGTCGCCGTGATCGAGGTCGGCGGCGTGGGACTCGGCATCCAGGTCACGCCGCAGCACGGCCTTACCTTGCGCATCGGTCAGGAGGCGATGCTCTTCACCGCACTGATCGTGCGCGAAGACGACCTGAGCCTGTTCGGCTTTGCGACCCCCGACGAGCTCACCGCCTTCGATCTGCTGCGAGGGGTCTCCGGAGTCGGCCCGAAATCCGCGCTCGGGGTATTGGCGACCCTGACTCCCGCGCAGATCGCGCAGGCGGTTGCGGCCGACGATGACGCACCGTTTCGCAAAGTGTCGGGAATCGGGCCCAAGACAGCGAAGCTCATCACGGTGTCGCTGGCGGGGAAGATGATGGCCCTGGTAGGCACGGTCTCGACGAACTCGACCGGCGATGGCACGTCGGGCACCATCAGCAGCAGTGTCGTCGGCGCTCTCGTCGGCCTCGGGTGGAACGATCGCGTTGCGGCCCAGGCGGTCGAAGAGGCGAAAGAGGGTGCCACCGCTGCCGAGCGGGGCTCGGTGCAGGCGTTGCTGCGTCTGGCGCTCGCGCGGCTCGGCCCGCAGCGCACGGTGGCGAACACGTGAGCGACCAGGACGACCCGGTGGATCTCGTGATCAAGTCGACCCCGGAGTCGGAGACGGAACTCGCGTTCGAGGGGGCGCTGCGTCCACGGTCGCTTGCCGAGTTCGTCGGCCAGTCCAAGGTGCGTGGGCAACTTCAGCTCCTGCTGGACGCTGCCGCGCTGCAGAGCCGCACGCCCGACCACATCCTGCTCGCCGGTCCGCCCGGCCTCGGCAAGACCACGCTCGCGATGATCGTCGCGCACGAGTCCGGTCGCCCGCTGCGCATGTCGAGCGGTCCCGCGATTCAGCACGCCGGCGATCTTGCCGCGCTGCTGTCCTCCCTTGTCCCGGGCGAGGTGCTCTTTATCGACGAGATCCACCGCATGGCCCGTTCCGCCGAAGAGATGCTCTATCTGGCGATGGAGGACTTCCGAATCGACATCATGGTGGGCAAGGGGGCCGGCGCGACCAGCATCCCGCTGGATCTGGCGCCGTTCACCCTGGTCGGCGCGACAACGCGATCTGGGCTGTTGCCGAATCCGCTGCGCGACCGCTTCGGCTTCACCGCGAACCTCGAGTTCTACGACGATGCCGAGCTCGAAGAGGTGCTGGCACGCGCGGCGCGCCTCCTCGGACTCGACATCGCCGCGGACGCCCGCCTGGAGATCGCCAGCCGGAGCCGCGGGACACCCCGCATCGCGAACCGCCTGTTACGCCGCGTGCGCGACTTCGCGATCGTGCGGGGCGGAGGTGCCGGCATGGCCGCGGTCAACGCCGCGCTCGAGCTCTACGACGTCGATCCGATCGGCCTCGATCGCCTCGACCGGGCTGTGCTCGAGATGGTCGTCACGCGCTTCGATGGAGGCCCGGTGGGGCTCAACACGCTCGCCGTCTCGGTCGGCGAGGAACCGGAGACGATCGAATCGGTGGTGGAGCCGTTCCTGGTGCGCATCGGGATGTTGACACGCACGCCGCGCGGCAGAGTGGCGACCCGGCGCGCGTGGGAGCACCTCGGCATCCGGCGATCCGGCTCCGGTGCGCTGTTCGACGACGTATGATTCTGGGGACCCGCTCAGCATGATTGCCTAAGCTGACCGCCGTCTCTCCCTCACCCTGGAAGGTCTCCCTCCCTCATGTCTCATGCCTTGACCATCGTGCATGCCGCCACTGCGGCCGCCCCCGGCGGTTTCGATCCGCTGTCGATCGGCCTCGTGGTGCTGCTGGCCGTCATGGTTCTCTTCATGTTCCGCAACTCGCGCAAGCGCAAGCGGGACGCGGAGGCGCTTCAGAGCAAGTTCGTGGTCGGCGCGGAGGTCATGACCCAGCACGGCATCTACGGCACGCTGGTGTCGGTCGATGACGAGAAGAACGAGGCGATCATCGAGACGACGCCCGGCACCAAGCTGCGCGTCCACCGACAGACCATCTCGCGCGTGATCGACCCGGTCGTCGACGACGAGAACGTGATCGAGGAGCCTGCCGGGTCCGAGTTGGCGAGCTCCAGCCACGAACTGAACCACGACCACGCGATCCCGGCTGGCGAACCCCAGTACGGTGAGCGGACCGATGAGAGCGCGAGCGAGAACGTGAGCGAGAAGCCCAAGCGCGCCCCGCGCAAGAAGGCCGCCGAGTAGCTATTACTCTTGGATGCTGACCCGGGTCACCGGGTCAGCATCGCAGCGTGGGCCCGTCGTGGTCGTGCGCGCCGCACAGGGTACACGGTCCGGATACACGCGCCGGATACCAAGCCCCGGACAGAAAGCAGAGTCGCCACGTGGCAACGAGATCGACGACCCCGGCTCGCCGAGCCGTCAGATCGCTGTCCTGGCTCCTCGCCATCGTGATCCTGCTGGGAGCATTGCTCGGCGCCGGCGCGTTGTTCTGGGGATGGAAGCTCGCCCCGCAGCTCGGTCTCGATCTGCAGGGTGGGACGGAAATCATCCTGACGCCGCAGTTGACGAACGGGAAGCCCCCCACGACCGACGAGCTCAACCAGGCCGTGTCGATCATCCGGCAGCGCGTCGATGCCGCGGGTGTCTCGGAGTCGGAGATCAGCACCCAGGGGGTCAACAACATCGTCGTATCGATCCCCGGCACCCCGGATGCTGCGACGCTTCAGCGGATCAGGGCCTCCGCGAAGCTCGACTTCCGCGCGGTGATCTGCGCCAGCAGCGCCACGACGCCCTCCGCGGCCTGCACGCCGACGGCTCCCACGGCGACCCCGACGCCCGGCGCGACCGCGACGCCCGCACCAGCCCTGTCAGATACTCCCGCCACCACGCCGACAAGTGGGAGTGACGAGGCGTGGGTCACCCCGAAGGTGCTGAACACCTACAGCAACTTCAAGTGCTCGACCTTGACCAGCGTCGACACGAACCTGGCGCCGACCAACAAGCCGCTGGTGACCTGCGACGACGCGGGCACGACGGTGTATGTTCTCGGCCCCGTCGAGGTGAACGGGGCAACGATCTCCGACGCGACCGCGAGCACGATCACCTCGAGCCAGGGCGTCTCGACCGGCCAGTGGGCGGTCAACCTGACGTTCAACGGAGCCGGGACTGCCGCCTTCGCGAAGATCTCCAGTCGAATCCTCACGCTCACCCCGCCGCGGAACCAGTTCGCTGCGGTGCTCGACGGCAAGGTCATCACCGCGCCGGTCATGCAGGCGGCGATCACCGACGGTAAAGCGCAGATCAGCGGGAGCTTTACGCAAGCCACGGCGACATCGCTCGCCGATCAACTGAAGTTCGGTGCCCTGCCGATCGGCTTCAAGGTGCAGAGCCAGAACACCATTGCGGCAACACTCGGCAAGAGCCAACTGCAGAACGGCTTGATCGCCGGGGGGATCGGCCTGCTGCTCGTCGTCATCTACTCGCTGTTCCAATATCGCCTGCTTGGTTTCGTGACGATCCTCTCGCTGATCGTCGCCGCCGCGTTGACCTACGAAGTGATCGACTTCCTGAGCTGGCAGAACGGCTACCGCCTGTCCTTGGCGGGTGTGGCGGGTCTGATCGTCGCCATCGGATTCACAGCCGACTCCTTCATCGTCTACTTCGAGCGAATCCGTGACGAGTTGCGCGACGGGAGAGCTCTGCCCGGCGCGGTCGAGGCCGGCTGGAAGCGCGCCCTCCGCACGATCTACGCCGCAAAGACGGTCAACCTGCTCTCGGCGATCGTGCTGTTCGCGGTCGCGGTGGGTAACGTCAAGGGCTTCGCGTTGACGCTCGGCATCACGACCGTGATCGACGTGCTGATCGTCATCATGTTCACGCACCCGATGCTGCAGCTCATCGCTCAGACCCGTTTCTTCTCCAGCGGGCATCCGCTCAGTGGCCTCGACCCGAACGCTCTCGGAGCGATCTACCGGGGCCGAGCGGAGTTCCGCTTCGATCCGGCCGCGCGCGGCACGGGTGCCAGCCGTGAGGCCGCGCGTCGTCAGACGATCGCCGAGCGCAAGGCGGCCGAGCTCGCCGCGGCAACCGCCAAGCCGCAGAAGTCGGACATCCCCGAGCGGCAGCTCGTGGACACGCCCCCGGGCAAGAGCCCGGTCTCTGCGGTCGACACATCGAACGAGGCGCCCTCGGCCACGGAGAGCACCTCGACCGGCCCCACGTCGAGCAGTTCCGCCGCGACATCCGTCGCACGGACACAACCCAAGCGCAGCAGCAAGTCCAGCCGCACCGGAGGGAAGAAGTCCTGATGGCACGTTTCACGGATTTCGGTAACGACCTCTACACGGGAAAGCGATCGATCGACTTCGTCGGCAAGCGACGGATCTGGTTCGGCATTGCGATCCTCCTGGTGATCGCCGCCCTGGCGGTGCCGTTGATCAGGGGTGGCGGAAACTTCGGCGACGGCTTCAAGTTCGGGATCGAGTTTCGCGGCGGGTCGCAGTTCCAGATCTCCGGCGCCACCAGCCTCAACACGCAGATCGGTGACAAGGCGGTGCACTCCGTCGTGCCGAACGCCGTCGTCGCGATCACCACGGTGGGCAAGGACGGCGTCCAGGTCCAAACCAACCAGTTGACCAATGACCAGACCATCAAGGTCAGCACGGCACTCGCCAGCACCTATGGCGTCAAAGACAGCAACGTCACCTCGACCTTCATCGGCGCGACCTGGGGTGGCGACATCACCAAACAAGCGGTGATCGGCCTGCTCGTGTTCCTGGCACTCGCAGCGCTCTTCATGGCCATCTACTTTCGCACCTGGAAGATGTCGGTGGCGGCGATCATGTCGCTCGCTCACGACCTGATCATCACGGCGGGGGTCTACGCTCTCACCGGCTTCGAAGTCACGCCGGCGACGGTGATCGGCTTCCTGACGATCCTCGGGTACTCCCTCTATGACACCGTGGTGGTCTTCGACAAGATTCGGGAGAACACCGCCGAACTGGGAGACGACTCGAGCCGCACCTTTGGCGAGGCCGTCAATCTGGCTGTCAACCAGACCCTCGTGCGGTCCATCAACACCGGCGTGGTGGCAGCGCTGCCGGTCGCGGCGATCCTCTTCATCGGTTCGTTCATTCTCGGCGCGAACACGCTGCGCGACATCTCGCTCGCCCTGTTGGTCGGAACCCTGATCGGCACGTACTCCACGCCGTTCGTCGCGTCCCCGCTCTACGCGTCCTTCCGCCAGCGCGAGGACGCCATCAGGAAACGCGACAAGCGCGTGTTGGCGCAGCGTTCCAAGAGCGCCGCCGTCACCGCCTGAGCTTCGCCCACAGCGCACACGGCATCGCGACTTTCGTGACCCTCGTAGACTTCAGCACAACGAAGCGGGAGGTGCGACTGTGACGGAGACGCAGCAGAGCACCTCGTCGCTGCGCGCGATGTTGCCTCGCCTGTTCTCCCGCACGCAGCCGGTCGGGGCGGTCGACCGTCTGCTCAAAACCGTCAGGACACACCACCCCAAAGCGGATGTCGCCCTCATCGAACGCGCATACGCGGCGGCTGCCACGGCGCACACCGGGCAGCTGCGGAAGAGCGGCGAACCGTACATCACGCATCCCGTCGCGGTCGCGCAGATCCTCGCCGACCTCGGGATCGGACCCAAGACGCTCGCCGCCGCGCTTCTTCACGACACCGTCGAGGACACCGCGTACACCCTCGACATGCTCCGCGCCGATTTCGGTGATGAGATCGCGATGCTCGTGGACGGCGTCACCAAGCTCGACAAGCTCAAGTACGGGGACAGCGCGCAGGCCGAGACGGTGCGCAAGATGGTCGTCGCCATGTCCAAGGACATCCGCGTGCTGGTCATCAAGCTGGCCGACCGCCTGCACAACGCCCGCACCTGGGGTTTCGTACCCACCGAATCCGCCGAGCGCAAGGCGCGGGAGACCCTGGAGATCTACGCTCCGCTGGCACATCGGCTCGGGATCCAAACCATCAAGTGGGAGCTCGAAGACCTGAGCTTCGCCGTGCTCTATCCGAAGTTGTATGTCGAGATCGACAGCCTGGTGCGCAACCGCACCCCGCAGCGCGAGGAGTTCGTCCAACAGGTCATCGACGCGATCAATGAGGACCTTCGCGCCGATCGGGTCAAAGCTCAGGTGGTCGGCCGACCGAAGCAGTACTACTCGATCTACCAGAAGATGGTATTACGAGGCCGTGAGTTCGACGAGATCTACGACCTGGTCGGGATCCGCGTGCTGGTGAACAACATCCGCGACTGCTACGCCGTGCTTGGTGCCATTCACGCCCGCTGGAACCCGATCCCCGGGCGCTTCAAGGACTACATCGCCACCCCGAAGTTCAACCTCTACCAGTCACTGCACACCACGGTCATCGGCCCGAAGGGTCGCGCGGTCGAGATTCAGATCCGCACGCACGAGATGCACCAGCGTGCCGAGTTCGGCGTCGCGGCGCACTGGAAATACAAGGAGCGCGTCAACTCGGGCCGCACCGAGAGCCGAGCCGACGAGAAGGCGACGCACTCCGACAACGAGATGGCGTGGCTCGCCCACATCAGCGACTGGCAGTCGGAGACGGCAGACCCGGGGGAGTTCCTCGATAACCTCCGCTTCGAGATCGGCGCGAAAGAGGTCTACGTCTTCACCCCGCAGGGCAAGGTGATCGGTCTGCCGGCCGGCGGCACCCCGGTCGACTTCGCCTACGCCGTGCACACCGAGGTCGGGCACCGCACGATGGGGGCGAAGGTCAACGGCCGGCTCGTGCCGCTGGAGAGCGCGCTCAACTCGGGCGATGTGGTCGAGGTGTTCACCTCGAAGAATCCGGATGCCGGCCCCAGCCAGGACTGGCTGAACTTCGTCAAGAGCCCGCGGGCGCGCAACAAGATCCGCGGCTGGTTCACCAAGGAGCGCCGCGAGGAAGCGGTGGAGCAGGGCAAGGATGCGATCGCGCGCGCGATGCGCAAGCAGAACCTCCCGCTGCAGAAGCTGATGAACCAGGACGTGCTCAACGAGATCGCGGCGCAGTTGCGCTTCGACGGCGTCGAGGCGCTCTACGCGGCAGTGGGTGAAGGCCACGTCTCCCCCCAGTCGGTGATCGAAAAGGTGCTGGCGTCACTGCAGACCGATGCGGATGCCGAAGAGGCCGAGCTGCCGTTCACCCCGAAGGGCCGCGCACGCCAACTGCGGCCCAGCGACTCGGGTGTTCTGGTGCGCGGGGCCCCCGACATTCTGGTCAAGCTCGCCAAGTGCTGCACACCGGTGCCGGGTGACGCGATCGTGGGCTTCGTGACGCGGGGGACAGGCGTGTCCGTGCACCAGACGGAGTGCAACAACGTGAAGTCGCTCCTCAACGAGCCGGACCGGATCATCGAGGTCGAATGGGCCCCGACCTCGTCGAGCCTGTTCCTCGTGCAGATCCAGGTGGAGGCGCTTGACCGCTCCGGGCTGTTGTCGGATGTCACGCGGGTGCTGTCGGAGAACCACGTGAACATCCTGTCGGCGACGGTATCGACCTCCAGCGATCGCTTGGCGTTGAGCCGATTCGTCTTCGAGATGGGCGATACGGTGCATCTCGATCGCCTCCTGAACGCGGTGCGGCGGATCGAAGCCGTGTACGACGTGTACCGGGTGAGCGCGGGGTAGCGAGGGTCAGCCCAGCAACTCGGTGAGACGAGTCAGCGCGCGCTGCTTCTCGGGCAGGTTGCGGCGACGTTCGAGCAGTGCACGGCATTCCTCGAGGCCGAAACCGCCGAGGCGGGCCAACTCGGTGATGGTGGAGCTTTCGTCGACGCTCAGGTACTCACGAAATCGCGCAAGATCGACCGCGGTGCGCACCGCCGATGTCACCGCGCCCGCGCCCAGGTCCACCCGGTCGCCCGGATCGAGAACCAGCTCCCTGACCCGCACCAGCGGCGCGCGCACGCGGGCGCGGGCGCCCAGATCGACGCAGAACTCGTAGACCTGGGGGAGCACCGGCGTCGCTCCCCACACCCACGCCGCGCTGCCCAACTCGGCGATGAGTCGCGACGAGCGGTCGCCGCGGAGGCCGGCTGCACGGTGCGCCGGGCCCTCGAGCTCGTCGACGGCGCACCAGCCATCCGCAAGCGGATAGACCTCCCCGTCGAGCCGCATCCCGCCGAGTTCCGCGACGGGGATACTCCGGGCGGTGAGGACAGTGGGCAGGTGCGACATCCCGCGATGGTGCCGGATGCGCGGAGACACCGCTCGCGTTCGATGCGATTCGGTGGATGCCAGGCCCCTGTTGACAACTCCGCGGCGGCTAGGAGCCGAGTGCGTCCAACCAGATCTTGCGCGCCGCGAGTGCCTCTTCGGCGTCGGCGACCTTGCGAGCATCCCCGGCCGCCTGTGCGGCGGCGAGCTCCTTCTCGAGCTTCTCGATGGCACTGGTGAGCTGAGAGGCAAGGCCGTCTGACCGCGCCTGCTTCTCGGGGTTCGAGCGGATCCAATGGTCTTCGTCGAGCTTGCGCACGGCGGCCTCCACCTTGCGCATGCGGTCCTCGGTGGACTTCATCGCGTCACGCGGCACCTTGCCCAGGGCATCCCACCGGCGTTGGATGCTGAGGAGCGTGTCTTTGGCAGCCACACGGTCGGTTGCGGTGAGCAGCTTCTCGGCCTCGGTCAACAGAGCGAGCTTCTGCTCCAGGTTCGCCGTGAACTCGATGTTCTCCTGCGCGTCGACCTCGGCTTTCACGGCGTACAACACGTCGCCCGCCGCCTTGAAACGCGCCCACAGAGCGTCGTCGACCTTCTTGCCGGCTCGACCGGCCGCCTTCCACTCATCGAGCAGTCTGCGGTAGTCCGGGATCGCGGCCGTGCCCTTGCTCGCCAGCGCCTCCGCCTTGTCGACGAGCTCCTGCTTGCGTGTGCGAGCCTCGCGGTGGGTTCCGTCCAGCTCGGCGAAGAAGGCCTTGCGCTGAGTCTCGATGGTCGTCCGTGCCGCGCGGAATCGCTTCCACAGCTCGTCGCCCTCCGACTTCGGCAGCCGGGGTCCGTCCTGCTGATGGGTTTGCCAGCGCGCGAACAGCGAATCGAGCTGGCTGCTGACCTGCTTCCACTGGGCCTTGGCGGGGTCCTGGGCTGCCAGCGCCTCGGCTTCGCCCACGAGCTTCTCGCGTGCCGCGATCGCGTCGTTGACGGCCGCCTTCGCCTCCGCGCTCTGCTTTTGGGTGAGTTCCCCGACGCTGCCGCCGAGCTTGGCGAGGCGAGCGGTCAGGGAGGCCAGATCGCCGACCGCATTCGCGCCAGACACCGAAGCGGTCAGGTGTGCGATCGCCTTCGAGACGTCGCGCGCAGGAGCCCCGCCGCGCACGCGCTGCTCGAGCAAGCTGACCTGGCCGGCGAGCTCGACGTATTTGCGCTCGAAGTACGCGATCGCTTCTGCCGGAGTGGCATCCGGATACTGTCCGACCGCACGTTCACCGTCCGCCTCTCGGACGTACACGGTGCCATCATCGTCGACGCGACCCCACGGGGTCTGATCGTCTGTCGCCACGTCTGCCAACCTCGTCATCGAGTTCGGCGGCCTCTCGCCGAACGGCAACCAGCCTATTGCACGCGTCCCAAGCCGAAAACGGGCCGCTCGCTACTTGAGGGTGAAGGACGTGATCGTCGTCGGAATCTTCGGCGCGCCGTCGGTCGAACCGTTGCTGCCCGGGGTGATCCCGCCGGCGACGATCTGGCTCTTGAGTTGGTCCAGTCCGCTCGTCACGGTGCCGACCACCGTGTAACCACCGGCGGAATCCGCCGGGATGGTCGTGTCGACGAACGTGATGAAGAACTGGTGGCCGTTGCTGTAGCCGTTGCCACTGGCGCGTGCCATGGCGATCGTCCCCGCCGGGTAGATGTTGTTGGCGGGAGCGTTCTCAACCGGACCGTAGGAGAAGGACGGATCCGCCCCTCCCGCGCCGTCCACCGAGCCGCACTGCAGAATGCCGAAGTTGGTGCCCTCGGCAAGGCGGTGACAGGTCTTTCCGGTGTAGTAGCCCTTGGTGACATCCTGGATGATGCCGGCCACCGCCTGCGGGGCTTTCGCGCCGTCGAGCGAAACGCCGAGCGCGACCTTGTTGAGCGTCAACGTCCCAGTCCAGGTGCGATCCTGAGCGAGGCTCTTGTCTGGGGCTCCGACGTTGGTCGCGGCCGCGGCAGACGGCGAGGCCGAGGGGCTGGCGGACGCGGACGCCGAGGCGGACGCGACCGGCGCGCCCGGTCCGGCGGTGAAGTAGAAGATCTGGGTGGCGGCGGCGAGTCCCGCGACGATGATCACGCCGACGACGGCGATGACATTGTCACGGAAGCTCCGTTTCACGGAGTGCGCGTGCACCTCCTGCCGGGCGTTGTAGGCCTTCAGCCGCTCGCGTGCTTCGCGCGCCGCGCGCTCCTGGTTCTTCGATGCCAAGGCCGTACTCCCGGTGAACTGTGGTGGTCAGTGCCAGGAGAACATTAGTGAGTCCACCTGGGGGCGCCAAAAGATCGACAGCCGACGCGGCACCGGCGGCGGTCGGATGCCCCGGATACGCTGGTGCGCATGACCCCCCAGCCCGGACTTCGCACCGGGTCGACTCCGCTCGCGGTGCGGATGCGTCCGACGTCTCTGGATGAGGTCGCGGGCCAGGGTCACCTGCTCGGCCCGGGATCGCCGCTGGTGAACTTGGCCAACGACGCCAGCGGGGCATCCGGCTCGGTGTCGGTCATCCTGTGGGGGCCGCCCGGGACCGGCAAGACCACCCTGGCGCAGGCGATCGCGCACAGTTCCGGTCGACGCTTCGTGGAGCTCTCGGCCGTCACCGCCGGGGTCAAAGACGTGCGCGAGGTCATGGAGGCCGCGAGGGCGAACAGCGATCTCTACGGCGTCTCCACGGTGCTCTTCCTCGACGAGATCCACCGCTTCAGCAAGGCGCAGCAGGATGCGTTGCTGCCGGGGGTCGAAAACGGCTGGGTGATCCTGGTCGCCGCGACGACCGAGAACCCATCGTTCTCGGTGATCGCACCACTGCTCTCGCGCTCATTGCTGCTCACCCTCGAGACCCTGAGCGATGACGACCTCGGTATGCTGCTGGACCGCGCCGTCGCGGATCCACGCGGTCTGCGGGGAGCGGTCGAACTGGATGGCGACGCGCGTGCCATGATCGTTCGGCTTGCCTCCGGTGATGCCCGGCGCGCCTTGACCGCGCTGGAGGCTGCGGCGATCTCGGCAGCAGCAGAAGCGGCCGCGCACGACGACGACCAGGACACAGCGGAGCTGCCGCTCATCACCTCCGGTATCGTGGCCGCGACCGTCGACCGCGCGCTGCTGCGTTACGACCGGCAGGGTGACGAGCATTACGACGTGATCAGCGCATTCATCAAGTCGATCCGTGGCTCGGACGTCGACGCCTCGCTGCACTACCTGGCCAGGATGATCGAGGCGGGGGAGGACCCCCGGTTCATTGCTCGTCGCGTCATGATTAGCGCCGCAGAAGACATCGGGATGGCCGACCCGCAGGCTCTCCCCATCGCGGTGGCCGCCGCGCAGGGCGTCCAGCTGATCGGCATGCCGGAGGGACGCATCCTGTTGGCCGAGGCAGTCGTCTACCTCGCGACGGCACCGAAGTCGAACGCCTCGTACTCCGCACTGGATGCCGCGATCGCCGACGTCAGGGCCGGCAAGACCGGACGCATCCCCAAGCCGCTCCGCGACGCGCACTATCCGGGTGCGGCGCGGCTGGGCCACGGGAAGGGGTACCAGTACTCGCACGACGCGGACTTCGGCGTGGCGACGCAGCAATACCTGCCGGACGAGCTCGTCGGCACGCGCTACTACGAGCCGACCGCGTACGGAAACGAGCGCGATGTCGCGGCCCGGCTCGAGAAGATCCGCGCGATCCTGCGCGGCGAGTAGTCGAGCTCAGCGGCGATGACCGACCCGTGACGCCGCGCTGACAGTGCGCGAACAATTCGGGAGTTGCGTGGGCACATGCCGAAAAAGAAGAACGACAGCCCCGAAGTTCCCGGCGGCCCGGTCCCCGCGCTCGCGCACCGAGCGGTGGTGGAGCCCGAGTCGCCGTCGACTCCTGACGTCCATCGCGGCGCCCGAACCCGCCTCACCGCCGCGCTAGTGGTGGGCGCAGTGGTCATCGCCGGCGCCACAGCTACCGCGTTCGCCCTGACCAGAGCCTCGGGCGGCTCTACGGCGACGATGAGCGGCGCCACCGCGACGCCGACGCGAAGCGCGAGACCTGGGCCGGTCGTCGACACGACCGGGTTCCCGACTGGCGGTATTGGCATCTTCACCGACACCTGCCGGCGCACGAAGACCGCGCCGAACGACCCGATCCTGATGCCGGGCATGACCGGGATGTCGATGCAGCACGACTTCTTCGGAAACACGGGCACGACCGCGAGTTCGCTGACCGCGAGCTTGGTGGGCGGATCAACGAGCTGCACGACGACCGCCGACTCCTCGGCCTACTGGACTCCGGTGCTGTACCAGAACGGGAGTGCTCTGACTCCGACGTCAACTCTCATCTACTGGCGGGCGCCTGTCGGTGCCCAGAGCAGCGTGAAGACGATCCCGGCGGGTCTGACGATGATCGCGGGCAATGAGAGTGCCCTCGCGCCCCAGGGCAAGCAGACCATCGGCTGGACGTGCAGCGGCACCGCGAAGGTCAAGCTCTCCGACTCGCCACAGGACTGCGAGAGCGGCAGCATGCTGCGGTTGGTGATCACCTTCCCCAACTGCTGGGACGGCCACACCCTCGACGGGGCGAAGCAGACGAATGTGGTCATGATGACGGGCAAGACCTGCCCGAGTTCGCATCCGGCGCAGATCCCGCAGATCGTCTTCCACGCCAACTACCCGACGCCGTCGGCCGCCGGTCTGACGCTCTCGGTCGGGCCATCGACGCAGGGACCGATCACGACCGAGCACGCCGACTTCATGAACGGGTGGAACGAGCCAGTGCTCACCTCGGATGTCAACGCCTGCGTGGTGACCGGCACCCGGTGCGGTCCCGTGAGCGGTGCCGAGGCGACGCCGAAGGGCGGAAAGGTGCAGTGACGGCGACGCTGCTCGGGCAGGCGGGGCCTGTCTGCTAAGCTCGTTCGGTTCGTCTCCTTGACGGACACCACCCTCTCCACGTTCCCTCGGGAACACCCCTCCGGGCGCCGCGACGTGCCCCGGGCCATCAGGGGGATCGGGCTGGTACGTCCATGAGCAGCGACAGACGCTGCCATGTCATTCGGAAGGAACTCTGTGTCGACCAAGTCGCGCACCCGCAGCAAGACCCGCCTTTCGCGCGCGCTGGGCATCCCGCTCACGCCGAAGGCGGCCAAGTACCTCGAGAAGCGTCCCTATGCTCCCGGTGAGCACGGTCGCACCAAGCGCAAGACCGACAGCGACTACGCCGTCCGCCTGCGGGAGAAGCAGCGTCTTCGTGCGCAGTACGGCATCCGTGAGGCGCAGCTCAAGATCGTCTTCGCCGAGGCGCGCAAGGCGCAGGGTCTGACCGGTGAGAACCTGGTCGAGCTCCTGGAGATGCGTCTCGACGCGCTCATCGTGCGCTCGGCGATCGCTCGCACCACCGCGCAGGCCCGTCAGATGGTCGTGCACCGTCACATCCTCGTCGACGGCAAGCTCGTCGACCGGCCGTCCTTCCGCGTGAAGCCGGGGCAGCTCATCCACGTGAAGCCGCGCTCGGAGGCCATGGAGCCCTTCCAGGTTGCCGCGGCCGGAGGCCACGTCGACCTGCTGCCGAAGACCCCTGGATACCTCGAGGTCGAGCTCGACAAGCTGCAGGCGCGTCTGATTCGTCGCCCCAAACGCGCCGAGGTTCCGATCACGGCCGAGGTCCAGCTCGTCGTGGAGTACTACGCGGCGCGTTAGTTCCACGCGTTCGCACGCAGGAAGGCCCCGGTGGACACCGGGGCCTTTCGCGTAGGGTGGTGTCGCGGATCGGCGCTCGCCGGTCATCGCTGGAACCCCACTGGAGGAGAGTCACGATGAAGGGTGTATTCCTTCTCGCCGTTGGAGTCGCCGTCGGTTTCGTCGCGGCCCATCAGCTCGCGAAAACCCCGCAGGGCAGGCAATTCTTCGACGACGTCCAAAGCCGGGCACGCGACTTCGGCGACGCCGTCGTCGATGGCTACAGGGCCCGGGAAGCCGAGCTCCGCTCGGCGACAGACGGCATCGTCTCGGACTTCGCCGCACGAGCCAAGTAGTCCGGCGCCGGCTCCAGCACACCGCTGACCCAGCCGTGCTCACCGGACGTCGTCTCACACATCCAGGTATCGCCGTGCCCCCGGGCACCCGCAAGGAATCGAACTCGTGCAGACCGCTGAAATCCAACGCCGCTGGCTCACCTACTTCGGGGAGCGCGGCCACACCATTGTGCCGTCGGCGTCCCTCGTCAGCGATGACCCGTCGATTCTCTTCACGATCGCGGGCATGGTCCCCTTCATTCCGTACCTCACCGGAGTGGTCCCGGCGCCGTATCCACGGGCTGCCGACGTGCAAAAGTGCATCCGCACCAACGACATCGAAGAGGTCGGCAAGACCGCCCGGCACGGGACCTTCTTCCAGATGGCCGGAAACTGGTCGTTCGGCGACTACTTCAAAGAGGGCGCGATCCAGTACGCCTGGGAGTTGCTGACCAGCTCGGAGAGCGACGGCGGCTTGGGATTTGCCGAACGCGACCTCTGGGTCACCGTCTACGAGGACGACGACGACGCAGCCGCACTGTGGAAGAAGATCGCGGGCCTGTCCGACGAGCGCATTCAGCGGATGGGCAAGGACGACAACTACTGGTCGACGGGCCAGCCGGGCCCGGCGGGCCCGTGCTCCGAGATCTATTTCGACCGTGGACCCTCCTACGGGCGAGACGGCGGTCCAGCCGTCGACGACGCGCGATTCACCGAGATCTGGAACCTCGTGTTCATGCAGGACCTCATCACGAACGTGCGGTCGAAGACCGAGTTCGACATCGTGGGAGAGCTGCCCAAGAAGAACATCGACACCGGTTTGGGCGTCGAGCGGGTCGCCTTCATCAAGCAGGGCGTCGAGAACATGTACGAGATCGATCAGGTGCGACCGGTGCTGGATGTCGCGTCATCGATGTCGGGACGTCGCTACGGCGCGGAGCATCCCGATGATGTCCGGATGCGGATCATCGCCGATCACGTGCGCTCCTCGCTGATGCTGATGACCGACGGGGTCACGCCGAGCAACGAGGGTCGCGGCTACATTCTGCGCCGCCTGCTGCGCCGCACCGTTCGTTCGATGCGACTGCTCGGTGTCGACGGATCGAGCTTTCCCGAGTTGTTCAACGCCTCGCGACTCGCCATGCGAGAGGCGTACCCCGAGGTCGAGGAGCAGTGGGAGCGCACCTCTCGACTGGCCAACGCCGAAGAGGAGACCTTCCGGGCGACGCTCGTCAGCGGCACGGCGATCCTCGACCTGGCGGTCGAGGACACCCAGCAGAAGGGCGCAGCCGCCCTGGCGGGCGACACCGCCTTCCTCCTGCACGACACCTTCGGCTTTCCGATCGACCTCACGCTCGAGATCGCGGAGGAAGCGGGCCTCACCGTCGACCGTGCCGCCTTCGACGCCCTGATGACCGAGCAACGCACCCGCGCCAAGGCGGATGCCAAGTCCAAGAAGCGCGCACTGGCCGACCTCTCGGTGTACTCCGAGATGCGGGCGGCAGGGGAGACGGTCTTCACCGGCTACGACTACCTGCAGACCGAGTCGACGGTGCTCGGAATCCTGGTCGATGGCCATCCCGTGGATCGGGCGTCCGCAGGGGACATCGCCGAAGTGGTCCTCGCCGAGACGGCGCTCTATCCCGAGTCCGGCGGGCAGGCCGCTGACGCCGGCTCCATCATCGGGAACGGTTTCGAGCTCGAAGTACTCGACGTGCAGCGTCCGGTCAAGGGCCTGATCAGCCACACCGTGCAGGTCACCTCGGGCGAGGTGGCGGTCGGCGTTGCCGCAACCAGCGTCGTCGACCCGGTGTACCGCCACTCGGCATCGCAAGCGCATTCCGCGACCCACCTGGTGCACGCGGCGCTTCGACAGACGCTCGGGAACGAGGCGCACCAGTCCGGCTCCTACAACAAGGCCGGCTATCTGCGGCTCGACTTCGCCTGGAATCAGGCCCTGTCTCCCGCGACGCGCAGCGAACTCGAGGAGATCGCCAACAATGCCGTGCGCGACAACCTCCAGGTGACGACGCGCATTCTGCCGATCGCGGAGGCCAAGGCGGCAGGCGCGATGGCGCTGTTCGGCGAGAAGTACGGGGACACCGTGCGGATGGTGGATATCGGTGGCCCGTGGTCGCGTGAGCTCTGCGCCGGAATCCATGTGCGAACGTCGGCAGAAGTCGGTCTGGTCAACCTGATCAGCGAGTCCTCCGTCGGCTCGACGAACCGTCGCGTCGAGGCGCTCGTCGGCCTGGAGGCGTTCCGCGACCTCGCCGCAGAGCGGGCGATCGTCTCCACCTTGACCTCCTCCTTGAAGACGCCGCGCGAGTTGCTGCCCCAGAAGATCGAGTCGCTGGTGGCGGAGTTGAAGGCGGCCGAGAAGAAGATTGCCGCGTTCGAGGCATCGCAACTGTCCGGCCGCGTTCCTGCCCTGCTCGCCCAGGCGACGAGACTCGGCGGCTACCTTGCGGTGGTGGAAGACGTCGGCACCCTCGGTTCGGCCGATGAACTCCGTTCACTGGCGACGACTGTGCGAGAACGACTCGGCGGAGAGGCATCCGTCGTCGCCCTCGCTGCGCGGATCGCGGACAAGCCGGCGGTGATCGTGGCTACCTCGGCAGCGGCGCGCGAGCTGGGGGTCAAGGCAGGCATCCTGGCCAAACAGGCGGCGGGGGTCCTCGGCGGCGGCGGGGGCGGCAAAGACGATCTCGCGCAGGGCGGTGGCAGTGATGTTGCGGCCATCGGCAGTGCGCTGTCCGGTATCTCGACGGCATTGCAGGGCTGACCGGGACGGCATCGGGATGCGAACAGGTGTGCGCCTCGGCGTCGACGTGGGGAAGGTCCGCGTCGGGGTGGCGGTCTGTGATCGCGACGGACTGGTGGCCACGCCCGTGGCGACCCTGACCCGCGGCGTCCCGACCGTGACCGAAATCGTGGCACTACTCACCGAATACGAGGCCGTCGAGGCCGTGGTGGGCCTTCCGCTGTCGCTGCGGGGCGATGACACCGCGTCGACCGCCGATGCTCGGCTGCTCGCCGCAGAGCTGGCGGCACTGGCCATCGTGCCGGTGCGCATGGTGGACGAGCGACTGTCGACCGTGTCGGCGCAGCGTGCCCTGCACCAATCCGGTCGCTCGGCCAAAGGTTCGAGAGCTGTGATCGACCAAGTGGCCGCTGTTATCATCCTGCAGAACGCTCTCGACGCCGAGCGCTCGTCGGGACGCCCACCTGGCATCCTGGTCGAACCAAACCAAGGGCGTCCCACCGCATGAGAGAAGTCCGTCGTGGCTGAAGAGCCGAACTGGGAAGACATCTTCCGTCCCTCCAGCCCGGAAGCACAGCGAACGCCCGCACCCGTCCTGCCCGAAGCGGTGTCGACGGCTCACCCGAACGCTCGGCTTTCCGACCCGTTCGCCGTGGCAGCAGCCGAAGCCTCCGCCCAGGTGCCACCTCCCGCTCATGATCAACCGCAATCCCGGCGCGAAGCGCGCGAGGCGGCAGAACTCACGGGTGGTCGGGGTGGCGGACGCGGCCCGCAGCGCACCTGGGAACCCCCGGCCCGAAAACGCCGCCTCGGCTGGCTGTGGGCACTTCTCGTCGCCTTTGTGCTGATCATCGGTGCGGGGGTATCGGGGTGGACACTCTTCGAGCCGCAGATCCGCCAGGTGCTCGGCTGGGTCGCGCCCACCGACTACACGACCGCCGGCGACGGCACCAAGGTGACGGTGGTCATCCAACCCGGATTCATCGGATCGGATGTCGCCAAAATGCTGCAACAGGCTGGAGTGACCAAGACATTCACGGCGTTCTACAGTCTTCTCCTCAGCCAGCCGCCGGTCACCTTTCAACCGGGGAGTTACCAGCTGCAAAAAGAGATGAGCGCGAAGTCGGCGTTGGCGGCCCTGCAGGATCCGAAGAACCGGGTCGTGCATGTCGCGGTGATCAAGGAGGGCGTGTCTGCCGCGAGTGCGTACGTGCAACTCTCGGCGGCGACGTCGATCCCGGTCTCCGATTTCGTCGCCGCCGCGAAGAACTATGTCGCGCTGGGCGTTCCCGCCCAAGCTCCCAGCATCGAGGGATTCCTCTTTCCGGCGACATACACCTTCAACCCGGGCGTGACAGCGACCCAGGTACTGCAGCAGCTGGTCTCCACGATGATCAGCCATCTCGACAAGGCGGGTGTCGCTCCGGCGGACCGCTTCAAGGTCGTCACCTTGGCGTCGATCGTGCAGCGGGAATCCGGCCCGAGCGTCTCCGATATGCACAAGATCGCGCGAGTGTTCCAGAACCGGCTCGATCGGGGGATGCACCTGCAGTCCGACGCGACCGTCGCCTACGGGACCGGCCACACCAACCTGGTGACCACCACCGATGCCGAACGCGCCGATGCCAGCAACAAGTACAACACCTACGCCAATGCGGGCCTGCCGATCGGCCCGATCGGGCTTCCGGGTGACGACGCCATCGACTCTGCGCTGCATCCGACTCCGGGTCCGTGGCTGTACTTCGTCGCGGTGAATCTGATCACCGGCCAGACGGTGTTCTCCACCACCGTCGCCGAGCACGACGCCGCGGTGAAGCAGTGGCAGGCGTGGTGTCACCAGAGTTCCGAGAACATGGCGTACTGCGCGTGAGTCGTACCGACGACTCCGCAGACAGTTCGCGCACCCTGGCCGTTCTCGGCTCGCCGATCGCGCATTCGAAGTCGCCGCAGTTGCACGCCGCCGCGTACGCGGTTCTCGGGCTTGGGTGGAGCTATGGCGCGGTCGAGGTGGTCGAAGGCAGCCTGGGGGCGTTCATCAACACCTGCGACCCGTCATGGCGCGGCCTCTCGCTGACGATGCCGCTCAAGCGGGAGATCCTCCCGGTGCTGGCGTCGCGCAGCGAGCTCGTCAGCATCGTGGGTGCCGCGAATACCGTGCTCTTCGACGAGAACGGATCACTCCACGGGTTCAACACGGATGTGGCCGGAATCGTAGCCGCCTTCGCCGACCACGGCGTGACCGTCCTGGACAACGTGCAGATCCTGGGCGCGGGCGCGACAGCCGCGTCGGTTCTGGTCGCGGTCGCCCAGTTGGGGGCTCAGCGTGCGCTCATCTCGGCGCGAGACCCGGAGCGCGCGGCGTGGCTCATGTCTCTGGCGTCGCAGCTCGGGATCGAACTCACGCTCGGTTCCCTGGACGATCCTGCACGAGGTGACGCGTTGACGGCGCCGAGCACGGTCGTGTCCACACTTCCGGGCGCGAGCCATCACGGGATGACGTTTTCGCCCGCCCTGCGGGAGAGCGCCACCCTGCTCGATGTCGCCTATGAACCGTGGCCGAGCGAGCTGGCCACGGCATGGGCCGATGTCGGCGGAACCGTGGTCAGCGGCCTGGAGATGTTGCTGCACCAGGCGATCGGTCAGGTGCGGATCTTCGTGACGGGCCGTGAGGGTGGTGCGCTGTCGCACGAACTCGAGGTGATCGCGGCAATGCGCGCCTCGGTCGGCCTCGCCGTGCCGACCGACTAGCCGCCGACCTGGAAGAATAAGCTCATGTTGCGTTGGTTGACCGCCGGAGAATCCCACGGCCCCGAGTTGGTGGCCGTGCTCGAGGGACTTCCCGCCGGCGTCCCGGTGACCCGTGAGGCGATTCAAGCCGACCTCGAACGTCGCAAGCTGGGCTATGGCCGTGGGGCCCGCATGAAGTTCGAACAAGACGAACTCAACTTCTCCGGCGGTGTGCGGCACGGTCTCTCGATGGGCGGTCCGATCGCGCTGCGCATCGGAAACACCGAATGGCCGAAGTGGGTCGACGTGATGAGCGCAGAGCCGGTGGATGCCGCGGTGTTCGACACCGGCCGCGGTGCGGCACTCACCCGCCCACGCCCCGGTCACGCCGACCTGGTCGGCATGCAGAAGTACGACTTCGACGAGGCACGACCGGTGCTGGAACGTGCGAGCGCGCGTGAGACCGCCGCTCGTGTCGCGCTGGGCGCGGTGGCCCGCGCCTTCCTGGGTGAACTCGGCGTCACCCTCGTGAGCCACACGCTGTCGATCGGGCCGGTGCGGGTCCCCGAGGGCTCAGCGCTCCCAACGGTCGCGGACGTGAGCGCGCTCGACGCCGATCCGCTGAGATGCTTCGACCCCGCAACATCCGCTCGCATGGTCGCCGAAATCGACGATGCGCACGACACCGGCGACACCCTTGGCGGCATCGTCGAGGTGCTCGCCTACGGACTGCCTCCGGGGCTCGGCAGCTATGTGCACTGGGACCGACGCCTTGATGCGCAGCTGGCGGGCGCGCTGATGGGGATCCAGGCGATCAAGGGGGTCGAGGTCGGTGACGGCTTCCTCACCACGACGCGACGCGGGTCGCAGGCGCACGACGAACTCGTCGAAGACGACGGCCTGATCACGCGCCTCAGCGACAGGGCTGGCGGCACCGAGGGTGGCATGAGCACGGGGACCCTGCTCCGCGTCCGCGCGGGGATGAAGCCGATCGCGACGGTCCCGCACGCACTTCGCACCGTCGATGTGGCGACCGGCGAAGCGGCAGCTGCCCACCACCAGCGGTCCGATGTGTGCGCCGTCCCCGCCGCCGGCGTCGTCGCAGAAGCCATGGTCGCTCTCGTGCTCGCCAACGCGATGCTCGAGAAGTTCGGCGGCGATTCGGTCGGTGAAACCCGGCGCAACCTCGACGGGTTCCGTGCCGCCATCCCGAGCACGCTGCGCAGCGCAGCGGCGTCGGTCCCCGAATGAGCGGCGGACCGCCGGTGGTGCTGATCGGGCCGATGGGCGCGGGCAAGACGCGTATCGGCAAACGTGTTGCGCGGATTCTGGGCATCGGTTTTCAGGACAGTGACAAGATCATCGTGGCCGAGAACGGCCCGATCCCCGCGATCTTTGATGCCAACGGCGAGGCGTATTTCCGTGAACTCGAGCGTGACGCGGTGCTTCGTGCGCTGAACACGGATGACGTGGTGGCGCTGGGCGGGGGTGCCATCCTGGCCCCCGAGACCCAGGACGTCCTGGAAGGTCACCGCGTCGTTTTTGTCACGGTCTCGGCCGACGCGGTCGAACCCAGGATCGCCGACGGACGTCGCCCCCTGGTGCGGGGAGGTCTCGCCGACTGGGAGCGCATCTACGCCGAACGCCTGCCGATCTATCAGAGGCTGGCCCGGCTGACCGTCGACACCTCGAACCGCCCGATCGACGCCGTTGCACAGGAGGTGGCCGCATGGGCGACACAGATGGCATGACCGCAGTCGACACCACCGAGATCCCGGTCGCGGGTTCTCCCGGGTACTCCGTATTCGTCGGTCGCGACCTGTTCGCGCGGCTGCCCGAGTTCATCGGGGCGCGCGTGAAGAAGATCCTGATCGTGCACGCGCCAACGCTCGCTGCCCGCGCCGAAACCCTTCGCGAGCAGCTGAGTGAGCGCTACCAGGTGGTGCTCGCGGAGGTTCCGGATGCGGAGGCGGCCAAGCGCATCGAGGTCGCCGCGTTCTGCTGGCAGGTCCTCGGGCAAACCGACTTCACCCGCTCCGACCTGGTGATCGGACTCGGTGGAGGCGCGACCACCGACCTTGCCGGCTTCGTGGCGGCAACCTGGCTGCGCGGCATCGATGTGATCCACCTGCCCACGACTGTGCTGGCCATGGTCGATGCTGCGGTCGGGGGCAAGACCGGGATCAACACCGCAGAGGGAAAGAACCTGGTCGGGTCGTTCTGGGCTCCCCGCGCCGTGCTCTGTGACCTCGACGTGCTCGAGGGCCTGAGCAGGAACGAGATTCTCGCGGGGTACGCCGAGATCGCCAAGGCGGGGTTCATCGCGGAGCCGGAGATCCTCGACACGATCGAGGCAGACGTGGATGCCGCAACAGACCCGACGACCCCCCAGTTCCGCCGCAACATGGAGCTCGCGATCGCGATGAAGGCGCGGGTGGTCGGCGAGGACTTCACCGAACAGGGACTGCGCGAAGTCCTGAACTACGGCCACACACTCGGGCACGCGATCGAGCATGCCGAGCGATACCAGTGGCGGCATGGGGCGGCAGTCGCGATCGGAATGGTCTTCGCCGCGGAGCTCTCGCGACTCACCCGCTCACTGGGTGACGCCGCCGTCGATCGGCACCGCCGCATCCTGGACCTGCTGAGTTTGCCGACGACGTACCCGGCGGGACGCTGGCCGACCCTTCTCGCCACCATGAAGCGCGACAAGAAGGCGCGGGGAGATCTGCTGCGCTTCATCGTGCTGGACGACATCGGACGCCCGACGACGCTCACCGGGCCCGAGGAGCAGCTGCTCTTCGCCGCCTACCAGGAGATCTCGGGCTAGGGGCGTCGCCCTCTGAACGACGGACATCGTAGGCTCGCACCATGTCTCGCGTGCTCGTGCTCAATGGTCCGAACCTCGGTCGCCTCGGTAGCCGAGAGCCCGATGTGTACGGGGACCAGGACCTCAGCGCCCTCCGTGTGCTTCTCATCGAGCAGGCCGGTCCGGCGGTTGAGATCGACCTGCGACAGACCGATGACGAGGCGGAGCTGATTCGCTGGCTGCACGAGGCCGTCGACACCGCGTCACCGGTGATCCTGAATCCGGCCGCCTTCACCCACTACAGCTATGCGCTCCGGGACGCCGCGGCACTTGTCACGAAAGCCGGCATCCCGCTGGTCGAGGTGCATATCTCGAACCCGCACGCGCGTGAGGAGTTCCGGCACAGCAGTGTGATCTCCGGGGTCGCGACCGGTGTCATCGCCGGATTCGGTTTCGACTCCTACCTTCTGGCGTTACGGGTCGTCGCGCCCGTCGGCTGACGGCTCCCGTACACTCGTGGGGGCGCGTGAGCGCCCACGGTCTCGATCTGCGGCGTCCGCGCTGCTCGACCACCTCACACGACAGCGAACGGATTCACCATGGCATCGACGAACGACATCAAGAACGGCAGCGTCCTCAACCTGGACGGTCAACTCTGGACGATCGTCGAGTTCCAGCATGTCAAGCCGGGTAAGGGCGGTGCGTTCGTGCGCACCAAGATGAAGAACATCATGAGCGGCAAGGTCGTCGATCGGACCTTCAATGCCGGCAGCAAGGTCGACTTCGCCACCGTGGATCGCCGCGACTTCACCTACCTGTACCGCGACGGCGACAGCTTCGTGTTCATGGACAGCACCGATTACGACCAGACCACGGTGCCGGCCAAGATCGTCGGCGACGCCGCCAACTACATGCTCGAGAACCAGACGGTCACGATCGCCACCAACGAGGGGGAGCCGCTCTACGTCGAACTCCCGGCGTCCGTGGTGCTCCTGGTCACCTACACGGAACCCGGATTGCAGGGCGATCGATCCAGTGCGGGCACCAAGCCGGCGACTCTCGAAACGGGCTACGAGATCCAGGTTCCGCTGTTTCTGGAAAACAACACCAGAGTCAAGGTCGACACCCGCACGGGCGACTACCTCGGCCGCATCAGCGACTAGGCGCCCCCGCATGAGTGCACGTACCAAGTCGCGCAAGCGAGCCCTCGACATCCTGTTCGGGGCGGACCTCCGCGAACTCCCGATCGCCGGCCTGCTCGATGAGGAAGCCGCCCGCGCCGAGGCGAACCCGCAACGCGAGTCCTCCTGGCTGTACGCGCGCGCCATCGTCGAAGGGGTCGACTCTCATCTCGACGAGTTGGATGCCGCGATTCGCGCGCACGCCGAAGGCTGGCCGCTTGAGCGGATGCCCGTGCTGGACCGCGCGCTCGCCAGGATCGGCGCGTGGGAGATCCTCTACAACGACGAGGTGCCGGACGGCGTCGCGATCGCGGAGGCTGTCGAGCAGGCAGCGTCATTGAGCACGGAAGACTCTGCCGGCTTCTTGAACGGACTTCTCGGGGCGATCGCTCGTGACAAGCCGAGTGTCACCGTGGAGACGGGCGAGACCGTCTAGTACTGCCCGTGCGGCAGGTCAGACCGGATGGTCGGTGTCGATTGTCGCGAGGCGCTCCAGCGCGGCCAGCGAATCGCGAAGAGCCACGACCTCGTCGTTGTCCAGCTGTGCGAGCAGCACGGCGAGCAGTTCGGCTCTGGTGGACCGCGCGCGCAAGACCTCGTGCTCGCCCTTCTTGGTGATGGTGATCAGAATCGACCGGCCATCGCTGGCATCCGGCTCACGACGGACCAGTTCGAGCTTCTCAAGGTCGCGCAATGTTCTCGTCATGGTCGGAGCGCTGACGAACTCGCGCTGGGCAAGATCACCCGGGCGGATCGTCCCGACGCGATAGACGGTCGCCAGGGCGTTGAGGTGCCCCTGTCCGAGGCCCTTGCCCGCGGCGAGCATGCGACGATTTGCCCGCCCGATGGCGAACGAGAGCCCGCGCGCGAGATCATCGATCGTCGACGGCTCCGGCTCGCTCATGCTCAGAGGATAGCGGGGGGACGATGTGTTTCCACCCAGGACGTGGGTTTTCCGCGCGAGCGCGGCCCTGCTACGCTGACACAAAATCGACATCCTTTAAGTCCGTCCGGAGAGGCGGGGAAGGAGGTCAGAATGGCTGCACGAACGGTTTTGCAGCAGGCTGACATCACGCGGGCACTCACCCGCATCGCGCATGAGATCCTCGAGTCGAACCAGGGTTCCTCCGATCTCATCCTGCTGGGCATCCCCACTCGCGGAGTACTTCTCGCGCGACGCATCGGCGCGATCCTCGATGAGTTGGAGCCCGGTTCCGGTACGGTCGGCGAGCTCGATGTGACCATGTATCGCGATGACTTGCGGGCCCAACCGACGCGCACACCCAGCCCCACACGTGTTCCGGTCGGAGGGATCGACGGCAAGACCGTCGTTCTCGTCGACGACGTGCTCTACTCGGGGCGGACGATCAGGGCCGCGCTCGACGCCATCAACGACCTCGGCAGACCTCGCGCGGTCCGGCTCGCCGTGCTGGTCGATCGCGGACATCGTGAACTGCCGATCCGCGCCGACTTCGTCGGCAAGAACCTGCCGACAGCGGTCGCCGAGCGCATCAACGTGAAGCTGTTCGAGACGGACGGCGAAGATCTCGTCGCCATCTCGGAGTCGCCCACTTCCGACCGGGACGGTCGAGCATGAAGCATCTGCTGTCCGTCCGCGAGCTCGACCTCGCGACCGCCGTCGGCATCCTCGACCTGGCAGAGGACATGGCGGATGTCGCCACCCGGGCCGTCCCCAAGCTCGCGACCCTGCGCGGCCGCACCGTCGCGAACCTGTTCTTCGAGGACTCGACTCGCACCCGGCTCAGTTTCGAGGCGGCGGCCAAACGACTCGGCGCCGACGTCATCACCTTCACCGCCAAAGGCTCGAGTGTCTCGAAAGGCGAAAGTCTGAAAGACACCGCCCAAACGATCGCGGCGATGGGAATCGACGCCGTGGTGTTGCGCCACCCGGCGTCCGGAGCCGCTCGCGTGCTCGCCGACAGCGAGTGGATCGACGCGGCCGTCGTCAATGCCGGGGACGGGACTCACGAGCATCCGACCCAGGGACTCCTCGACGCGTACACGATGCGCAAGACCCTGCACGGGGACGCCTCCCGCGGCAGGAGCCTTGACGGGCTGCGGGTGACGATCGTCGGTGACATCCTGCACTCGCGTGTCGCGCGCTCGAACGTCTGGCTGTTGCAGACCCTGGGCGCCAGCGTGCACCTGGTGGGACCCGAGACCCTGCTGCCGCTGGGAATCGAGCGGTGGCCGGTCTCGAGCGGCACCGACCTGGACGCGGCCATCGCCGAGGGGCCGGATGTCGTGATGATGCTCCGCGTACAGAGCGAACGCATGCGCGCGGCGTTCTTCCCGCACGAACGCGAGTACGCGCGCCAGTGGGGCCTCGATGACGCACGGTTGGCCCGACTCGCCCCGGATACGATGGTCATGCACCCCGGCCCGATGAACCGCGGGCTCGAGATTTCGTCGGCGGCTGCCGACTCGGCCCGATCGGTCGTGCTCGACCAAGTCACGAATGGTGTGTCGATCCGAATGGCGGTTTTGTACTTGGTTTTGAGCGGCGGAGCAGCATGAGCCTCCTGATCACCGGGGCTGTCCTGCCGGACGGCACCTCCACCGATCTCCTCGTGGACCACGGCGTGATCACGGAACTCGGAAGCGGGCTGTCCCAGCGGGGCGCACACCACGTGGATGCAGCGAGTCTGCAGGCCCTGCCCGGCCTCGTCGACCTGCACACGCACCTCCGCGAGCCCGGATTCGAGCAGAGCGAGACCGTGCTCTCCGGGTCACGAGCGGCTGCCGCGGGCGGCTTCACGGCGGTGCACGCGATGGCCAACACCTCGCCGGTCGCCGACACCGCCGGTGTCGTCGAACAGGTGGCGTCGCTCGGTGAGCAGTACGGCTATGTCACCGTCCGCCCGATCGGGGCGGTCACCGTCGGGCTGGCGGGGGAGCGGCTGAGCGAGATCGGCGCGATGGCGCAGTCCCGGGCAGCCGTGCGCGTCTTCAGTGACGACGGCACGTGCGTGTCCGACGCCCTGTTGATGAGGCGCGCACTCGAGTACGTGAAGACGTTCGGGGGTGTCATCGCCCAGCACGCGCAGGAGCCGCGACTCACCGAGGGGGCGCAGATGAACGAGGGTGCGCTCAGCTCAGAACTCGGGTTGGCCGGGTGGCCAGCTGTGGCGGAGGAGGCGATCATCGCCCGCGACGTCCTGCTCGCTCAGCACGTCGGAGCCCGGTTGCACGTGTGCCACCTCTCGACGGCGGGGAGTGTCGAGGTGGTCCGCTGGGCGAAGGCGCGCGGCATCCGGGTCACCGCCGAGGTCACACCCCATCACCTGCTGCTCGACGAGCAACTCGCCGGAAGCTACGACGCACGATTCAAGGTGAACCCGCCGCTCCGTCGCGCCGAGGACGTCCTGGCGTTGCGCGCGGCCCTCGCCGATGGCGTGATCGACATCGTCGCCACCGACCACGCGCCGCACCCGCTCGAATCCAAGGAGTGCGCATGGCAGGAAGCGAGCTTCGGGATGGTGGGGCTCGAAAGCGCCCTCAGCGTCGTGCAGGCGGCGGTCGTCGACTCCGGGCAACTGAGCTGGTCCGACGTCGCCCGCGTTCTCTCTCGAACCCCAGCCGCGATCGGACAGCTCGCGGGTTATGACGCGCCGTTCACCGTCGGCGCCCCCGCGAACTTCACTCTCGTCGACCCGACCGCCCGCCGCACCTTCTCGGCGCAGCAGCTGCACGGAAAAAGTGTCAACTCGCCATACATCGGCCGGGAACTGCCCGGCCGCATCGTCGCGACCGTGCACCGCGGGACGGCCACCGTGCTCGATGGCGAGCTCCGGCCGGAGGAGGAGGTGGCCGCCCGTGGATAAGGTCGTCCCCACGCTGATCATCGCGGCGATCCTGGTGCTGATTTTCGCCATGATGGCGATCGGCTGGCACACCCGCCGACGGCGGCAGTCACATCTCGTCGGGCTCTCGCCCGTGCCATCGGAGTTCGGCGCGGTCCTGCTGATCGAGGATCTGCTGTACGTGGCCACGACCGCCGCCGAAGAGCCACTGGAGCGCATCGCCGTGCACGGCCTCGGATTCCGGGCTCGCGCCGTGCTCACCGTCACCGAATCGGGCATCCGCCTCGAGCTCGCCGGCGCGGCGCCCGGTTTCCTCCCGAGTTCAGCCCTCGTCGGTGTCGGTCGGGCCACGTGGACGATCGACCGTGTCCTTCGCAACGACGGTTTGGTCTTCGTCCGCTGGACCCAGACCGATGCGAGCGGAACCGTTGTGACCCTCGACAGCAACTTCCGCTCGACCGACCCCGATGCTCTCGTCGCGGCCGTCGAGAGGATCGTCCCCGCCTCCGCGCCCAGCCCCGAAGGAGCCGCCGCATGAACCAGCACGACCCCGCCGTCCTCGTCCTCGAAGACGGCAGTCGCTACCCGGGCCAGGCCTACGGTGCGCGCGGCCGCACCCTCGGCGAAGCGGTCTTCACCACCGGGATGACCGGCTACCAAGAGACCCTCACGGATCCCAGCTACGCGGGCCAGATCGTCGTCCAGACCGCTCCGCATATCGGCAACACGGGAATGAACGACGAGGATCCCGAGTCTCGGCGGATATGGGTGTCGGGCTACGTGGTGCGCGATCCCTCGCGGGTGGTCAGCAACTTCCGCGCGACCCGCAGCCTCGACGACGACCTCGCGGCCAACGGGATCGTCGGTGTCAGCGGCGTCGACACGCGCGCGCTGACACGTCGCCTTCGTGATGCCGGTGCCATGCGGGCGGGGGTCTTCTCCGGCCAGGATGCCGCTCTGAGTCCCGACGAGCAGCTCGCGATCGTGCGCGCGAGTCCCGAAATGTCGGGGCTCAATCTCTCGGCCGAGGTGTCGGTCTCCGCGGTCTCGATCACGGAAGCGGTCGTCTCCGACGACGGCGATCGTCTCGGCAGACTGGCGGTGCTCGACCTCGGGGTGAAACAGTCGACGATCGACAACCTGGCCCGCCGCGGGTTCGAGGTCCATGTGCTGCCGCAGGACGTCACTCTGGAACAGGTGCTCGCGATCCACCCGGTCGCCGCCTTCTATTCCAATGGACCCGGCGATCCCGAGGCATCGGACGATCACGTCGCGCTGTTGCGCGGAATACTGGATGCGGGTCTGCCCTTCTTCGGGATCTGCTTCGGGAATCAGCTCCTGGGACGCGCCCTCGGACTGGGCACATACAAGCTGCCGTTCGGCCACCGCGGGATCAACCAGCCGGTTCTCGACAAAGCGACGGGTCGCGTCGAGATCACCGCACACAACCATGGCTTCGCGGTCGATGCACCGATCGACGGCATCTTCGAGAGCCCGAACGGCTATGGCCGACTCCAGGTGAGCCACGTGGGGCTCAACGACGCGGTGGTGGAGGGCCTCAACGCCCTCGACATCCCGGCCTTCTCGGTGCAATACCACCCGGAGGCCGCCGCGGGGCCGCACGACGCCAACTACCTCTTCGACCGCTTCGCCGCGATGGTCAGTGCCACGCAGGCCTCGACGAACTCGACCAGCGAGGAAAACAACTAGTGCCCAAGCGTCCCGACATCCAGAGTGTCCTCGTGATCGGCTCCGGGCCGATCGTGATCGGCCAGGCGGCCGAGTTCGACTATTCCGGCACGCAGGCGTGCCGGGTGCTTCGCGAGGAGGGTGTGCGCGTCATCCTCGTCAACCCCAACCCCGCGACGATCATGACCGATCCCGATTTCGCGGACGCCACCTACATCGAGCCCATCACGAATGAGGCGCTCGAGGCGATCATCGCCCTCGAGCGTCCGGATGCCGTGCTTCCGACGCTCGGCGGCCAGACCGCTCTCAACGCGGCCATCGCGCTCGACCAGGCCGGCATCCTGGCCAAGTACGGCGTCGAGCTCATCGGAGCCAAGGTCGAGGCGATCAACAGGGGTGAAGATCGTCAGATCTTCAAAGAACTCGTGATCGAATGCGGGGCGGAAGTAGCCCGCAGCCACATCGCCCACACCGTCGTCGAGGCGGTCGACTTCGCGGAGGACCTGGGGTACCCGCTGGTGATCCGCCCGAGTTTCACCATGGGCGGCCTCGGCTCGGGTTTTGCGTACACCCGCGAGGAACTGATCCGCATGGTGACCGACGGCCTGCACCAGAGCCCGACGCACGAGGTCCTGCTCGAGGAGTCGATCCTCGGCTGGAAGGAGTACGAGCTCGAGCTCATGCGCGACAACGCGGACAACACGGTCGTCGTCTGCTCGATCGAGAACGTCGACCCGGTGGGCGTCCACACCGGCGACTCGATCACGGTCGCTCCCGCGCTGACGCTGACCGACCGCGAATACCAGCGGATGCGTGACATCGGCATCGACATCATCCGGGCGGTCGGCGTCGACACCGGCGGCTGCAACATCCAGTTCGCGGTCGACCCCGCGAACGGTCGGATCATCGTGATCGAGATGAACCCGCGCGTCTCCCGCTCGAGCGCCCTGGCATCCAAGGCCACCGGGTTCCCGATCGCCAAGATCGCCGCAAAACTCGCGATCGGCTATCGGCTCGACGAGATCCCGAACGACATCACCAAGGTCACGCCCGCCAGCTTCGAGCCGACCCTCGACTACGTCGTCGTGAAGGTGCCACGCTTCGCCTTCGAGAAATTCCCGTCGGCGGATGCCACTCTTACCACCACGATGAAGAGCGTCGGTGAGGCGATGGCGATCGGTCGCAACTACACGACAGCACTCCAGAAGGCGCTGCGGTCGCTGGAGAAGCGGGGGAGCAGCTTCCACTGGGGTGAGGAGCGGCGCACGAAAGCCGAGTTGCTCGAGGTGGCGAAGATCCCGACCGACGGACGCATCGTGACGGTGCAGCAGGCGCTCCGCAAGGGCGCGACCATCGAGGAGGCGTTCGCCGCGACCAAGATCGACCCGTGGTTCCTCGACCAGATCGTTCTGATCAACGAGGTCGCCGCCGAGATCGGAGGATTGCGTCCCTTCGATCGCGAACTGTTCGAACTCGCGAAGAATCACGGCTTCTCGGATGTCCAGATCGCCCAGCTGCGTGACCTGAGTGAGCCGGAGGTGCGCAACGCGCGCTGGCAGCTCGGCGTGCGCCCGGTCTACAAGACCGTCGACACCTGCGCCGGCGAGTTTCCCGCCCTCACCCCGTACCACTACTCGAGCTATGACCTCGAGACGGAGGTCGCTCCCAGCGACGCGCGCAAGGTCGTCATCCTGGGGTCCGGCCCCAACCGGATCGGGCAGGGCGTCGAGTTCGACTACAGCTGCGTGCACGCGAGCTTCGCGCTGCACGACGCGGGGTTCGAGACGATCATGATCAACTGCAATCCGGAGACGGTCTCCACCGACTACGACACCAGCGATCGGCTGTACTTCGAGCCGCTGACGCTCGAGGACGTGCTGGAGGTGATCCACGCCGAATCGCAGTCCGGTGAGCTGGTCGGTGTGATCGTCCAGCTCGGCGGTCAAACGGCTCTCGGCCTCGCGAAGGGTCTCGAAGCCGCCGGCGTGCCGATCCTGGGCACCTCGCCGTCCGCCATCGACCTGGCCGAGGAACGCGGGCTGTTCTCGCAGATCCTCGACCGGGCGAAGCTGCTCGCTCCCAAGAACGGCATCGCGACGGACGCGCCGTCGGCCGTCCGGGTTGCCGAAGGCATCGGCTATCCCGTTCTCGTGCGACCCAGCTATGTGCTGGGCGGCCGCGGTATGGAGATCGTCTATGACACCCCGAGCCTCGAGGACTACTTCGACCGTGTCCGCGAGCAGGCCATCATCGGACCCGGTTCCCCCCTGCTGGTCGACCGCTTCCTGGATGACGCGCTCGAGATCGATGTCGACGCGCTCTACGACGGAACCGAACTCTATGTCGGGGGGATCATGGAGCACATCGAGGAGGCAGGTGTGCACTCCGGCGACTCCGCGTGCACCCTGCCCCCGGTCACCCTCGGCCGTGGTGTGATCGACGAAGTCGTCGAGGCGACCCGCAGGATCGCCGAAGGGGTCGGCGTTCGCGGGCTGCTGAATGTCCAGTTCGCGATCGGAGCCGGCGTGCTCTACGTCCTGGAGGCGAATCCGCGTGCCTCGCGCACCGTGCCGTTCGTGTCGAAGGCGCTGGGGATTCCGCTCGCCAAGGCGGCATCCCTGCTCATGGTCGGCATGTCGGTGCGGGATCTCGTCGGGTCGGGAATGCTCCCCGCCGTCGACGGCTCCCATGTGCCGCTGGATTCGCCGGTCTCCGTGAAAGAGGCCGTCCTTCCCTTCAAACGGTTCCGCACCCGCGATGGGCAGGTCGTCGACTCGGTGCTCGGGCCGGAGATGCGCTCAACGGGTGAGGTGATGGGGATCGACGCGGACTTCCCCCGCGCCTTCGCGAAGAGTCAGGATGCCGCGTACGGCGGACTCCCGTCGTCCGGCACCGTCTTCGTGTCGGTCGCCGACCGCGACAAGCGCGCGATCGTGCTCCCGATGCTGCGGATGTCACAGCTCGGCTTCACGATCGTCGCGACGGAGGGGACCGCCGAAGTGCTCGCGCGCAACGGCATCCCGGCGACGACGGTCCGCAAGTACTTCATGGGCCAGGCCGTCGACGCGGAAGATCCCTCGATCGTCGAGCTGATCAACGCGGGTCAGATCGACATCGTCATCAACACGCCGAGCGGGCGGAGCGCCCGTGCTGACGGCTTCGAGATCCGCACGGCGACGGTCGCCGCCGACAAACCGCTGTTCACGACCATCGCGCAGGTCGGGGCCGCGGTCGCGTCTTTCGAGGTGAACCGCGGCGCCATCCGTGTTCGTAGCCTGCAGAACTACGCGGCAGACCGCGCGGCGCGGCTGGTCGCCGGATGAGCGATCCATTCGGTGACCGGCTGACGGCGATCTTCCGCCGTTCCGGACAACTCTGCGTTGGCATCGATCCGCATGCGGGCCTTCTGGATTCCTGGGGCCTGCCGGACTCGGCGGCAGGGGTGCGCGATTTCGGTCTTCGGGTGGTCGAGGCCGTGATCGGTCGGGCCGGAGTGGTCAAGCCGCAGGTCGCGTTCTTCGAGCGCCACGGGTCGGCGGGATACTCCGCGCTCGAAGATGTGCTGGCCGCGGCCCGGGCGGCGGGCCTGTTGGTGATTGCGGATGTCAAGCGCGGCGATGTCGGAACGACTGTCGAGGCGTCCGCCGATGCCTGGCTGACTCCCGGGTCGACGCTCGAGGTCGACGCCATGACGGCCGTGGCCTATCAGGGCCTCGGCTCGCTCGACGGCGTCATCGACCGTGCTCAGCGGCATGGCAAGGGAGTTTTCGTGCTCGCAGCGACCTCGAATCCGGAGGCCTTCGAGACCCAGACCGCGATGCGCGCTGACGGTTTGACGGTCGCGGCGGCGCTGACCGCCGGTGTCGCGGCCCGCAACGGGCAGGGATCACCTGGCACGCTCGGTGCAATCGGGGTCGTGATCGGGGCCACGGTCGCGCTGCCGGACTTTGGGCTCTCTGCGGCCTCGTTCACCGGCATGCCGATTCTGGCGCCCGGCTTCGGGCACCAGGGCGCGCGGATCGCACAGCTGACGGAGCTCTTCGGCTCCGCGGCGGACAATGTTCTGGTGAGTGCATCCCGCAGCATCCTGTCCGTCGGTCGCGCCGATCTCGCCGCGGCAATCGACGACCACGTGCGTCAGGTGGCAGCATGCCTCGCATAGCGCCCCCTGACGTGGACCGTGCCGCCGCCGCGCGAGCCGCGGTCGCGGCGCGTCGGGCTCGCGCATCCGTCAAGCGAGCCGTCGCAGAACGGGAACGCAGAGCTTTGGATGTCGCGGAAGCGGCGTGGGCGGACCAGCCAACCGGGGCCGAGGCGAGCCTGCGCGTGCGCGAACTGTTGATGAGCATCCCGGGCCTCGGACCGACCCGCGCCGACAAGGTGATGGACCAGCTCGGCATTGCGATGTCCAAGCGGGTCGGAGGCCTCGGGGTGCGTCAGCGCGCGCGGCTGCGCGAGTATCTCGCGGCGCGAGAGGGTCACGGAGAGGGCACGGGCGAGCGAGACACACGTCGACTCGTCGTGTTGGCAGGACCGACCGCGGTCGGCAAGGGAACGGTGTCGCGCTACATCCGTGAGCACTACCCGGAGGTTCTTCTCAGCGTTTCCGCCACGACGCGCGCTCCACGTCCCGGCGAGGTCGACGGTGAGCACTACTACTTCGTGACCGACGAGCGGTTCGACGAGATGATCGACAGTGGCGAGTTCCTGGAACACGCGACGGTTCACAACGCCTCCCGCTACGGAACGCCGCGGCCCCCCATCGACGCCGCCCTGGCGGCTGGCCGGAGCGTACTCCTGGAGATCGATCTGCAGGGTGCGCGCGCGGTTCGTCAGCAGATGCCGGAGGCGCTCCTGGTCTTCCTGCTGCCTCCGAGCTGGGAGGAACTGGTGCGACGACTCGTCGGTCGTGGCACCGAAAGCGCAGCCGAACAGGCCCGCCGACTCGCCACCGCGAAGGTAGAGATGGGCGCCCAGGACGAGTTCGACGTGAAGGTCGTGAACCGAGAAGTCAGCCAAGCGGCCGCCGAGGTCGTAGAATTGCTTGCAGTGCCCTGAAACGGGCGTTCACGCTTCCGCGGTCGATCGGCCGCCATTCCATCCCGCAGCCGTCCAGGAGGACACCATGGCCGACAAGAACTCCGGCATCATCGACCCGCCCATCGACGACCTGCTTTCGCATGTCGACTCGAAGTACCAACTGGTGATCTTCGCCTCTAAGCGCGCGCGTCAGATCAACGACTACTACGCGGACCTGCACGAGGGGTCGCTGTTCGACAACGTCGGACCGCTCGTCGACTCGACCATCGACGACAAGCCGCTGTCGGTCGCCCTCCGCGAGATCAACGAGGGCAAGCTCACTCTCACCCCGTTCGACGCTCCCGAGTGAACAGACGCCCGGGATGGGCGCTGACGCCGCGGCGACGTTCCTGCCCGCGCCACCGCTGAGGACGCGCGGATGAACGTCGTGGTCGGGATCACCGGCGGCATCGCCGCATACAAAGCGGTGAATGTGGTTCGCGGACTCGTTCTCGCTGGGCACGACGTCCACGTCGTGGCGACGGACGCCGCACTCCGTTTCGTCGGTCGCCCGACGCTGGAGGCGATCAGTCGAAATCCCGTGCACAGCGAACTGTACGAAGGGGTTGCCGAAGTTCGGCATGTCGCGATCGGTCAGGCGGCCGAGCTGATCGTGGTCGCGCCCGCCACCGCCAACACGATCGCCAAGCTGGCCCACGGCTTGGCGGACGATCTTCTCGGGAACACGGTCCTGGCCTCGAGTGCGCCGCTGGTGCTCGCTCCCGCAATGCACACCGAGATGTGGCAGAACCCGGCGACGGTCGCCAACGTGGCGGCCTTGCGCTCCCGGGGCGTGCACATCGTCGGGCCGGAGACGGGCCAGCTCACGGGGACCGATGCAGGCCCAGGCCGGATGGCGGAGCCCGGCGAGATCATCGCCGAGGCGCTGCGCGCCGTTCGGCCGCGCGATCTGGAAGCCCGGCGAGTTCTGGTGACCGCGGGGGGAACCCGTGAGCCGCTCGACCCCGTCCGCTTCATCGGCAACAGGTCGAGCGGCAAGCAGGGCGTCGCCGTCGCGCGCGCCGCCGCAGCCCGCGGTGCCGATGTCACCCTGATCGTCGCCAACCTCGACGATGGTGTGATGGACGGGCTCGGTTCGGCCGTGAAGGTCCTGCATGTCTCCACCACGCGCGAGTTGCAGGAGGCGACACTCCTGGCGGCGGGAACCGCCGAGTTGATCGTGATGGCCGCCGCGGTGGCCGACTATCGCCCGGAGACGGTCGCGAGCGACAAGATCAAGAAGGAGACGCAGGGCGACACACTCGAGCTTCGACTGGTGAAGAACCCTGACATCCTGCACGAGCTCACCGATGCTCGCCACGACGACCAGGTCATCGTCGGTTTTGCCGCCGAGACCGAACCGGATCGGGATGCACTGCTCACGCTCGGAGCCGCCAAAGCGGCCCGCAAAGGCGTCGATTATCTCGTCGTCAACAGGGTGGGCTGGACCGAGACATTCGGCAGCGACGAGAACAGCGTCATGGTGTTGGACGCGCGCGGTCATATCGTGGCCGAGGCGGATGGCAGCAAGGCGTCGGTCGCCGAACGTATCCTCGACGTGGTGCGCTGAACGCGCGCCTCTCATTTTCTGCGATCGAACGGGCCCCGCTGTGAGTTCTCCCCTCCGACTTTTCACGTCGGAATCCGTGACCGAGGGTCACCCAGACAAGATCTGCGACCAGATCAGCGACTCGATCCTGGATGCGCTGCTCTCGGTTGACCGACACGCACGGGTCGCCGTCGAAACTCTCGTGACGACCGGGCTCGTTCATGTCGCGGGAGAGGTCACCACCACGGGATACGTCGACATTCCGTCCATCGTTCGGAAGCAGATCACCGACATCGGATACGACTCCTCCGACGTGTGGTTCGACGGTCGCTCCTGCGGCGTGTCGATCTCGATCGGCGGTCAGTCACCCGACATCGCCCAGGGTGTCGACCACGCCTTCGAGAGTCGCGAAGGCACCTCGGTCGATGAACTCGACATGCAGGGGGCCGGCGACCAGGGCATCATGTTCGGCTACGCGACGAACGAGACGCCGACCCTGATGCCGTTGCCGATCTGGGTGGCTCATCGACTGTCCGAGCGTCTCGCCGATGTCCGTCATCGCGGGCTTGTCGACTATCTCCGCCCCGACGGCAAAACCCAGGTGACGATCGGCTACGACGGGGCCGTGCCCGCGTCGGTCGAGACCGTCGTGCTCTCGACTCAGCACTCTCCGAAGGTGAGCACCGAGCAATTGCGGGCGGAGATCGAGGAACTGGTCATCCGGCCGGTTCTGGCGCAGGTGGACCTCCCCTCCGGAGCCGCTCGGGTGCTGATCAACCCGACCGGACGGTTCGAGATCGGTGGCCCACAGGGCGATGCCGGATTGACGGGCCGCAAGATCATCGTCGACACCTATGGTGGAGCCGCTCGGCACGGGGGAGGAGCCTTCAGCGGCAAAGACCCGTCGAAGGTGGATCGCTCCGCGGCCTATGCGCTGCGCTGGGTCGCCAAGAACGCGGTCGCGGCCGGACTGGCCGACCGACTCGAGGTGCAACTCGCCTATGCGATCGGAACGGCCTCGCCCGTCGGCCTCTACGTCGAGAGCTTCGGCACGGCGCACGTGCCCGAGGATTCGATCATCGGCGCGATCCGGGAGGTCTTCGACCTGCGACCGGCGGCGATCATCCGCGATCTCGATCTGCTGCGGCCCATCTATGCGGCGACGGCGAGCTATGGCCACTTCGGCCGTGAGCTGCCGGACTTCTCGTGGGAGAAGACCGACCGTGTGGACGCGCTGCGCGGTGCCGCCGGCCTCTGATGTCAGAGGGCGCCTTGCCCGCGACGGTCGCACGGGTGCTGGTCGACTCGCCGCTGCCGCAACTCGACCGGCTGCTGGACTACCGGATTCCCGGCTCGATCGACGGCGTCGTCCCGGGCGTGCGCGTGTCGGTTCCCCTGCGGACAGCGGGGCGCGTTGCCGAGGGATTCGTCGTCGAGATCAGTTCCCAGCAGGATTTTCCGGGCCCGCTGAGCGACATCGTCGCCCTGATCTCGCCGGTGCCGGTCCTCCGGCCCGAGGTCTGGGCGCTGGCTCGGGCTGTCGCCGACCGTGCAGCTGGCTCGGCCAGCGATGTGCTTCGGCTCGCCATTCCGACTCGGCAGGTGAGGGTGGAGAAGTCGTGGCTGGTGCGAGGGCACGAGACCGACCGGGAGGCACTCGACGTCCCTGATGTCGCGGGATATTCACCGGGAGTTCTGGAGCAGGCCGTCGCCGCCGGCGAGCGGATCGCGCTCGACGTTCAACCGGGCGTTGCCGAACTCCCGGGCGGCAGCTGGGTCGGTCGCTGGGCAATCGCGCTGTCGACCCTGGCGGCGGGTGTCGTCGCGGCCGGGACGTCCGCCATCCTGGTCGTCCCGGACTATCGCGACCAGGACCAGCTCGCTGCTGCGCTGGAATCCGTTCTCCCCGCAGAGGCGATCGTGCGCCTGGACGCGCGCCAGTCGAATCCGGATCGTTACCGCGGACTGCTGCGAGCCATGGGGGCGCGGCCGATGGTGCTGCTCGGCAACCGCTCGGTGGTCTACGCACCGGCCGCGCGGCTCGGGCTGCTCGCGATCTGGAACGACGGTGACCCGCTGCTGGCCGAGCCACTTGCCCCCTACGTGCACGCGCGCGATGCCGCCCTGATCCGACAGGAACAGCAGGGCGCGGCACTCGTGGTCGCCGGCCATACCCGCACCACGGAGGTCGAACGGCTGGTCGAGGTCGGCTATCTGCGTGAGATGGGGCCGGTTCGACCCCGTCATCCGCGTATCGTGCCGACCGCCAACATCGCCGCGCAGGATCGTCTGGCGGCACAGGCGCGCATTCCGTCGATCGCGTGGCGTGAGGCACGCGCCGCAGCGAAGACCGGGCCTGTGCTCGTCCAGGTGGCTCGCCCCGGCTACGCACCCGGTCTGCGGTGCGTGGACTGCGGCGAGCCCGCGCGCTGCCGGGTCTGCGGTGGCCCGCTGCACCAGAGGCGCAATGGCGGCATTCCGAGCTGTCGGTGGTGCGGCGCCCCTGAAGCGTCCTGGCGGTGCCAGAACTGCGAGTCGACGCGCATCCGTCCGGCCGGGATCGGCGCGAGCCGCACAGCGGAGGAGCTCGGGCGAGCCTTCCCCGGAGTGCGGGTGATCGTGGCCGACGGCGAGCGGAGCATCCAGGCCATCGATGCCCGCCCGGCGATCGTGGTGGCCACACGGGGCGCAGAGCCGATCGCCGCCGGCGGCTATCGCGCGGTGCTGCTGCTCGACGGTGAGCGCATGGTGGCACGGGAGAGCCTCCGTGTCGGAGAAGACTGCCTGCGCTGGTGGTCGGATGCCGCTGCTCTCGCCGCCGACGATGCCCCGGTCATCCTGGTTGGGGTCGGAGGGGCGCTCGCATCCGCCCTCGTGACCGGTCGTCACGCGGACTATGCGCGTGCCGAGTTGGCGGACCGGCGCGCCTTGCGCTTCCCTCCCGCGATCCGCGTTGCGACGGTGACCGGACTGCCGGAGGCCGTGACGGAAGCCCTGGCCTCGCTGCCATCCGCGGTCGATCCGGTCGGAACCACCATCACCGAGGGATCAGCTCGCGCAATCATCCGCTTCGACTACGCCCAGGGACCCGCGGTGGCACACGCGCTTCGATCGGAGGTTGTCCGTCACGCGACCGCACGACGCAAGCCGATTCCGGGCTCCCAACGCCGCGGCCGACAGCCGCTTCCCCTGCGCGTTCGCTTCGACGATCCGGAGCCGTTCGCCGAGTGAGCGCACCGACACCGTGATGAGGCGGCAGAATCGTCAGGTGAACCCACTTCGGATCGTCTTCGCGGGAAGTCCCGCCGCTGCGGTCCCCAGCCTTCGGCGGCTGGCGGCTGCGCCCCACGACATCGCGGCGGTCATCACCCGTGAGGATGCTCCGCTTGGCCGCAAGAAGATCATGACGGCCACCCCTGTCGCGGTCGAGGCGGAGGCCGCCGGCATCCCGATCGTTCGCGCCAATCGGCTCGGGCCGATGACCGAGCAGATTCTCGCGCTCGAAGCCGAGCTGGGGGTCGTGGTGGCATATGGCGGCATGATCCGGGAGCCGTTGCTGGGCGGTCCGCGGCTGGGGTGGATCAACCTGCACTTCTCGCTCCTGCCGCGTTGGCGTGGGGCGGCGCCCGTGCAGCGTGCCATCATGGCCGGCGATGACGAGACCGGTGCCGCGGTCTTTCAGCTGGTCCCGGAGTTGGATGCCGGCCCCGTCTACGCGACGCTTCGCCAGCCGATCGGGGCGCACCAGACCGCGGGGCATCTGCTCGAACAGCTGTCCGTCTCCGGTGCCGAACTGCTCGCCGGAGTCGTGGACGCCTTGGCGTCCGGAACGGCACGCGCGGTGGCGCAGAGCGGGGAGTTCACGGTCGCACCGAAGCTGGTGCTCGAGGACGGTCACCTCGACTGGAACGCGCCCGCCGACCGGGTGGACGCCCGCTTCCGTGGCGCCACGCCGGAGCCTGGCCCGTTCATGGAACTCGACGGCGAACGCGTGAAGGTGGTGGACGCCACGATCGCTCACGGCTGCTCGCCGCAGCCTCCCGGCCTGATGGAACTTCGCGCTGGTCGCCTCCTGGTCGGGACGGCGACGGATCCGGTTGAGTTGGTGACAGTGCATCCGGCGGGAAAGCGCGCCATGCCAGCTGTCGACTGGTGGCGAGGACGACCCTCCGGCGCCGCGGTCGTGGCGTCATGAGCGCGCAGCGCCCGCGCACCGGGCCAGCTCGGATCCAACCGGCTCGCCGGATCGCCTACGAGGTACTCCGCGCGGTCCACGAGAGTGACGCGTATGCGAACCTGCTGTTACCCGCCAAGCTCGCCGAGGCGCAGCTGAGCGAGGCGGATGCCGGACTCGCCACCGAACTCAGCTACGGCACCCTCCGTCGCCAGGGCTATTACGACCGTGTTCTGAGCCTCGTGACGGGGCGGCCGCTGGTCAAACTCGACCCCGAAGTGCTCGACGCTCTTCGCCTCGGCGCGCATCAGCTCCTCGGGATGCGGGTAGCGGCTCACGCGGCGGTCGACGAATCCGTCGCACTGGTTGCGGCAAATGGCAAACGTTCCGCGACCGGATTCGTGAACGGGGTGCTCCGCACGCTGACTCGTTCGACGCCGGAGGAATGGCGGGAGCGGGCCATGGCCGGGCTCGCCGGCGACCAGCTGCTCGCGAGCGAGGAATCTCATCCGCTCTGGATCGTCGAAGCGTTCCGCGAGGCGCTGGATGCCGATGGCCGGTCCGGGGAACTGCGAGACCTGCTCGAGGCCGACAACCTGGCGCCACGCGTCAGCCTCGTCGCCCTGCCGGGCCTTTCGACTCCCGAGCAAGTCGGAGAGCTCGGGTCGGTGTCGCCGATCGCCGCACGCTCCGCGGGTGGCGACCCCGCGAGCAATCCGGTCGTCGCCTCCGGGCGTGCACGCGTGCAGGATGAAGGTTCGCAGTTGGCCGCTCTGGCGCTCAGCCGCGCCCGACCGATCCGGGCGGGGGAGAGCTGGCTCGACCTCTGTTCGGGCCCGGGAGGCAAGGCCGCGGTGCTCGCCGCGGAGGCCGCCATCGGGGGAGCGACTTTGCTCGCCAACGAGGTGATCCCGGCCCGCGCTCAGCTCGTCCGCAACGCCCTCGCCGCCTTCGCGGATCCGCCGGAGGTCGTCGTCAACGACGGCCGAGCGGTCGCTTCGAGTGGGGAGTTGTTCGATCGCATTCTGCTGGACGCGCCCTGCACCGGACTGGGCGCGCTGCGCCGTCGCCCGGAGGCGCGCTGGCGGAAGCAGCCAAGCGATCTCGAGGAACTCGGCCTGCTGCAGGCCGAGCTCCTGGATGCCGCGGTCTCTGTGATGGCTCCCGACGGGCTGCTCGCCTACGTGACCTGCTCGCCGCATCGTGCCGAGACGCGCGACGCCATCGCCGGGGTGCTCGCCCGGCATCCGACCTTGGTGGCGCTTGACACCCCGGCCGTGCTCGCCGGGATCGCCACCCACTCTCTCGATCTCGGGCCCGGTCTGCATGCTCAGCTGTGGCCGCATCGGCACGGAACGGACGCGATGTTCATCCAGTTGCTCATCCGCCCGGCGGCCCCGCTTTAGGGTGGAGCCGTGACCGTGCGCATCCAGCCCAGCATTCTGAGTGCCGATTTCGTCAACATGCAGGCGGCGATCGAGACGATCGCGAGCGCCGACGCCGTGCATGTCGACGTGATGGACAACCACTTCGTTCCGAACCTCACCTTCGGCCCCGCGATGGTCACCAGGGTGCAGGCCGTGTCCCCGATCCCCCTTGATGTGCACCTGATGATCACGGATGTCGACCGCTGGGCCCCTGGATACGCCGAGCTCGGCGTGTTCTCGGTCACCTTCCACGCCGAGGCCACCGAGAATCCCGTCGCCCTCGCCCGGCGGCTCCGCGAGATCGGCGCGCGAGCGGGATTGGCCGTGAAGCCGGGAACCGATGTCAGGCCATACCTCGAGATGCTTCCCGAGTTCGATCAGTTGCTCGTCATGACGGTCGAACCGGGATTCGGCGGCCAGAGTTTTCTGGCAGACATGATGCCGAAGGTGGCGGCCGTCCGGTCGGCCGTCGCCGTCGGCGGCCTCGACGTCTGGGTTCAGGTGGACGGTGGGATTTCTCTCGACACCATCGCTCAGGCTGCGGAAGCGGGCGCAGATACCTTCGTCGCGGGCTCGAGCGTCTTCGGCTCTCCCGACGCCGCCGCCGCCATCAGCGGGCTGAGGAGTGCCGCCGCCGCGCACTCGCACTGACGTCATCTGATTGACTTGACTCATGACTGAGAAGACCAAGCCCGAGATCGACTTCATCGAGGGCGACGCCCCGACCGAACTCGTCATCACCGACCTTGAGGTCGGCGATGGCGCGGAGGCGACACCCGGAGCCACGGTCGACGTCCACTACGTCGGCATCGACTTCGAAACCGGCGAGGAGTTCGATTCCAGCTGGGGCAGAGGCGAGTCGATCCAGTTTCCGCTGAACGGGCTCATCCGCGGCTGGCAGGAGGGCATCCCCGGAATGAAGGTCGGCGGTCGCCGTCAGCTTGTCTGCCCGCCGGTGTTCGCGTATGGACCTGTCGGCGGCGGTCACCGCCTGTCCGGACGCACCCTGGTTTTCGTGATCGATCTGCTGGGCGTTCGCTAGCACGTCATCCACGGCAGGCGCAGCGCGACTCCGTGACCTCCTGCCTCCAGGCCCCGCGGCGAAACGGCGACAATCCCCGCGGAATCGGCCAGACCGCGCATCATGCCGGAGCCGACCCACCGGCTGGGGACCACTCCGCCGTCGACGTTGGCATATGGCACCAGTCGCGTGCCGCTGAGGTCACCGGGAATGGCCCTCGCCGCGATGACATCCGTCAGCGCGGGCAGCGCTCGACCGCTCCAGCCTGCCAGCGCGGGGGCGGCGAGCACCAGCAACCCGAGCAGCGCGGCGAGGGGGTTGCCGGGGAGCCCGGCCAGGAGTCGCCCGTCTGGCAGGCGCGCGAGCAGCGCTGGCCCGCCGGGCCGTGAGGTGAGACCGGGGATGAGGATCTCCGCGCGCAGGTGTCGGAGCGCCGCGCGCAGATGATCGGCTGACGAGGCGCCCGTCCCTCCGGTGGTGATGATCAGCTCGCAGTCCGTCTGTTCCTGCAGCGCGCCGATCGTGACGTCGAGGCGGTCGGGGATGCGTGAGCTCGCGACGACGCGACCGCCCAACTGTCCGAGCAATGCGGGCAACGCGGGCCCGAAGCTGTCGCGGACGCGCCCGGCGACCGGCACGCCGACGTCGTCGATCTCATCACCGCTGAGCAGGAGTTGCACCCGAGGTTGCTCCGTCACGAGCAGCAGGTCTCGTGCGCACGCCGCCGCCACGGCGAGGTGCGCGGGGTTGAGCACCGTTCCCCGCGCGATCACGACGTCGCCGGCGCGTGCCTCTTCGCCGGCGGGCCGGATGTCGGTCCCCCGACTCGGTGCGTGACGCCCGTTCTCCGGCTCCAGAACCCCGCCGACACGTCGTCCGTGCTCGCTGCGGAGCACCGCATCCGCGCGCTCCGGGATGAGGCCACCGGTGACAATGGGACGGGCCGTTCGCGGAACCATCGCGCCCGTCCTGGCCTCCAGTTCCCAGGGAGATTCACCCGCGATCACCCAGCCGTCCATCGCGGACGAGGCGTAATGCGGGATGTCCTGCTCTGCGGTGATCGGCTGCGCCGTCACGCGCCCGCTCGCCGCCGCCAGAGGTACCGCTTCGGCGCCTAGAGTGCCGGCCGCGTCGTACGACACCGCACGCGCTCGCTCCCAGTCGACCGCACCCGCGGCATGGCCGAGCGGAGCCCTCACGCAGGTTCTCCGTCTGCGGAGTCGTGCCGAGACGCGGCCAGGGTACGCACGGCAGACACGGACGCCGTGAAAGCGGCCGCAGGATCGGCGCCCGCCGCGATCGAGCGACCGACCGCCAACCCCATGAGGTAGGTCGTGACCGGAGCAGCGGGCCGAACTGCGGCACGCGCGGACAGGCCCGCGATGCTCAGCACCTCATCCAGGTCGATCCCGCCGGGAGCGATGCCGAGCGCGGCAGCGACCTCGCCAGCCCAGTTGCGGACCGCGGTCAGATCCTCGTCGCTCATGTCTGGTCCTCTCGGTTGCCCTCCGCCGACGAGGCGGTCACTCCCATTCTGATGGCGTCATCCCAGTCGTCGACGTCATCCGTCGCGCCCCGTGGAACGGGAGTCTCAGCAAGCCGCAGCCCGTGCAGCAGTGCGCGCATCGACATTCCGTCAAGCCCGAGCTCCCGCGCGCTCGCCATGGCTCGGCGCAGAGCCGTCAACCGGTAGACCGCGGCGAGGTACTGCGCTCGCCCGGCGGCGTCGATCGCCAGTACCCCGTCGTGCGTCGGATCGGATGCCGCGACCGCAAGGAGGCCATCGACCGCCTCACCGATCTGGGGCATGTCACAGGCGAGAACGAGAACGAACTCCTCCTGTCGCCCTTCGCGCTCCAACTCCCGAACCCCGGCCTCCAGCGCCGCGGCCGGTCCACCGAAAGCGGGACACTCGCGCACGAGGCGGACGGTGGACGGCAATCCGGCGACCCCATCCCCGACGACCACGATTCGCCGGGCTCCCTCCGCGGCGGCGACAGCACGGCGAAGAAGAGGCACGGACGAGCCGCCATCACGGGAGAGCAGCCGGGCCTTGACCACACCGCCCAGTCGGGAACCGCGGCCCCCGGAGAGCACCACAGCGTCATAGCCGTACCCGCGCATGTCTTCACCCTATGTCGCCGACCGGATCACTGGTCGTTCCCACAGAAGGGTGCTAGGCATGGGGAATGGGTCGAATCACCGCGCGTCGGCGCATCACTCGGGTCACTCTCGGCGAACCCGCGCGGCAACGCGACGATGTGCTGGCCGTCGAGGAGCCGCTCGAGATCCGGGTCGGTGGGTCGGCGCTGACCATCACGATGCGCACCCCCGGCCACGACTTCGAACTTGCCGCGGGCTTCCTCGTGTCGGAGGGCGTCATCGCCACCGGCGAGCACCTCGCGGCGATTCGATACTGCGCCGGCGCAACGACCGACGGTGAGAACAGCTTCAACGTGCTCGACGTCACACTCGCGCCCGGTGTCGCGGCTCCCGATCCCAGCCTCGAGCGAAACTTCTACATGACCAGCTCCTGCGGGCTCTGCGGCAAGGCCAGTATCGACGCGGTCAGAACACTGTCAGCCCACCACGTCGCCCACGACGACGTTCGCGTGGATGCGGCGCTGCTCACCGGCTTCCCCGACCGACTCCGCGCCGGGCAGGACGTCTTCGACAAGACCGGGGGGCTGCATGCGGCCGCCCTGTTCGACGGCGTGACCGGTGAACTTCTCGTGCTTCGGGAAGACGTCGGTCGGCACAACGCGGTGGACAAGGTCGTCGGGTGGGCCGCAACGGAGCGGCGGCTCCCGCTGACGGGAACGGTCTTGATGGTCTCCGGTCGGGCGAGTTTCGAGTTGACGCAGAAGGCATCGATGGCGGGGATCCCGGTGCTCGCCGCCGTCTCCGCGCCCTCATCGCTCGCCGTGGAGCTGGCGGCGGAGATCGGGCTCACCGTTGTCGGCTTCCTCCGCGGTAGTTCGATGGTGGTGTATAGCGGGGTCGAGCGGATCGTCGTTCCCGACCCCGTTCCGGTGACGAGCGACGAGGCGGTGGTTGTCTGATGAGTGAGGAACCGCGGATCGGCGAGGAGTATCCAGATCTTCGGGTCGGACACAAGGAGAACTGGGCGGTCGGCGTGCCGGCCATCGTCCACTCCATGGGTCCTGCTCTCCGCGAGATGGGCGCTCTGCGCACCGCGAAGCTGATGACGAGCATCAACCACAAAGACGGCTTCGATTGCATGAGCTGCGCGTGGCCGGATCCTGATCACCGCAATCTCCTCGAGTTCTGCGAGAACGGGGCGAAGGCGGTCACCTGGGAGGCGACGCCCGTCACCGTCCCGACGACCTTCTGGGCCGAGAACTCGCTCAGTTCGCTGTTGGACAAGACCGAGCACTGGCTCGGGATGCAGGGGCGGCTCACCGAGCCGGTCTACAAGGCGGCCGGGTCCGATCACTACGAACCCGTCAGCTGGGATCGCGCGTTCCGGCTGATCGCAGCCAAGCTCAACTCCCTGGGCTCGCCCGACGAAGCCGCGTTCTACACCAGCGGACGCACGGCCAACGAGACGGCCTTCCTCTACCAGTTGTTCGTCCGGGCGTTCGGGACCAACAATCTGCCGGACTGCTCCAACATGTGCCATGAGTCAACCGGCACCGCTCTGGGCCAGACGATCGGGATCGGCAAGTCGACGATCGCCTACGACGACTTCGGCAAAGCCGACCTGGTGATCGTCATGGGACAGAACCCGGGCACCAACCATCCCCGGATGCTCACCGCCCTGGAGGAGTGCAAGCGCAACGGCGGACACATCATCGCGGTGAATCCGCTCCCGGAGGCCGGCCTGATCCGGTACAAGAATCCCCAGAAGGCGCGCGGAATCGTCGGGCGAGGCACGGACATCGCCGATCAGTTCGTTCAGATCCGCTCCGGCGGCGACATGGCCCTGATGCAGGCGGTGTCCAAGCGTGTCGTGGATGCCGAAGCTGCGGCTCCCGGGACGGTGCTCGATCACGAATTCTTGGCGACGCACACCACGGGCCTCGACGCGTTCCGCGCCCATCTCGATCAGCTCGACGATGATGAGGTCTTGGCCGCAACCGGAATCAGCGCTGCCGAGATCGATCAGTTCGCGGCCCGGTATCTCGCCTCCGAACGAGTCATCATCACCTGGGCGATGGGGTTGACCCAGCAGCGCAAGGCGGTCGACACGATCAAAGAGGTCGTCAACCTGCTGCTCCTGCGCGGCAACATCGGCAAGCCGGGTGCGGGCGCCTCGCCGATTCGCGGGCACAGCAACGTGCAGGGCGACCGCACTATGGGCATCTGGGAGCAGATGAGCGACGGTTTCCTCGATGCTCTGCAGGCGGAGTTCCACTTCGATCCGCCGCGCAAGCATGGCGCAGATTCCCTGCAGACAGTGCGCGGGCTCCAGCGCGGGGAGATCAAGGTCTTCGTCGCCATGGGCGGCAACTTCGTCGGGGCGATCTCCGACACCACGGCCGCCGAGGCGGCGATGCGCGGCACCGAGATGACCGTGCAGGTCAGCACCAAGCTGAATCGGTCCCACGTGGTCACGGGAGCCGAGGCGCTCATCCTGCCAACGCTCGGCCGCACGGAGTTCGACCTGCAGGAGACCGGCGCGCAGTTCGTGTCCGTCGAGGACAGCGTCTGTGCGGTGCACGCGAGTCACGGCGCCGTGCCGCCGGTCGCCGCGGGCATCCTGTCCGAGATCGCCATCGTCTCGCGACTGGCGGTTGCCACCCTCGGCTCCACGAGTGACATCGACTGGCGCGGGTTCGAACGTGACTACGACATCATTCGCGACCACATCAGCCGCGTCGTGCCCGGGTTCGAATCGTTCAACACCGATATTCGCCGTGTTGGCGGCTTCGTCCTCCCGAACGGGCCTCGCGATTCCCGCACCTTCGCGACGTCGACGGGCAAAGCCATGATCACGGTCAATGAGCTCGAACACCTCGAGCGGCCGGCCGGCCGGCTGATCTTGCAGACGATGCGGTCGCACGATCAGTTCAACACGACGATCTACAGCCTCAATGACCGCTACCGGGGCATCTCGAAGGGCCGCGACGTGATCTTCGTCAATCCCGATGATCTCGCCGAACTCGGCCTGAGCGACGGTCAGCGCGTCGACATCTTCAGTGAATGGCACGACGAGCAGGAGCGCGTGCTTCGGAACTATCGGATCGTCGAGTATCCGACCGCGCGGGGCTGTGCTGCCGCCTACTATCCCGAGGCCAACGTGCTGGTCCCGCTCGAGAGTGCGTCGCTCGGCAGCAATACGCCGGTCTCCAAAGCGGTCATCGTGCGGCTGGAGCCCGTCGTCTGATGCGCGCTGGCCCGCCCTCGGAAGCAACGCAGTGGCTCGGCCACTAGCCTGGAGCCGTGAAGACCTTCGACACTCTCTTCGAGGAACTCAGCCAGAAGGCGGCGAGCCGACCCGTTGGCTCGCGGACTGTCGAGGAACTCGATGCCGGCGTGCACACGATCGGCAAGAAGCTCGTCGAGGAGGCCGCCGAGGTCTGGCTGGCTGCGGAATTCCAGAGCGACGACGAGACCGCCGTGGAG
>JABBOD010000058.1 GCA_019351995.1 Acidobacteriota bacterium
ACATATGTTCGAATGTCGCACTCGTTGCGACGCGCCGCGACGGCAGAACTATGTCGGCCAGGCCGCAGCGACCTCGCTGCGTACCTCACCGAGCACGCGCGGGAGCGCCTTGGTCTGGGCGATGATCGGGAAGAAGTTGGCATCGGCTGCCCAGCGGGGCACCACGTGCTGATGCAGATGCGCGGCGATTCCGGCCCCCGCGATCGCACCCTGGTTCATCCCGATGTTGAAGCCATCCGCCCGCGACGTCGCGCGCAGCACGCGCATCGCCGTCTGCGTCAGGCTCGCGACCTCGGCGGCCTCCTCGACCGTTGCCTCGTCGTAGGTGGAGACATGTCGGTACGGCACGACCAGCAGATGGCCGCTGTTGTAGGGAAAGAGGTTGAGGAGCACATAGGCCAGCGTCGCGCGGTGCACGATCAGTGCCTCTTCATCCGTCAGGCCCGGTGCTGTGCAGAACACGCACTCATCCCGGGGTCCGGCAGGGCCACTTTCGATGTAGGCGATGCGGTGGGGTGTCCACAACCTGGCGAACCCGTCCGGCACCGCCGCGAAGGAACGACTCGACTCCACCGAGTCGTCCGGGTACTCGGTGCCGTCGTAGTCGCGCACGCTAGACCTGCGCCTTGGTGGCGATCGCAGCCTGGATGCGTGCGACCGCGTCCGAGATCGCAAGCCCGTTCTCCTGAGTTCCATCGCGGAACCGGAAGCTCACGGTTCCGGCCGCGCGATCCTGCTCCCCCGCGATCAGCATGAACGGCACCTTCGACTGGGTGTGCGTGCGGATCTTCTTCTGCATCCGATCGTCGCTGGCATCCAACTGAGCTCGAACGCCGGACTCTTTCAGGCGCGCGATGATCTCGCCCAGATAGCCCGCGTACTCCTCGGCCACGGGGATGCCGACCACCTGCACCGGAGAAAGCCAGACCGGGAAGGCGCCGGCGTAGTGCTCGAGCAGGATCGCGAAGAACCGCTCGATGGAGCCGAGCAGGGCGCGGTGGATCATCACCGGCTGCTGCAGGGTGCCGTCGTTGGCCGCGTATTTGAGCTCGAAGCGCTCGGGTTGGTTGAAGTCGAGTTGCACCGTCGACAGCTGCCAGGTCCGCCCGATCGCGTCGCGCGCCTGCACGGAGATCTTCGGGCCGTAGAAGGCTGCCCCGCCGGGATCGGCGACCAGTTCGAGGCCGGACTCGACGGCGACCTGCCGCAGCGTCTCCGTCGCCTCCTCCCACTGCGCGTCGGATCCCACCGACTTCTCGGGGTCCCGGGTCGACAGCTCGAGGTAGAAATCATCGAGGCCGTAGCCGCGCAGCGTCTCGAGCACGAATTCCAACTGGCTGGCGAGCTCGTTCTTGACCTGCTCGGGCGCGACGTAGATGTGCGCATCGTCCTGGGTCAGCCCTCGCACCCGGGTCAGCCCGGAGAGCGTGCCGCTCTTCTCGTAGCGGTAGACCGTGCCGAACTCCGCCAGCCGGAGCGGCAGCTCGCGATAGCTGCGGCCGCGCGCGCGGAAGATCAGGTTGTGGAACGGGCAGTTCATCGGTTTCAGGTAGTAGTCCTGGCCCTGCTTGGTGACGTTCCCCTCCTCGTCGATCTCCTCGTCGAGGTGCATCGCCGGGAACATGCCATCCCGGTACCACTGCAGGTGTCCGCTGGTCTCGAACAACGTCCCCTTGGTGATGTGCGGCGAGTTGACGAGCTCGTAGTCGTGCGAGATCAACTGCTCGCGCATGTAGTTCTCGATCTCGGCCCGGATGATCCCGCCCTTGGGGTGGAACACGGCGAGCCCCGAGCCGATCTCCTCGGGGAACGAGAACAGGTCGAGCTCGGCACCCAGCTTGCGGTGGTCGCGCTTCCCGGCCTCCTCGAGACGGGTCTGGTAGGCCCGCAGTTCGTCCTTGCTCGGCCATGCGGTGCCGTAGATGCGCTGCAACTGGGTGTTCTTCTCCGAGCCGCGCCAGTACGCCGCCGCGACGCGCATGAGCGCGTAGCCCCCGCGAATCGGCTGGGTGCTCGGCAGATGCGGCCCGCGACAGAGGTCCTTCCAGATGACCTCGCCGGATGCCGGGTCGACGTTGTCGTAGATGGTCAGCTCCGCGCCGCCCACCTCCACGCTCTCACCGGCTTCGAACTGCGCGGTTCCACTGAGCCCATCAGCACCGGCGTGGCCCTTCAGCCCGATCAGCTCGAGCTTGTACGGCTCGTTCGCCAGCTCGGCGCGAGCCTCCTCGTCGGTCACGACCCGGCGCACGAAGCGCTGACCGGACTTGATGATGCGCTCCATCTCCTTCTCGATGGCCTTCAGGTCATCGAGCGAGAAGGGGGTCGCGACATCGAAGTCGTAGTAAAAACCGTCCGTGATGGGCGGACCGATGCCGAGCTTGGCATCCGGATTGATCGCCTGGACCGCCTGTGCCATGACATGGGTCGCCGAGTGGCGAAGGATGTTCAACCCGTCCGGGGAGTCGATCGTCACGGCTTCGACGTTGTCGGAGTCGGTGACCGTCGTCGCCTTGTCCTTCAACTCGCCGTTGACGCGCAACGCGACGACGGAGCGATCGGGGAACAAGTCAAAACCGGTCTGGGCGCTCACGCGGTCCACATTACCGGCGTGGTCAGTGCCCCAAGACGTTGAGGACGTGGGGCAACGTCCCCATCCACTGAAGGACGATGTCGCGGTTGAATGCCGACCCCCAGGCGATCGCGATCTGCAGTGACGCGACGAGATCCATCATGATCACCGCGACGGTGCTCTTGCTCGTCGGCACCAGCGCGATGGCCATCAGGGTCATCAGGATGAAGGTGTTGCCTGCCGATCCGGCCGGAATCAGACCGACAACATACGAGCCCATGATCGCGACGAAGACCAGCGTGGAGATGATGATCGACCCTGGTCGTCTGACGATCAGGGCGATGAACCACCCGCTGAAGACCGACGCCAGCAGGTACCAGCCGGTGGGGGTCTGGAAGACGGCACCGATAGTGAGGAAACGCTCCGCCGTGCCCGCAAGGATCTCCTGCCCGACGGCCCCGAGCGCGTTCCCGATGAAGAGGACGTTGAGGGCCATCAGGGCCCCGATCGCCGCGACCGTCGGAAAGACGATCACCAGCACGCTCGCACCCCGCGCGCCCTGATGGTGGTGGCGACCGAGACGCAGGAACGGCGCAGCGCAGGCCGCTGTCAGCACGTAGACGATGCCGCTGAGGTCCGAGAGGACGGCGAGCATCAGCAATATCCCGGCACGAAATCCTGACTGGGTATTACCCCACGCCACGAATCGGAAGATATCGGCGATCCCGAGGCCGAAGAACGCCAGACCGAGGAAGGCCGGGAAGTTCTCGGTCACCGTGTAGGCGAAGAGCGGGTTCGCGGCCAACGCGACCAGCAGGATCGTGCTAGTTCCCAGTGGGAAACGACGCTGCGCCATGATTTCGAGCATCTTCTGCAGGAAGACCCCGGCAATCAACGATCCGGCGATGGCGAGTCCGGTCTGCCCTCCCGGGATCGCCGCCGCGAGCAAGGTCGACAGCGGCGGGAAGATGTCACCGATCCACGACACGTCCGCACGGTTCCAGTCGATCCGTGCGATGTGCTGGAGCAACTGTTGATTCGGGGAGGAGAGTCCCGCGCTGGCGGTGTTGTTCGCTGCTGCCCAGGTGACGGCGAGGTACGGAACGGCGAACAGGAGCCGCAATATCCACCGGAAGACGGGATCGCGCGGGAAGGCATCGAGACTGGTGCGTTCCAGCCGGCGCCGGTGGCGCGTGCGCTCCGCCGGCCGGAACGGGATCAGCTGGGTGTCGACGCTCATCGGCCCGGCCCCGGATCCGACGGTTGGTCGGAGGTGTGCGCGGTCAGACCGTGTTCGGTTTTCTCCCAGTAATGCGGCTTGGTGATCAACTGCCACAGTCCTTTGTATGCAGCGATCGAGTGCAGAATCCAATACACCGGATTCAGGACCGCCCAGAGGATCAGCTCGAAGGTGCCCCGCTTGAACGGCCCCATCATCGACAGGTAGACCATGACCGAGTTGCCGATGACGAAATTGATCAGGCAGATCCAGAGCAGCCAGACCGGGAAGAACTGGCTCAGCACCTGGGCGGGGATGAACACCGTGAACAGGGTGACCACATAGAGCGGCAGCACCCCGAGGAAGGTCGCGGGTGTGCCGCCGATTAGCAGCGCGAAGCTGAAGAAGCGGCGCAGACCGATCTGGTGGATCAGTTGCCGTGGGCGCCGCGCGTGCACCAGCGAGGTCTGCATGTAGCCCTTGATCCAGCGGCTCCGCTGGCGGATGAAGTTCGGCACCGAGGTATTGGCTTCCTCCATCGTGGTCGAGTTCACGACCCCCACTCGGTAACCGAGGGCGCTCGCACGGATGCCGAGGTCGGCATCCTCGGTGACGTTGTACGGGTCCCAGCCGCCGAGTTCGTCGAGGGCGGAGGTGCGGAAGTGGTTGGAGGTACCGCCGAGTGGGATCGGCAGATCCGCGGCATCCAGGCCGGCCAGCATGTAGTCGAACCAGTAGCTGTACTCGAGGGTGAACATGCGCGTCAGCACGTTCTCTGCGGCGTTGAAATAGTTCAGCGAGGCCTGAATGCAGACCGTCGAATCCCCGCCGCGCAGGAACGCCAGATAGGCCTTCTTCAGTTGATCAGGGTCCGGGGTGTCCTCCGCGTCGTAGATCACGAGAAAGTCGCCGGTGGCGAAGAACAAGCCGACGTTGCAGGCACGCGGTTTGGTCTGTGGCGCACCCTTGGGGATGGTGACCACGTGGAAGTTGGGCGGAGGCGACGCCTGGGCAAGCGCATCCCGGGTCAAGGTGTCCTCCTCCTCGATCAGGATGAGCACCTCGAGCTTCTCGGCGGGCCAGTCGATCTTGCCCAGGTTGCCGACCAGTTGACCGACGATATTCGCCTCGCGGAACACCGGCACCAGCACCGTGTACCTCGGGAGTTCGCTGTCGTGCAAAGCCTCGACCTGCGCCGTGGTGATGCGCTCGACGACGTCGAACTTCGCCCCGCGCATGGCGACCAAGAACTTGAAGAGCGTGCCGGCCAAGAAGACGACGCTGATGATCGTGATCGCGGTGATGACGACCGCAGCCGGCCAGATGACGAGGCCGATCAGGCCAACAACGACGAGGCTGATCAGGCCGATCTTCTGGCCGCGGGAGAACACGATGCGGGCGGAGAGTTCCGGATTCTGCCGGAACAGCTCGTTGGCCGCTTCGTCGGCGATCGCGGCCCGGAAGACGTGCAGCGAGAGATTGCGGATGTCCCAGGAGGTCGCGACGCCGAAGCGGGCCGGCGCTCCGAGGGCGCGTTCGATGTGCTCGCGGCGCTCGGCATCGGGAACGCGCGCTGTGGCCACCAGCACGGTTCCGTCGGGCTCTCGGCGCAGCGGCATCCAGTTCTCGGCCACCATCATTTGACCTGACCAGCGATGCATGAACGTCTCGTCGTGCGTGATGCTCTTCAGATCGAGCACCGGCAAACCCCAGGCGCTCGCCATCACCGCCCGAAGCGCCTCTGACGAGACCATTCCCTGGCTGACCAGAATTTCGTCGATGTGCGAGCCGGTCCGAGCCTTGGCGGAGCGCGCCAAATCAAGGTCCTGCTGCGAAATGAGTCCCGAGTGGAGCAGAAGCTCCGCGAATTGCGTGCTCTGGACCGAGGGCACTCCCACCTGTGCCATGACCTCATAGTGGACCGAGCGGGGGTAGACAGCAAGGTCCCCGATGTGGGGATGCGACCGGCACCCGTCCGGGACGTCCAGTACGGCCGCCCCGATCGAATCGATAGCATTGTGTCGTCCGGTCCACGCCGGTTGGTGTGCCGGGAAGTCTGGTCGGCGTCCCTTTCGACGACGCTGGAGGCTTTCCCGATCGTGGCTGAACTCGACAGTTTCACCCTGGCCCTCGGCCTCGTCGCGGTCGCGTTGATTGCGGCGGTGGCCTCGAACCGGCTCAGCGCGGTGATTCGCGTGCCGGCACCCGCCCTGTTCCTCGTCGTCGCTGCCGTCCTCGCGGCGGTCTTCCCGTCCCTGTCGCAGGTGCCACGCTTGCTCGACCAGGAGGCCGTCAGCGTCGCCCTGGTCTTCATCCTCTTCGACGGCGGCATGCACATCGGATGGCGTCGCTTCCGGGCCAGTTCGCGCGCCATCGTCTGGCTGGGCATCGCCGGGACCGGAGTCACGGCCGCCGCGATTGCGATCGCCGCCCACGTCCTGGTCGGCTTCGACTGGCAAGCGTCACTCCTCCTCGGAGCCGCGCTGTCGCCGACCGATCCGGCGGTCGTCTTCTCGGTGCTGGGTAAGCGGGAGATCTCCGGCCGTTCCGGCACGATTCTCGAGGGCGAATCCGGTGCCAACGACCCGGTCGGCATCGCCATCATGGTGAGCCTGCTCGCCGCCACGGGAAGTGGTTTGGATGCCCTGGCTGGCGGCCTCGGCGAGTTCGCATTGCAGATGCTGGTCGGCGGAGTGGTGGGCATCGGTGGCGGGTGGTTGGTGGGCCGCGTCATCCGCCGACTCTCCCTCAGCAACGAGTCACTGCACTCGATCTGGACTCTCGCATCCGTCCTATTTCTCTACGCTCTTGCCACGCTGCTGCACGGGTCCGGCTTCCTGGCGGTGTTCCTGGTCGGCATCCTGATCGGGGATGTACGTGCCCCCTTCAAACGGGAAATCGAACGCTTCAGCTCCGGCGTCGCCAGCCTCGCCGAGATCGTCGTCTTCACCCTCCTCGGCCTCAGCATCACGCTCTCGGATGTCCTCCGGCCCGACATCCTGCTGCCCGGGCTGCTCATCGCGACCCTGCTGATCTTCGGTATTCGCCCGGTGCTCGTCGGCCTGCTGAGCCTCCCCCTGCGCGTCTCACGCGGCGAGCGTGCGTTCATCTTGTGGGCTGGCTTGAAGGGCGCGGTTCCCATCCTGTTGGGCATCTTCATCCTCGAGGCGAAGGTTCCCGGCGCCGACCGGATCTACGGGATCATCTTCGTCGTCGTCTTGGTTTCGGTCGTGCTCCAGGGCAGTCTGATCCCGTTGTTCGCGCACCGTCTCGGCATCCCGATGACCGTCGTCGAGCCGGAGCCGTGGGCGGTCGGGGTGCGCCTCAACGAGGAGCCCGAAGGATTTCACCAGCTGGTCGTCGCGGACGGTGCCAGCGCGGTGGGTCGCCGTATCGACGAGCTCGAGCTGGGCGATGACGCGTGGATCAGCTTCATTCGCCGCGACGGTCGGCTGCTGCGGCTGAAGCCCTCGACACGCTTCAAGGTCGGCGACGAGGTGCTCGCACTGGTTGACAGCGAGAAGCGACTCGGCGAGCTGTTCGACGCGGCGGAGTGACATTCGAGCCGCAGCCAGTTGCTCGGCTCGTGCTGCGGGAGGACCATTGGCGAATGCGGGTGATTCCTGGATTCAGCGTGAACGACATGCCAACTCCCCCCACGCTGGAAGAGGATGCCCGCCGGCTGGGAGTACCGGTATATGCGCTCGACGGCCCTCTCGGAGCACACCCAGCGGGACACTCTCGAACCGGTTCGAACGGCGAGATCTTCGAGATCGCCGTGTCGTTCGCTGTTCTGGTCAATCCGTCGAACACGGAGGATCCTGCGAACTTCATCACGGATACCGCGCGGCTCCACTCGGTCCTTGACGGCCTCAAGGCCGACCGCCCGGAATGGTTCAGGGAGCGACTCCGCATGGGTCGCTACCCGACCCTCTGGGAATCAGTGGTGTCCATCAGGCCCGGCGATGGGCCGGATCGCTCACTCGAGGAACGTCTCGCCAGCCACATCAACCACGTCGCACTCAACACACTCGACGACCGTCGGTCGGCATGGACTGACGCCATACCGACCCTCGATCACAAGGTCAGCGCGAGCCACGCACATCCCTCCTCACTCAAAGTGGACGGCACCGTTGTCGACGCGATCACGATCGACTCCGACCCAGACATCACCGGATGGGCGACCGCCACAGAAGAAACAATCATCCTGGTCGCCGTCGACAGGGGGCGAGTGAACCCAGACGACGTCGCCCTCGTCAGACTCACGTTCGACGGCCTCGAGCGGACCCCCGTCTGATTGCGGGCCGCTTTCGGTCGATGTGGCCAATCTCCGCTGCTCGGCTATGGCCCCAAATGTGGGCAGGTCGCTCGGATTCTCTTTACGTCGCCGCCGACTACCCCTAGGCTCCACTCCGATGAATGATCCTCAGGAGTGCAGCTCGGACGTGAGTGCTGCCGTTGTCGATCTCGAAACCGAGAGCGGGAACGGCATATCGCTCCCCGTGCAGCGGAGAGCGCGCGAGATCGTCCGCTCGTGCATGGCATGGGACCACGGAAGTCCAGAGCCGCTCACGGACGACGACTGGGCACACCTCGCCGGAGCGGCACGGGTTGAGTTCAGCTCCAAGCATCCCGCTCTGGGGAGCGCAGCCCTCGACAGCTTGGTTCGACGCTGGGTGAACACCTGGCGCGCGGTCAGCTGAATCGCCTCTTCGCCATTGCTGGCCAGGCTGCCGCCGTTGACCGGTCGCAAGGCTCAATTCGGACTGGAAGTAGAAGCGGACAAGTTGGTAGCTCGCCATTACGGTACCCAGCGGTCCGAAGATGGCGAACGCCCACGCCACCCACAGTTTGCGTGCGGTGTAGACCCGCGGGCGACGGCCCATTCCGTTGATGAATCCGACCGCTCGCTCGCTGTTGAGAGTCGTGTAGAGCGTGACCAGGAAGAGGTTCGCGCTGCACGGCTGGTCGCGGCGCGTCGACGAGGTCTCTGCGCGCGGGCGCGGTGGGCTCAATAGAAGACGGCAACTCCGCCGTGCTGTGAGCACGAACCTTGGTGGTGGGCTGCGTAGGAGTAGCTTCCGTCACGGCACTGTGCCGTTGCTCCCGCCGGGTGACCGGGAGCCGGCGCGGGAGCTGGCGGCGCGGGTGCTGGCGCGATCGGTGCCGGTGCCGGTGCGACGACCGTGGACGCCGCGACATAGGTCTCGTACGCCTGCCACCAGTTCGATGCGATCGCGGACTGAGCCGCGGCGAGGGTCATCGCGTTCGAACACACCAGCGCGTGCAGCGTGTTCTCGACCCGGTCTTTCACCCGAGCACCGCCGGCAGCGTTGTATGGCTCCGGCCACAGATTCAGCGGTGACGTGGGTGAGCCGCCCAACTCCAAGCTGATGAGGTGGTCTTCCTCGTAGTCGGAGGTAGCCATGTCCCCCTTGTACGAGTAACCCGACTGGAGCTGCTCAACCTTCAGCGCCGTCGTGACGCTGGACGACGGTCGAACGGTCGCCGTCCACCCCGACACACAGATCGTGAGCCCAATGTCTGCCTGGGTCACGTCAGGATTGATCGCGCCGGGTGTTCGTGCTGAGTCCGGCAGGGTGGCATCCGCATTCACGACCGGTCCACCATTCGGACCAGTGCCCCCGATCGCCTTGTCGGCGGTGGGTGTACTTGTCGTGCCTCCGCTCGGATCGACGGTCGGGTATTCCGAGGAGACCGTCGCACGGTCGGGGGTTGCTGATGTCGACGTGCTGGCATGGCCGGAGGCGCTGGTGAGGTTCGCTGCCGGCGAGACGGCCGTGCCGACCACCACGGCGGTGAGCAGGATCGCGAATGCCGGCACGATGCCGAACCGAACCCAGAAGTAACGGCGTGGATGCGGCGTCGTCAAGGCTTTCGCGTGAAGCCGTCGAGTTGCTCCGACAGCCGCTTGAACGAGTTTCACCATCACCGTCACGAGGATCCCGATGAGGGCAACCGTCCACTTGATCGCCAACGATGCGACCTGCCCCACAAGGCTCCGCATCCTTCAACCTTCGCTCGACAGGGGTCCTCGTTGGGAAAACCGGCAAGGCCCAAACTAGTAGTGAGGAAACATTCAGGTCCACACGGCACGCACGAGAAACAACTGACCCCGCTGTTGAGATCCGTTGACGCCTCGATCTGGCTCCGCTCGAGCTTCTCGAACCGCCTGTGTGCGGCCCTCGTACACTCGAAATGTGGTCAACGACTTCCTCCCTTCGCGCCGGTCGAGGTTGTGGGTTTGGCTTCGGCAGGGACGTGGCCCGGGTCGAAATCGGGGTTCGGCGATCTACGCCCGGATGGAACCCCCTCGCTGGTGGTCGATCCCCGCCAGGATCTGGCGAGTACTCAAGCGACGACAGGGCATCAGGCCGGCCCCGATCCTCTACCTGGTCGTGGCCGCGGCGGGGGTGCTGATCGGCGGAATCCTCCAGCTCACACTCGGCATCTGGTGGTGGCTCCCGCCACTGATCCTGCTGGCCGCCGCCTGGCTGTTCTTTCTCTCCTCCGCGTGGTGGCACCGCCCCGGTTCACACCCGATCAGCCTGGGAACCGAACTGCTTCAGGTTTGGAACCCGGAGAAGGGCTTACGCGCTCGCAACCAGGAGGAGATGCAGCGCATCCGCATCTCGGGGCTGCCGATGTTCGAGATCGTGGACTGGCCGGGAACCAAGAGACTCGGCGGCTGGGGCGGAGACGGAGACCGCGTCTCCCACGTCACGCTTGCGTTTGCCGAACGACCAGAATCGCCCGGTCTCGTGTCCGTCCGCACGACGGTCGATGACGGCTCCGGCGTGGACAGAGTCCGGGAAAACCTCGCGGGCGAGCTCCGAAGCATCCCGATCCAGAACGAGACCGTCGACCCCACCGATCCGGCGACGATCCACGAAGCACACCTGCGGGTCGTCGCCCGCCTCCACACCCTCCCCTGGACGCCAGCCACCGTCCGACTCGACGGCGAAACCCACGAGGGGTGGCAGCTTCGGGCCGACAACCACACCATCACGTACACCCTCGTCGATGGGTTCTGGGTCAGCATCACCGCGCCGCAGGATCAGACGATTGCCCTCCGCACCGTCACCACACCCGCCGACTACCTTCACCCCGATTTGCCTCGTTAGCTGCAAAATGGCAGCCCGGCGATCGCCGCCACAATCCACTCCGACGTCACTGATTCGGGAGGTGGATTTCGGCGCAGTCCCTCGGCGCGAATCGTGTGTCGAAGTCTCGTTCGTTGGGCACCCACACCTCGGTCCACAGCCGACGATGGTCGCGACCGAGTTCGGCATCCCGACGCATCCCGCGCTGTTGCGCAGTGGCGAGATCAACATCGCACCACACCGTGAGATCGAATGTGTCCAGAATCTCCGGATGGAACAGCCCGATCAGGTCGACGATGATGACGTCGCAGCTCGGGACAGGTTCCGGGTCCCCGAGCGCTCCCACATCCCAGTCGAATCGTCGAAAGGTGCTCGGGCGGCGCTCACGGAATGGGAGCAGCACCTCGTCGGCGAGACGTCTGCGGTCCACCCCCTCCCAGTCGGTCGACCGCCGGTGTGAGCGGATGGGGTCAAGGAAATCATCGCCACGGATTCGGGCGGCGCTCGGAAGACGATCGACCAACGCTCGCGCGAGTGTCGATTTTCCCGAACCGCCGTAGCCCGAGATGCCCACGACCATCGGATGGTCGATCTGCCCGACGCGGCGCGCAGCCAGTTTCGTCAGCGTGCTCAGATCCACGCGTCAACCCTACGCAGCATGCCGATGCCAGCCGCAGCTGAGCGAAGGATCAGCGAAAGTCGGAGCAACTTGCTGCGCTACACGCGAAAAACCCCCGGAATCCCGGGGGTTTTCATGGTGGGCGATACTGGGATCGAACCAGT
>JABBOD010000059.1 GCA_019351995.1 Acidobacteriota bacterium
ACCATCGAGTCGACCGCGTTGAGCGTCGCGCTCAAGAGACTCGGCTATCGCTTCGTCGGGCCGACCACCGTGTACGCGCTCATGCAGTCCGGCGGTCTCGTCGATGACCACGTCGCCGGATGCTGGAGGGCCTCCCGAGGATCGTGACACCGTCGAACGCGGCGACGCTGGCCGCGTTGAACGTGGTGGCGTCACAGTTCATGCCGTTCACAGGACGAGAGTGAGCTCGGTCGGGCTACCGATCTCGAGACGGATGCCGGCCGCCGCCGCCCACCCCACCAGCGATTCCACATCCGGATGATCGATCCGGTCCAGCAGGAGCGCACGGGTGAACTCGCCTTTTCCCTTCTTGTTGAAGTGGTTGAGCGCCCGGCGCCGCCCGTCCTCGCCCTCCGTGACGACGCGCAGGTACCACGAGCCGTTTCGGCGCGGCGCAGGCCCGAGGGCCGCATACGCTTCCGACCGCAAATCGAGAATCATGCCGTCGTGTGCCGCGAGCTCCGCCGAGACGGCCCCGCTCCACAACGCCTTCAGCGGCGTACGCGGCACGCGCGAGTCGGGTGAGAGCCGGTAGGCGGGGATCGGATCCTCCGGTCCGACCAGGCCGAACAGCGCCGACGAGACAGCGAGTCGATCACGCGCGAACTCTCGTGCCGCCGGCGGCAAGGTCGCCGCATCGAGGCCCTCATAGAGCACCCCGTCGAAGCGATCGAGAGCCGGCATGGTGGGACCGCTGTCGATGAGTCTGTTCCGTTCCAGCTCCCGCCCCTGGGTGGGTCCGAGCTTGAGAGCTTCCGCCGCTCCACGGCTCCGCGACAGACGACGCAGAGCCTCGAGCGCGCGAGCCCGCACGGGGTTCAGTGCGGGGAAGCTCAGCTCGTCGAGCGACAGCGGACGTGCCGGGTCTCCCCCGTCACGCTTGGTCTCCGACGGTGGGAGGAGGATCAGCACGCCGGCTCAGGATTCAAGGAACGCGAGCGCCTGCTCCACGTTCACCTCGAGCGGCCGCACGGAATCGAGGGTGACGCGCGGGACGGCGCCGCTGGTGCCCGTCCAGGCCTCCCATTCATCCAGGCTCTGCTCGACCGCGTGCCAACTCGGTTCGGCGAGGTGCGCGAGGCGACGATCGCGCTTGCCGAGCCGGGTGCGATGCAACTCCTCGTCGGAACACGTCACCTCGAGGAACTTGATCGGCGTCTGCTGTCGCGCCGCCAGCTTGACCCACTGCTCGCGGGCCGGCTCGACCGCGTTGACGGCGTCGACGATCACACTGCCTCCGCCCGACAGCACCGCCTCCGCGATGGTCTCGGCCACCAGGTACGCGGCGAGACCGGTGGGCTGGTCCGAGTCGATCCCCGCGCTGAGGATCGCCGACTCGATGGGATCGACCGACACCACCGGTGCACCGATCCGGTGACCGACCGCTTCCGCGATCGTGCTCTTCCCGGTGCCCGGCAGTCCCGCCGTGACGACGAGCATCCGAATCAGGAAACCAGCTCGGCGGAACTGGCGACGACCGTCACCACGTCGGCCTGCATCGACAGGAAACCGTCTTTCGCGAGGACCTCCAGCACGTTGCCGTCGAGCGTCGTGATCCGGACAGCGCCCTCGGCCAGAATGCCGAGCACGGGCTCGTGGCCCGCGAGCAAGCCGATCTGGCCGATCGTCGTGCGCGCCACGACCTGTCGGGCCTCACCCGTCCAGATCTCCGCATCGGCGGAGACGACGCTCACACTGAGATCAGCCATCTCAGCTGTTCTCCTTCTGCAGCTGCGCCCACTTCTCCTCGACGTCGCTGATCGAACCGACGTTGAAGAACGCCTGCTCCGCCACGTCATCGAACTCGCCCTTGGCGATGGCGTCGAACGACTCGATGGTGTCCTTGAGCGGAACGGTCGAGCCCTCGACACCGGTGAACTTCTTCGCCATGTAGGTGTTCTGCGAGAGGAACTGCTGGATACGACGCGCGCGCGACACGGTGATCTTGTCCTCTTCGGACAGCTCATCGACGCCGAGGATCGCGATGATCTCCTGGAGTTCCTTGTTCTTCTGCAGGATCTGCTTGACCGTCGTCGCCACGCGGTAGTGGTCGGCGCCCAGGTAGCGAGGGTCGAGGATCCGGCTGGTCGACGTCAGCGGGTCGACGGCCGGGTAGAGACCGCGCGAGGCGATCTCGCGGCTGAGCTCCGTGGTGGCGTCGAGGTGCGCGAAGGTGGTCGCCGGAGCCGGGTCGGTGTAGTCGTCAGCCGGCACGTAGATCGCCTGCAGTGAGGTGATCGAGCGGCCACGCGTCGAGGTGATGCGCTCCTGGAGCACACCCATCTCGTCCGCGAGGTTCGGCTGGTAGCCCACCGCGGACGGCATGCGGCCCAGCAGCGTCGAGACCTCGGAACCCGCCTGCGTGAAGCGGAAGATGTTGTCGATGAAGAGCAGCACATCCTGGCCCTGCACGTCGCGGAAGTACTCCGCCATGGTCAGCGCGGAGAGGGCGACGCGCAGACGCGTTCCCGGCGGCTCGTCCATCTGGCCGAAGACGAGGGCGGTCTTGTCGAAGACCCCCGCCTCCTCCATCTCGTTGATGAGGTCGTTACCCTCGCGGGTGCGCTCACCGACGCCGGCGAACACCGACACGCCACCGTGATCCTGCGCGACACGCTGGATCATCTCCTGGATGAGGACCGTCTTGCCGACGCCCGCGCCGCCGAACAGCCCGATCTTGCCGCCGAGCACGTAGGGGGTGAGCAGGTCGATGACCTTGATCCCGGTCTCGAACAGCTGTGTCTTCGACTCGAGCTGGTCGAATGCCGGGGGCTGACGGTGGATCGGCCAGCGCTCGGTGATCTCGAGCTTCTCGCCCTCGATCGGGTTCAGGAGCTCGCCCGTCACGTCCCAGACGTGGCCCTTCGTGACGTCACCAACGGGCACCGAGATCGGGGCGCCGGTGTCGCGCACGTCCTGACCGCGCACCATGCCATCCGTCGGCTTGAGCGAGATCGCGCGGACGACGTCGTCACCGAGGTGCTGCGCGACCTCGAGGGTGATCGTCGTGGTCGTGCCGTCGAGCACGATGTCGGTCTTCAGCGCGCTGTACATCGCCGGGATCGCATCGTGCGGGAACTCGATGTCAACGACCGGGCCGGTGACGCGGGCGACACGGCCGACCCCGAGGGCTTTCGCCTCGGGCGTGGTGTCGGCAGCGGCCTTCGTGGCCGCGGGCTTTTTGGCGGGACTTGTCGTCGTCATGGGGTCCTTATTCTCTCGAAGTCGAGGCTATTTCGCCGAGCTCAGGGCGTCAGCGCCGCCGACGATCTCGGAAATCTGCTGGGTGATCTCGGACTGGCGAGCGTTGTTCGCCAGTCGGGTGTAGTCGCGGATCAGGGTGTCGGCGTTGTCGCTTGCCGACTTCATCGCCTTCTGGGTCGCCGCGTGCTTGCTCGCGGCCGACTGCAGGAGGGCGTTGAAGATGCGGCTCTCGATGTAGACCGGGAGAAGCGCATCCAGAACCGTCGCAGAATCCGGCTCGAACTCGTAAAGGGGAAGGGCTTCGCCGCCCGGCTCCTCGACTCCTTCGACGACCTCGAGCGGCAGCAGGCGCACCACCTCGGGGGTCTGCGTCAGCATGCTCACAAAACGGTTGTAGACGATGTGGATCTCGTCGACGCCGCCCTCGGCGGTGGACTGGACGAAGGCGCGGACCAACTCCTCGCCGATCTCCTGCGCGGTGGCGAAGGTGGGGCTGTCGGTGTCGCCGATCCACTCCTTCTGGATCGCGCGGCGACGGAACGCGAAGTAGCCGACAGCGCGGCGGCCGACCACGTAGTAGACGACCTCCTTGCCCTGCTGGTGCAGGAGCGTGGAGAGCTCCTCGCCCGCCTTCAACACGTTCGAGTTGAAGGCGCCCGCGAGGCCGCGGTCCGAGGCGAAGATCACCACCGCCGAGCGGGTGATCTTCTCCGGCTCGGTGGTCAGCACGTGCTGCACGTTCGAGTAGGTCGCGACCGCCGAAACGGCGCGCGTCACCGCCCGTGCATAGGGAGCAGATGCCTGCACTCGCACCAGAGCCTTCTGGATGCGGGAAGCGGCGATCAACTCCATGGCACGGGTGATCTTCTTGGTCGTCTGGGCAGAACGAATCTTCTGCCGGTAGACCCGAAGTTGGGCGCCCATGTCGTTCAGTCCTTACGTTCTCGGTGCGTGTCGCGGTGGTCGAGCGGTCTCGGAAATCGAGCCTGTCGAGATTAGCGGCGCGACTTCACGATCTTCTCTTGGTTGACATCCTCGACCTCGGTGGCCTCGAACGTCTCGGTCCCGGGCTCGATCAACGAGCCGCCTTCGCTCGTCTGGAACTCGGCCGAGAACTTGTCGACCTGCTTCTCGAGTTCGGCCGCGGTGTCGTCGTCCAGCACGTTGGTGGTGCGCAACGTGGTGAGGATCTCGGTGTTGCGTCCGAGGTAGTCGAGCAACTCCCGCTCGAAGCGCAGCACGTCGACGACAGGGACCTCGTCGAGCTTGCCGTTGGTTCCCGCCCAGATCGAGACGACCTGCTCCTCGACGGGGTACGGCGAGTACTGCGGCTGACGCAGGAGCTCGGTCAGTCGGGCGCCGCGGGCGAGCTGACGGCGGCTGGTGGCATCCAGATCGGAGGCGAACAGCGCGAAGGCCTCCAGGGCGCGGTACTGCGCCAGCTCGAGTTTCAGCGTGCCAGAGACCTTCTTGATGGACTTCACCTGGGCGTCGCCGCCGACTCGCGACACCGAGATGCCGACGTCAACCGCGGGGCGCTGGTTCGCGTTGAAGAGGTCAGACTGCAGGAAGATCTGCCCATCGGTGATCGAGATCACGTTGGTCGGGATGTACGCCGACACGTCGTTCGCCTTGGTCTCGATGATCGGAAGGCCGGTCATCGACCCCGCACCGAGCTCGTCGTTCAGCTTCGCGCAACGCTCGAGCAGACGGGAGTGCAGGTAGAAGACGTCACCCGGGTAGGCCTCGCGTCCCGGCGGACGGCGCAGCAGCAGGGACACCGCGCGGTAGGCCTCCGCCTGCTTCGACAGGTCATCGAAGATGATCAGAACGTGCTTGCCGCCGTACATCCAGTGCTGGCCGATGGCCGAACCCGTGTACGGCGCGAGGTACTTGAAACCGGCGGCGTCAGAGGCCGGAGCCGCGACGATCGTCGTGTACTGCATGGCACCGGCGTCCTCGAGCGCCCCCTTGACGGCCGCGATCGTCGAACCCTTCTGGCCGATCGCGACGTAGATGCAGCGAACCTGCTTGTTCGTGTCGCCGGACTCCCAGTTGGCCTTCTGGTTGATGATCGTGTCGATCGCGATCGCGGTCTTCCCGGTCTGACGGTCGCCGATGATCAGCTGGCGCTGGCCGCGACCGACCGGGATCATCGCGTCGATCGCCTTGATGCCGGTCTGCATCGGCTCGTGCACGCTCTTGCGCTGCATCACGCCGGGAGCCTGCAGTTCCAGGGCGCGGCGACCCTCTGACTGGATCGGGCCGAGCCCGTCGATCGGGTCGCCGAGCGGGTCGACGACGCGGCCGAGATAGCCGTCCCCGACGGGCACGGACAGAACCTCGCCCGTGCGGGTCACCTCCATGCCCTCGACGATGCCTGAGAACTCGCCGAGCACGATGACGCCGATCTCGTTCTCGTCGAGGTTCAGCGCGAGGCCGAGCGTGCCGTCGGCGAACTTGATGAGCTCGTTCGCCATGACGTTCGGGAGGCCCTCGACGTGTGCAATGCCGTCGGCGGCGTCGATGACGGTGCCGACCTCGGTCGCACTTGCGCCGGACGGCTTGTAACCGGCGACGAAGTCCTTGAGCGCGTCGCGGATCTCGTCCGGACTGATGGTGATGTCTGCCATGGGGTTCCCTTTGGGGTTGGAGCTACGTGAGCTGCAGTGTGGGGGCCGGGATCAGCCGGCGAGCTGGAGTCGGAGGTCGGACAGCCGCGAGGCGACCGTGCCGTCGACGACCTCGTCGCCGAGCTGCACGCGCAGCCCGCCGATCACGGTCGGGTCGATGACGATGTTGAGGCGGGGCTCGCGGCCATACTGCGCGGCGAGAGCGCCCGTCAGACGTTTCTGCTGCGCTGCGGACAGCGGGACCGCGGTGGTGACGGTCGCGACCAGGCGACCGGCTTCATCCGCGACGATGGATGCTGCGCCGCTCAGCAGAGCGCCGATGCGACGTCCGCGTGGGCTCTGGACCAGGTGGCGCACGATCGCGGTCGTCGACGGGGATGCCTTCGTCGTCAGCAGTCGGTCGACCAGTGCGGCTTTCGCCGCCGGATCGCCCAGCTTGTCCGCCAGGGCGAGCTCCAGGTCGGAGTTGCTGGACACGGCGCGCGAGAACTCGAACAGCTCGCTCTCGATCGCCGCACCCGGACCGGCGGAGTGGGCAATCGCGCGGATGCCGATCTGCTCGATCCCGTCCAGCAGTTCATCGGCATCCGACCAGCGTGTCGTCGCGATGGCGAGCAGGAGCGCAGACGCGGTCGCGTCGATGGCACCGAAGATCGTGGAGATGAGTCCGGCCTTCTCGGCGTTCTCCAGCGAGGGGTCGGCGAGAAGACCGCGCAACTGTGCGGACCCCTCAATGGCCCGACCGGCTGAGAGGAGCTGCTCGCCTGCGGCGAGCGTCACACCCGCCGTGGCGGCGAGCGTCCGCTCCGCTGCAACGAGTGCTTGCCGAGATGCTGAGCCCATTACCTGTTCGCCTTCGCCTTCGCCTCGGCGGACTGCACCATCTCCATATCGGCCAAGAAACGATCGACGTAGGCGGAGGCACGCTTGTCGTCATCGAACGCCTCACCGATGACGCCGGACGCGAGGTCCAGAGCCAGTGTGCCCACTTCGGAGCGGAGTGAGATCAGCGCACTCGTGCGCTCGGCCTCAATCTGCATCTGCGCGTTCGCCACGATGCGAGCGGCATCAGCAGTGGCCTGCTCGACGAGTTCGGCTCGGATCTTCTTCGCGTCCTCGCGGGCCTCTTCGCGGATGCGCGCGGCCTCGGCACGAGCCTCGGCGAGCTGCGAGTTGTAGTTCTCGAGTGCCTGCTGAGCACCGGCCTGCGCCTCCTCGGCGCGCTTGAGGCCACCCTCGATCGCGTCAGAACGCGCATCGAGCATGGCGTTCATGCGCGGCAGAAACTTCCAGATGACGAACACCAGCACGAGGATGAACGCCAGTGAACCCCAGACCAGGTCAGGAACCGCCGGGATCAACAAAGACGGGGTGCTCGCCGTGACGGCGGATGGAACGAATGCGCTTAGCATCCGGACTCCTTAGCTCGGTGGCGAAGTTTACGGCTTCGGGAACGGGATGAACGCCACGGCGATCGCGATGAATGCGAGCGCCTCCACGAGCGCGATACCCAGGAACATGAGGCCCTGCAGGCGTCCCTGGAGTTCCGGCTGACGAGCGACTGACTCGATCGTTTTCCCGATCACGATGCCGACTCCGATACCGGAGCCGATCGCGGCGAGACCGAATGCGAGCGGGGCGAGCTGTCCGACGACGTTCACTGATGTTTCCTTTCAGGGGTGGTTAAGGTCCGAAGACTGAGCCGGTGCTCAGTGCTCTTCGGCAAGAGCCATCTGGATGTAGATGGCGGTGAGGATGGTGAAGACATAGGCCTGCAGCGCTGCGACGAAGAGTTCCAACGCGGTGAAGGCGATACCGAACGCGAAGGTGCCGATACCGAGGAGGCCGATGGCGTTTCCGTTGGCCAGGACGGTGAAGAAGAAGAAGTTGGTCGCCAGGAAGCACAGGGCGAGCAGCATGTGCCCGGCCACCATGTTCATCAGAAGTCGGAGCGTCAGGGTGACGGGGCGCACGATGAAGGTGGAGAGCAACTCGAGCACGGCAAGGAAGATCGCCATTGCCGGGTTGAGCCCGGGAAGGATCAGCGCGTTCTTGAAATACCAGAGCCCGTGCTGCTTGATTCCGGCGTAGATGAACAACACGAACGCGATCACCGACATCAACAGAGGGATTCCGATGACCGAGGTGCCGGCAATCTGCAAACCAGGGATGGTGCCCGTGAGGTTCATTCCGAGTGTGACGAAGAAGATCGTCATCAGCACGCCCATGAAGCGCTTGCCGTTCTTCTCGCCGAGTGTTCCGATCACGATCCCGTTACGCACGAAGCCGAACACCAACTCGAGGACAACCTGTGCCCGAGTCGGGACGATCTTGAGGTTGCGAGTGCCGACCACCAGAACCAGAAAGAGGACAACCACCACCAGAAGGCGGATCAGCATGATCCGGTTCAACTCGAATGGCGTGCCCGCAAAGAAGATGGGGCCGGGGAAGAACTCGTCGATCGAGGGACCCTGGAAACCGCCGCCTGTGTCACCTTTGACGAACGGCAGAACCGAGAAAACTGTAGAGGTATTGATTGCTATCTCCGGCATCGGGCGTTCACAACGGGGCGATCAGGGGGAGTGTCACAACCTTATCAAAGAATGAGGGTGTCACGACCCGCGGGGACCGGCCTTCTCCCCCGGCAAGGTGACATCACTGACGTAGGGCACGCGCGCCCGGGCGACGGCCACCATGTCGGCGATCAACGAGCCGAACACCGCCGCGATGACGGCGAAGAAAAACACATAGGGGTCAATGGCCGCCAGGCCACGGAACAGCACGGCGACCGCGATAAAGACGATGAACTTGAGAGCCCACACGCCGAGGACAATCCCGAAGAACGCGACCCCGTTCGAGTTGCCTTTCGTGACGCGGCCGGCGACCAGGATGCTGACAGCGGTCAGCCCGAGGAAGACCGCGGAGAGCGCGGCTCCCCCGAGGCCGCCCAGCAAACCCGGGATGCCGGCGACAGCCAGGCCGATTCCGCCTGCCACGACGGCCACAGCACCGGCCACCGCCGCGCCATAGCGCAGAGCCCGTCTCAGGATGGGGGCGACGCTCATGACGATGCCTCCTTCGACCGCAGCCTGGTCAGTGCGGTGTCGGCTTCGGCATCCGTCGGCTCGACCTCGAGAGCGATCGGGTCGGCGGCAGCATCGAGTCCGTCGAAGTGCGCGACGTCGGCGTGGCTCGCGCGCTCCGCCGAGGCGAGCTGCACCGCCGCCTCAACCTCTTTGCGCCGGCTGAGCGGGGACAGCGTCACGATCGTGCACACCACCAGCCCCGTGACCGTCACCACGATCGCCACCCACGATGGCGTGAACAGGAAGAGCAACAGGCCGACGGATGCGGTGGCCGTCCAGGCATAGAAGATCAGAACGGCCTGCAGGTGCGTGTGCCCCATGTCGAGCAGGCGGTGATGCAGGTGCAGACGGTCGGCGCTGAACGGTGACTTTCCGGCGCGCAGGCGGCGGAATACCGCGAGACCGAAGTCGAGAAGCGGAATGATGAGCACCGCGAACGGCAACAGGATCGGGATGAACGCGGGCAGGAAGGCCTTGTTTCCCTGCAGGGTGGTGATGTCGACGTTACCGGTGAAGCCGATGGTCGTCGTGGCCATGAGCAATCCGACGAGGAGCGCGCCGGCATCCCCCATGAACAGCTTCGCGGGGTGCCAGTTCAGCGGCAGGAAGCCGACGCATGCGCCGATCAGCACGGCCGAGACGAACTGCGGCAGGTTGAAGTAGCCGCTCTGATTCGTCGGCCCGTAGGTGACGATGTAGGAGTACACGAAGAACACGCTGTTCGCGATGATGGCGACACCCGCGACGAGGCCGTCGAGGCCGTCGATGAAGTTGACCGCGTTCATCACGAGCACCACGAGGAACACGGTGATCGCCAAGAACATGTAGGGCGAGAGCAGCAGTGAGGTGTTCTGCAGGAAGGGCAACGCGACGATCTGAATGCCCTGCCAGGCCAGCAAGGCGGCCGCGATGATCTGCCCTGCCAGCTTGGTGAGCCAGTCGAGGTCCCAGATGTCGTCGACCACGCCGATGGCGACGATGATCGCGGCGGCGCCGAGCACCGCGAGGATCTTGCCGGGGTCCGAGAACACGATGGAGAGTTGCGGCAGCTGCGAGCCGACCGCGAATGCCGCGACGATGCCCATGAACATCGCGATGCCGCCGAGTCGCGGCGTCGGGCGCGTGTGCACATCCCGTTCGCGGATCGTCGGGTACAGCCGGAACCGGGTGCTCAGCTTCCAGATCAACATGGAGAGACCGAACGTGACAACGGCCGCGACGCCCGCCGAGAGCATGTAGAAGATTATTCGCATCGATCGACCCCCACGATGCGATGGATCTGCTCGTCCGGGATGACGCCATGACGGACGATCCGCAGCTTGCCATCCGAATGCTCCATGGCGGTCGCGTCGACGATGGTCGACCCCACACGTGCTTCGGCATCCGGGTACGCGGCGCCGACCGGTCCCCCGTCGAGGTAGACGGCGACCGAGTCGCCCAGCATCTCCTCGGCCTCGGTGGCGGTCGTGGCGGCGGGCAGGCCGGTCTTGTTGGCGCTCGAGACGGCCAGCGGGCCGGTCTCCGACAGCAGCTCGAGGGCGATGGTGTCACTCGGCATCCGCAGCGCCACTGTGCCGCGAGTCTCGCCGAGGTCCCAGTCGAGCGTGGGTCGGGCACGGAGGATGATCGTCAGCCCGCCAGGCCAGAACTCGGCCACCAGCGCTCGCACCGCGTCCGGGATCGACTCGGCCAGCGCATCCAGTGTCTGGAGACCGGGGACGAGCACCGGAGGCGGCGCCGTGCGGCCCCGCCCCTTCGCGTCGAGCAGCCGCCCGACGGCGGTTGGCGAGAAGGCATCGGCCGCGACGCCGTAGACCGTGTCGGTCGGGATGACGACCAGCTCGCCTCTTCCGATTGCTCCGCGGGCGAGGCGCATCCCGGCGAGGAGCTCAGCCGGGACGGTGGTGTCGTAGAGGCGCATAACGCGATCTATCGTAGTTGCCCGGTTCATGAGCGCCGTCAGGGTGCGGAAGACTGGACCGACCATGACTGCCACCCCGCTCTTCGTCTTCGACATGGACGACGTCCTCTTCGACTACGACTGGCGGGTGCGCATGACCGGACTCTCGGCGCTCACCGGCCTCGAATTTGCGGAACTGCGGCGTCGCTGGTGGCACGAACACGGTGAATGGGCGGCCGAAGCCGGCGGCTTCGCGAACGCCGATCTGTACCACGCCGCCTTCACGAACGCGATCGGCCGTCACATCCCGGTCGCCGACTGGATCGCCAACCGTCGTTCGGCGATGACGCCGTGGCCGGAATCGCTGAGCGCGGTCCAGCGCGCGGCGGAACTCGGAACGGTGAGCCTGTTGACCAATAACGGGCCCCTCGTCGAGGCGCATCTGGCCGAGCTCGCCCCCGAACTCGTCCCGCTGTTCGGCGCCGAGTTGCACACCTCGAGCTTTTACGGCGCGCGCAAACCCGATCCAGCTGTCTTCGAGAACATGCTGGCGCACTACGAAGTCGCCGCCGACCAGGTGTTCTTCGCCGACGACCTCGAGATCAATGTGCAGGGCGCGCGCTCGGTCGGGATCGACGCGCACCGTTTTCTCGACGCGGCGGCACTGCGGCAGGCGATCGAGCGCTTCGCGGAGCGAGTCGGCGCCTCGGTCTAGTAGTACTTGGTTAGGTCTATTAATTTCGTTGGGGATCTGTTAACTTCTGGGCGTGCAACCAGATGAGATCGCTG
>JABBOD010000021.1:0-45907 GCA_019351995.1 Acidobacteriota bacterium
CCTTCACACGGAAGAGGTCATCGGTTCGAGTCCGGTATCGCCCACTTCAGGTCTTCGTCGCCGTCCGGGCTCAGTCGTCGGCAAACTGCGTCGAGGGTCGACCGAACCGGGTCACAAGGCCCGGGGCGAAGCGCACCGAGTCCGGGGGCGTCTCCGCAAGCCCTGGCAGGCCACCCGCAGCCAGAAGCTCATCGTCGAGTTCGAGAAGTTCCGCAGCGTGGAGTTCCCAGGGCGGGTGCTCGTTCGGCACGAACTGGGTGTGCCCGCCCCGGCGCACGAACATGCCCCAGCGTGCCGTCAGGAATTCGTCGAGCGGCGTCGAGACGACCGGAGCGCCGATCCTCGCCCGGATGTGCGTCGTCGGTCCACCTCCGAGGCGTGCGGCGGATGCGGCATAGGCCGAACCATCGAACTGCAGTCGGGTCCGCGCCCAAAAATAGGGCAGGGAGAAGGCCGCCTTCGCTGCCAACACCGCGAGGATGCGCGACGCTTCGAGGGAACGGAAGACGACGCCGCGACGTCCCGCCTCATCCACGGCGTACAGGCGCACGTTGACTTCGACGAAACGCCCAATGTACGGGGCGGGTGGACTTCCGAACAGCGTGGCGCGATCGAGCAGGAACGGGATGAGCCCAACCCAGCTCGAACCGTCGTGGGTGTCTGGCCGAAGACCGGGTGGGAGCAGCGGCGCGACAAGCTGGGGATCGACCCGCCAGTGCACGAAGAGCAACTCGCTCCACCGCTGGCTGGCGATCGAATGACCAACCAGCGCCGGCGCCGTCGGGCTGATGGGTTCACTCGCGCTCATGTTGGGCTCTCCTTGCTCGCGGGGCCTCTGTCGGCATTCCGTCGAAGCAGCACCCACGCCGGTGCGGAGAGCACGACCGCCCCGACGGTAACACCCGCAAATGACACGACGGGAACAGTCAAAACGTCGAGCTGCGCCGAGAACAGGATGCCGACACCGTTTCCGGAGATCGCGGGCGCCAAGAACCCGACCGCGGTGGCAACCAGGACGACCAGCCCCCAGCGCGTCGCGATCCCGGCGGACACCGAAGCGCGCGACGAATAGGCAAGGGACCCCAGCGCTCCCGCGAGGGCCCCGACTGCCAGGGACCAGGGAAAGGTCACCGTCACCACGCCCGGCATCATCGCGGCGATGCCGGCAATCATTCCGAAGACCGCAGACCGAGGCATCGAATGCGCGACGCTCCGAGCACGATCGGTGATCAGCCAGCCGAGTGCGCCCGCCACCGGTCCGACCACGGCCGCGATCACGATCAGGGGCGTGAACTGATCGATCGCGCCTTCCAGCGGCACCAGCCAGAGGATGACGGCCAGCCAGAGCACGAGGAGGGCACCGGTCATTCGTCGAGGCGAGTGCGCATCGACATCCGCTCGTTCCGTCACGCCAGCAGGCAGCCACGCCAAGGTCACGAACGCACTGGATGACACCAGCAGCGGCAGCGCTCCCCCGAAATCCTCCAGCTGGCAGTCAGCTCCGGTGCACGACACCGTGAGCCAGAGCGGCAACAGGGCGGCAAGCGGGAAGACGACGCACCCCCAGGCCAGTACCAGAATCCACCGCCCGGTGCGGTGAGCGCCGGAACGAGCTGCTGCCGCCTCCATCAGCACAAGGACCGGCACCGCGAACGCGGAGATTCCGATCAGGTACTCGACCGGAGCGACATCGAACGCGACGCCCACCCCGATCGTCAAAAGCCCGCCGAGTACCGCAGCACCGAGAGCCTGCCACAGCATCCGTCCGTCCACGATCGGCCGGACGAGAGTGAACACCGCCAAGGTCGCCAGGCCGGCAGCGGCGAGTCCGATGACAATCAGCCAGATCAGCGCACTCCCCCTGTCGCGGTCAACGTGCCTTCCACGATAGAGGGCCGGGAACACCGAACGGGGCGCCATCTCCGAAGAGACAGCGCCCCGCACGGGGATCGGGAGAGCTAGACGAGCGCGTAGCTTTCTTCGCCGTGCACGACCGTGTCGACGCCCGCCACCTCGTCTTCCGTCTTGATCCGGAAGCCCATCGTCTTCTCGATGATGAAGCCGATGATGTACGCCATCACGAACGAGTAGATCGCGACGCCGAACGCACCGACCGCCTGAGCACCGAGCTGGGTACCCGGGGTCGGGTCACCGTTCGCGATGCGGTCGATGAGGCCGATGCCCGAACCGAAGATGCCGATGTACAGGGTTCCGACGATTCCGCCGACCAGGTGGATGCCGACAACGTCGAGCGAGTCGTCGAAGCCGAGCTTGAACTTCAGTTCGATGGCGATCGCGCAGATAGCACCCGTGATCAGGCCGAGAACGATCCCCCAGAACGGGGTCAGGATGTTACAGGCGGGAGTGATCGCGACAAGGCCTGCAACCGCTCCCGACGCGGCACCGATCGACGTCGGCTTGCCGTCCTTGATCTTCTCCACGACGAGCCAGCCGAGAGTCGCCGCTGCCGGTGCCGCCAGGGTGTTGATCCAGGCGATCGCCGATGTGCCGTTCACCGCCGCCGCCGAGCCCGCGTTGAAGCCGAACCACCCGAACCACAGCAGGGCGGCACCGAGAAGCGTCAGGGGGACGTTGTGGGGCGCGTTCATGCCCTTCTTGAACCCGACTCGCTTGCCGAGCACGAGTGCCAGGGCAAGACCGGCCGCGCCCGCATTGATGTGAACCGCTGTTCCGCCTGCGAAGTCGTTGACTCCGAGAAGGAAGACCGACCATCCGCCGTCGACCACCGCGCCCTTGGCGTTGGTGGTGAAGTTGAAGACCCAGCTCGCGACGGGGAAGTAGACCACCGTGACCCAGATGCCCGCGAAGAGCATCCACGCACCGAACTTGGCGCGGTCGGCGATGGCACCGGAGATCAGAGCAACCGTGATGATCGCGAACGTGGCCTGGAAGCCCGCGAACGCGAGCCCGTACAGGTTCGGGTTCGACATGGCGCCGGTCTTGTCCCCACCGATCAGGTCGATCAGTCCAGCCTGTGTGAAGGGGTTCAAGAGAACGTGAGGTATCAGCCAGTTCGTGATCAAGCCGGTCTTCGGGTCCGCGACTCCGAACGACATCGAGTAGCCGTAGAGCACCCAGAGGACGGCAACGAGCGCGATCGCGCCGAAACTCATCATCATCATGCTGATGACGGACTTGGCCTTGACCATTCCGCCGTAGAAGAAAGCCACCCCGGGGGTCATGAGCAGCACGAGTGCCGCGCCGACCATCAACCAGAGTGAGTTATCGAATGTGGAAGCAACATCTGCCAGGTGGAGCATTGGTGAGTTCCTCTTTCTCTAAGCCCAGGTAGGGGAACCGTTGACCGGCCGTGGCGGCAGCGCTGATTGGCATGGGGGCTCGGGTTCACGCTCAGTGTGGCCGCGTCAGGTTACCGGCCCGCTGTCTCCGCGTTTCGACAGCGTTACGCGGAGCACGGTCGTGTAAACATCGTGTTTCGATGAAACGGAAATCCGCCGCCAGTTTTCACCGCGGCGTCTGCCGAGCCCGGGCAGAATGGGTGATCGTGACGTTTGTGCGTTCTGAACGGGTGGCCGCACTCCTCTTGGTGCTTGCCGCGGTCCTGGGCGTCACGCTGGCGAACAGCGGCATCGGCCCCGGCATCCTGGCAATTCGTGACCATCACCTCGACATCCCCTGGCTCGGGCTGCGTCTCTCGGTCGGACACTGGATCACCGACGGGCTGCTCGCGATCTTCTTCTTCCTCGCGGCGATCGAGTTGCGGCACGAGTTCACGCACGGCGAACTCGATTCGCCGCGCAAGGCTCTGGTGCCGGCTATCGCGGCGGTCGGCGGGGTGCTTGCCCCCGCGCTGGTGTACCTCTGCTTCGTGCAGGATCAGCGCTATGTGAACGGCTGGCCGATCCCCACCGCCACCGACATCGCCTTCGCTCTCGGGGTCTTCGCCCTGGTCGGGCGCGGGCTGCCGTCGAGAATCCGCGCGCTCCTGCTTGCTCTCGCCGTGATCGATGACCTGATCGCGATCCTGCTCATCGCCATTCTCTTCACGCGTGAACTGCATCCGGTGCCGCTGCTCCTGGCGGTTCCGGTGGTGTTGGCCTTCGGCGTCCTCAGCTCCCGGGTGCGACCGCGGGAACGGTGTGCGCCGTGGATGGTGGCCGCGCTGATCGTGCTGGGTATCACGGCCTGGGTTCTCGTGCACCTGTCGGGCATCCACGCGACCATCGCGGGCGTCGCGCTCGGCCTCGTGATGGATCCGGGGATCGCCGGCCGCGCGCGCGCGAAACTCGAACCGTGGTCGAATGTGCTGATCCTGCCGCTGTTCGCGTTCGCGGCGGCACTGGTGCTCATCCCGTCCGTCGGAATTGCCGGGCTGAACCCGGTCTTCTGGGGCATCCTGGTCGCTCTGCCCGTGGGGAAGCTGGTCGGGATCTCTGTCGGAGCCGTTGTCGGTTTGCGCCTCCTGCCCGCGGCGGAGCGATCGGCGGCCGCCCCACTCGGCGATGTGCTGGTCGTCGCGACATTGGGTGGAATCGGGTTCACCGTCTCGTTGCTCATGAACGATCTCGCCTTCAGCGGTGACCCGGGCATCACCTCGCAGGGAACCCTCGCGGTGCTGGGTGGGTCACTCATCGCCGCGGTGATCGGTGTCGTCGTCACCTCGCTGCGCGCTCGGCACTACCGCCGCGTCGGCGGCTCGACCGTCAGCCCGGAGTCGACGTGAGAGCGATGAGTCGCGAGACCGCCCGCAGATACTTCTTGCGGTACCCGCCGGCAAGCATGTCGTCGCCGAAGGCGGCATCCAACGGCGTGCCGGTCGCGATGACCCTGACCTGCGCGTCGTAGAGCCGGTCGACCAGCGCGACGAAGCGGAGCGCATCCGACTGGTCGCTCAGCGTGCGAACGCCGCGGATTCCGATCGCGTCCAGACCGTCGACAAGCTTGACGTAGCGGGACGGATGCACGGTCGACAAATGCTTCAGGATCGCGTCGAAGTCATCGGCGGTCACCGTCCCGACCGCTGCCGCCGCCGTGACGGCAGAGTCGAAGCCGTTGTCATCGGTCACGATCGCGTGACCTTCGATTTCGCGTCGGCGGAAGTCGAGGCCGTCGATCCTGATGATCTCGAAGCGATCCGAGATGCCTTGAATCTCGCGCAGGAAGTCCGCGGCGGCAAAGCGTCCCTCCCCGAGGGCGTTCGGCGGCGTGTTCGACGTGGCCGCGATCCGCGTTCCGCTTGCGGTCAGTGACCCCAGCAGCCGGCTCATGATCATGGTGTCGCCGGGGTCGTCGAGTTCGAACTCATCGATGGCCAGCAGGCTCGCGCCGCTGAAAAGGGCGAGGCTCTGGGCGTACCCGAGGGCACCGACCAGCGCCGTGTACTCGATGAAGGTCCCGAAGTACTTGCGCCCGGGTGCGAGTTTCCAGAGGGCGGCGAGGAGGTGCGTCTTTCCGACCCCGAAACCGCCGTCGAGGTAGAGACCTGGCTTCACCTCGACGGTCTTGCGCCGCGAGAAGAGTCCACCCCCCGCTCCCGGCTTCCAGGAAGCGACGAAGGCCTTCACGGCCGTGACGGCCTCCGCTTGTGAAGGGTAGTCGGGATCCGGCCGATAGTTGTCGAGCGTCGCCTGCGCGAACTGGCGCGGAGGCACGAGGGAGGACGCCAGTTCGGCGCCCGTCATCTGCGGGCTGCGCGCAAGAAGGGACGGAACGGACAACTGCTGCATGATCGGGCCTCACGACGTGGACTTCGTGTCGATTCCTGACGGCACGTCAGCGGGCACGGCGGTCGACTGTCTACCCTTGAGGGGAGACGCCTCAGCTTATCGCTCGGGCGGCACCCCCCAGGAGAGACAGATGACCGTCGAACTCGACCCCACGCCCGCCTTCACCGCCTTTGCCCATCCCGAGAGGCTCGTGAGTACCGAATGGCTGGCGACACATCTCGGGACGCCCGGCTTGGTCGTCGTCGAATCCGACGAAGACGTTCTGCTCTACGAGACCGGCCATATCGAGGGTGCCGTCAAGATCGACTGGCACACCGACCTCAACGACCCGGTCACGCGCGATTACCTGGATGGCGCGGGTTTTTCGAAGCTCCTGGGTTCCAAGGGGATCGAACGCGATTCGACGGTCGTGATCTACGGCGACAAGACGAACTGGTGGGCCGCATACGCACTGTGGGTCTTCACCCTCTTCGGTCACTCCGACGTGCGCCTGCTGGACGGCGGACGTGCCAAGTGGGAGGCGGAGGGTCGCCCGTACACGACGGTGACCACGGTCTCGGCCACGGTCGACTATCCGATCGTCGAGCGCGACGACGTCACCGAGCGCGCGTTTCGGGACGACGTGCTCGCGCACCTCGGCTCCCCTTTGATCGACGTGAGATCGCCGGAGGAGTACGTGGGCGACCGCACCTCGGCGCCGGCCTACCCCGAAGAGGGTGCCCTGCGCAGCGGGCACATCCCGACCGCCCAGAATGTGCCGTGGGCGCGTGCGGTCGCCGAGGACGGCACCTTCCGGCCGCGCGCGGAACTCGAGCAGATCTACTTCGACGGGGCCGGACTGCATCCCGATGACGAGGTCATCGCCTACTGCCGAATCGGCGAGCGGTCCAGTCACACCTGGTTCGCCCTCACCCACCTGCTCGGCCTGCCGAACGTGCGCAACTACGACGGATCCTGGACGGAGTGGGGCAGCCTGGTGCGGGTCCCGATCGTCAAGGGTGCCGAGCCCGGCGTGCTGGCACACTGAACAGGTGACCGATCCCCGCCTTCCCGAGGCTCTTGAGCAGATCCGGGAGGATTTTCTCGCTCTCGAGCAACGGGACCGTCTGCAACTGCTGCTGGAGTTCTCGAACGAGCTGCCCGCGCTTCCGGAGCGCTACGCGGATCATCCTGATCTGCTGGAACGGGTGGTGGAGTGCCAATCGCCCGTCTTTCTTTTCGTCGAAGTGGATGACGCGCGCATCGTGCACGTTTTCGTCACGGCCCCCAAGGAGTCGCCGACCACTCGCGGTTTCGGGTCGATCCTCGTGCAGGGGCTTTACGGCCTCGACGTCGACGCTGTGCTCGCCGTCCCCCAGGACTATCCGCTCGAAATCGGACTGACCGAAGCCGTGAGCCCGCTGCGGATCCGCGGAATGATGGCGCTGCTCGGGCGCATCCAGCGGCAGGTGCGCGAGAAGAGCGCCGTCTAACTCGGAAGGGCGCCGATCCAACGGATGATGGCGGATTCCCATTTCGCACGGTCGTAGTTCCACAGTTTGGTGTGCCGTGCGACCTCGAATGCCTCGTAGCTCACGATGTCGGGACGCGCAACGGCGAGGGCGCGGGAGGCAACCGAAGGCACGAAACCGTCGTCGTCGCTGTGCAAGATGAGAACGGGTCGGTCGAGTTCCTGGGCGCGGGTCACGAAGTCCATTCGCTCCAGATCGAGAGGCTCGGCCAGCCCGGTGAGAATCCCGGCCCACTGGTGCTTGTAGAGCGTCAGGACTCCCACGCGGATGACGGTCGGCAGCTTGCGCAACTCGACCTGGAAGTCGAGGGTGGCGATCCAATCCACCACCGGCGATTCGAGCACCACCCCGATCACCCGGTCACCGAACCCCGAACGGGTCAACGCCTGAAGGACGGTCGCTCCGCCCATCGACCAGCCCATCAGCACCAGTTCCTCGGCGCCGTGAGCTAACGCGTAGCGCATAGCGGCCTCGACATCCCGCCACTCGCGGTCACCGAGCGCGTAGCGGTAATCGTCACTGCGTGGCGCATCGCCGTCATTGCGGTAGCTGACGATCAACGACGCGAAGCCGGCGGCTCGAAACGGGATTATGCCGCGAAGTGCCTCCTGCCGGCGGACGCCCCGCCCGTGCACGCCGATCATCCAGCGTTTCGCGTCGGGTGCCGCAGCCGGAACGAACCACGCGGGTGCATCACCCAGCGGTGTCCCGATCTGGACTTCCTCGAATGGGACGCCGAGGTCTGCCGGGCTCAGGTAGAACCAGCCGTTGAAACGGCCGCGACGAGCACGCTCGAGATCCCCGAAATCGGCTGGTTCGATCGAACGCGTGACGGTGCGAGCATCCTGCGTGATGATCTCGCCGACGCGGGCGTGGCCGGTATCGCCCGAGAACCAGAAGCTGTACTCACCGGGAAGTCGGGAGTCGGGCGTCGAGGAGAGCACGACGGTCCCGTTGGCCACATCCAACGCCAGGATCTCGATGTCGTCCTGGCGCCGAGACGGCGGAATGATCACGGTGCGCGCGACGACCACGCTGATGGCGCCCGCCGCCGCGACCACCGCACCGGCAATGGCGACCGCACCAACCGCCGATCCGAGCAGAATGCGACGCGTGGTCCGAGCCGACATCACCCCTCCACACTCCGTCACGTTGGTCGTCGCCCCCACCCGAGCGGCGTGGCACGCGGCGCTACTTCACCGGAAACCCTAGTCTGCAGACGTGTCCGATTCCGTATCCGCGCCCGCGATGCCGGTCGCGTTCGCGGCTGCGGCCGAGGCCGTGCGGCACGCGGTGGCGCGTCCAGAGCTCGAACTGGCGGAGATTGCGGCACCCAGCGGGCTCGCTCCGTATGCGATCGCGCTGGCCGGTGATGTTCGTCCCCAGCGGCACGGTGTGGATTCTGTCCTGGGCACCGGTCGCTTCGTTCTGCTCTACGACCCCGACGAACCGGAGGCGTGGGAGGGGGCGTTCCGTGTCGTCTGCTTCGCCCAGGCCCCGCTGGAGACCGATATCGGCCTGGACCCTTTCATTGCAGACGTGTCGTGGTCGTGGTTGATCGACGCATTGGACCAGCGCGGTGCCGTCTACCACTCGGCATCGGGCACGGCGACGAAGGTGCTCTCGACCGGTTTTGGCGAGCTGTCCGGTCAGAGCGATGGCGCCCAGTTGGAGATTCGCGCGTCCTGGACTCCGGCTGACCTCGACTTCAGGAATCACGTGGGGGGCTGGGCTGACCTGGTCTGCCAACTCGCGGGGCTCCCGCCGAGTGCGGATGCGGTGAGCCTTCTCCGCGACCTCCGGGCGTCGCGTGACTGACCGGCTCAATCCCCTGTTTTCGGACCTGCCCGGGCGGGAGCCGGCGATGACTCCGGGGCCCGGTGTGCCTCCGACTCCGCCGTCTGCCGAGCCGTCGCCCGGTGACGCCCGTCCCGAAGTGCTGAGGGAGCCCGAGCCGCATTCTCCGTTGCATGTGATCACCACGCGCGACGAGTTCCTGTTCGCCGTCGCGCGTCTTGCGGCGGGTGACGGTCCCTTCGCGGTGGATGCCGAACGCGCCTCGGGGTTCCGCTACTCCCAGCGGGCATATCTCATCCAGATCTTTCGCCGCGGCTCGGGAGCATTCCTCTTCGATCCTCCCGCGATCGGTGATTTCTCGGAACTGGCCACGCTCATGGCGGACGAGGAATGGATCCTGCACGCGGCGAGTCAGGATCTGGCCTGCTTGCGTGAAGTGGGTCTCGATCCGAGTCGCATCTTCGATACCGAACTCGGGGCTCGGCTCGCGGGGCTTCCCCGCGTGGGATTGGGGCCGGTCGTCGAGCAGCTGCTCGGCATTCATCTCGCCAAGGAGCACTCCGCGGCGGACTGGTCGACGAGACCGCTCCCCCAGTCGTGGCTGGTCTATGCCGCCCTCGACGTCGAGTTGTTGCCGGAGTTGCGGGACAAGATCGGCGAAATCCTGGATGCAGCGGGCAAGACGGCTGTCGCCGAGCAGGAGTTCGCCGCGGTGCTCGCTCGGCAGATCCCGGTGCGGGAGGAGCCGTGGCGACGCCTCGCGGGACTCCACGCGCTCCGTCACGTCAGAAACCTCGCGGTTGCTCGATCCCTGTGGAACGCGCGCGACGACTATGCCCGCGAGATCGACACCGCTCCCGGGCGCCTGGTGCCCGATGGGTCACTGGTGGCGGCCGCGCGCATGCTGCCGACGACCAAGCGCGAGCTCTCGGCGATGAAGGAGTTCACGGGGCGAGCCAGCCGAAGCCAGCTGGATCGGTGGTTCGCCGCGATCGAGCGTGGATTGGCCGAGACCGAACTGCCGCAGCTGCGTCCACCGAGCGACACTCTCCCGCCGCCGCGCGTCTGGGCCGAGAAGAATCCAGAAGCTGACGGCCGGTTGAAACGTGCCCGCGCCGCCGTGGCCGTCGTCTCCGAGACGATGGAGATCCCCATGGAGAACCTCTTGACGCCCGAGCTGCTGCGTCGAGTGGCCTGGCATCCGCCGGAGCCCGCCGACGCGGCGGGAGTCGCAGACGCTCTCCGAGCTCTCGGCGCGCGCCCCTGGCAGCTTGACGCAACTGCACAGGTCATCGCCGATGCCTTTGTGGTTCCCCCACAAAGCGCGATCGAGGCACCGGAATCCACTTCGTCGGAATGATCAAAGGATTCTGACCCTTCCCTGCACCTGCCTAGGCTGAACAGCATCCCGGGTTCTCAGCGCGTAACGTGCTGCCCGAGTCGTTGTGACAAGCACACATGGAGGCATCGTGGCCGAGAGAGCAGAAGTCGTCTTCGTCGATGGGGTTCGCACCCCGTTCGGTCGAGCCGGCGAGAAGGGCCAGTACTGGAACACCCGTGCTGATGACCTGATCGTGAAAGCCATGATCGGCCTGATCGAACGCAACCCCAATCTGCCAACGGATCGCGTAGACGACGTCGGTATCGCCGCGACCACGCAGACCGGCGACCAGGGCCTCACACTCGGCCGCACTGCCGCCATCCTGGCCGGATTGCCGCTCAGCGTGCCCGGCTACGCGCTCGACCGCATGTGCGCCGGTGCGATGACCACCGTGTCGACGATCGGCGCGGCGATCGGGTACGGCGCATACGACATCGGCATCGCGGGCGGCGTCGAGCACATGGGCAGGCACCCGATGGGTTTCGGCGCGGATGTGAACCCGCGATTCATCGCCGAGAAGCTCGTGGACCCCGCGGCTCTCGCGATGGGTGCCACCGCCGAGAACCTGCACGACCGCTTCCCCGCCCTGACCAAAGAGCGTGCCGACCGGTTCGGCATGCGCAGTCAGCAGAAGGTCGCCGCCGCGTATGCCGCCGGCAAGATCCAGCCGGACCTCATCCCGGTCGCCATCGCGAGCGACGCCGGATGGGGCCTTGCGACCCAGGACGAGGGGATGCGCCCCGAGACCACGATGGAGGGTCTCGCGACGTTGAAGACCCCGTTCCGAAGCCATGGGCGGGTCTCCGCGGGAAACTCCTCGCCCCTGACCGACGGCGCCGCCGTCTCACTTCTCGCGAGTGAGACCGTTGCCAAGGAGCTGAACCTCGGTGTCAAGATGCGCATGGTGAGCTTCGCTTTCGCGGGTGTCGAACCCGAGGTCATGGGGCTCGGACCGGTGCCCAGCACCGAGAAGGCCCTCCGCAAGGCCGGCTTGTCGATCACCGACGTCGGCCTCTTCGAACTGAACGAGGCGTTCTCGGTGCAGGTCCTGTCGTTCCTCGACCACTTCGGTCTCGACGATGACGACCCGCGCGTGAACCCGTGGGGCGGCGCGATCGCGATCGGGCATCCGCTTGCCTCCTCGGGTGTTCGCCTGATGATCCAGCTTGCTCGCGAGTTCGAGGAGCGCCCCGATGTGCGCTACGGCCTGACCGCCATGTGCGTCGGCCTGGGACAGGGCGGCACCATCATCTGGGAGAACCCGCACTTCGCCGGCAAGGGCGGCAAGTGATGGCGGCCGGCGAATCGGCGGTCGCCCAGTACGAGGGAATCGACTTCTCGCCGCTCGTCGCCCTCGACCCGGACGAGGTCATCACGCACTCCTTCGTGCGCGACATCGTGCTGGCGAGCGGCAAGCGTCTCGCTCTGATCACGCTCGATAACGGGCGTGACCACACGCGTCCGAACACACTGGGTCCGGCGACACTCACCGAGCTCTCCGGTGTGCTCGACCAGTTGAAGGCCCGTGCCGCCGCGAAAGAAATCGACGCGGTCGCGATCACCGGCAAGAAGTTCATTCTGGCCGCCGGCGCAGATCTGTCACGGGCGGGGGAACTTCCCAGCCGGGAGATCGGCCTGCTGATGGCGCAGCTCGGTCACGCGACACTCGGACGGCTGGGTGAACTCGGCGTGCCGTCGTTCGCATACACGAACGGACTCGCCCTCGGCGGTGGCGTCGAAATCGGTCTCAACTCGAGCTACCGCACGATCGACTCCTCGGTGCCTGCTTTCGCCCTTCCCGAGGTCTTCCTCGGCATCATCCCAGGCTGGGGCGGCGCGTTCCTGATGCCGAATCTGGTCGGCATTGAGAATGCGCTCGAGGTCGTCGTCTCGAATCCTCTGAAGACCAACACGATGCTCACGGGCACGAAGGCTTTCGAACTGGGGATCGCGGACGCGATCTTCCCGCCGGCGACCTTCCTCGAGGATTCTCTCAAGTGGACCGACGGTGTGCTGACCGGCGCCATCAAGGTGAAGCGGCCCCACGAGCCCGGAAGACTCGAACGCGCCGTCAAGTGGGATGTGGCGATCGGCATCGCAGACAAGACCATCGCCAGCCGTCTCGGCCGGGTCGCGGAGAGCCCGTATCGGGCCCTCGCGCTGCTCAAAGCGGCCAAGAGTTCCAGCAAGAGAGAGGCGTTCGCCGCCGAAGACGAAGCCCTCGCGGACCTGATCTCGGGTGACCAGTTCCGCGCCAGCATCTATGCATTCGACCTCGTGCAGAAGCGCGCCAAGCGCCCAGCGGGTGCCCCCGACAAAGCGCTCGCCAAGAAGGTCGGCAAGGTCGGCGTGATCGGTGCGGGTCTCATGGCCAGTCAGTTCGCTCTGCTCTTCGTGCGCCGTCTCAAAGTGCCGGTGGTGATTACCGACCTCGACCAGTCGCGCGTCGACAAGGGCCTCGACTACATCGCCGGCGAGATCGACAAACTTCTGGCGAAGGGCAGGATCAGCACCGACGAGTCGAATCGTCTCAAGGCCCTCGTCAGCGGTACGACGGACAAGCGGGATTTCGCGGACTGCGACTGGGTCATCGAGGCCGTCTTCGAGGAGCTGAGCGTCAAACAGCAGGTCTTCGCTGACGTCGAGCAGTACATCGCGGACGACGCGATCTTGGCCACAAACACCTCGTCTCTCTCGGTCGAGCAGATCGGCGCGACGCTCAAGCATCCGGAACGGGTGGTCGGTTTCCACTTCTTCAACCCGGTCGCGGTGATGCCGCTGATCGAGGTGGTCAGGACGGCGGCGACCACTGAGGAGGCGCTCAGCACCGCGATGGTGACGGCTGCCGCCCTGCGGAAGAACGCGGTGATCACGACGGACACCCCCGGTTTCGTGGTCAACCGGGTGCTGGCCAAGCTGCTCGGCGAGAACATGCACGCCCTCGAGAGCGGAACACCGCCCGAGACCATCGTGGAGGCGGTTCGGCCCTTCGGCATGCCGATGGACCCGTTCGCCTTGATGGAACTTGTCGGCCTCCCGATCGGTGCGCACGTCCTGCACACCCATCACGACGCCTTCCCCGACCGGTTCTACGAGAGCCCAGCGCTCGACGAACTGGCCGAGTACGGCCGTCTGCAGGAGAAGGACGCCAAGGGCAAGGTCAAGGGCTTCGACCCCGCTGCCATGGCGATTGTGATGAAGCACGTGCCCGCAGGGGCAACACCCTCCACGGCCGCAGAACTCCGTCAGCGGATTGAGGACGGCCTGGCCGATGAGATCCACCGGATGCTCGACGAGAAGGTCGTCGCGGCGGCCGAGGACATCGACCTGTGCCTCATTCTCGGAGCGGGTTGGCCGTTCCAGATGGGGGGGATCACGCCGTACCTCGATCGCGTCGGCGCAAGCCAGCGCGTCTTCGGTGGGACCTTCCACACGCCCATGATCGTCGGCGTGAGGTAGTTCCCTACTCGACGAGGGAGTCCACAACCGCGTCGCCCACCGTGTCGACCACGGTGGGCTGCGTCGGCTTCGTCACGAAGAAGGCCACCACGATCGCCGCCAGCGAGACGATGCCGCCGACCATGAACGCCAGGCGGACCCCGGTCGCGATCGACCCTTCCACGCCGAGACCGGCGGCGTGACCGCTCGCGGTGCCGATGGCCAGGAATGCGATGAAGACGGCCGTTCCCGCTGCACCGGCCACCTGCTGGATCGTCGCGATCGTCGCGCTCCCATGCGAATAGAGGTGCGGCGGCAGGGCACCGAGCCCCGCGGTGAAGAGCGGGGTGAACAGGAACGCGAGCCCGAGGCTCAGCACCAGATAGGCAATCACGATCATGACCACCGGTGTGTTCTCCGTGACCATGCTGAGCGCCCAGAAGACCGCGCTCACGACCCCTGCGCCGGGGACGACGAGCGGGCGCGGCCCGTAGCTGTCGTAGAGACGACCGACGAGCGGGCCCATCAGTCCCATGAGCAGACCGCCGGGGAGAAGCGTGAGTCCGATGACCACCGTGCTCTGATGCAGCACATTCTGCATGTACAGCGGAAGCACGATCACCGTACCGAATAGGGCAACCATGCTGATCGCCAGCATGAGGATCGACATCGAGAAGGTGCGGGAACGGAACGTCCGCAGGTCGAGCAGCGCGGCATCCGTTCGTTGCAGAGCGCGCTGGCGGAACACGAAGACGAGGAGGAACAGCACCCCGACAGCAAGCGGAATCCAGGCCGGCAACGCCGCGTCGCCCTCGGCGACCTGCCCGATGCTGCTCAGCCCGTCGACGAGAGCGCCGAAGGCGATCGCCGACACGATCACCGACAGCACGTCGAGAGGGACTCTGCGCGGCTCGGAGACGTTCGGAACGCGCACAATGCCGACGACCAGCATCGCCAGTGCGATGGGCAACATGACCCAGAAGAGCCCGCGCCAGTGGACAAGCGGCAACAGGAACCCGGAGATCGTCGGGCCGACGGCCGGCGCGACCGACATGACGATCGAGATGCGACCCATCATTCGACCGAGCGACTGCGGGGGAACGAGCGACATCACCGTCGTCATCATGAGCGGCATCATGATCGCGGTGCCGGAAGCCTGCACGATGCGCCCGACAAGCAGCACGCTGAACCCGGGCGCCGTCGCCGCGATGAGCGTGCCCGCGCTGAACAAGCTCATCGCGGTGATGAAGACGGGACGGGTGTTCAGACGCTGCAGGAGCCAGCCGGTGATCGGGATGACAACAGACATCGTCAACGCGAAGCCGGTCGTCAGCCACTGTCCGAGGCTCGGTGTGATCTTCAGATCGACCAGGATGCCGGGCAGCGCCACGCTCAGGAATGTCTCGTTGAGGAACACCACGAAGACCGCCGCGAGCAACAGGGTGACCGCCAGGCGAGATCGTCCGTCGAGTCGACCCTGGGTGTAGGCCGTGGTGTCGGATGCGGTGGTCTGGGTCACGAGTCCTCCGGAGGCCTCAGCGGTTGACGGCACTCATATCGGCGTATCGGTCACCGCGGGGCGCCGGCAGAGCGCTCAGGGTCGTGAGCTGTTCGGCGGTCAAGACCACCGCATCGGCCGCCGCGTTCTCCTCCAGTCGGTCGACCCGTTTGGTACCGGGGATGGGCGCGATGCCCTCACCCTGAGCGAGCAGCCAGGCGAGCGCAACCTGCGCGGCGGTGGCCCCGACCTCCACGGCGACGGCCTCCACGGCATCCAGAATCTTCAGATTCTCAGCCAGGTTCTCGCCCTCGAAACGCGGGCTGGTGCGACGGAAGTCGCCGGCGTCGAGAGATGCGGTGGAGCGCAGCGCCCCGGTCAAGAAGCCGCGGCCGAGCGGCGAGTACGGCACCAGACCGATGCCGAGTTCCCGGAGCAGGGGAAGAACAGCGCCTTCGGGATCGCGGGTCCAGAGCGAGTATTCGCTCTGCACTGCGGTGACCGGATGAATGGCGTGCGCCCGGCGGATCGTGTCAGCGGAGGCCTCGGACAGCCCGTAGCCGCGAAGTTTGCCCGCCTGGATCAGCTCAGCGAACGCCCCCACCGTCTCTTCGACGGGCACCCGGGGATCGATGCGGTGTTCGTAGTAGAGATCGAGATAGTCGGTGCCCAGCCTGCGCAAGGAATCGTCGAACGATGCCCGCAGATTCGCGGGGCTGCCGTCCTGCTCTCGCTGTCCGGTTGTCCGGTTGACGATCGCGAACTTGGAGGCGACGACGACGCGGTCGCGATCGGCACCGAGCGCGCGGCCGAGGAGCTCCTCGTTGGTGAAGGGTCCGTACGCCTGCGCGGTGTCGAAGAAGGTGATGCCGAGTTCGAGGGCACGGCGGATGGTACGAATCGACTCCGCTTCGTCGGTGTCGGCACCGGTGTAGAACGCGGACATTCCCATCGTGCCCAGACCGAGACGGGACACCTCGAGAGAACCGAGGAGAGTGGTTTTCATAGCGGGTCGGCCTTTCTGGGAGGGCTAGAGTTCTGCTTGCTCGACGCGGTCCTCCGCGTCTTCGGGGAGCGGGCGCGCAACCGGAATGCGTTGCCCGAGCACCTGGGACACGATGTCGCGCGCGATCTGCTGATCGGTGAGGCCGACATCGGCGAGGATCTCGTCCCGCGAGGCGTGCGCGATGAACTCATCGGGCAACCCGAGCTCATCGACGGCCGTGTCGACGCCCGCAGCACGGAGCTCCTGACGGATCCGCGTGCCGATCCCACCGACCCGGATGCCGTCCTCGATCGTCACCACCAGCCGATGCTGGGCGGCGAGTTCGATGATGCTCGCCGAGACCGGGATCACCCACCGCGGATCGATCACGGTTGCACCGATGCCCTGCGCGGCGAGCCGGTCGGCGACCTGCAGGGCGATTTTCACCATCGGTCCGACTGCCACGATCAGCACGTCGCGGTGCGCGGCCTCCCTGAGCACGTCGACGCCGTCGGACGTGCGGCGCTGGGCGTCGAACTCGTTCCCGATATTGCCTTTCGGAAAACGCAGCACCGTCGGCGCGTCGTCGACCGCCAGCGCCTCGGCGAGTTCTTCTCGCAGCCGGGGGGCATCCCGAGGCGCCGCGATGCGGATGCCTGGAACAGCCTGCAAGATGGCCAGGTCCCACATGCCGTGGTGGCTCGGCCCGTCCGGGCCCGTGACACCCGCCCGATCGAGCACGAACGTCACGCCGGCGTGATGGAGGCCGACATCCATCAGCACCTGGTCGAACGCCCGATTGACGAAAGTGGCATAGAGCGCGACAACCGGGTGCAAACCACCGAAGGCCAGCCCGGCGGCGCTGGTGACCGCGTGCTGCTCGGCGATCCCGACGTCGAAGACGCGCTCGGGGTGCTTCTCTGCCAAGCGATGCAAGCCGGTCGGTCGGAGCATCGCTGCCGTGATTCCCACGATCCGGGGGTTGCGGTCGGCGAGCACGAGGAGCTCATCGGAGAAGACCGAGGTCCAGGATGGTCGGCCGGCGTGTTCGATCGGCTCACCGGTCTCGGGGTCGATCTGACCGACCGCGTGGAAGCGATCTGCGACGTCCGCGACCGCGGGCTGATATCCATGGCCCTTCTCGGTGATGACGTGCACGATCACCGGTGCCTCGTAGTTCCGTGCCTGCGTCAGCGCCTCTTCGATCGCCGCAAGATCGTGCCCGTGGACCGGGCCGATGTACTTGATGTCAAGATTCGAATACAGCGCCTCGTTGTTGCTGAAACGGGCGAGGAATCCGTGCATCGCCCCCCGGGTCCCGCGGTAGATGGCCCGACCGGGTGCCCCGAAGCGGGCGAACAGGCGCTCGCTCGTGCGATAGAGATTGCGGTACCCGCGGCGGGTGCGGACGGTGTTCAGAAAGCGCGCCATCCCGCCGATGGTCGGCGCATAGGAGCGGCCGTTGTCATTGACGACGATCACCAGCCGGCGATTGTTGTCGTCGCTGATGTTGTTCAACGCTTCCCAGGTCATCCCACCCGTCAGGGCCCCGTCGCCGACCACCGCGACCACGTGGCGGTCCTTCTGACCGGTCATCGTGAACGCGCGCGAGATCCCGTCTGCCCAGCTGAGCGAGCTCGATGCGTGGGAACTCTCCACGATGTCATGCACCGATTCTGACCGTTGCGGGTAGCCGGCGAGACCGTCCTTCATCCGCAGGCGAGAGAAGTCCTGCCGACCGGTCAACAGCTTGTGCACGTAACTCTGATGCCCCGTGTCGAAGATGATCGCGTCGTTCGGCGAGTCGAAGACCCGATGGATCGCCACCGTGAGTTCGACAACACCGAGGTTCGGTCCGAGGTGTCCGCCTGTCTTCGACACTTCCGAGATCAAGAAGGTCCGGATCTCCTCCGAGAGCTGTGACAGTTGCTCACGGGTGAGTGCATCCAGATCACGGGGAGTCCGGATTTCTTCGAGCAGTGACATAGAGCGAGTCTACGAGCCGCAGCCGCGTTGGGCCGGATCGCGAGCGCCTCCCGGCTAGACCAAGCTCCTGAGCACGTACTGCAGGATGCCACCGTTGCGGTAGTAGTCGGCTTCGCCGGGAGTATCGATGCGAACCACCGCATCGAACTCGACGGGAGCCTTCCCCGATGGCGAGTTCTCACTCGCCGTCGCGGTCACATGCACCGTGGAGGGTGTCGATCCGTCATTGAGCTCGGTGATCCCCGAGATGCTGACGACCTCGGTGCCATCGAGTCCCAGGCTGTCTGCCGTCTGACCCGCAGGGAACTGCAGCGGGATGACGCCCATCCCGATCAGGTTCGAGCGGTGGATGCGCTCGAAGCTCTCCGCGATGACCGCCTTGACGCCGAGCAGGTTGGTTCCCTTGGCGGCCCAGTCGCGGCTCGACCCGGAGCCGTACTCCTTGCCGGCGAAGATGACGAGCGGTGTGCCGGCGGCCTGATAGTTGATGCTCGCGTCGTAGATGAACGCTTGCGGCCCATCCGCCTGGGTGAAGTCGCGGGTGAAGCCGCCTTCGACGCCGTCCAACAGCTGGTTCCGAAGGCGAATGTTGGCAAAGGTCCCGCGGATCATCACCTCGTGGTTGCCGCGACGCGATCCGTAGGAGTTGAAGTCCCTGCGGTCGACGCCCTTCTCCTGGAGGTACTTGCCGGCGGGGCTGTCCGCCTTGATGTTCCCGGCGGGAGAGATGTGGTCGGTGGTGACCGAGTCCCCGAGCTTGGCGAGCACGCGTGCGCCGCTGATATCGACGACCGGACTCGTCTCGAGCGTCATCCCCTCGAAGTACGGAGGCTTGCGCACGTACGTCGAGTTCGCGTCCCACTCGAAGACCTCACTGTCGGGCGTCGGCAGCGAACGCCAACGCTCGTCACCGTCGAAGACCGCGCCGTACTCCTTCGTGAACATGTCGGTCGTGATGGACTCGTCGATGGTCTTCTGAACCTCGGCGGCGTCCGGCCAGATGTCCTTCAGGTAGACCTCGTTGCCCTCCGTGTCGGTGCCGAGCGAGTCGGTCTCGAAGTCGAAGTTCATGGACCCGGCAAGTGCGTAGGCGATCACCAGAGGCGGGCTGGCCAGGTAGTTCATCTTCACGTCGGGGCTGATGCGGCCCTCGAAGTTGCGGTTGCCTGAGAGCACTGCCGTGACCGCGAGATCGTTGTCGTTGATCGCGGCGGAGACCTCGTCGATCAGGGGGCCGGTGTTGCCGATGCAGACCGTGCAGCCGTAGCCGACCGTGTAGAAGCCGAGTTTCTCGAGCTCGGTGGTCAGGCCCGACTTGTCGTAGTAGTCCGTGACGACCTTGGATCCCGGAGCCAGCGTCGTCTTGACCCACGGCTTGGACTTGAGACCCTTGCGGTTCGCATTGCGGGCCAGGATGCCCGCCGCCATCATGACGCTGGGGTTCGAGGTGTTCGTGCACGAGGTGATGGCCGCGACGGCCACGGCGCCGTGATCGAGCGTGTATTCCGTACCGTCGGCGAGATTGACGTTGACGGGCTTCGAGGCGCTCTTGGGTGCCGCGGAGACGTGCACGTGGTTGAGGTCGTGCGCGGTGTCCTCGTCCTGCGAGGTGAAGCCCAGCGGGTCGGAGGCCGGGAAGGTGTTCTCGACCGCGGCATCGACCTGGGAACGGTCGGCATCCGCGTAGTCGACGAGGTCCTTCTCGAACTGCTGCTTGGACTCGGTCAGGATGACGCGGTCCTGCGGTCGCTTCGGCCCGGCGATAGAGGGGACGACCGTGGAGAGGTCGAGCTCGAGGTATTCGCTGAAGCTCGGCTCCGACTCGGGGTCGTGCCACAGCTTCTGCAGCTTCGAGTATGCCTCGACGAGCGCAATCTGCTCCTCGTCGCGGCCCGTCATGCGCAGGTAGTCCAACGTCACCTGGTCGATGGGGAACATCGCGGCGGTGGAGCCGAACTCGGGGCTCATGTTGCCGATGGTCGCGCGGTTGGCGAGCGGCACCTCGGAGACGCCCGCTCCATAGAACTCGACGAACTTGCCAACGACGCCGTGCTTGCGCAGCATCTGCGTGATCGTGAGGACCACGTCGGTCGCGGTGACGCCCGTGGGAATCGATCCGCTCAGCTTGAATCCGACGACCTTCGGGATGAGCATCGAGACCGGCTGACCGAGCATGGCAGCCTCTGCTTCGATACCGCCCACGCCCCAGCCGAGCACACCGAGACCGTTGACCATCGTCGTGTGCGAGTCGGTGCCGACCAGGGTGTCCGGATACGCGCGCAGCACGCCTCCGACGTTGCGTGTGAAGGTGACGCGCGCAAGGTATTCGATGTTGACCTGGTGCACGATGCCTGTTCCCGGCGGCACGACCTTGAAGTCGTCGAACGCGGTCTGTCCCCAGCGCAGGAACTGGTAGCGCTCGCCATTGCGTTCGTACTCGATCTCGACGTTGCGCTCGAGGGCATCCTCGGTACCGAAGAGATCGGCGATCACGGAGTGGTCGATGACGAGCTCGGCCGGGGCGAGCGGGTTGATCTTGTTCGGGTCGCCGCCCAGCGCACCGACCGCCTCCCGCATGGTGGCCAAATCGACGATGCAGGGAACGCCGGTGAAGTCCTGCATGACCACGCGAGCCGGCGTGAACTGGATCTCGGTGTCGGGATCGGCGGTCGGCACCCAGGAGCCGAGCGCTTCGATCTGCGCCTTGGTGACGTTCGCACCGTCCTCGGTGCGGAGCAGGTTCTCGAGCAGCACTTTGAGGCTGAACGGGAGCTTCTCGTAACCGGGAACGGTATCGACGCGGAAGACCTCGTACTCCGTCCCGCCCACCGTCAGGGTGCTCTTAGAACCGAAACTGTCAACCGCCGACATGGCGTCTCCCTTGCTCGTCATCGACCATCCTGCTGGTCGCAGCGTGGCATCCTCTAGCAAGGCAACCCTAATCCTGAGATGCCACAGCGCGATCGGTACCACCGACTCGATTTATCTTGATATCAAGATATATGACTCGGTGGCATGACGGAAGCCACCCCCGCGTGTCAGGGGTTCTTGACGCCGCGCGAATCCCCGGGATCGCCGTCGTCCACCCGCACCGGAGCCGTCCAGGCGGTACGCATCACGAGCCAGGTCAGCCAGAGGATCAGGGCGTAGAGAGGAACCCCGGTGATCAGACGTGCGGCCGCGAGGGACGAGACGTCCTGCAGGAAGTAGAGCGGCAGCTCGACCCCGAGGCGAATCACCGCAAGTCCCACCCAGAACCAGGTGGCGATGTCGGCGACGCGAAGTTGAGCGCGGTCATCTCGCCATTCGGGATCACTGAGGAGAAGCGACGCGAGCACACCGAGAAGCGGGCGACGGAGGGCGAGGCTCATGAGCATCGCCAGCAGGATTGCGGCATTGATGAAGAAGCCAGGTACGAAGTTGTTCTCGACGCGACCTGTGACGAGAGCGAGCAACGCCGACACGACGATGCCGACCGCGCCGGCGATGGCCGAGGTGACCGGTTCGCGACGGGCAAGTCGGAATGCCATGAAGATCACGGCGATGACAACCGGTGCGGCAACCGACCAGAGGATGTTGCGGGTGATCGTGAAGGTGATCAGGAACAGCAGCCCCGGCAGGATCGATTCGACGATCCCTCGCGCGCCGCCCATCGCCAGCAGCAGCGTGGCTGCTGAGGGGGTCTGGTCCGGAGCAACGCGACCGAGCCCCGAACGGCGGACCGCCCGCGCGAGTTGTTCGCGGACATCGGGCTCGATGGGCTGAGTCTCGGGCCGCTCGGTGCCATCGGGCGACGCAGACATCAGACGCTCTGTGGTGTGCCGCCCGCAACGGACGGTGGCACCTGCAGCGGGATCAGATCGCGCGGAGGCATCGGCGTCGTGCCGCGCACCACGACGATGCTGCGAAAAAGCTCTTCGACTCGCGACGCAGCGTCCGCATCAACGAGAGCCTGGCCGCTGATCACCCCGCGCAAGAACCAACGAGGACCGTCAACGCCGATGAACCGGGCGATTCGGCTGCTTTCGCTGCCCGGCGCGGGAATCTCGGCGCGGATCTCCGGGCCGAAAGGGCCCGTCGTCGTCGTGGTGGTGCCCCCTTGGCGCGCGATCTGCTCCACGATCTGTTCGCGGATCTCGTGCCAGAGTCCGCTGTTGCGCGGTGCGGCAAAGGGCTGCACTTGCAACGTCGAGCCAGCGTAGTCGAGGGCGACAGCCACAACGCGCGCGCCACCCTCTTCGACTTCGAGCCGGAGCGCGAGCTCCGGACGTGGCAGCACCTTGACACCGCCGAGGTCGACATAGGGGCGAACGTGGTTCGCTTCGGCCTCGTCGAGCGGACCGTCGGTCGCGCGGTTGGCAGGAGCGGATTTGGGGTGCTCTTCGGGGATCGCGGTATCCGGGCCAGCGTCACTCACGCGTGCAGTCCTCCTTGGCTTGGCGATTCAACGGGGGTGGCGCCGTAGCCGGTCGAGCCGAAGCCGCTCTCGCCCCGCTCAGTGCCGGGGAGTCGTTCGACCGGAACGAATCGGGCGCGCATGACGGGCATGACGACGAGCTGCGCGATCCGGTCCCCGGCGCGCACCGTGTACGGCTCCGAGCGGTCGGTGTTGAGCAGGATCACTCGGATCTCACCGCGATAGCCGGCGTCGATCGTTCCTGGCGTGTTCACGATGGTGAGTCCATGCTTGGCTGCCAGGCCGCTGCGCGGCACCACGAAGCCCGCGAAACCGTGCGGCAATGCGATCGACACGCCCGTCCCCACCACGACGCGCTCCCCCGGGGAGATCACGACGTGATCCGCGGACAGCAGATCGGCACCCGCGTCGCCTGCATGCGCGTACTGAGGAACTTCGGCTCCGTGCAACAGCACCTCGACGGACTCGGTCACGGATTGAGGCTAGCCCATGGTCGAATGGGACCATGCCGATCTATCGCGAGCGCCTCTGGCCCGCACTGTGGGTATTCCTCGCGACCGCGCTCGTGATCCCGGCCAGCCTGCTCGTTTTTCTGCCGATCTCCATGACCGCGGGCATCGTGTGCGCGATCGTGCTCTACGGCGCGATCGTCGTCACGCTTGTGGCGACGACGCCGACGCTGGTCGTCACGGCGGATTCCTTCGCGGCGGGCCGGGCGCGGCTGCCCCGCGCCGTTGTCGCGAACGTGGAGGGATTCGAGGGGCGGGAGGCGACGGCTGAACGGGGAACACGACTGGACGCTCGCGCCTGGCTGCTGCTCAGAGGCTGGATTCCGGGGCTGGTTCGGGTCCAACTCGACGACCCGAGCGACCCGACGCCGTACTGGCTGGTATCGACAAGGCAGCCGAAACGACTCGCGGCAGCTCTCCGTTCTTCAGAGAAGCACGAGAGCTAGGACGCGCACTCCTGGCAGACCGGTCCGAGCTTCGTCTCGTGGTCGAGCTGGGACTGGAGCTTCACCAGAAAGCAGCTGACGCAGGTGAACTCATCGGCCTGGGCCGGAAGCACCACCACATCGAGGTCGAGGTCTGACAGGTCAGAACCGCCAAGCTCGAAGCCCGGGTTGTCGGAGTCATCCACGTCGACAACACCCGACATTTTGTCCGGAACACGCTCCTGAAGGGCCTGGATGGAGTCCGTGTCCTCATCCGTCTTCCTCGGGGCGTCGTAGTCGGTTGCCATTCCCATCCATCTCTCAAGTGCCGTACGTGTCTCCGTCGGCGGCGACAGTCTGCATTATCGAACCTGGATAAGCAAACCGGTGAGCAGTACTCTTCGTCGCGTTCCGTGCAACTGACGGCGCGCCCGCGTTATTCCCGGGTTTCGCGACCACCTCGTGCCATCCTGACCGTGATTCATCACGGCTTGGAGGTCGTTCAGCATGGATGAGCTGAAGGTCATCGGAGTGGAAGACGGGGCTCTCCTCGTCGCCTCCGACGGCGGGACACGATTCCGCCTGCCCATCGACGACGTCTTGAAGTCGCGACTGCGACAGACGTCACCACAAGCGGGCGCGGCTCCCAAGCTGGCACCGCGCGACATCCAGGCCCATATCCGGTCCGGGATGTCCGCCGAAGACGTTGCCGCGGTCACCGGGGCATCGCTCGACTACATCCAGCGCTTCGAGGGGCCCGTCCTCGCCGAGCGCGAGTATGTCATCGAGTCGGCTCTCAACGTCGCGGTGCACACCGCCATCGAGACCGACCCGATGTTGGGGGGCGCGACGTTCGGATCCGTGATCCGCGGTCGACTCGCCGAGATGGGCGCGATCGGCGAACGCTGGGCGAGCTGGAAAGAGCAGGGTGGCGGCTGGATCGTCAAGCTCACCTTCGTGAACCAAACCATCGAGCGTGACGCACGCTGGTCCTTCGAACCCAAAAAGGGCGCGCTCGCTCCCCTGAACCCCGAGGCGATCTCGCTGTCGCAGCAGGGTGACATGCCGGCGAGTCTTCTCCCCCGGCTCCGAGCGGTCCCCGTCGACGACCCGCTCGCCGACACGGGACGCTTCGATAGCGGTGCGTTCGAGTCCATCGAACCGGCGTCGACGGACGGTCAGACCGTCGACGTGGTCTCGGTCATGACGATCGTTGCCACCGAGACTCCGGATGACGCGGCACCCTCGGGTCACCACCAGACAGCAGATCTTCTCGAAGCGCTCCGCCGACGTCGGGGTGAACGCGATCCGATGGAGCTTGATCACGAGGAATCGATGGCGACACACCCATCCACCGGTTCGGTTCGTCTGATCGACATTCCGATGGACTCGCCCAGCGACGTGCCGGTCGGGTCACGCGGCGCGCCGCCAACCGGGGCCAGCCGCGACACCGGTCCGCTCGGTAAACGCCGCGGGCGCACGGCGATGCCGAGTTGGGATGAGATCGTGTTCGGAGCGCGGCCCGACGACGATCTGTAGCGGATCTGCGTCGCCGAGAAGCTACTAGCCCCAGCGACCGAAACGAAGCAGCGGGATGGTGGTTTCGTCCGGGGATAGCGAACCGTGCTGCCCGATCATCCGCCTCCCCGTGTCGTCGGGATCGACGTAGTATGCGATCCGCTGACGCGCGGCGACGAGAATCTCCCCGATACGCGGGAGGACCTCGGGCGCGACCTCACCGAACCACCCGGCGTCGATCGCTTCGCTTCGAGTCGCGACCCAGGCGCGCTGACCCTCGTGCGCGCGCCACCGCTCGGCGTGGCTCTCGGCGGACTCGCCCGCCTCGAGTTGCAACTGCAGGCAGCGCGGCTCGCCTGCCACGTGCCGCACACCGGCAAGCAACTCCGGCGCCACCATGCGCTGCGCCGCGTGCGGAATATCGATCACCCCGTGGTCGGCCGTGACCAGGAGGCCGTGCGTGGGGCCGAGGGCGCGGACGAAATGGCCAACGGCTGCATCCAGCTCTTCCAGGGCCGACAGCCAGTTGCGCGACTCGAGTCCGTGTGCGTGCGCCGCGGAGTCGAGCTCTGGCACATAGACGTAGATCAGCGCCGGCGGTCCGGAGAGCGCCTCCTGGGCTCTGGTGAGGCGGTCTGCGATGGAACTCCCGGTGCGATAGTCAGCGCCGCGCAATACCGCCCTCGTGAAACCCGACTCGCGGTAGCGCGCAGGTCCGATCGCGATCGCCGCCAACCCTGCGCCCGCCGCGATTTCGAACAGGGTGGGCAGGCGCTGCCAGTCGGTGGTCATCACCTCGTCATCCCACCCCGTCAGCTGGTTGACCACCCTGTCGTTGACGGCATCGAAAGCCGTGTACCCGACCAGGCCATGCTGACCGGGCGGGCGACCGGTCGTCAGCGACGCCAGCCCGGCAGCGGTCGTCGTCGGGAACACCGAGGAGAGCGCGCGATCGACACCGAGGCGGGACGCGAGCGTGCGAGCATGACCGCTCCGAGGTGTCAGTGCCGCGGTGCCCAGGCCATCCACCAACAGCACGACGGCGTGGGTGACAGGCAGGAGGCCCAGCGCTCCCCGACGTCCGTGAAGCGCATCGAGGCAATTCGGCATCACGTCGGCCAGGCTGAACCGGTGTGATTTCGCCGCCGGTAACATGGGCTCGATCTTATGACTCCCCCTGAAAATTCCCCCGCGGCACCGACAGCTGGCGAGCGCATCGAGGACATCGATGTCTCGGCCGAGATGCAGGGCTCCTTCCTCGAATACGCCTATTCGGTGATCTATTCACGGGCGCTCCCCGACGCGCGCGACGGCCTCAAACCGGTGCAGCGGCGCATCCTCTTCCAGATGAGCGAGATGGGGCTTCGACCGGACCGCGGCCACATTAAGTCCGCTCGGGTCGTCGGCGATGTGATGGGTCGGCTGCATCCCCACGGCGACACCGCGATCTACGACGCCCTGGTGCGCCTCGCGCAGGACTTCACCATGCGGGTGCCCCTGGTGGACGGGCACGGCAACTTCGGTTCGCTGGATGACGGTCCCGCCGCGGCGCGCTACACCGAAGCGCGGATGCAGGCGGCGGCCGTCGCGATGACCGACGATCTCGACGAGGACGTCGTCGATTTCGTCCCCAACTACGACAATCAGCTGACCCAGCCTGAGGTGCTGCCCGCGGCCTTCCCGAACCTGCTGGTCAACGGATCGAGCGGGATCGCCGTCGGTATGGCCACCAACATGGCGCCCCACAATCTGATCGAGGTAGCTGCCGCCGCCAGGTATTTGCTGGAGAATCCGCAGGCGACGCTCGAGGACCTGATGGCGTATGTGCCCGGCCCCGATCTGCCGACGGGGGGAACCATTGTGGGCCTCGAGGGCGTCAAAGACGCATATGCCACGGGACGCGGCTCGTTCAAGACACGCGCGAAGGTCACGGTTGAGCAGCTGTCCGCCCGACGGACCGGCCTCGTGGTCACCGAACTGCCCTACCTCGTCGGCCCCGAAAAAGTCATCGAGAAGATCAAAGACGGCGTCAACTCCAAGAAGATCACCGGCATCGCGGATGTCACCGACCTCACCGATCGCAAGAACGGCATGCGATTGGTGATCGGCATCAAGACGGGCTTCAGTCCAGAAGCCGTCCTCGAACAGCTCTACCGCCTGACACCACTCGAAGACGGATTCTCGATCAACAACGTCGCCCTCGTCGAGGGCAAGCCTCAGACTCTCGGGCTGCGCGAGCTTCTGCGGGTCTACCTCGACCATCGCGTGTCCGTCGTGACACGACGCTCGCGCTATCGCCTCCGGCGTCGCCAGGAACGACTGCACCTGGTGGAGGGGCTGCTGATCGCGATCCTCGATATCGACGAGGTGATCCAGGTCGTGCGCGGCAGCGACGACACGGCGCACGCCCGCACGCGACTGATGGAGGTGTTCGACCTCAGCACTCTGCAGGCGGACTACATCCTCGAGTTGCAGTTGCGGCGTCTGACGAAGTTCAGCCGCATCGAGCTGGAAACAGAGCGCGACACGCTCCGCGCCGAAATCGACCAACTCGAGACGCTTCTGGCGTCGCCGGCCGCCCTCCGCGCCCTGGTCGCACAGGAGTTGGATGAGGTGGCGGAGCGCTTCGGTACCCCACGTCGCACCCTTCTGACCGAAGCACGCGGCAGTATCGCCAGCACCCCCGCCCAACGGAAGGCGGCGGCATCGGGCGGAGCGGCCCTCGAGATCGCCGACCTGCCGACCATGGTGATCCTTTCCACGACCGGTCGGGCCGTTCGCGTCGACGTGCCGGAGGGCGCGGAACCGCTCGCTCGCGCCACCCGGCGAAGCAAGCACGACGCGATCCTGTCATCCGTCTTGAGCACCACCCGCGGTGAACTCGGGGCGATCACCTCGCGTGGACGTCTCGTGAGGTTCACCCCGGTCGACCTGCCATCCGTGCCGACCAACTCGGTGCAGCTGGCGGCTGGAGCCCGGATCACCGATTACCTCGGCCTGGTGGACAGGAAAGAACGGGTGCTCGGTCTGGTGTCGCTGACATCGGAGCTCTCGATTGCACTCGGGACCGCACAGGGCGTCGTCAAACGGGTGACGGCGGGTGGTTATCCGAATCGGCCCGATTTCGAGGTCATCGCGCTGAAACCGGGCGACGAAGTGATCGGTGTCGCTCAGGCGCCGGACACCGATGAACTGGTGTTCGTGACCTCCGACGCCCAACTGCTGCACTTCGGGGCAGCCCAGGTGCGCCCACAGGGAGTGTCGGCGAGTGGGATGGCCGGGATCAACCTCAGCGCGACAGCAAGGGTGATCTTCTTCGGTTCCGCCGACCCACAGTCCGACGTTGGCGTCGTCACGGTGTCGATTCCGGCGGACGTGCTCCCAGGAACCGACCCTGGTCGCGCGAAGGTTTCGACGTTCGGGGAGTTCCCGGGTAAGGGGCGAGCAACGGGGGGCGTGCGTGCGCACTCGTTCTTGAAGGGCGAGTCGATCATCGCTCTCGCCTGGGTCGGGCCCGTCCCCGCACTTGCGGTCGGTGCCGACGGTTCAGTCCGCGAGTTGCCCGAGATCGGGGCGAAACGCGACGCATCCGGAACGCCGCTCGTCGCGGCGGTGGGAAGCGTCGGTCGCGCCGTCTGAGCCGACATCGTCACCACCGGGCGTCAAATGTGTGGCACGAACTCCTGCCATGCGATCCGACGCGCTGCACGCGGATCTTGCTCAACGCGATCCTCGGCGTCGATGATCAGCGTGTTCCTGTGCTCCTCGGTGTAGGCGGGCCATCCCGAATCCACGGTGCTTTCCCGGGCGAAACGAAGCCAGTTCGCGCGAAGGCGACGGCCGGTGCGCTCGAAGTCGGCATAGCCACCCAGCGCGCCGACGAGTCGCCCGAACGGCGTCCTCGCGCGGTCGAACACCGCGAAAAGCTCGATCCCATGAGTGGCATCGAGCCCGAGCAGCTGGAGAGCTCTCGGCGCGATGTCGAAGCGATATGCGTGCACCGGCGCATACCGGGAGTGACCATCGGCGACGACCACCGACGGATACCAGAAGGCATAGTCCCCGGCGAAGTCGGCGCGGCCCCGCCTGGTCGGCAGGTGCGGATATTGCGCGGCCAGCGCCCGAGCGAGATGGCGGCGCGTTCGGACCAGAATGCCTTGGATTCTGGCGGGTGTCGTGGCCAGGATGTCAAGCCGGCCCCGGAACAGCGAGCCCTCCCGATCGTTGGTCCCGATGATGAGCGGAATGGGATGCGCGTGTCCGTTGGCGAAAGCGTGGATGGGTCGCTCCGGCAGGAAGTCGCCGTCGATCGTGGGACAGAGCGCGATCGTGCCAGGCACCCGGTCCGGGGTCTCGCGCATCGTCCTGGTCGTGGCTCTCACCAGCTGCGCGGTCGTCGCGGTCGTCAGCAGCTGAGCGGCATCCGCGGGGGAACCCGGATGCGCGCTCCCGACCACGTCGGCGAGTCGCTCGACAAAGTCGGCTCCCCACTGAGCTGTGACCTCGGCGTCGTACACCGCTTCTGCCGGTGCGCTCTCGGCGATCGCGCGAACGAACAGACCACGGGCAGCGGGAACGCACATCAACGTCGTCACGGCATTTGCGCCCGCCGACTCGCCGAACAGGGTGACGTTATCCGGGTCGCCGCCGAAGGCGCCGATGTTATCCCGGATCCATTCCAGTCCCGCCACCAGATCACGCAATCCAAGATTGTTGTCAATCGGTCGCTCGGGCGTCGAGTACCGCGAGAAATCCAAGAAGCCGAAAGCTCCGAGACGGTAGTTCAGATTAACGAACACGACTCCGCCGTCGCGCACCAGGCTCTCGCCCTGCTGCGGCATGTCACGAGACGAGCCGACCGCGTATGCACCACCGTGGATGAACACCATCACCGGGCGCGGACGCTGTGAGACAGAAGCGGGGGCGATCACGTTGACCGAAAGACAGTCTTCCGAACTCCCGCCGAGTCCGCCGGGACCGGGAAAAAGACTGCCGCGATCCTGCGCGGCGATCGGTCCGAAGGCGGCGGCATCGCGGACGCCGTCCCACGGCTGCACCGGCTGAGGCGGTCGGAATCGGTTGTCGCCCCCGGTGGATGCCGCGTAGGGAATTCCACGCCACATGCGCAGTCCTCGCCGCATCACACCCTGGATCGGGCCACCGGTGACGTCGATGGTGAGCGAATCTCTCCTCATATCAAAACCCTACGTTCCACAACTCCGCCTTCGCTGGACTCCGTGCTGCCGAGCGGGAGCAGCAGCTCATCCGACACGGTAATAATCGGCGATCCGTTTGAGCTTCGCCGGATCGGTGTAACGCCAGACCGACTGGCTGCCGCTGCACCTCGCGACGACGTCAGGACTCCCAAACAACCGACGCAGCGCGGTGGGATCGATCTGCGGCTCATCGCCCGAGCCGTTCAGGTAGAAGAACGTCCCTGCCTCGCTCCGCACCGCAGCTCTGTTGGTGAGCCAGAAGTCGGGCGTGGCATTCGCCCAGAGTTGGATGAGCCGGAACCCGCCAGCGGCGGGGAGGGAGAGGCGCCGAGCATCCGAGAACGTCGCGTACCCGATGGCTCCGTGCGGAACAGCATCCGCGATGCACATGGTCTCGGCATTGCGGTACCCGATGTACCGGTCGAGGTGTCCGAGATTGCCGCCGAAGAGTCCCGTCGAGGCCGCAATCGAGGCGAGAGTCGCCGCCCCCACGATGACGCTCGGGCGTAGCGCGCCGCGCGGGACCGCCAGCAGACAGAGGACGAAGGGCAGGACCAGAACGGGCCAGAAGTAGAGATAGTGCGTGATCATGCCGAGGTAGGTCATGAGCACGCCACCGAGCGGAATCAGTCCGAGATAGACGGCCCCCAGCAGTGATGATGTTGCACCTCGACGCCAGACCACCACCGCGGCACGGAAACTTGCCAGCAAACACAGAACCGCCAGAACCGCGCCGGCCACCAGGATGACCCGAGCCGCTGGATCGCGCGCCTGGTATTCGAAATACGGAAGAATTTCGGCGAGACGCCTCGCGAGGACCTGGGGATTCATGTAGGTGAACGGGGACGTTCCCTGGAACGGTGTCAGGAGTAGTCGAACGCCGAATGCTCCGAGAAGCAGGATCCCCGCGCCGGCCGCGGGGCGAGCCATGGCACGAACGCCTCGTCGCGCGAGCAGGAGGCCGGCCACCAGGGCGCCACCGGGGGCGGCGAACAGCAGAGTAAGGGGATTGGAAGCCACGGTCAGCGCCAACGCCAGCCCGAGCGCGACGCGCACCGCCCGAGACGATGTCAGCACGAGGATCGGTATCGCCAAGAGGGCGAGATACATGCCGAAGTAATACGTCGGAGCGAGGTGGAACGAGAAGATCCACGAGGTGCCCACCAGGGGAAGCGCCACCAGCGGCACGGCGCTGACCGCTGCCCGGAGCGTCGACTCGACCGGTCCCGCAAGCGGAGAGAGCACTCGCACCAGACCGACAAGTGTCACGAACAACAGCACGTTGTTCAGCACCGCCACCGCCAGGTAATACCCGTAGATGTTGCCGCCCGTCACCCCGAAAGCCAGCGCGCTCACCGGAAGTTCCGGGAACACGAAGACTTGTGGCGAAAAGCTCCAGTCGAGGGGCCTCCCGGCCGCCACATCCTGCATCAGCTGAAAGAGCACACCATTGTCGCTCGAACGCAGCTCCCACTGCACCAGCCAGTTCGCCGCATCCTGCGGGTTGCCGCCCGCACGGAGCAGCACGACCACGGCGGTGACGCCGCCCATGACGCCGGCGCCGACCACGACGGGGAGCCAGAGCGAAAGCCACGTGGAGCCCCGTGGCACCCCGAGACGAGTCGGCCGCAAAGAGGTGCCAAGAGCGGCCGGCGCCTCCGCCCGCATCGTGCTAGACGTCCACGCGGCTCTTGTCGAGCCCCTGACCGGCGATGATGAACTCTTTGCGGGGCGCGACATCGTTCCCCATCAGGAGTTCGAACACCGTGGCCGCCATCTCGGCATCATCGACGCGCACGCGACGCAACGTGCGATGCTGGCGACTCATGGTCGTCTCGGCCAGTTGGTCGGCATCCATCTCACCGAGACCCTTGTACCGCTGGATGGGGTCCTGATAGCGCTTGCCTGCCTTCTTGAGCGAGGCGAGCACAGCCTGCAGTTCGGCCTCCGAGTACGTGTAGATCGTCTCGTTCGGTTTCGAACCCGGATTGATGACGACCACCCGGTGCAGCGGAGGAACGGCCGAATAGACCCGGCCATCGGTGATCATGTCGGGCATGTACCGGAAGAACAGGGTGAGCAACAGGGTGCGGATATGCGCTCCGTCGACGTCGGCGTCAGCCATGATGATGACCTTGCCGTAACGCGCCTGCTCGAGGTCGAAGCTCCGGCCCGAACCGGCTCCAATGACCTGGATGATCGAGGCGCATTCCGCGTTGCTGAGCATGTCGCTCACCGTCGCCTTCTGCACGTTCAGGATCTTTCCGCGGATCGGCAGCAGCGCCTGGTACTCGCTGTCACGGCCGAGCTTCGCCGTGCCGAGGGCGGAGTCGCCCTCCACGATGAAAAGTTCGCTGTTCGCGACGTCGGAGGTGCGGCAATCCACCAGCTTGGCGGGCAAGGAAGAACTCTCGAGCGCGTTCTTTCGCCGCTGGGTCTCCTTGTGCGCCCTGGCCGAGATCCGGCTCTTCATCTCGGCGACGATCTTGTCGAGCACCAGCGCCGACTGCGCCTTATCGTCTCGCTTCGGGCTGGCGAAGATCTCACCCATCGCCTTGGCCACGGTGCTGGCGACGATCGCTCGGACCGCGGGAGTGCCGAGCACCTCCTTCGTCTGACCCTCGAACTGCGGCTCCGGCAGGCGGACGGTCAGCACGGCGGTCAGACCGGCGAGGATATCCTCCTTCTCGAGCTTGTCGCTGCCGACTTTCAGACGCCGCGCGTTCTTCTCCACCTCCGCCCGCAGAAACTTCATCAGCCCCTGCTCGAATCCCGCCTGATGTGTGCCGCCCTTCGGCGTGGCGATGATATTCACGAAGCTGCGGAAAACAGAGTCGTAGCCGGTCCCCCAACGCAACGCGACGTCGACCTCGCACTGCCGACTGAGCTCCGTCGCCACCATGTGGCCGTTCTCCTGGAGCACCGGCACCGTCTCGGTGTACGCCCCAGAACCCTGGATGCGCCAGGTCCCGGTCAGGGGAGCGTCCGGCGCAAGGAACTCAGCGAACTCGGCGATGCCGCCGGCGAATCGGAATGTTTCCCGGTGCTCGACTCCCCCGCGCTGATCCAGGATGTCGATGCCGAGTCCCGGCACCAGGAAAGCAGTCTGGCGCGCGCGGTCGACGAGTTCCTCGAGTTGGAAGCCTGCGCCCTTGGTGAAGATCTGCGGATCCGCCCAGTAGCGAATCCGCGTGCCGGTCACGCCTTTGGCAACTTTGCCGACCACCCGCAGCTCGCTGTTGGACACGTACGGCGTAAACGGCGCATCCGGCCGCTTGTCTGCTGCCGTCACCCCCGAATCCGCGAACGTGCCAGGCTCACCGCGGTGGAACGACATCGCCCACGTTTTCCCGTCGCGATCGACCTCGACGTCGAGCCGTTCGGACAGGGCATTGACGACCGAGGCGCCGACCCCGTGCAGACCGCCGGACGCGGCATAGGAACCAGAGCCGAACTTGCCGCCAGCGTGCAGTTTGGTGAACACGACCTCGACACCGCTGAGTCCCGTCTTCGGTTCGATGTCCACGGGGATGCCGCGCGCGGTGTCGCGCACCTCCACACTGTTGTCGGCATGCAGCAGCACCGAGATGTCCGAACCAAATCCGCCCAGCGCCTCATCGACTGAGTTGTCGATGATCTCCCACAGGCAATGCATCAAGCCGCGGGAATCGGTCGAACCGATGTACATCCCCGGTCGTTTGCGAACCGCCTCGAGCCCCTCCAACACCGACAGGTGCCTCGCCGAGTAGTCAGCGCTGGACATTTTCAACTCCCTGGGTCACGAGGCCGACGGCCACTCATCACCATACGGTCCGCGAGTGACGGACTCGGTTTCGACACCCCAGGCACCGTCGGGCCACGACCGGGCTGTACGCGTTCAGCGAAATGAGCCGCGAATGGCCCATGCCCGTCCCTCCGGCCGTGCTTGTATTGACGTAGCAAGGTCAGGCGAAACTCGAATGGAGCCACAACATGTCTCAGACGGCAACCGAAGACGGCTTCATTGATGCACTCGACCACACGCTCTCGGCCCTCGACCGGTGCGACTCGTGCGGAGCTCAGGCCTACATCCGCGTCACGCTCAGCAGCGGCGACCTGTTGTTCTGCGCTCACCACGGCAATCAGTTCAAAGAGAAGCTCTTCCCGACCGCGTTGAACTGGCACGACGAGACGGCCCGACTGGTCGAGTCGTCGACGCCCGAGTAGGCGCGTCCTCTCGACCGTGGCTACTCGCGGCTCTGCCGCCGGGTTGAGACGAACGGCGCACATCGACCGATCGGCGTTTCGGACAAACGTTTCTCGCCTGCTGGAAGACGACGATTCGTTCGTCTTGGATGCACGGGCGGACGCTTACGGGCACGGCGCATCAACCCTGATCCCGATCGCACTGGAGGCCGGAGTCGGCACGATTCGCGTCTCACCGGGGGCCACGAAGCTTCCCGGGATTCGTCCCGAAGCGCTCACGACCGCTTCGTCCACACGACGACTGATCGCGGATGCCGCCTACGGTGTTGACGGCCTTTCGCGGCCAGTCATGTCGCTCTCGGCTGAGGTCGTCGCCGTCAAGCCGGCGCACGCCGGCGCGGGCGTCTCCTACGGCTACAGCTACCGGACTCCGGCAGAAACAACCCTCGCCCTGGTTGCGCTGGGCTACGCCGACGGGATCCCGCGCCTCGCCTCGAATCGCGCGCGCGTCTGGATCCGGGGTGGGCTCTACCCGCTCGTCGGCCGTATCGCGATGGATCAGTTCGTGGTTGACCTCGGCACCGAAGCTTCAGTGTCCGGTCCCGATGTGGTGGTCGGCGACGTTGTCATCCTTTTCGGGGATGCTGCCGCGGGGCACCCGGCGGCCAGCGACTGGGCAGTGTGGACCCAGCGCGGCGCTCTCGAGCTCACCGCGAACCTCGGATCGCGCATCGTTCGGGTCGACCATGACTGACGCGCGCATCGAGATCGATCTGGAGAGCTTTCGGCACAACGTCCGAACCCTCTCGACACTCGTGGCACCTGCGCGCACGATGCTCGCCGTCAAAGCTAATGCCTACGGCCACGGGATGGTGCCGCTGGCGAGAGCCGCCCTCGAGTCCGGCGCGGATTCGCTTGCGGTGCTGGAAGTTCCCGCCGCCTGCGAGCTGCGTCGCAACGGCATCACCTCGCAACTGTTCGCCTGGTTGCACGGCCCGCACACCGACTTCGCAGAGGCCATTGACCACGACGTCGATCTCGGCGTCTCGGCGCTGTGGCAACTCGCTGCGATCACGGCCGCCACCCACGCCAAACCCGCGCGGGTGCATCTCAAGATCGACACCGGACTGCATCGCAACGGAGCGCGCCCCGAAGACTGGCCCGGGCTCGTCTCCGCGGCGGTCGCCGCCCAGCGCGCGGGGTCTCTGACGATCGAAGGAATCTGGTCTCACCTCGCCGATGCCTCCCCCGAGGAGGATGCCGCAGCGCTCGCGCGATTCCGCCGGGCGGTGGATGTTGCCACTTCCCTCGGGTGCACAGCCCCTCTACTCCACCTCGCCGCAAGCTCGGCCGGCATCCGCGAGCCAGACGCCCGGCTCGGCCTCGTGCGATTCGGCATCGCCGCATACGGAATCTCGCCCTTCGACGACCAGACCGCCACGGAGCTCGGATTGCGGCAGGTGATGGCCATGCGGGCGCCCGTCGTGGAGGTGGAGACCGGCGTTGCCCGCGTCGGGGTCGGCAGCGGTGACGGCATCCAGACGGCGGCGATCGGCCACGCTCATGTGGCGATCGGCGGGAGCCGATACCCGATTCTCGGCATCGAGATTGATTCGCTCACCGTCGACGTCGCGAACTCGGCCGTTTCGGTCGGCGACGAGGTCACCATCTTCGGGCCCGGTGACCGCGGCGAAGCGACCGCCGAGCACTGGGCGGTCTGGGCCGGAACGGTGGGCGACGAGATCGTCGCGCGCGCCAGTGAGCGGCTCCCCCGGGTCTACCTGGACGCGTCCCCGGTCACCGTTCGGTAAACGAGAGACCTGCTTCTCGACTCATCTCACTGAGGCCGGCGAGATCCCGAGGCGGTCTCGAATGGCGCGGCGAGATCTGGCAGCGTAGCCGTCGGCCATCTCGCATCGCCCATCGTCGTTCCCGAGCGAGTCGCCGGCGAGGAGCGCTGCACGTTCCAGCAGGACATCAGCGAACCGCGGATTCATCGGCAGGAACGGACCGTGCAGGTTCGTCGCGATACTCGCCCCCGCAACAACACCCTCCTGGGCTCCGCGTTTCGGACCGGAGCCCGCCGCATTCCCGTGACCGTGAACCGTCCGTGTCAGCGGTGCCGCGTCCTCGAGCAGTGTCGTGACAGCGCCGTGATTCTCAAACCCGGCGATGTCCGCTTCCCCGACCACCTCGCCCACCGCGCGTTCACTGACGAGCCGCGCGGTCGAGGGGAAGATCCCAACACCGGATGTTCGGGATCCGTCCTGGTGAATCAGCTCGCGACCCAGAAGTTGCCAGCCACCCGCGATCGCCAGGAATGGCACGTCGGCGACCGCCCACTCCCGCAGACGCGGAGCGATGCGATCGAGATCCTTGCGCACGAGTTCCTGGGCCGAAACAGGCCCACTGCCGATGTGCACCAGGTGGACGGTCTCGGGAAGCGCCGCTCCCACCTCGTGGTCGACGACGCGCGCCGACATCCCCCGCCACTGCGCGCGCTTGACGAGAGCCATCACATTCCCGACGTCGCCGTTGATGCCGAGCTCTCGTGGATACAGATGCAGGATGGTGATCACTTTTCGATCTCCAGATACCCGAGCGCCTTGCGCACGAGCATCATCTGTTCGTAGTTGACGATCATGGTCTTCATGCCGCGCGACGGTGGCGGCAATCGGAGGAATGCGTCGAGGGCGGCTTTGAGCTCGGGCTCGATGGTGTGCACCGGAATCTCGGAGTACGCGAACCGCGTCGCGAGCTGCCATGCCTTGGTACCGGTGAGCACGTCGACGTGATCGAGTCGGGAGAGGTCGGACCCGTAGATCCAGGACGGGTCGGGCGTCCCCTCATCCACCGCGACGAAAACCTGCTCAGGGTATCTGCCGAGGTAGTCCAGATTCACCTGCAAGCTCGGCGGATTCTTCATCGTCATGATCTCGATGTCCTCGCCATTGACAGTGAGGATCTCACCGCGACCGTAGACGGCCTTGACATTCGCCAGGCCGCGAGCGACCGAGCCCACGTCCAGGTCATCGCCGAGGAGAGCTGCCGCCATCGCCGTCGCCGCCGCGGCATCCACCGCATAGTGCAGACCGCGGGCTGGCAGCGCCACCTCGGTGCGCACACCCAGGATGGACAACTCGGCGAATCGGCCGTCGAGCGAGTCGACGACAACGCTGGCTGGGGTGGTGGACGGCTCAAACGCGCGTCCCGGGTGGTCCCCCGAAGCGAGCCAGGCGGGCCCCGCCTGGAGAAGCGCAGGAGCGGTCGCGAAGGCAGACTGCTGGGCTCGGCGACCTGCCAGTCGTTCTGCCAGGGCGACGAGGTTGTGGTCGTCGGCGTTGATGACGAGGTGACGGGTCGCGACGCCCGCGAACTGCTCGAGCATCCCCGCGACGCGAGCCGGCTCGTAGAACCGATTCAACTGATCGACCTGGATGTTGACGAGGAGCACGCTATGCGGCGCGAGCGTCTCCGCGAGCCGCGGTCCGAACGCCTCATCCACCTCGAGCACGGCAACATCTTCCGTGAGCCTGCCGTTGAGCGGGACGGTCGCGAGCATGGCGCTCGCAATCCCCTGCGGGAGGTTTGCCCCTGACGGGTTCGTGAAAACCCGAAGCCCGTGTGCTCTGAGGATTCCGGTGAGCATGTGGGTCGTCGTCGACTTGCCGTTACTCCCGGAGACGAACACGACGCCAAGCGGCATCCGCTCGACCGCCCGCACGAGGAACCGGGGAGACATTCCGAGCACAAGACGCCCAGGAACCGCCGACCCGCCGCCGCGCCTTCGAAGCACGGCTCGGGCGAGGCGGCCGACGAGGATCGCGAGTGTGGTCACTCCTGTGCAGCCACGAGAAGGTCTACTCGAGGTAGTCGCGCAGCGACTGCGAGCGAGACGGGTGGCGCAGCTTGGCCATCGTCTTCGACTCGATCTGACGGATCCGCTCGCGCGTCACGCCGAAGGTGTCGCCGATCTGGTCCAGCGTTTTCGGCATGCCGTCACCGAGGCCGAAGCGCATCCGGATGACGCCGGCCTCGCGCTCGGACAGTGAGTCGAGCAGGCTCTCGAGCTGCTTCTGCAACATCGTGAATCCCACCGCGTCAGCCGGAACAACCGCTTCGGTGTCTTCGATCAGGTCGCCGAACTCGCTGTCGCCATCCTCACCAAGCGGGGTGTGCAGCGAGATCGGCTCGCGACCGTACTTCTGCACCTCGATGACCTTTTCGGGAGTCATGTCGAGTTCGCGGCTGAGCTCTTCGGGCGTTGGTTCGCGACCCAGGTCCTGCAGCATCTGGCGCTGCACGCGGGCGAGCTTGTTGATGACCTCGACCATGTGCACCGGGATGCGAATGGTACGGGCCTGGTCCGCCATGGCGCGAGTGATCGCCTGCCGGATCCACCACGTGGCGTATGTGGAGAACTTGAAGCCCTTGGTGTAATCGAACTTCTCGACGGCACGGATCAGGCCCAGATTCCCCTCCTGAATCAGATCCAGGAACTGCATGCCGCGACCGGTGTAGCGCTTGGCGAGCGACACAACGAGTCGGAGGTTGGCGCCGAGCAGGTGGCTCTTGGCACGCTGACCGTCACGGGCGACCCAGGACAGTTCGCGCCCGAGCTGTGAACGCTTCTCCGCGTCCGACATGTGTGAGAGCTTCTCTTCGGCAAACAGACCGGCTTCGATGCGCATCGCCAGTTCGACCTCTTCGGCCGCGTTCAGCAGCGCGACCTTGCCGATCTGCTTCAGGTAGTCCTTGACGGGGTCGGCCGTCGCACCGGTGATCGCGGCCGAGTAGACAGGAACCTCGTCGTCGTCGTCGGTCATCGACAGGCGCAGCGCGCCGGTCGGAAGCGGCTCGTCGCTTCCCGTCGATTTGGTGTCCTCGTCGTCGTCGGCATCGATTGCCTCGTCGTCGGGGACCTCGGTGACCTCTTCCTTATCCGCGTCGACCGGGGTCTCGGTGTCGTCATCGACGTCATCGACGTCGTCGACCACGATGACATCCGTGTCGTCGAGGTCGTCGACGTCTTCGTCACCTGCGGCCTTGGAGCCTGCCGTGCCGGCCTTTGCCGTTGCCTTCTTCGCGGGAGTCACGACCTTGGCGGCGGCTTTCGGAGCCGCGGCAGCCTTCGGAGCAGGGGCAGCCTTCGCGGCAGGTTCGGCCTTCGCTCCTGTGGTCGTCGACGATGCGGATTTCGTTGCGGCGCGAGACGAGACGGGCTGGTCGTCACTGACCAGCTCTGTCGTCGTAGTGGTTCGGGTTGCCATGCGGACCCCTTCCAGGCGGTTTCGGGCAGAACTAAGACCCATGTCAAGTCCCTCGAGGCTCCGCGCTGAACGCTGACCTCAACCGGGGACAAAGACCGGGTCCTGAATGATTATCGCACACCTTCCGGACCGAATCCGCCGGACGGCCGGAACGCCGTCTGGTGGTGCGGCGGGTTGCGTGCCGCCTCAGTCCTCGGCTGCGAGTCGTCGCGACGCGCGCGATCTGAAGAGTGCAACCCACAACGGGGCGATTTCTATTCCCTCTTCCTCGAACATGCGCCGGCGGGTTCGGTGCCGTGCATGCAGCAGGCCGACGACCCCGATCCCCACGACAACGAACGGAACGAGGAACGCGATCCGGAATGACGCCAACGCGTAGAGCTGGGACGCCGCCCCGGAAGCGACGCGGGCGGCATCCATCACGTCCAGCACCATGCCGATCGCCAGCATCGAGACAAAGCCACCGAAGAAGCCACCGACGTTGACGATTCCCGACGCGGAACCGAGTGCGTGTCCGGGATTGAAGGTTCGCGCCAGATCGAAACCGATCAGGGATCCTGGTCCGCCGGTTCCGATCGCGACAAACAGAGCGATCACCAGACCGATCGGTGGGGTACCCGGCCACAGGAGCACGATCGACCAGATCGCGAAGATCATCGCGACGAGTGCGAGGACGAGGTTGCTGCGCCGCAACGGATAGCGCGCCACCAGGAATCCGATCACCGGACCGGTGACCACACTGCCGACAACGAGCATGGAGAACACCGTGGCCGCAGTTCCGACCCGATAGCCGAGTCCGGCAGTCAGGAAGGGGTATCCCCACATGATCGAGATCAGCGTCGGCACCGTGCCGCCGACCCAGTGCGACCAGAAGCCCAGCTGCGTCCCGGGCCGTTCGAGGGTCTTTCGAAGCTGGGTCAAGGTGCCGGAGGTCGGGACCGGACGTGTCGCGAGCGGAGGCTCCCCGCGACGCACCATGACCGCCACCACCGCGGCGGCGAGAACCGAGGCGCCACTGGCGACGAGCAGAGCGGGCTGCCAGCCCGCGAGATGCAGAAATACTGCAAACGGGACCGCCGCCAACAGCTGGCCGAACTGCCCGATCGCACCCACCCACTGGCTGAGTTGCGGCAGCAGGCGACCGCTGAACCAGTTGGGCAGAAGCCGAATGACCGAGATGAAGGTGGCGGCGTCGCCCATTCCCACCAGGATTCGGCCGGTGATCGCGACCCCCAGATTCGGCGAAATGGCGAGGACCGCCTGCCCCGTTGCCATGATCAAGGCACCCACGATGATCAGCGTCTTCGATCCGACCCGGTCGACGAGGAGTCCCACCGGAATCTGCAGGGCCGCGTACACGACGATCTGCAGCACGGCCACGGTCGATATCGCCGCGGCATTGACCTGGAACCGCTCGGTCGCGTCGACCGTCAGCACCCCGAAAGACGTGCGTTGCGTCACGCCGATGAGGTAGGCGAACACCGCCCCGGCGAAGACCAGCCACGAACGAGCGGAATTCACCCGTCCAGGCTACGACCGCGGATGACGCAGGATGATCGCTCAGTCGTTGTCGCGACGGTTCGCGAGGAACTTCTCCAGCTCCGCAGCGATCGAGTCGGCGTTCGGCAGCTCGCCGCTCTCGTCGACCAGAGGTGACGGGAGCGGGTTGTCTTCCATGTAGCTGTCGTGCCGCGCCTCCAGGGTGCCGACCAACCGCTGGAGCTCCTGGTTGCCCTCCACCTGCTCGTCGACCTTGGCCAGGAACGTGCGGTTCTCCTCCCGGAGCCGATCGGTCGGGAAGATCAATCCGGTCGCGGCGCTGATGCTCTCCAGTGCGGTGATCGCCGCCATCGGAAACTCCGTGTCCGCGAGATAGTGCGGCACCAGCAACACGAAGCCCGCGGTCGGGTGCCCGAGTGCTGACAGCCGGTACTCGAGGAGGTGCAGCGCGTTTCCGGGTGCCTGCGTGCGCGGCTTCCAGACCGAGAGGGAGTCGATCAGCTCCGCGCGATTGCCGCTCACCGTCACGCCGATGGGGCGGGTGTGGGGTACGGGCATGGGGATCGCATGCACCCAGGTCGTGTCCTTCACCTGATAGCGATCGACCAACTGCAAGATGGCTTGGCTGAAGCGCTCCCACTGGAAATCCGGCTCGAACCCGGTCAGCAGGAGGAAAGGCTGCCCGAGCTCGTCTTTGGCCAGGTACAGCGACAGCTTCAACGGCGTGTACTCGGTCAGGTGGTCCTGGTCGAAGAAGATCGTCGGGCGCCGCGCACGATAGTCGAGCAGCGCATCCGTATCGAAGGTGACGATCTCACGCACCTCGAGGGTGTCGAGGAGGTACTGACCCAGCTGCGAGACCGCGGAGCCTGCATCGGCGAAACCCGTGAGGCCCGCGACGAGATGCAGGCCGAGCGGAACCTGAGGGACCTCGAGAGAGAGGTCGTAGAGTCCGCCGGCATCGTGCATGGCTCCAGTCTAAATCGTGCCGTCCGGCGTCGCCCGGGGCGCGCGATGTCGGCGTCATGCTGACAGCGAACAGCTTCCAGCTCGCAATCAGTAACGTGGAGCCATGGCCGCTCCCACCCTCTCCCTTTCGGTTCACTCTCCCCTGGTCGTCGAGGCTGACGTCCTTGTCCTCGGCGTGCACAAGACGGGCGACGGCCCGCGGCTGCTCAGCGACGAGCCGGGGTTCGCCGGAATCGCGGCCGCTCTCAGCCAGATCGGCGCGACAGGCGCTGCCGATGAGCTGCGGCGGCTTCCCGCCCCTGACGGCTCGTCGACGCCCATCGCTCTGATCGGACTCGGTTCCGTCGTCTCCGCGGAGACGCTTCGGTCCGCAGCGGGCGCCGCCACGCGCCAGCTCACCGGCATCGGTCACCTCGCCATCGCCTTGCCCGCGAGTTCTGACCCGGAAGTGCAGGCAATCCTCGAAGGTGCCGGGATCGGGGCGTACGCATACGCCGACTATCGGGTCGCGACACGGGACTCGACCACGACGCCGGCCTCGCGGATCACGGTCCTCGTGACGCCCGGTCTCGGTGATGACATGACGCTCGCCCGCGCGAACGCCACGACCATGGCGGTCCAGACGGTTCGCGATCTGGTCAACATGCCCCCGTCCGACCTGTATCCCGAAACTCTGGCCGCCGCCGCGGTCGAGTTGGCCGACGGCTTGCCGGTCGAGGTGGAGATCCTCGACGAGCCGGCCCTCATGGCTGGGGGCTTCGGCGGCATCCTCGGGGTCGGACAGGGCTCGAGTCGCGGTCCGCGTCTCGCGGTCGTGCGGTACTCCCCCGCAGGCGCCGACAAACATCTGGCCCTCGTGGGCAAAGGGATCACCTTCGACTCCGGCGGGCTGTCGCTGAAGCCCCCCGCATCCATGGTCGGCATGAAGTACGACATGACGGGAGCAGCGACAGTGCTCGCCGCCACACTCGCGGCTGCGAGGCTCGGCCTGCCGGTCCGCATGACCGCCTGGCTGTGCATCGCCGAGAATCTGCCATCGGGCACCGCAGCCCGACCCAACGACGTCTTGCGCATCCGCGGGGGGAAGACCGTCGAAGTGCTCAACACGGATGCCGAAGGTCGCCTGGTGCTGGCCGACGGCATCGTCGCAGCCAGTGAGGAGCACCCGGACGCCATCGTTGACGTCGCGACGCTGACCGGCGCCGCCCGCGTGAGTATGGGCGAGCGCTTCGTGCCCGCGATGGGGGACGACACGCTGGTCGCTCGGACCATTGCCGCCGGTGTCAGCGTCGGCGAACCGATCTGGCACATGCCCATGCCTCCGGAGTTGCGCTCGGTGCTCGACAGCGACATCGCGGACATCGCCAACGCGAAACCGGGGAATCCAACCGGGGGCATGCTGGTCGCTGCGCACTTCCTCTCCTATTTCGTCGGGACCAGTGGAGAGGGCGAGGATGCGGCACCGATTCCGTGGGCGCACCTCGACATCGCTGGAGCCGCCAACAATGGCGGAGCACCGCATGGCGAAATCGGCAAGGGTCCGACCGGCGTCACAGTCCGCACGCTGATCGCCCTCGCAGAAGATTTTTCGCGGCCATAGTAGGGTCTTTGTGGCAGGGAACCCCTTGCCTTTTCAGGTACCGCGTGAGCTATCGCTCGGTGGTACTGCAGTCGTGATGTGAGTGCTGTCGCACGAGGGAGTTGCCGGGTGTCCGAGCAGAAATTTGACCTTGTCGTGCTGGGCGCCGGGAGTGGCGGATACGCCGCGGCCCTCCGTGCCAGCGAACTGGGAATGTCCGTCGCTCTGATCGAGAAGGACAAGGTCGGCGGGACGTGCCTGCACATCGGCTGCATCCCGACGAAGACTCTCCTGCACGCGGCCGAGGTTGCTGACTTCACCCGCGAGGCCGCGAAGTTCGGCGTCAAGGCAGAGCTGCACGGAATGGACATGGCCGCCGTGACCGCGTACCGCGAGGGCATCGTCGCCAGCAAGTACAAGGGACTGCAAGGGCTCCTGAAGGCTCGCGGCGTGACCACGATCGCCGGCACCGGTCACCTCAGCTCCCCCACCACCGTGCACGTCGGCGATGACGTCATCACCGGCACCAATGTCGTGCTGGCCACCGGCTCGTATTCGCGCAGCCTCCCTGGCCTCGAAATCGGCGGTCGCGTGATCACCTCCGAGCAGGCGCTCGGTCTCGATTACGTGCCGAAGAAGGTCATCGTCCTCGGTGGCGGTGTCATCGGTGTCGAGTTCTCCAGCGTGTGGAAGAGCTTCGGTGCGGAGGTGCAGATCGTCGAGGCACTTCCCCACCTGGTCCCGAACGAGGACGAGTCGGTCAGCAAGCAGTTCGAACGCGCCTTCCGTAAGCGCGGCATCAACTTCAGCGTCGGCGTCCGCTTTCAGAGCGTCACCCAGGACGAGAACGGTGTTGTCGTCACCTTGGAGGACGGCCAAACCTTCGAGGGCGAGCTCCTCCTCGTCGCGGTCGGTCGCGGCCCGTCGACGGCCGGGCTCGGCTTCGAAGAGGTCGGCGTCACCATGGATCGCGGTTTCGTGATCACCAACGAGCGCCTCCAGACCAACATCCCGGGCCTGTATGCCGTCGGCGATATCGTTCCGGGGCTTCAGCTGGCCCACCGCGGCTTCAGCCAGGGCATCTTCGTGGCCGAAGAGATCGCGGGGCTCAACCCGGTCGTCGTGGAAGACGCCATGATTCCGAAGGTGACCTACTCGGACCCCGAGGTCGCATCGGTCGGACTGAGCGAGGCGAAAGCCATCGAAAAATTCGGTGCGGATGCGATCAGCAGCTACGACTACAACCTCGCCGGAAACGGCAAGAGCCACATCCTCGAGACCTCCGGCTCGATCAAGGTGATCCGTCAGAAGGACGGTCCCGTGCTCGGAGTCCACATGATCGGTGCCCGCGTCGGCGAGCTCATCGGTGAGGCACAGCTCGCCGTGAACTGGGAGGCGTACCCCGAGGACATCGCTCCGTTCATCCATGCCCACCCGACGCAGAGTGAGGCACTCGGCGAGGCGTTCCTGGCCCTGGCCGGAAAGCCTCTGCACGCCATCTGACCACCCGCCCATCCACCCGGATTGGCACAGAACTAAGCTAGCCACGACACGCCGCACTAAGGAGCATCACTGATGAGCGAATCCGTCAGCCTTCCCGCACTCGGAGAGAGTGTGACCGAGGGCACGGTGACCCGCTGGCTCAAGAAGGTTGGCGACCGCGTCGAGGTCGACGAGCCACTGCTCGAGGTCTCGACGGACAAGGTCGACACCGAGATCCCGTCGCCGGTAGCCGGTGTGATCGAGGCGATTCTCGTCCAGGAGGACGAGACCGTCGAGGTGGGCACCGCGCTGGTCACGATCGGGGACGGGTCGGGGGCGGGTGCGCCCGCTGAGGCGCCCGTGGCCGCCGCGGAAGCTCCGGCGGACGTCCAGCCAGCACCAGAGGTGGCACCGGAGCCAGAGCAAGTTCCGGAACGGACGCCGGCAGCGCCGGCCGAAGCAGCCCCCGTTGCTGCCCCTGAGCCTGCTGTCGCGCCTGAGCCCGTCGCTTCGCCTGAGCCCGTCGCTTCGCC
>JABBOD010000021.1:45962-47182 GCA_019351995.1 Acidobacteriota bacterium
GAGCCCGTCGCTGCGCCTGAGCCCGTCGCTTCGCCCGAGCCCGTCGCCACCCCGGCACCCCAGGCGCCGGCTGCGCCAGCACCGGCTGCCGACGCCCCCGCAGTCGTGACAGCGCCGCAGGTCGTCGCGCCCGCCGGTGCGGCGCCAGCGGTCGGCGTCAACGCCGGATACGTGACGCCCATCGTGCGCAAGCTCGCCCACGAACAGGGCGTCGAACTGTCCAACATCGCGGGAACGGGTGTCGGTGGCCGCATCCGCAAGCAGGACGTTCTCGACGCGGTCGCGGCGCCGGCAGCGGGAGCAGCAAGCTCGACCACGGCCGTTTCCGCACCCCTCGAGGCCTCGCCCCTGCGCGGGACGACGGTACCGATGTCGCGGCTCCGGAAGGTTGTTGCCGAGCGCGCTGTGGTGTCGATGCAGACCATGGCGCAGCTGACGACCGTCGTCGAAATCGACGTCACCAAGGTCGCCGCATACCGCGACCGGGTCAAGGCGGAGTTCCTCGCCAAGACCGGGGTGAAGCTGAATTTCTTGCCATTCTTCACGCTTGCCGCCGCGGAGGCTCTTCGTGCCTTCCCGATCATCAATGCGACGATCGACGGCGACAGCATCGTGTACCCCGACCACGAGAACATCAGCATCGCCGTGGACACGGAACGAGGTCTGCTCACGCCGGTCATCCGCAACGCCGGTGACCTCGATCTCGCGGGGATCGCTCATCAGATCGCCGATCTCGCCGAGCGCACTCGCGACAACAAGCTCAAGCCCGACGAACTCGCCGGAGGCACCTTCACGGTGACCAACACCGGATCGCGTGGGGCACTGTTCGACACTCCGGTCGTCTTCCTTCCTCAGGTCGCCATCCTGGGCACGGGCATCGTCAGCAAGAAGGCGGTCGTCGTGAGCGACGGCGGTTTCGACGCCATTGCGATCCGGTCGACGGTGTACTTCGCGCTCTCGTACGACCATCGGATCGTCGACGGGGCTGACGCCGCTCGCTTCCTGACGACCCTCAAGCACCGCCTGGAAACGGGCGACTTCTCGGACAAGCTCGGCATCTAGCCTCGGGTTCCGCCGGTCGCGATCACATCGCGGATGCGCCAACCGGCCTCACTCCTCACCACCAGGAGCGAGGCCGGTTCGCTTTCTCGCCGGGGGGTGGCTCCCGATGTGTCACCCGTTGATCGGAGCGTCAGCCTGACGATCGCGGAATCGCCTAG
>JABBOD010000060.1 GCA_019351995.1 Acidobacteriota bacterium
GAACAAAGGTGCTGTGAAGGAGAGGCTCGCCGCGCGGCAATCACCCGCGTGGGTACCGCCGCATCGAGGCGGTGCCCGATCGACTCCGGCACTTCGACGAACTCGGCGCCGGCGATGAGCCCGGCCTGCCGCTCGGCCGACGCGCGCGGAAACGGCAAGGTCTCCCTCCCCGACAGTGCCGTCACCGGCACCGTGACCCCAGGCATCGCGGATGTTGGGGTCGGCGCGGCCGCAGCCAGGGCCGCGCCGAGCAGCGCCGAGCAGCGCCGGACACAGCGCGCTGCGCAACGCAGCGCAGAGGGCTGTCGTGACATCCCGAGGCCGAACGTGTCGCGTGATCCGCCCCTCAGAGCAGTGTCGGCCCGGTCCCCAGTCCCATGGTGCGCGGGGCGAGGATCGTCTGCAGGACGAGTGCGGCGCCCCCGACCGCAGCAGCATCCGACACATGGGTGGATAGTCGCACCCGGATCCCGTGGTGGGCTCGAGCGAAGAATTCGCGCTCGAGCCGCTCGGCAATGATGCGCACGTAGAGCGAGCCCGCGATGGCGAAGGCGGGGCCGGCCAGCGAAACAGAGTCGAGGTCGAAGAGATTCGCCAGACTGACGACGGCGGTCGCCAGGTGCTCCGCGGACTCGGTGATCAGTGCGAGCGCCAGTTCGTCGCTGTGCGTCGCTGCGCGGGCGATGGACTTGAAGTCCTCGAACTCGTCGACGCCGAGCAGCCCGAGTCGCTGCGGTGAATCCGCCCGCCGGAGGGCCTCCTGGACCACAGCGCGAGGTGCGGCGACGCTTTCGAGATCCTGGGGGACGTCGCCGCGCGCCGCGACGATGACCTGGCTGAGCTCGCCCGTGTTGGAACTCGCCCCACGGAAGATCGTGCCCTCGATGAGCACCCCGCTGCCGATGCCCGCGCCCATGTACACGGTCGCGTGGGAGACGGAGGCGCCGAGATCGCCCACCCAGAAGTCGCCGATCGCGGCGGCGGTGGCATCGTTGTCGAGCAGGACGGGCAGCCCGACCGCCGAGGACAGCATTGCGCGGATGGGTACGTCGTTCCATGCCGTGAGGTGCGGTGGCGCGAGGATCACGCCGCGAGCGAGGTCGAGAGGGCCGGGGGCGACGATGCCGACTCCCAAAGTTCGTCTCTTGTCGATGCCGAGCTGGGCCAGCATGAGGTTGATCTCCTGCGCCATGACCTCGACCATGGTGGCGGGGTCGGTCGAGCCGACACCCGTGGTTCGCATCCGACCGACGATGGCGCCGAGCAGGTTGACGACGACGTAGGTGTTGGATTCGCTGCCCAGTTGCAGTCCGATGGCGAATCTCGAGGAGGGATTGATGTCGATCAGGACCGGTGTGCGTCCGCCTGTTGACTCACCGCGTCCGGTCTCGACGACCAGCTCGGTGTCGATGAGCTGTCGAACCACGGTCGACATGGTCGCCTGCGTCAGGCCCGTCGCCTCTGCCAGCTCGACACGGCTGATCGGTCCCTGAGAACGGATCAGGTCCAGGACGAGGCCCTTGCTGGTCCCGTTCGCGAGGGAAATGCGCTGGCGTGGCACGGCTGCTCTCCTCCTAGAAGACGGACACGAATACGCGCGCGTTTCGACACTGTGGCATAACCATTCATCGTACCTACTTGACTTACTTTATAAAGCCATCTAAGAAAGTACTTGGCACGGAGTGACGAAGCTGTCGAATCCTGTTGCCGGTGCCATCCCTCATGCCACCACCACCATCACACGAAGGGTCAAAGATGTCTCTCGGACACAAGGGCAAGGTGCTGCTCAGCGTCGTCGCTCTCGTCGCAGCGACGACGCTCGCACTCACCGGTTGTTCAGCCAGCACAACGACGAAGGCCTCGGGGAAGACGACAAGCGTCACCCTGTTCAACGGCTCGGTCGGAAACTTCACCGAGAACTTCAACCCCTGGTTGACGACGGGTGCGGAGCTCCAGCCGACACAGGGCACGATTTACGAGGCGCTGTTCTTCTACAACATGGCCCGCTCGCAGGCGCCGGTTCCCCTGCTCGGGACGAGCTACAAGTGGAACTCCGACGGTACCCAGTTGACCATCGCGGTTCGACAGGGCGTCAAATGGAGCGATGGCACCGCGCTCACCGCGGACGACGTCGCCTACACACTCAACCGCTACGAGTCGACGCCGGCGCTCAACACCCTCGGTGCGACCTGGACGACGAAGCTGAGTGGCAACAACGTCGTCCTGACCTTCCCGACGACGTCGTACGCGCTCGAGCCCCAGATTCTCGGCTACATCGCGATCGTGCCGAAGGCCATCTGGTCCAAGATCCCCAATGTTCTCAACACCACCAACACCAGCCCGGTCGGCTCCGGCCCCTACATGCTGAAGACCTTCACGCCGCAGAGCTACACACTCACGAAGAACCCGAACTACTGGGGCACCGGCGCCGAAGCACCGGCCATCGATCAGGTGCGGTTCATCTCGCTGGCCAACGCGGATGCCGCCACCTCGGCCCTCGAGTCCGGCAATGTCGACTGGATGGGCGGGTACCTCCCGACGCTCCGGGATATCGTCAAGCAGAACCCGAAGGTCAGCTACGTCAACACCGCCGACTCGACGACCGGCGTCGTCACCTGCTCGAACGCAGCCCTCGGCTGCACGGGTCCGCAGACCGATGTCGCCGTTCGCCAGGCGATCTACGACGCGATGGATCGTGCGCAGTTCAGCACTCAGGCACTCAACGGCTTTGGTGAGGTCGGGTCGCCGACACTGCTCGTTCCTGCCGTCAACAAGAAGTGGATCTCCGACTCGGCCAACGCCACCCTGCCCCAGTCCGCAAACGTCTCCGCGGCCAAGCAGGCGCTGGAGGCCGACGGCTGGACCGTCCCGGCCACCGGTTTCGCCACGAAGGGGGGCAAGGAACTCGACCTGACGATCAACGTCGTCTCCGGTTGGACCGACTACGACACGCTCTGCACTCTGCTCAAGGGCCAGCTCGCCGCGGTCGGCATCAACCTCACGGTCAACCAGGTCGCGCAGAACGCCTGGTCGAGCGCCGAGACCAGCGGCAAGTTCGAACTGTCGCTCAACTCGGTCAACCCGGGTGCGTCCGCCTCGCCGTTCTACATCTACAACAACTACCTGGCCACCTCGGCCACGGCAGCGGTCGGCCAGAGCGCGTCGACCAACACCTCGCGGTTCTCGGACCCGGCCATCGACGCGACGGTGAAGACCATCGCGAAGACGGACCCGTCGAACACGGCCGCGCTGCTCTCCGCGTATGGAAGCATCCAGGCGACGGTCGTGAAGCAGCTGCCGATCATCCCGATCTACGTCAACCAGGCGCTGACCGAGTTCAACAACAGCAACGCAACGGGCTGGCCATCGGCGAGCAACCTCTACGCCTTCCCGGAGCCGTGGAAGGCATGGGATAACGGAATCGTCCTCAAGACGATCCGTCCCGTGAAGTAACACCACCTTCACTCGTAGGTCCCGATGAGACCCGGGGCCGGGAGGCGCGTGCAGTGCCTCCCGGCCCCGGGTTCGTGAAGGAAAGCAGAACGGTGCAGTTCTACCTCAAGAAACTCGTGTTCTACGTGGTCGCCCTCTGGGCTGCGGTCACCCTGAACTTCCTCATCCCCCGGCTGATGCCGGGCAACCCGGTCGACGTTCTCATCGCCAAGATGGGAGCCACCGGTCAGCCCGTGACGCGGCAGACCCGGGAGGCACTGGCGATCGCGCTCGGCCAGGGAAACAGCACGAACTGGTTCGTCCAGTACGGCGAGTACATCAACAACCTGGTGCACGGCAACCTCGGTGTGTCGATCGTGGATTTCCCCGCGAGCGTCACCACCGTCATCAGTCAGGCGTTGCCGTGGACCATCTGCCTCATCGGTCTCTCCACCCTGATCTCGTTCCTGCTCGGGATCGGCCTCGGAGTGCTCGCCGGCTGGAAACGCGGATCGTGGCTCGACAACCTGATCCCGGTCACGACGATGTTCCAGGCCGTGCCCTACTTCTGGCTCGCACTGATCCTCGTTCTGCTCCTGACCCGCCTGACCCATTTCTTTCCGTTTGCCGGGGGATACAACGTATACGGCGGCCTGGTTCCGGGATTCACTCCGCAATTCATCGGCAGCGCCGTGTACTACGGCTTCCTGCCCGCTCTGACGATCGTGTTGTCGTCGGTCGGCGGCTGGATGCTCGGCATGCGCAACATGATGGTCTCCACGCTCTCCGAGGACTACATCCTCACGGCCGAGGCCAAGGGGCTCAAACCCTCACGAGTCCGACTGACCTATGCGGCTCGAAACGCGGTGCTGCCCTCGCTGTCGGGCTTCGCCATCTCTCTCGGCTTCGTCGTCGCGGGGTCGATCGTCACGGAGGAGGTCTTCTCCTATCCCGGCATCGGTCAGCTCCTGTGGACGGCGGTCTCCAACGACGACTACGCCCTGATGCAGGGCATCTTCCTGGTCATCTCGGTGTCGGTGCTCGTCGCGAACCTCGTCGTCGATCTCCTGTACGCCCTCATCGACCCGCGAACCCGTGCCCGGTCATAACCCCCAGGAAGGCTGAATCCTCATGACTTCTGCCATCTCTCTCGACGAGCAGGCCGTGATGCCCACGGCGCCGCGTCCGGCGCGACGCAGCATCGCCCAGCTGCTGCCGAGTCGGTCGCCCAAGCTCGTCGTCGGCCTCAGCATTGCGGGGGTCATCATCCTGTGGGCGATCATCGGGCCGCTGATCGTCGGCAACCCGAACGCGATCAGCACCTCGATGTTCCAGACTCCCGGGACGGCTGGACACCTCCTCGGCACCACCCAGACCGGTCAGGATGTCTGGTCGCAGATCGCGTACGGCACACGCGGTTCGCTGATCATCGGCTTCTCGGTCGGCATCATCTCGACCGTGCTCTCGGCCATTTTCGGCATCCTCGGTGCGTACATCGGCGGGGCGCTCGACGAGACGTTCGCGCTCTTCACCAACATCGTGCTGGTGATCCCCGGTCTTCCGCTGGTGATCGTGATCGGCAACTACATCCCCGTCAACCAGCGTGGGCTCTTCCTCATCGCGATCGTGCTGGCCCTCACCGGCTGGGCGGGATCGGCGCGAGTGCTTCGCGCCGTCACCCTCAGTGTGCGCAACCGCGACTATGTTGCCGCGTCGAGGGTGTCCGGCGAGAAGACCTGGCGCATTCTCGTCGTCGAGATTCTGCCCAACCTGATCCCCGTCATGGCCTCGCAGTTCGTCTTCGCCATGATCTTCGCGATCCTCGGCGAGGCCGGGCTCTCGTTCCTCGGCCTCGGAGCGAGCAACTCGTTCACGCTCGGGACGATCCTGTTCCAGGCGTACAACGATCTCGCCCTCACCCAGGGGGCGTGGTGGTGGTTCGTGCCGCCGGGGCTCGTGATCGCGCTCTTCGGCTGCGCGCTGTCTCTGATCAACTTCTCCATCGACGAGATCATCAACCCCAAGCTGCGCAACTCCACGCGAGCCGTGCGCAAGAAGTGGGGTCTCAGCCCGGCGCAGATCCGCCAGCTCGACGAGGAGCAGATCAAGTGAACACGCAACCCACGGCAGAAGCGGTCCCGCGCTACCTGGCCGACCCGGTCATCACGATCGAGGACTTCAGCGTCGACTACGTGGGAGAGACGACGACGCACGCCGTGCGCAATGTCTCGCTCACGCTCGGCCGGGGCGAGATCATCGGCCTGGCCGGGGAGTCCGGGTGCGGCAAGTCGACGCTCGCCTACGGCATCACGCGTCTGCTCAAGCCACCGGCACTGATCACCTCGGGTTCCGCGACATTCCACTCGCGCGAGGGGTACTCGGTCGACCTCTCCCAGCTCAGCGGCGAGGAGTTGCGGGTGTTCCGCTGGGACAAGATCTCGTTGGTCTTCCAGGGCGCGATGAACTCGCTCAATCCGGTCATCAGCATCCAGGCTCAGATCGCGGATATCTTCACGGCCCACCGGCCGGAGATGACCAGGAAGGAGCGGATCCAGAAATGCGGCGATCTGCTCGAGCGGGTCGGTGTCGACCGAGCACGGCTCAAATCGTTCCCCCATGAGCTCTCCGGCGGCATGCGGCAGCGGGTCATGATCGCGATGGCGATGGCGCTCGATCCCCAGGTGATGATCATGGACGAGCCGACAACGGCCCTCGACGTGGTCGTGCAGCGGGAGATCCTCGATGAGATCACACGGTTGCGCGCGGAACTCGGATTCGCCGTCATCTTCATCACCCATGACCTGCCGCTGCTGCTCGAGATCAGCGACCGGATCGCCGTCATGAAGGCCGGCGAGATCGTCGAGATGAATACCGCGTACGACCTGTACACCTCACCGCAGCACGACTACACCAAACGGCTCCTGGCGTCGTTCCCGTCACTGACGGGGACGCGCGGCGACTTCATCCGCACCGGCGTCGCGGATGACCGCCTCAACGAGACCGTGCAGGAGGTACTCGCATGACCACCCTCGAGTTCGCGAACGTCACGAAGCAGTATCGGATCCGCGGAAAGCGCGGCGACAACCGGCTGCTCGCGGTGAACGAGGTGAGTTTCACCCTCGAGTCCGGCAAGACGGTCGCCCTGGTCGGACAGTCGGGGTCGGGAAAGTCGACCATCGCGAAACTGCTGATGCAACTCGAGAGGCCGACGTCCGGCCAGATCCTCGTCGACGGGGAGCCCATCAGACGCCACGGCCGCGGCCTGCGCGAGTATCGGCATCAGGTGCAGATGGTGTTCCAGGACCCCTTCGCGTCCCTCAACCCCTATCACTCGGTCGCGCACCACCTCGCACGCCCCTTGCTGATCCACGGCAGGGCGAAGACCCGCGCCGAGGTCGACGCGGGCGTCGAGCGACTGCTGCAGCGTGTTCGCCTGGTGCCGGCGGCCGAGACGGCGGCGAAGCATCCACACGAACTGTCCGGTGGCCAGCGTCAGCGCGTCGCGATCGCCCGCGCCCTCGCGCCTGAGCCCCGGATGCTGATCGCCGATGAACCCGTCTCCATGCTCGACGTCTCGATCCGCCTCGGCGTGCTCAACCTCCTCGCCGAGCTGCAGCGCGAAGACAACCTCGGCGTGCTCTACATCACGCACGATCTCGCGACGGCCAGGCACTTCTGTGACGAGATCCTGGTCATGTACCAGGGGCGGATCGTCGAGCGAGGGCCCGCGGACGAGGTGATCCTGCATCCGAAACACGAGTACACCAAGAGGCTCGCGGCGGCCGCACCGAACCCGGAGCTGCGCCTCAAGCAGATCCAGAAAGCCTGAACACCTCGGCGATCTCGCTGTGCCGATCCGCACCGATTTCAGAGACGCACCCCCGTCGCCCCATTGACCCTCCCCGGAACAGAAAGCACCACCCATGACATTCATCCCCGCAACGTTCAGGGCACTCTCGGACAGCTGGACGGTGACCGCCGTCAGCGGCCCGACCCCGAGTGGCTTCCCCAGCGCGCCGGTTCCCGCGGTCGTGCCCGGAGTGATCCACACCGACCTTCTGCGCGCCGGCCTCATCGGCGCACCGTTCGACGGCGACAACGAGGCGGCCCAGCAGTGGATCGGCGACACCGTGTGGCGCTACGAGACCACCTTCGAGTGGGCGGATGACGGCAGCACGAGACACGATCTGGTGGCGTACGGCCTCGACACGGTCGCAACGATCGAACTCAACGGCATGGCGGTCGGTGCGACCGAGAACCAGCACCGCAGCTACCGCTTCGATGTCCGCCCGCTGCTGACCGAGGGGGAGAACGTCCTCACCGTCACGTTCGCCGCCCCGGTGCTCGAGGCACTCGCCCGAGCGGAACGGTTCGGTGCGCTCCCGCGCGTCAACCATCACGAATTCAACCAACTGCGTAAGACCGCGTCGCACTTCGGGTGGGACTGGGGCATCGATGTCGCCGGCAGCGGGATCTGGCAGCAGATTGGTATCGACTCGTGGACGGGGGTGCGGATCGCGTGGGTTCGCCCCCTCGTCCACGTTGACGCCTCCACCGGGATCGTGAGGGCGCACGTCGAGATCGAACGGGATGATCCCGCGAACCCGACCGACATCCCGGTGACGCTGGCGGTCGGCGGGGTGACCGCGGCCGGCTCGATCCCCGCGGATGCCACGACCGGCACGATCACGGCGCGCGTGAACGAGGTGGCGCTCTGGTGGCCGCGTGGACACGGCGACCAGCCCCTCTACGACGTCTCGGTGACGGCGGCAACCGCCGTCTGGACCGGCCGGACAGGCTTTCGGAACGTCACGGTCGACACCGCCCCGGATGAGCACGGCAACCCGTTCCGGGTCATGGTCAACGGCGAGCTCGTGCTGATCCGTGGCGTCAACTGGATCCCCGACCACGCCTTTCTGACCGAGATGGATCGCGCCAGGTACGGTCGTCGACTCGATGACGCCACCGAGGCGAACGTCAACCTCCTTCGTGTCTGGGGCGGCGGCATCTACGAATCGGACGAGTTCTACGAGCTCGCGGATGAGCGGGGGATCCTCGTCTGGCAGGACTTCCTGTTCGCCTGCGCGGCCTACGCGGAAGAGGAGCACCTGCGCACCGAGGTGATGGAGGAGGCGCGCGAACAGATCACGCGACTCTCATCGCATCCGTCCCTGGTGATCTGGAACGGCAACAACGAGAACATCTGGGGTTATGCCGACTGGGGGTGGCGTGCCGCGCTCGCGGAGCGCACCTGGGGCAACGGCTACTACCGGGAGCTTCTGCCCGCGCTGCTGGCCGAACTCGACCCGACGCGCTTCTACTCCCCGGCCAGCCCGTACTCGTATGGCGAGTACCTTCATCCGAACGACCAGCACAACGGCACGATGCACATCTGGGATGTCTGGAATCAGAAGGACTACACGTCGTACCGCGACTACACGCCCCGATTCGTCTCCGAGTTCGGTTTCCAGGGACCGCCCGCGTGGTCGACCCTCGTCGACGTGGTGCACGATGAACCGCTCGACCCCTACGGTCACGACATGCTGGTGCACCAGAAGGCGCACCTGGGCAACGTCAAACTCGAGCGAGGGGCGAAGGGCCACCTGCCCGACACTGAGAGCATCGACGATTGGCATTGGGCGACCCAGCTGAACCAGGCGCACGCCATCGGATTCGGTGTCGAGCACTTCCGCTCGCTGACCCCGTTCAACACCGGCACGATCCTGTGGCAGCTCAACGACAACTGGCCGACCATTTCGTGGGCGGCGGTGGATTTCGACGAGCACCGGAAGCCGCTCTGGTACGCGTTGCGCGCCGCATACGCCCCGCGCCTCGCGACTCTCCAGCCGCGCGCCTCGCAGCACGCGATCGATGAGGCGTTCGAGGGCGTCCCCCCTGAGCAAGATTCTGTGGCCCTTGTCGTGATCAACGACACCCCGGATGCGTTCGCCGGCACCTTCGTCGTCTCCCGACAGACGGTGGATGGCGCCGTGCTCGCGCGCACCGAGCTGACGGCATCGGTTGCGGCGCGGGGAGCCGTGTCGCTGGAGCTCCCGGCGGAGGTCGCCGAGTTCCAGGACCGCACGCGCGAGGTGATCGTCGCGGTCAGCTCGGACGCCGCATCCGGTTTCGCGCAGACAGTGCTGCACGGTGCCGAGGTGGTGGACGCGCAGCTCGATCCGCATCCGCTCACGGCCACCGCGGCCAAAGTGGACGGTGGATACACTGTGACCGTGACCGCCACGAGTCTCGCCCGCGACGTGTTCGTGAATGCCGACCGGGTGGATCGCTTCGCCTCCGTCGACCAGGGGCTGCTCACCGTGCCGGCAGGCGGCAGCGCGACCTTCACGATCACCAGCGCGGCCGATGTCCCCCCGGAGTCGTACCTCGATCCGTTGGTGCTGCGCACCGCGAACAGCCTGCGGTAGGGCTGGTCTGCGGGATGCCTGGGGTGGATGCATCGTGTGACACGGTTGGCGTGATCCTGCTGCGTGACCGTCGGGACATGCTCGTCGAGCCGTTCTACAGTGAGGTCATCTCCGGGATGGAGAGTGTGCTCGCGACGCGCGAGATGCACGTGCTCATGCAGGTCGTGTCGAGCCGCGACGAGGAGCTCGCCAGCTACGAACGCTGGGCCCAGAGCCGGTCGGTGGCCGGGGTGGTGCTCACCGACCTCGGTCCACGCGACACGCGTCCCGCGCTGCTCGCGGAGTACGGCTTTCCCGGCGTCATTCTGGGTGATCCAGAGGACGGCATGGGCATGGCGATCGTGCGCACCGACGACTTCACGGCCATGTCCGACGCGGTCCATCAGCTCGCCGAACTCGGGCATCGGGTCATCGGTCGGGTGTCCGGCCCGAACCGGCTGCAGCACACGCGCTCGCGGACTGCCGCGTTCGAGAACGTGACCAGCAGGCTCGGCATCGGGGGGATGCTCCTGGAGGGCGACTACTCGGCGGCGAGCGGGGAGCACGCCACCCGCGAACTGCTCGCCTCGGCGCAGCGCCCGACGGCGATCATCTATGACAACGATGTGATGGCAGTGGCCGGACTCGGTGTCGCGCTCGTGGCCGGCATCGACATTCCGGGTGGGCTGTCGATCCTGGCCTGGGACGACTCGACGCTGTGCCGCATCGCTCAGCCCCCGCTTTCGGCGATGAGTCATGACGTCTTCGACGTGGGCCAGCTGGCTGCGCGCGCACTTCTGGGCGTCATCGATGGCGATCCGCCCGGAGTCGTCACGACGTCGCAGCCGACGTTCGTCGCCAGATCGTCGACGGGTCGGTACTCGGCGGTCCCCGCGGTCTCTGCGGTCCCTGCGGGCTCTGCGGTCTGAGTTCGGCAGGGCGGACGGCAGGGCGGACGGCAGCCGCGCCTTGGCGCCCGCCGGATGTGGCTACCCTCCAACCATGCCCACCCCGACCGCGCCTACGCCCTCCGCGCGCGTCCAGGTCGTCGCGGCCGTCATCATCCACGACGCAGCGGTCCTTACCTGCCGCCGCAAGCCGGGCAGGTCGGCCGCGGGGTTGTGGGAGTTTCCCGGTGGCAAAGTCGAGCGCGCTGAGGAACCGGATGCCGCACTCCGTCGAGAGATCCGCGAAGAGCTGGGCGTCGATATCCAGGTGGGGAGGCTCCTTCTTCGGGAGACCACCCGGGTGGGCGACCTCGAGATCGACCTCGCGTGCTACGAATGCACGTTGAGTGCCGCGGCGCCGACCGCGAGCATCGACCATGACCTGCTCGTCTGGCAGCCGCTGGCTCGCCTCGACGAGTTGGACTGGGC
>JABBOD010000061.1 GCA_019351995.1 Acidobacteriota bacterium
CCGACACCTTCAGGTACGCCGCATAGGCCTTCTCCGCTGCCGCGAGAGCCTCCGCATCCGAGGCGAACACCGGTGTCAGGCTGGCCGTCGGCGAGGACGCAGCGTGCTGCCCGGTCGGCACACAGCCGACGAGCGCGAGCAGCATCGCGACAGCGAGGGTGAGCCGACCGGTGCGCATACCCATGAAGGTAGGGCACGGTGGCCGATCGCGGCATCCGCAATCCACAGTCACGGAGCTGGCGCGTCGGCAACCCGGTACCGTGACACCCATGACGGTTTCCGGGTCGTGGGCGCGCGCGGCGCGCGGCGCGATGCTGCTGGCCGACGATGGCGAGCTGCGGCCCACCATCTTCGCCGAGATGTCGGCGCTGGCGGCACGCACCGGGGCGATCAACCTCGGCCAGGGGTTCCCCGATGAGGACGGCCCTTCCGCCGTGCGAGAGGCGGCCAAGCGAGCAATTGACGACGGCGTCAACCAGTACCCGCCGGGACGCGGGATCCCCGAACTGCGCGAGGCCATCGCGGCGCACCAGCGGCGTTTCTACGGTCTCAGCGTCGACCCCGACCGCGAAGTACTGGTCACGGCGGGTGCGACCGAAGCGATCGCGGCGACCATGCTCGCCCTGCTCGATGACGGCGACGAGGTTGTCACGTTCGAGCCGTTCTACGACTCCTACGCCGCGATGATCGCGCTGGCGGGTGGGGTGCATGTCACGGTGCCGCTGCGCGCGCCCGACTTCCGACCCGACCTCGATCAGCTGCGGGATGCCGTGACCGACCGCACGCGGATCATCCTGATCAACTCCCCCCACAACCCAACCGGGACAGTGCTCGATCGCGAGGCCCTCGAACTCATCGTCGAACTCGCCCACCAGCACGACGCCATCATCGTCGCTGACGAGGTCTATGAGCACCTCACCTTCGGCGTCCCGCACATCCCGGTCTCGATGATCCCTGGTGCACGCGAGCGCACCGTCACGATCTCGAGCGGCGGTAAGACGTTCAGCCTGACCGGCTGGAAGATCGGCTGGCTCAGCGGCCCGGCCGAGTTGGTCGACGCGATCATCGCCGTCAAGCAATTCCTGACTTACGTCAGCGGTTCCCCGTTCCAGCCGGCGATCGCCCTCGGCCTCGCCATGCCCGACGGGTACTTCACGGATGCCGCATCCACCCTCGCCGCCAAACGCGACGTTCTCAGCGCCGGGCTCCGCGGCGCGGGCTTCGAGGTCAGCCGGCCCGATGGCGCCTATTTCGTGATCGCCGACGCGGCTCCGCTCGGATTCGAGGACGCCGTCGAGCTCTGCCGTCGGCTCCCGGAGCTCGCCGGCGTTGTGGGCATCCCGCTCGCCGCGTTCATTCGCCCCGAGCGTCGCGCCGGCTACCGCTCGATGGTTCGATTCGCCTTCTGCAAGCAGACAGCGGTGTTAGAGCGTGCCGCGCAGAACCTGGCGAAGCTCCGCGGCTGAGCTGCTCAGAAGGGGGGGTGGACAGACTGGTCGTCCCGTCCCCCTAAGCTAGGGAGACCCGAACCCCGAGTGCACCGCCGAAAGTGATTCTTGTGGCCCAGCCTGTTGACGTCGAGCGAGTGCTGGACGCTGCCGCAGAAATCGTCGTCCACCGCGGTTTCACGTCCGCCACTCTCCCGGCCATCGCGTCGCGTGCTCGTCTCAGCGAGTATGAAGTGCTTGAGCTCTTCCCCTCGACGGAACGTTTGTTCGTCGCGATGCTGAACCGCGAGTACGCGGGGATCTTTCGGGTGATTCTTGACCACATGGATCGAGATCCGCTCGGCGGTCGGCTGTCGCACATCTATCGGCACACCATCGGTGCCGTGCATGAGCGCCCGTTGGCACGTGCGCTGTACCTCACCGATCCGGTCGCCCTCAACTCGATCCTGCGAGCGGCCTATGGCTTCGACTACATCCCGAAGTTGCACGTGAGGGCCGGTTTCATCGACATGATGAAAGATGCCGGCATGGTTCGCCACGACATCGACTCGGCGTCACTGGCCTCGGTGATCGCCTCGGTGATGGCGGGCGTCTCCCTGACCGCGCCCCACGAAGAGCTCGACCGCGTCATCCAGGGCCTCGCGGTGATGCTTGAGCGTTCCGCCGACACGGATGCAGCAGACACGGCCCCCGGCAAGCTGGTTTTCATGAACTTCACCAGCAGCATGGCCGACGAGCCAGAACTCGACGGCTGAGACCGATTAGCTCGGCGCGACCGTGAATCGACGCAACGCGAGGGCAGGGTTCACCTTCCGCACATCGGCGACGCGGCTCGGCGAAATCCAGGCGACGGCCGTATCGCTTGCCTCGCCGATGGTCGCGAGTTCGACACCCATCGGATCGACGATCATGCTGTTGCCTGCTCCCACCGGCGGCGCGTGGTCAGCGGCTGCGAGGTAGATCGTGTTCTCGATGGCGCGCGCGGTGATGAGCGTGCGCCAATGCGACTCCTTCAACGGGCCGCGCACCCACTCGCTGGGCAGCAGGACGAGGTCGGCACCGGCATCTACGAGCCGCCGCGTCACTTCGGGGAAGCGGATGTCGTAACAGGTCTGCAACCCGACGGTGAAGCCGCCGAAGGCGAAGGTCTGGGGCTCCTCGATCGGTCCCGGCACGATCCAGTCGCTCTCCCGCTGGCCGAAGGCGTCGTAGAGGTGCATCTTGCGATAGCGGGCGACGAGTTCGCCGCGGTCGTCGAGCGCGACGAGGGTATTCGCCACACGCGTGTTCTCCTCGGGAACGCGTTCCGCCATCCCGGCCACGATATGGATGCCGAGCTCCGCCGCGAGCTCCGCCAACCCCCGCACGAACGGGCCGTGCAGAGACTGCGCGTGCTCGAACCATCGAGCGTCCATCGTGGGCGTGAAATAGCTGGAGTATTCGGGGAACACGACAAGCAGCGCGCCCCGGTTGGCGGCGTCGCCCGCGAGCCGCGACATCCGCTCCAGATTGACATCGGCGTCGTCGCCCGGTGCAAACTGGGCGACCGCGATGGCAACCGAGCTCAGACCCGCCGCATCCGCCATGCCGTAAGTCTAGGAGGGCGGTCTCGCATGGATCGGTCGATTCACGATGTCCCCGTTCACCGTGGCGACCGTGAGCACGGCGGGGTCACCACTCAGACGCACCGTGACCCGGTCGCGGTCGATCTCGGCAACGGCATCCGCTGCCCATTCCAGGTCCCCCCAGGCGAGCGTCACATCGTCGGCATCGTCGAGCAGAACGACGTCGATACCTCGGCTCCGAGCAGCGCGCACGGCAGAGGCGAGTGGCTCGACCGCGAGCCGTGCACCGCGGATCTCATCACGCAGCACGGCCTCGAGCAAGCGGTGTTCCTGCCGCTGCTCCGACGACACCTGCCCACTGGCGATGGTGGTGAGCACGGGGATGACACGCTGCCGAACCAGCGCCAGCTGAACCGCCCGCTCACGCTCGCCCTCGGCACGCAGATGCTCCTCTCCGATGCGCAGACGCCGGACGGCCTGAAGGGCCATCACCCGGTTTGCTGCGGTGCGCATGACAACGGCGAAGAAGGTCCCGGCAAGCAGGGAACCGACCTCGCCATAGCTCAGGTTCAGCCCCCGCCACAGCGCATGGGTGGCGAGAAGACTCCAGGTGAGGGTGATCCCGCACACGGTGGCGAGCCCGATCCACGCCCAGCCGATTCGTCCGCGAAGCGCCACAGCGAACAGGATGAAATTGCTCGCGTTGGAATGCCAGTGCAGGAATCCGCTCGGACCGCCGAGCAGGAGCTGCTCGAGCATGAGAAATGTGCCGGTGACGATCAGTCCGATGATCACCAGCACCCGCCAGAGGTCAAGCGGATCCCGACCAGGCAGCACCGACAGCGCCGCCGCGGCCGTCAGGAGCACCAGGGTGACAATAGCGTGCCCATCACGCATGGCGGGCCCACCGGCGAGGGCCGCGATCACCGCGAACACGACGACGAAGCTGGCGAGCAGCGTCCAGCCCGGCCATCCGGCGAAGCTGAGCAGAGTGCTGCCGTCCCGCGACGAAGCATCGGACGTCGTCACGGGCCGATCCAACCGATCCGTACCGTGGTGCCGCGGCCGGGTTGCGATTCGATCGCGGCGTATCCGCCCGGAAGCGCGTGCATTCGGCCCACAATGCTGACAGAGATCCCGAGCCGAGACGTGGGAACACCCTTCGCGTCGAAGCCAACGCCGTCGTCGAGTACGAGCACGGCGATGCCGCCGTCGTCGAGGTGGACGAAAACGGCTCGCGCTGCGTCACGATCGGGGGGGTCGGCGTGAAACACGCTATTGCGCAACGCCTCCGCGGTCGCTTCGGTGATCGCTGCCGTGATGTCGGACGGTGGGAGACGCTCCCCCTGGAGCTCGTACCTGAACTCCGCCTGCGGCGCGATATCCGTCGTGATCGACTGCAACTCCCAGACGAGCTGGGCCGCGGTCACCGGTTCCGGGTCCCCGTCGAGTCCGTAGCGTTCGATCTGACGCAGGGCGCGGCTGGCCTGATCGGCGACGACCCCTCCGCCGCCTCCGACCGCGGAGGCCAGCAGCACCGAGAGCACGTTGTCGTGCATGAGGGCATCGAAGCGACGCCGCTCGCGCCGGCGAGCGCTCTGCGCGGCATTGCGCCTGGTCTCGGTCTCCGCCGCGAGCCCTGCGGCGTCGAGCAGGTGGCCCAGGCGGCGGGAGGCCATCGCCAGTGCCACGAAAACCCCGCAGAAGAACAGTTCGAACAGGGCGTTTTGGAGTGTCGGGACTGCCGCGCCATTGCCGGAGTAGATCAGCCGATCGATCGTGATCAGCGCGCCGCAGACCAGGAGGTAACTCCAGGCGACCGCCGTCGGCAACGACACGGCAGCAGCCGAGGTGCCGATCACCATCAGCGCGGTGAACCATGGCACGTCATCGCGGCCGCCGATGGGTTCCCGCGGGATGGCGACCGCAAAGGTGAGCAGCCCCAGCAGGTAGATCCCCGCGAGGACCGCTGCCATGATCCGAAGGACCCGGACGTCGGCAGACCACGACCCGATCGCGAGCGTGACGGTCGCGATGAGATACGCGGCGGCGAAGCCGAGGTTCCACACCGGAGCGATCCGCGAAAACTGTGCGTGGAATCCGATGAGAGCGAGCGCGGCGAAGACGATGCCCCCCACACCCACCGCGCGCGCCAGGGCACGGGCAACCGGCACCGACGCCGAGACCATCCCGGCCGCCGAAGGTGCGACGGTCACCGTCTTCGTGGTCATGAGCGCCCCGGCATCGGCAAGAAGCCATCCTCGATGGCGCGCTTGTAGAGGTCGATCTTGGTCGGAGCCGCACGCCCGACGCGCGCGTACTTCTGTCGAATGCGACGCACGTAATCTTCGACCGTTCCCACCGCGATTCCGAGGGCCGAGGCGACCGACTGGGCCTTGAGCCCGGTCGCGAACATCGCCAGCACGGACTCCTCTTGCGGACTCAGCCGGGCATCGGAGAGTTCGGGATCAGCGTCGATGGCGGCAGCCCATTCGGTGGACATGAGCGCCTGACCATCGACGGCCGCGCGGATGGTCTCCAGCAGCACCCCGACGGGAGCCGACTTGCGCACGATACCGAGCACGTCGGTGCGAGCGGCCAGACGCACGAGGTACGGGTCCTCCCCCGAGGTGTAGGCGATGACACTCATTCCGCGCTCTCGCAAAGTGCTCACGTTGCTGATCGGCGACGATCCATCAGCGAGGCGCAGGTCGAGTACGACGAGCTCGGCATCCGGATGGTCGTCGAGGAGTTCGTGAACGGTGGGCGAGATGCCCACGAACTGCACCGAGGCGATGTCGGCCAGGGCCGCACGAAACGCGACCTCGACAATCGCGTGGTCATCGACGAGCGCGACGAGGGTCGGTCGCGACGAACTCACCGGCACCATATTGTCGCTACTTTACTGGCCGACCCTTCGACGCCAGTGCCGGGGCTTTCCCTGGCACCCGATCCCGGGGCGCCTGTGAGAAGTTTCATTCCAGATTCCGGCCGTGCTCGGCATCGTTGGAGGTGGCTAGGACAGGCTGGACCGAATGACGGTCGGGACCACCAGCAGGATCGACGTGTCCAGAACGGACACCGTTCGTTCGCGATCGTGGGCCAGACGGCATCCGCGTTTGTTGCTCGTCGCATTCGGGGCCGTCGCCGCGCTGGCGGCGTGGCTGCGAATCCCGCCCATCGCCCGCGACACGCTGTGGGCTGAAGACGGCCGCAATTTCCTGCAAGACGCCATCGACCGCGGGCCGGTGGCCTCGCTGTTCACGGCATACGCGGGCTATCTTCACACCGTCCCCCGCATGATCGCCAGCCTGGTCGAAGGTCTGGCTCCGGTCTCGGGATGGGCGCTCGGCATGACCGCGGGCTCGTGCATCGTTGCCGGGGTGCTCGCCGCGACCGTGTTCGTGGCGACGCGCGGACTCATCGACTGGATGCCGGCACGCGTCGCGATCGCATCACTGACGGTGCTCGCGCCGCTGGCCCCCCGGGAAGTGCTTGGCAACGCCGCCAACCTCCATTCGGTCTTCCTCTGGGCGTTGTTCTGGATCGCCCTCTCGCGCCCCCGCACTCGAGCAAGTGTCGTCGGACTGTCGATTGTCGCTCTTCTTGGCGCCCTCACCGAGGTGCAGACCCTGTTCCTGCTGCCGCTGCTGCTCTTCCGTTGGCGGGACCGGCGCCGGTGGCTCGTCCGCGGAATGCTGCTGCTGGGCGCCGTCACCCAGCTCACCATCACGTTGCTCTTCCCCCGGGCCCCCTCCCCCCACAGCCCGAATACGCCGCTGTCGATTGCCTACGGTTATCTGATCAACGCGGTCATGCCTCTGGGTGTGCGGCAGTCGGCGATCGGCCCCGTCCTTCAGGCGGTCGGGCCGTTGGTGGGATTCCTTCTGCTGATCCCGCTCGGCATTGCGGCGTTCGTGGTGATTCGCCGTGGGACGGCGACCGAGCGGTTCATCGTCATCGCCTTGGTGGTCGGATCGGTCGCGCTCTTGTGCGCATCCCTCATCGCCAACCCGAATACCTTCTATGACTATGCCGAGATGACTCCCCGGCAGCTCGCTGGCGTGTGGCTCACACGCTACGGAGTGGTTCCGTCGAGCATGTTGGCGGCGATTCTGCCGATGGGGCTCGGCGTCGCGCTGAGAATAAGACGGGCCGATCGAGCCCGCGTCGTCGACACCCGATCGATCGCGCTGGCCGTGCTCAGTTGTTTGCTCCTGGTCTCGCTCGCGGTGCAGTTCATCCCCGACGGCACCCGGCGCTCCGGCGGCCCGGCATGGCAGCCGCAGATCGCGGGAGCCGTGACGCGCTGCCAGAGCATGCCTCCGGGCTCTCGGGTGATTTTTCGGGAGACGATCGATTGGAGCGTCGCGGTGCCGTGCTCGCTGCTGACGTCGAACACCACGCCGCGGCACTAGTCAACGGTCTGACGCAGTTCGGGGAGAATCCGTCGTCTGACAGCCGATTGCCGTTCACCCTCGACGTCTAGCGTCAAGAAATGGACAGGTGCTCGCTCTGCGGTTCCGTCATGGTGTACCGCTTCAACATCAACTGGGCTCGAAGCCGCTACGGAGCCGAGTACGCCTGGATCTGCGTTGCAGATGCTTCCCACCTGGTGGAAGACATCGGCGACCAGAGCTCGATCGGGTAAGAGCGCCGCCGACACCTCGGTGTAACCGCAGCGGGACGATCTCGCATCCGTGTTGGGTGAACTTCGCCGGCTGCGCGAGAGCCTCCTCGGTGCTGACCGGCGCAAAGCCGCCGTGATGTCGAAACTCCCTGGCACGCACCGGCGTCCCGTCCAGAGCCGAAGTGACGGATGCCGCGATGGCCGAGCGGGCGGAATGCGTGATGCTGACCAGGGGCCCGTACATCGGCGAAGCAATCACGATGCCGGCCGATATGCTGCGGCGCATGCTGGACCACATGCAGAAGAAGCGCAGTATGTTGCGGCGACTGAAAGCGTGGGATCTCGGCCCGGACGATCCCGCGGATCGCCGGTAGGCACTCTGTCAGGCGCCGGCTCGGAGTCGCCGCCTCGTGCGGCCGATGTCACCTCTCAGGATGGACATGCACCGCGCGCCCCGGCAGGATGCCGCGACGGGCGAGGACAATCGGATGTGTGAGAAGCGTGTCGCGAAGCAGGAAGAGCGTGACCGCCTTCTCGGCGCTCCTGGCATCGACCGTCATCCTGGCACTGGCGGGCGGTCTCACCTCTCCCGCCCACGCCGACGATTACCCCACCTGGGCGCAGGTGCAGGCGGCGAAGCAGAGTGCCGCGGCCGCGCAGCAGGAGCTCGCCGTCATCCAGGCCGATGTCGTGCAGTTGGAGTCGCAGGAGCAGGCCGCTGCGGACAGTGAGTTGAAAGCCGCGTACGCCGCCACGGTCGCCACCGAGCACCTTCAGCTGGCGCAGTCGGCTCTCGCGAGTCTCGACCGTCAACTCGCGACCGCGCGCACGCAGTCCATGGAGGCAACCGCACGGTTCGCGGGCATCGAGGTGGCACTCCAGCGAGTAGGCGGCGGCGACACTCTCACCGCTGAACTGCTCGCGGGAGGCCAGGGGTCCGCTGACCTCCTCAGCAAGCTCAGCACCTTGAGCCAGCTCGCACGCCGGGGTGCCGGTCTCGAAACTGCCGCGCTGCAGAAGCGGAACATCGTGATGTTGCTCGAGGCCCAATCGTCGAAGGCGGAGAAGCTCCGAGCCTCGCTCAAGGTCGTCGCCGACGCCACGGCGCAGGAGGCGCAGACGGCTCACGCCGCCGCGCAGGCCAGCCTCGCCGCGGGGGAGCAGCAGCGCACGGTGCTCACCGAGCAGGCGGTTGCCCTGAACGGCACCGCGCAGACACTTTCGGATGCCTACACCGCCGGCCAGCTGGCGGCACTTCAACGCGGAGGCAACGTCACCACGATCGACACATCAGGGGTCGTGGTCAACCCCGCCGCCGCACAGGCGTACGCACGCGGAGCCATCGGCGCATACGGCTGGGGTTCGGATCAGTTCGTCTGTCTGATCGAACTCTGGAACCGAGAGTCGGGGTGGCGCGCCAACGCGTACAACCCCTCGAGCGGGTCGTATGGCATCCCGCAGTCACTGCCGGCGAAGAAGATGTTGACGGCCGGCGCCGACTGGTTGACCAATGCCGACACGCAGATCAACTGGGGGCTCTCGTACATCTCACGCGCGTATCACACGCCGTGCGGGGCGTGGAGCCACGAGACGGCGATCGGCTGGTACTGAGCGGGGGTTCATCGCCTTCCACCTGACCGTCAACGCGTCACCCTCGATCAGCCCGAGAAACGCCAGAAGCCGCCTCCGGATTTCTCCGAATGCGGCTTCTGATCTGTGTCACTGTTCGTTGCGGGGACAGGATTTGAACCTGCGACCTCTGGGAGCGTTTTGAGGTGTCCTCATTAGCTCCGAACCTTGTCGAAAATCCGCGGAATCACTTGGAATTTCAAGGAAACCGGGCGGCTTCTGGCATGAACTATATCGGATTGTTTTGGGTTCATAGCCCATCGTTTGTGATGAGTAAATGATGACTGATCGAGATGAATCGGGGCGCTCCTTTTATCACTCTCCGCTTCGTGCGAAGTTAGACATGTAGGCAATACCACATGGAATCTTTGACGCGCGTACGTGGTGGCCCCCGCGAGGCACCAGGCGTTGGCACACGTCCACTCGACCTGTGCGAGGCTGAGTAAAGTTTGTGTCCATGACTGACTACCTGTATGCAACATCTGGCGAGCCGTTCGGTTTCTTTCGTGGTCGATACGTCCATGCCCTCGATGGCCGAGCCGTCGGGCAGCTTCGAGGCGGGCACGTGCATCGTCTGAGCGGAGAGTATGTCGGGGAACTGCACGAGGGTCAGGTTGTCGACAAGCACTTGGGCAACCTCGGCAACATTGGAAACCCGGGAAACCCCGGCAATCCGGGTAGCCCCGGTAATCCCGGGAACAGGGGCAACCGTGGTTGCCCTTTTCCGGATGCTTTCGCGAGGCTGTTGTAGCTGCCGGTGTCACTCTACGAGCACGCATATCCAGTTGGTGAACGGACGATTCTTGCAGCAGGTCAAGACAGAGCCGCGCTGCGACGGCGATGCAGGCAAGGCGCGCATGGCAAAATGGTGTTGCGCACATTGGCGTGTCGGCCATCCGCGAGGTGCGGAAACGCATCGCGGTTAGGGGAACGGTGTGAGCGCTGAGCCTGTGAAAGCAGTGCCGGATGTTCTGGCGAGGTTCGGATCCACCTTCGCGGCCTTCGCCGCCGGGTTCGACGAGGGGCAGTATGTCCTCTGGCTTGGTTCGGGCATCTCCCGCGACAGGGTCCCGAGTGTCGATCAGCTTCTCGCCCGGGTTCTGGAACACCTCCGGTCGAACATCGTTAGCAATGAGGCTGGCGGCGAGTACCGCGTTGCGCTCGACGAAGTGCTGCGTCTCGCTAGCCTCACGCCCCAAGAACTGGAGAGCATCGACTTCTCGACCCCGGTCGAAGACTGGCCTCTGAGAGACCGCATCACGTCGGTGCTGGTCTCGAAGTATTCACGCGTTCTCGACGTGGCCGTGGGAGATGACAGGCCTGACGACTATCTCGTCTGGACCGCACTAGACGTCGCGGACACCTATGGGTCATCTGATCTCAGGCCCGACGTAGAGCACTACTGCATCGCGATCCTGATGCTGGAAGGGCTAGTCGCAACGGCAATCACGGCCAACTGGGACGGGCTCCTGGAGCGAGCATTGGATGAGCTGACTCCTTCGTATGGTGCTGTGGTCCGGGTTGCTGTGAAGCCA
>JABBOD010000062.1 GCA_019351995.1 Acidobacteriota bacterium
CCTGAATCCGACGGGCCATGACCGTTCGAGCCTGAATCAGCACCGGCCCGTCGACCATGCGACCCTCGAGACGGAACACGCCTGGATTCGAGTCGGCCGCCTCGAGCACCCGCTGCGCCCATTCGATCTCGGCGACGGTGGGCGCGTAGCCTCCGCGGATCACGGCGACCTGAGACGGATGGATGCACGCCGTGGCCGCGAACCCGACCGCCGCGGCGTCCTCGACTTCGACAGCGAGCCGATCGAGGTCGCCGATCTCCATGACGACGGAGTCGATCGCCGCCTTGCCCGCCGCACCGGCGGCGATCAGCACCCGCGATCGGGCATAACGGGCGACGTCCCGGTAACCGTCGGCGGTCCGACTCGACCGCCCGCCGAGGGCGCCCACCAGATCCTCCGCGCCCCACATCAACGCGACGACCTCGGCGCGCCGCGCGAGCCGACCCGCGTTCTCGACTCCGAGCGGCGTCTCGCAGAGGGCGATCACCTCGAACCCGGCCAGCACGGCGAGATCGCGGGGCCGCTCGCACTTGGCCACCATCACCGAGCGATACGAGGTGCGCGACAGCATCGCGAGATCGGCCTCGAAATGAGCGGTGCCGATCGGGTTCACGCGCACGATCGTGCGCTCAGGATCCAGCGACGTCGCCAGCACCGAGCCTCGGGCAGACTCCTTGCGGTCCTCGCCCACGGCATCCTCCAGATCGAGGATCACCGTGTCGGCGGCGGCCGCCGCCTTGGCGTAACGGTCGGGGCGATCGGCCGGACAGAAGAGCAGCGCCGGGCCGAGCATCAGGCGCCCGTGCCCACGTCGTGCGGCGCGCTGCCGGCCGGCGCACACAGCATGAGTGTGCTGCGCACAGCAACACAGACCGTCTCTCCGCGCTGGTTGCGCATGGTGTGAGCGAACTCCGCAATCCCCTGGCCGGGTCGGCTCTTCGACTCGCGCTTGGAGCGCACCACCGACTCGGCGGCCAGCGTGTCACCGACCCGCACGGGCGCGGGGAAGGAGATCTCCGTGAAGCCGAGGTTGGCAACGATGGTGCCCTGCGTCAGCTGAGCGACCGACAGCCCGACCAGGGTCGAGAGCGTGAACATGCTGTTGACCAGGCGCTCACCGAACTCCGTGCCGTCACTCCAGACGGCGTCGAGGTGCAGGGCCTGGGTGTTCATCGTGAGCGTGGTGAACAGGATGTTGTCGGCCTCCGAGACGGTGCGCCGCGGCCGATGCACGTAGACGACGTCCGTCTCGAGTTCGTCGAAATAGAGCCCGCGCTGCTCGATGGATCGCGTCATCCTGCTCCTCCTTCGATCACGGCCAGCACCTGCCCGCGTTCCACGTGGTCGCCGACGACCGCATCCAGCCGGATGACTCCGGCACTCGGTGCGATGAGGACATGCTCCATCTTCATCGCCTCCACGACCAGTATCGGCTGATCCGCCTCGACCAGCTCGCCCGCCGCCACCAGCACCGAGACCACCGATCCCGGCATCGGAGAGGTGACCGTCGGGGCGGATGCCGCCTCCTCCGACTTCCGTCGTGGCGGCGCGACCTCGCGCAGCCTCCAGGTGACCGCGCCGTCCGAGAACTCGACAACGGGGCTGTCCACCACCGCGACCACGGTGCGTCCTCGGCCGGCCACGTCGATGAAGGCGGTGCCGGCGCCGAACGCGATCGAGGCCGCGAGCGGTTCCCCGGCATCCACTGTGACGCGGGCCCGGGTCGGCGTGCCCGTGATCGTGACCACCCGAGTCATGCCGTCCTCGGCACCTCGCCCGTCGAGGGCGAGCCGGTAGATCGACGGCGCCTCTCCGTCAAGCCGCCAGCCGGAAGGTGTCGCCCACATCGAGCGCCCGGCCGACGCCCATTCATGGGCGTAGACGAGGAGCGCGGCGTGGACGAAGACACGAGGATCCGGCGCGGCAAACGCGAGCCTGCCAACCTCTCGAGCGATCAGATCGGTATCCATCGCGGCGTCGGCCACCTCGGGCAACCCGAGCAGCGCGTGGAGGAACTCGATGTTCGTCGTCACACCGAGCACGGTCGTCTGCTCGAGAGCCCGCCGTAGCGACGCGATGGCCTGCGCGCGATCCGGCGCCCAGGCGATCACCTTCGCCAGCATGGGGTCGTAGTCGCTGGAGACGCGCAGCCCCTCGACCAGAGCGGAGTCCACGCGGATTCCGGCACCGCTCGACTCCCGCAGCAGCTGCACCCGGCCGCCGCTCGGAAGGAAGCCGGCCATCGGGTCCTCGGCGTAGACGCGTGCCTCGATCGCGTGTCCGGTGAGTTCGACGTCCGACTGGACGAAGCCGAGCGGCTCTCCCGCCGCGATCCGTAGTTGCCACTCCACCAGGTCCAGACCCGTGATCGCCTCGGTCACGGCATGCTCGACCTGCAGACGGGTGTTCATCTCCATGAAGAAGAACTCGTCAGGGGCGTCGTTGGAGACGATGAACTCCACCGTGCCCGCTCCCCGATAGGACACGGAGCGTGCCGTCTCGCAGGCGGCCTGTCCCAGGCGTTCGCGGATCTCGGGTGTCACGATCGCGCTCGGCGCCTCCTCGATCACCTTCTGGTGGCGGCGCTGCAGCGTGCAGTCGCGCTCTCCGAGATGGATGACGCTGCCGATCGAATCCGCGAGAACCTGCACCTCGATGTGACGCGGCGAGCTGAGGTAGCGCTCGACGAAGAGCGTGTCGTCCCCGAAGCTGGACGCCGCTTCACGGCGTGCGGCCGCGAGCGCGGGTGCCAGGCCCGCCGCGGAGTCGACGAGGTGCATGCCCTTACCGCCGCCGCCGGCTGACGGCTTGATCAACACCGGGAACCCCAGCCCGCGCGCGAGGGAGGCGAGGGTCTCGTCGCTCATCCCCACCTCGCCAACGCCGGGGACGATCGGAACGCCCCGCGAACTCACCGCGGCCTTGGCGGAGATCTTGTCGCCCATGACCCGGATGGCCTCGCTGGAGGGACCGACGAAGGTGATCCCTTCCTGCTCGCAGCGGGCGGCGAATGCGTGGTTCTCGGAGAGGAATCCGTAGCCGGGATGGACGGCCTCGGCGCCGGACCTGGCCGCGGCCGCCACGATGTCATCGATCTCGAGGTAGCTGTCGATGCGCATCGCGAGGTCGGCGAGCCCCACGTGACGGGCTCCCGCGTCGGCAGCGGTGTACACGGCGATCGAGCGGATCCCCAACCTTCTCAGGGTCGCGATGATCCGGCAGGCGACTTCGCCGCGGTTGGCGATCAGGACGGAGGCGAACACGGTCACATCCTGAAGACGCCGTAGCCGACGTCATCCATCGGGGCGCGCATGCACAGGTCGATAGCGAGACCGAGCACCTCCCGGGTGCTGGCAGGTTCGATGACCCCGTCATCCCAGAGCCGGGCGGTCGAGTAGTACGGGCTGCCCTGCCTCTCGTACTGCTCCCGCACGGGCGCCTCGGCCTCGGCCTGCTCCTCGGCTGTCCAGGTGCCGCCGTCGTCCTCGATCTGCTGCCGTCGGATCGTGGAGAGCACGGCGGCCGCTTGCGGGCCACCCATCACCGAGACCCGTGCCCCCGGCCACATCCACAGGAACCGCGGCGAATACGCCCGCCCGCACATCGAGTATGTTCCCGCGCCGAACGAGCCGCCGACGACGACCGTGAACTTCGGCACGCGAGCGCAGGCGACCGCGTTCACCATCTTGGCGCCGTGCTTGGCGATCCCGCCGACCTCGGATTCGCGGCCGACCATGAAGCCTGCGATGTTCTGCAGAAAGATCAGCGGGATCCGCCTCTGGTCGCAGAGTTCGATGAAGTGAGCGCCCTTCAGAGCCGACTCGCCGAAGAGGATGCCGTTGTTGGCGACGATCCCCACCGGGTGGCCGTGAAGACGTGCGAACCCGGTCACCAGGGTCGTGCCGTATTCCCGCTTGAACTCGGAGAACGTGGCCCCGTCGACGACACGACGGATGATCTCCCGAGCGTCGTACGCGGCGGCGAGGTTGGTCGGCACGATGTCGTACAGCTCCTCGGCGGGACGCTCGGGAGCAACCGCCGGATCGGGCTCATAGGGCAGCGCCGGGGTGGCCGGGAGCGTCGAGACGATGTCGCGCAGGATCTCGAGCGCGTGGTGATCGTCTTCCGCCAGATAGTCGGCAACACCGGAGAGACGGGCATGCGTGACACCGCCGCCCAGATCTTCGGCGCTGACGACCTCGCCGGTCGCCGCCTTCACGAGCGGTGGGCCACCCAGGAATATGGTCCCCTGGTTGCGCACGATGATGGTCTGGTCGCTCATCGCGGGAACGTATGCACCCCCGGCGGTGCTCGACCCGAGGACCGCCGACAGTTGCGGAATCCCGTCGCGGGACATCCGGGCCTGGTTGTAGAAGATCCGACCGAAGTGCTCACGATCCGGAAAGACCTCGTCCTGCCGCGGCAGGAATGCGCCGCCCGAGTCGACGAGGTACAGGCACGGCAGGCGGTTTTCGAGAGCGATCTCTTGCGCACGCAGGTGCTTCTTCACCGTCATCGGGTAATAGGTGCCCCCCTTGACGGTGGCGTCGTTCGCCACCACCATGACGTGACGCCCATGCACGAGCCCCACGCCGGCCACGACGCCGGCCGAGGGACTCTCGTCGTCGTACATCCCCCACGCGGCGAGCGGAGCCACTTCCAGGAACGGGCTCCCGCGATCCAGCAGCGCATCGATCCGGTCACGCACCAGCAGCTTCCCGCGGGCCTGGTGACGCTCGCGGGACTTCTCGGAGCCCCCACGAGCGATGCGCGCGGTGCGCGCCCTGAGCTCGTCGACGAGGTCGCGGTAGCTCACATCCGTCGTCATCATCGCCCGCCTCGGTTATTGCTCGCTAACTGACTATGAGGCTAGTCACGCGACATCCGGTTGTCCAGCCATCTATCCTCGGTGCATGCCCAACAGTTGGCGAGCGACCCAGAAAGCCAGTCGCCGATCGGCTTACCTCGCCGCGGCGGCACAGCTGTTCGCCGCACGCGGCTACTCCGACGTGACGATCGGCGACCTGGGGCAGGCCGCAGGCGTCAGCGGGCCCGCCCTCTACAAGCACTTCGCGAGCAAAGAAGCCGTGCTGGTCGAGCTGCTGGTCGCCGTCAGCCAGCGCCTCCTCGGCGGGGCGCGCGAGATCGTCGAAGACGACATCGAGTCGGGAGCCAAGCTGGAACGACTCGTCGCATTCCATACCGATTTCGCCCTGCTCGAGCGGGACACGATCCGCATCCAGGGTCGCGACCTCGAGCTGTTGGCGCCCGAGGCCAACCGCCGCGTCCGGTCGCTGCAGCGCGCCTATCTCGAGCAATGGCGCGAGGTGCTCGCCTCGGTGCGTCCCGACATGGACCGCGAGGAATGCGAGCTGCGGCTGCAAGCCGTCTTCGGCCTGCTCAACTCCACCCCGTACAGCGCCGGCAGAGTCGCGGCGAAAACCGACCGCGCGCAGATCCTTACCAGCATGGCCATGTCGTGCCTGCTGCCGGGCATCGCAACCGACTTAGCCTTGCCCAGAGCGGCGGTCGCGCCTAGAGTTCGAATCGGTTAATGAGTACTAACCGAGAATAGGCGGCGAGTCAACGTGAACAGCGATACGGGTGTCGATCTGCCCACCGAATACCTCCAGTTGCAGGCGATGGTCAGGTCCTTTGCACAGCAGGTCGTCGCTCCGGTGTCGGCGAAGCACGATGAGGAGCACTCCTTTCCGTACGAGGTCGTCGCGCAGATGGCCGAGATGGGACTGTTCGGCATCCCGTTCCCCGAGGAGTACGACGGGATGGGCGGCGACTACTTCGCGCACTGCCTCGTGCTCGAGGAGCTCGCGAAGGTGGATCAGAGCGTCGCGATCACCCTGGAGGCGGGCGTCTCCCTCGGGGCGATGCCGGTCTTCCATTTCGGCAGCGACGAGCAGAAGCAGCAGTGGCTGCCCCGCCTCGCGCGCGGCGAGGCCCTCGGCGCGTTCGGGCTCACCGAACCCGGCGCGGGCAGCGACGCCGGCAGCACCCGCACGCGCGCCCGGCTCATCGCCGACGATTGGGTGATCGACGGCAGCAAGCAGTTCATCACCAACTCGGGCACCGACATCACGGAGCTGATCACCGTGACGGCTGTGACGGCCGAGATCGACGGGCGCAAGGAGATCACGAACTTCCTGGTGCCGCGGCACACGGACGGCGTCACCGTCGAGAAGGCATACAACAAGGTCGGCTGGAACGCGTCGGACACCCATCCGATCACCTTCGCCGACGTGCACATCCCCGAGCAGAACATGCTCGGCGAGCGCGGGCGCGGCTTCGCGAACTTCCTCAGAATCCTCGACGAAGGCCGCATCGCGATCGCGGCCCTGTCGGTCGGCGCGGCACAGGGCTGCGTGGATGCCAGCGTCGAGTACTCGAAACAGCGGGAGAGCTTCGGCCAGCCGATCTCGCACTACCAGGGCGTCAGCTTCAAGATCGCCCGCATGGAAGCGCGTGCGCACACGGCACGGCTCGCCTACTACCGCGCCGCCGAGCTGATGCTCGCCGGTCGCTCCTTCAAGAAGGAGGCGGCGGTCGCGAAGCTGGTCGCCGGCGAGGCCGCGATGGACAACGCCCGGGATGCCACGCAGATCTTCGGCGGCTACGGATTCATGAACGAGTACGTGGTCGCGCGACACTATCGCGACTCGAAGATCCTCGAAATCGGCGAGGGGACAACGGAGGTGCAGCTGATGCTCATCGCACGGGAGCTGGGCCTCTGAAGCTCTGAGAGCGGGCTCGCTCGCCCGGATGACCGATGCGGAACTCCTCGGACTGGGCGAGCGTGCTCGTGCCGGCACCGCTCGGACCCACGACAGCGGAGATCTCGTTCGCCTGGATGCTCAGATCGAAGCCGTTGAGAACGAGGGCGGTGGGATGCGGATCCGGCAAAGGTAGGCGCGTTTGCGGCGACCACGAACTCGTGTTTCGGCCTGTGTCGGAGTGTGTCGCCATGTGTCCGACAGGTTTGCGCACCACGGAGACCGACCTGCACCATGGCCGGATGCCCAACCAGCCGCAGCCCCGCCAAATCCGTTTCAACGCCTTCGATATGAACTGCGTCGCCCACCAGTCATCCGGGATGTGGCGTCACCCCGACGACCAGGCCTGGCGGTACAAGGACCTCAGCTACTGGACGGAACTCGCCACGCTCCTGGAGAAGGGCACATTCGACGGCATCTTCATCGCGGACGTTCTGGGGACATACGACGTCTACGGCGGCTCCAACGAGGCCGCCATCCGGCACGGCGCCCAGGTCCCGGTGAACGACCCGGTGCTGCTCGTGTCGGCGATGGCGGCCGCCACCGAGAACCTGGGATTCGGGATCACCGCCGGCACAGCGTACGAGCACCCGTACCCCTTCGCCCGCCGGATGTCGACCCTCGACCATCTCACCAAAGGACGCGTCGGCTGGAACGTCGTGACCGGTTATCTGCCGTCCGCCGCCCGCAACATGGGCCACGACGACCAACTCGAGCACGATGACCGGTACGACGTCGCCGACGAATACCTCGAGGTGCTGTACAAGCTCTGGGAAGGGTCATGGGAGGATGACGCGGTCCAGCGCAACCGCGAAACGGGTGTGTTCACCGACCCGGCGAAGGTGCACGAGATCGGCCACACGGGGAAGAACTTCACCGTCCCCGGCATCCACCTCTCCGAGCCCTCCACCCAACGCACGCCCGTCATCTACCAGGCCGGCGCATCGGGCCGCGGCATCCAGTTCGCCGCGGGGAACGCCGAGGCGATCTTCGTCGCCGCCCCCACGAAGGCGGTGCTGAGGTCGTCGGTCGCGAAGATCCGCGACGCCCTCGAGGCGGCAGGCCGCGACCGGTACTCAGCCAAGATCTACACCCTGCTCACGATCATCACCGACTCCACCGAGGAGAAGGCGAAAACCAAACACGACGACTTCCTGCAGTACGCCAGCGACGAAGGCGCGCTGGTGTTCATGTCCGGCTGGATGGGCATCGACCTCTCGCAGTACGACCTCGACGAACCCGTCGGCAATGTGCAGAGCAACGCCATCCAATCCGTGATCGCCAACTACGCCGAATCCGCAGAGAACGGCGAGGAGTTCACCGTGCGCGACATCGGCCGCCTCGGCGCGATCGGCGGCCTCGGCCCCTTCATCGTCGGCTCGGGCGAGCAGATCGCCGACCAACTCCAGGAGTGGGTGAACGAAACCGACGTCGACGGATTCAACCTCGCATACGCGATCACCCCCGGCACCTTCGAGGACGTCGTCGAACACGTCATCCCGATCCTCCGCGAACGTGGCGCATACCCCCGCGAATACACCCAGGGCTCACTGCGCCAGAAGCTCCACGGCCGAGGCGACCGACTCCCCCTCGAACACAAAGGCGCCAGCTACCGAATCGGCGGCACTGGCTCCACAGCACCCTCGCGACCGAGTGGGCCCAGCGGCACCCATTAACAACGAACGCCCGTGCGCCATGGCTCGGGTACTCCTCCGGTCAGCCACGCCACTCAGCCCCCGGAGGCCACCTCCGATCAGCGAACGCACCCACCGCGTCGGCCCGGCACCCGTGGGCGCTCAACTGCCCTCCATTCGGCAAATTCTCCCAATGGGAGCTGCCCGCGACGAGGTGTTTTTGCAGAACGAACGGCGGCGCGGCGGGGGAGGCGCCGCGCCCCGATGATCGCGACGCCCAGCACCACGGCGTCGAGCGGGATCAGCAGCGCCGACCGAGCCAGGTGCGGTGCCTAGGGATCCGTGAGGAGTGCACGAAGCCTGGCCCGCACATCGGAGTCGACACCGATCGCCGAGAAGGCCGCCTCGGGGTCAGCTGCCACGTCCTCGACGATCGGCGCGGTCTCGGCGATCCAGTCCTCCACCTGACGTGAGTCCCAGGTCGCTTGACGGTCTTTCGTCGGTGCGTGTGTCGTTGCCCCCGCCATCGCTCTGACCGATTCCGCGTAATCGGCCGCGACATCCGACGGTGCGACTCCCGCATTGCTGAGCAGAAGAGCGCTGATCATGCCGGTGCGGTCACGCCCGGCGCTGCAATGGACCAGCACCCCGGTGGGGGATTCCGCGATCGCCGTCAACGTTCCCCGCACGAGCTCGGGGAGGATCCTCCAGTTATGACGCCAGTACTCCGGCGAATCCAGGATCGGAAAACACACCTCACGGAACTCGGGGTCATCCTGGTCCTCGGTGGGGGCGTTGATCACTGTCACGTTCATCAGCGATTCATGCGCAACCCGCGGATCGCCATCCCGGACGCCGATCTCGTACGCGCAGCGAAGGTCGACTACTGCCGCGAGACCCCAGCGACGCGCGTCGCGCCAACCTTGTTCCGTCAGGAGTTCCCGCCGTGGCCCACGAGCCACCCTGCCGAGGAGGGTGGCTCCCGTTCGGGACAGCGGAGTCGGGAGCCCGCCCAGGTCGCGGGCATCGGGGTAACCGTCCCAGGCAAGATTCCGCACGTTGACAATCTAAGTTCACCTGAGAATAGGGGCAGCAGACCAGACGGGCCATGGACCGATCACGGTGCCTACGACCACGGGGTGAATCACTCGTCCGAGTTCAGTCGACGGCGCGTGCGGTGCGTCGTTGCAGGAGCACGACGAAGAGCACGAGCGCACCAGCCATGACCACGAGCTCGCTGAGCCCGGTGGAGACGACGCCGATCGGCGACACCACCACGAGTACGGCAGCAGCGACGACGTGCAGCCGGACGGAGCCGAGCCCCAGGGTTCGCCTGAAGAGTGCCTGGGCGAGCACGAACGTCGCGGAGCCGAGCCCAAAGGCAAGCGCTGTGTTCCACGACGTGGGCCGCCCGGGATCGCCCAGGATGTGGTGGAGGGCGACGGCGACCAGCACCAGACCCGCGACGTGCAGCACGTGCCAGAGCGAGTACGCGCGACTCGCGAGTCCGGTCTGCTTCTCGGGGTCGGCGGATTCGATCGCCAGGGGCCCACGCACATCATCACCTACCCCGAAGTAGGTCCACCAGAGTGCCGTGACGACGATCATCGCGACAACGAACGAGACCAACACCGAGGGGGATGACAGGCGCCCGAGGACACTGACCCCAACGGCGACGACCGTTTCACCCAGCGCGATGATGATGAGGAGGCGATGCCGCTCGGCGAAGTGCTCCGCGCGCAGCGTGAAGAAAGCAAAACGACGAAGCCCTGCGAGCACCAGCAACAGGATTGCTGCGACCCACGCGGTCCATCCCCACCTCGGCCCGAGAGCAGCGGCGACGAAGAGGAGCACTGCGACGGAAAAGTTGACGGGAGCGATCCGCCTGATTCCCCGCGATGACAAGCCGAGGGATGAGCGCGAGAACTGGAATGCGTGGATCGCGACCACGACCACGTACGCCGCGGCGAAGACCCACGCCCCGACTCCGAACGCGTCGGGGGTCTCCGCCGCCATGGCCAGGAAGCAGGTCATGGCGACAATCATCGGGATCCGAGTCGCCGTGGTCGTCGGAGCGACATTGTTCGACAGCCACACGAACCCGTCGTAGATCCACCAGGTCAGCAGCAGCACCATCGCCGCCTGGCCGTATCCGAGCCAGTGATTCGAGCCGCCGGCCAGCGCCGACAACTGAGTGATCACGAAGACGAAGACGAGATCGAAGAACAGTTCGAGCATGGTGACCGGCGAGTCCGACGATGGAGCGTCAACCCGCCGCGACGTCATCCTCACGTCGTCATTGTTCCACCCTTGATCCGGGCTTTTGTTGAAGTAGCGAGGGCGGGACTCGAACCCGCGACACCACGA
>JABBOD010000022.1 GCA_019351995.1 Acidobacteriota bacterium
GGCCGGCGAAGGGTGCCCCCCAGGTCCTGCCCGGCTAGGTGTCGCGCCTAGCTAGGCGGACCGCCCCGAGGCCTTTGTGCGCCCAACTGACTTCGCGGGGGTACCAGCACGCTGCTTCTCGACGCGCTGGTTCTCAACGCTGCGGCGCAGCGCCTCCATCAAATCCAGTACCTCGCCCCCGCCGCGCCCCTCGGCGCGGCCGAAGGTGGCTTCGGTGTCGAGGGCGTCACCCTGCTCGAGCTTCGCCTCCACCAGCGTCCGCAACTGCTGCTGGTAGTCGTCCGTGAACTTGTCCGGCGTGAAGTCACTCGAAAAGCTCTCGACCAGTTGCTTCGACATCGTGAGTTCGGCATCCGTGATCTTCGGCACCTCGTCGAGCTCGGGGAACCGCGCTTCGCGCACCTCGTCGTCCCACAGCAGGGTTTGCAGCATGAGCACCTCGTCGTGCACGCGCAGGGCAGCGAGCCGCGTCTTCTGCCGCAAAGCGAACCGCACAATGGCGGTGCGATCCGTCGCCTGGAGCGTCTCGCGCAGCAACACGTAGGCCTTCGTCGACTTCGAGTCCGGGGCGAGAAAGTAGCTTTTCTCGAACATGATGGGGTCGACCTGCTCGCTGGGCACGAACTCCACGACGTCGATGTCCTTACTGCGTTCGGCGGGCAGCGCCGCCAGGTCGTCCGCGGTCAGAATGACGGTCTCGTCGCCATCGACGTATGCCTTCGCGATGTGCTCGTATTCAACGATCTCGCCGTCGATCTCGCAGCGCCGCTGATACCGGATCCGCCCTCCGTCCACGTCGTGCACCTGGTGCAGAGGCACGTCGTGGTCCTCGGTGGCGGCGTACAGCTTCACGGGGACGTTCACGAGTCCGAAGCTGAGGGAGCCCTTCCAGATGGAACGCATCCCCACATCTTCCTCGCGTGGCGGCCATAGCTCCAGCGCTGATCCGATGGACCCCGCGCGCGCAGGGGTCCGCCGCGGCGTAGCCGGATCTGTGGAGAGGTGGTGGCACCATCACACGGTCCACGGGCCCGGCCGCGAGTACCGTTGCGGAATGGGCGAGGCGAGAGCAGGCTCCGACAGTTCCGTCAATGTCGGCGGCCATCGCATCCGTTTGACGCACCTGGACAAGGTGCTCTATCCGGAGACCGGCACCACCAAGGCCGAGGTCATCGAGTACTACTCGCGGGTCGCCGACGCGTTGATCGCCGCCGCACGGGATCGACCCGCCACCCGCAAACGCTGGGTGTCCGGCGTCGGCACCCAGGCGCATCCCGGCCCGGTGTTCTTCGAGAAGAACCTGCCGGCCTCGGCGCCGCACTGGATCGCGCGCCGGCCGATCCAGCACTCCGACCATGTGAATGACTACCCGCTGGTGAACAACCTGGCGACCCTCGTCTGGCTGGCGCAGCAGGCAGCCCTCGAGATCCACGTTCCGCAATGGCGCTTCGGCAGAAACGGTGCTCGCCGGAACCCCGATCGACTGGTTCTCGACCTGGACCCCGGCGAGGGGACCGGGTTGGTGGAGTGTGCGGAGGTGGCGAAGCTCGCCCGCTCGCTCCTGACGGGCATGGGGCTTGAGCCGGTTCCGGTAACCAGCGGGAGCAAAGGCATCCATCTCTATGCCGCACTGGACGGCCGGCAGTCGAGCGACGATGTCTCGGCGGTCGCGCACGAGCTGGCGCGGGCGCTGGAGGCCGACCACCCCGATCTCGTGGTCAGCGAGATGAAGAAGTCGGTGCGGCGAGGGAAGGTGCTCGTCGACTGGAGCCAGAACAACGGCTCGAAGACCACGGTCGTCCCGTATTCGCTGCGCGGTCGTTCACGGCCGACCGTTGCCGCGCCGCGCACGTGGCGTGAGATCGCCTCCCCCCAGCTGAAACAGCTGGAGTTCGCCGAGGTGCTGAAGCGCCTCGACACGAAGGGCGATCTGCTCGCCGAGCTCTCCGCCGGCCATCCACACGCTGATCCGAACGGTGAGGACCTTGCCGAGTACCGACGGATGCGCACCAAGTCGCGGACGCCAGAGCCATTCGGCGAGGTGGCCGGCAGTGATCCGAGTTGGACACCCGATCCCCGCAACCCCCATTTCGTCATTCAGGAGCACCACGCCAGTTCGCTGCACTACGACTTCCGCCTCGAGCGCGACGGCGTGCTGGTGAGTTGGGCCGTGCCGAAAGGAGTTCCGACCGATCCGGCGCACAACCACCTCGCCGTGCACGTCGAGGACCACCCCTTCGATTACGGGACGTTCGAAGGACGCATTCCGAAAGGGGAATACGGCGCGGGTGAGGTGACGATCTGGGATCGCGGTCGCTATGAACTGGAGAAGTGGCGCGACGACCCCGGCACGGGAGAGGTCATTCTGACGATCCACGGCGAGAAGCACGGCCCGAAGCGACTCGCGCTGATTCAGACCGGGAACGACGGCAATCCGAAGAACTGGATGCTGCACCTGATGAAAGACCAGGATGCCGTCAACTGGGACGCGGAGGGCGGCCCGGAGAAGATCGCGACGGGTGCGAAGTGGCGCGGGCACGCGTCGGTGCCCGCCGGGCGCAAGGGACTCGGAACCCCCACGAAGACGGTCGTCGGATCACCGGCAACGGGTGACACCGTCCATCCGATGCTGGCAACGCTCGGCGCGACAACGGGGGCCGACCGGTTCGTGGGCGGGGACGAGTGGGCGTACGAGATGAAGTGGGATGGCATCCGGGCGATCGCCACGATCCGCGGCGACGAGGTGACGCTTCGCAGCCGCAACGGCATGGATCTCACCGCGAGCTACCCCGAGCTGGCCGAACTGCGAGAGGCCGTGAACGGCGACGCGGTACTGGATGGCGAGATCGTCGCCCTCGACGACGCCGGTCGCCCCCGTTTCGGCACCCTGCAGAAGCGGATGGGCCTCACCCGCCCACGCGACGTGGAGCGAGCGCGGGTCACGACACCCGTGCACTTCTTCGTGTTCGACGTGCTCTCGCTCGGACGGACACCCCACGAATCGGAGCCATATGAGCACCGTCGAGCGCTGCTGCGGAGGAGCGTGACGGATCGCGGCGCGATCACGGTGCCCCCGGACGCCGGTGACGATCTCGCCACGGCGCTGGCAACGAGCAGGAAGCTCGGCCTCGAAGGTGTGATGGCGAAGCGCCGCACGAGCCCGTACCGGGTTGGCGCGCGCAGCCGAGACTGGATCAAGCTCAAGCACACGCTGACCCAGGAGGTCGTGATCGGCGGCTGGCGCGCCGGCAACGGACATCGCGCTGACAGTGTCGGGTCTCTGCTGGTGGGGATTCCGGGTGCGGATGGCCTGCGATACGTCGGACGCGTCGGCACCGGCTTCACCGACCGTCAGTTGTCGCAGTTGCGAACGACGCTCGATGGGCTCGCCCGGAAGACCAGCTCCCTGCTCGACGTGCCGAGCGCCGACGCCCGCGACGCGCACTGGGTGACTCCCACACTGGTGGGCGAGGTGGAGTTCGCGGAGCTCACTCCCGACGGGCGGCTACGGGCTCCGGCATGGCGGGGGTTGCGACCGGACAAGTCACCGCACGACGTCGTTCGCGAATCCTGAGCCAGCGTCACACCGGGAGCTCAGGGACCGTGACGCTAGCCCTCCGGGAGCGGCGGCGGGACGACGGGCAACGCGATCACACCCGTGACGGGCACCATCCCGCTGAGCCGTTCAGGCGAGAGCACCCTGGTCACTTCCTCCACCGACATCAGTCCCGCGCTGACCACGAGATCGGCGATCGAGGCGTTGGTGGTCAGCGCCGTGTGAGCGAGCGCCGCAGAGGCCGCGTAGCCGATGTATGGCGTGAGCGCCGTGACGACGCCAACGCTGGTCTCCACCTGCTGGGTGAGTCGTGCCGTGTTCGCGGTGATCCCGTCAATGCAGTTCACGCGGAGCGTGCGGCACGCGTTCGTCATCCAGGCGAGCGACTGCAGGATGCTGTGAGCGATCACCGGCTCGAAGGCGTTCAACTGCAGCTGGCCTGCCTCCGCGGCGGCGGTGACGACGGCATCCGCTCCGATGACGGTGAACGCGACCTGGTTCACCACCTCGGGGATCACCGGGTTGACTTTGCCCGGCATGATGCTCGAACCCGCCTGCCGTGCCGGCAGATTGATCTCACCGAGCCCGGCCTGCGGGCCGGAGGAGATGAGCCGCAGGTCGTTGCAGATCTTCGAGAGCTTGACCGCGGCGCGCTTCAAGGTGCCGCTGACCGTCATGAAGATGCCAGCGTCGGCTGTGGCCTCGATGAGGTCTGGCGCGGTCTCCTGAGGGATGCCGGTGAGTTCTTCGAGGTGATGACGGACGGCCTCCGCATAGCGCGGGTCGGCGGTGATTCCGGTTCCGATCGCGGTGGCACCCATATTGATCTCGTTGAGCCACGGGATGACTTCGCTCAGTCGGTCGTAATCCTCCTGCAGCGTGTGCGCGAAGCCGGTGAACTCCTGCCCGAGCGTCATCGGCACGGCATCCTGCAGCTGCGTACGACCGACCTTGAGCACGTGGGCGAACTCGCGTCCCTTGGCGGCGAAGCTCGTGGTGAGCTTCGCGTGCTCGGACAGCAGTCGCTTCACCCCGAACACCATCGCCAGCTTGATCGCCGTCGGGTAGACGTCGTTGGTCGACTGGCTGCGGTTGACGTCGTCGATGGGATGCAGCGCCGAGTAGTCGCCCCGCGGAAGACCCATCAGTTCGAGCCCGGCGTTGGCGATGACCTCGTTGGTGTTCATATTCGTGGAGGTGCCAGCACCTCCCTGAATCACGCCGACCACGAACTGATCGTGGAGTGCGCCGTCGACGATCCGCTGGCAGACCTCGTCGATGATGGCCGCCTTGGCCGGGTCGAGCACGCCGATCTCGAGGTTGGCCCGCGCGGAGGCCTGCTTGACGAGAACCAGTGCCCGAATCAGGTCGGGATAGTTGCTGATGGCTCGGCGCGAGATGGGGAAGTTGACGAGGGCGCGCGCGGTGTGGACGCCCCAGTACGCAGCTGAGGGGATCTGCATCGATCCGAGAGAGTCGGTCTCCTTGCGGGTCGGACCGTCACCACTCAACAGTTCGTGGCTGTCGTCTGGCCCCGTCGTGATGTTCTCGTCGCCCGTGATGAGCTGCTCCTGGCTGTGTTCGGAAACGCGGAGTCCGGGCATCGCATTCCTCCTAGTTCGTCGTTGAGCGGTGGAAGTGGTGCGCCTGGTCGCACCCGAACGATGCTACTTCTCGCACGATGGTTCTGGCCCCCGCTCTGGGCATCGCGGCGCTGTGCTGACTGTCCATACGGTGGGATCAGGCCGAAACAGAGGCGGCTTGATCCATTTTCGGAGAAGAGAAGATCGTGCATTCACGTCGAGTACTGGGTGCGGTTGCGCTCGGTGCGATCGTCGTCGCTGCCATCAGTTTCGGCATCGTCGACGTCTCGATCGCGGATGCGGACGGGTGCGTCGGGGTGAGTGCGATCTGCACCAATCACACCGTTCCGCCGGTGGCGATCAGCTTCGCGGCGCTGGGGGCGCTCTCGATCCTGGTGAGCATCCTGCCGATGGTGCAGTGGATCGTGGAGTCGATCCACGCGGGCCGCACCACGCACCACGATGTCGCGATCGAGAAGGCGGTTCTGGCGCGCCGTCGAACGCGCGCGCTGGTTGGCGATGACCGCTTCTAATCCGGTCACCCCCTCCATCGCGCCGGCGAGCTTGGCGCCACTGGTGCGAGGAACGCACTGCGTCGGGATCGATTGTGACCACGACGAGCTGGCTGGACCGGAGTCGCTCGCACCGCGGCCTCACGCCGCGCGCCACCTGGAGAGCACCTCGGGCCACCGCCGGGAGACCGAGGGTTCCTCGCGCCGAACGGTCAGCCGCGCCGCGCATCTGCCGACGTCCTGACGCGACGAGGCTCAGAGTCGGTCGAAACGCAGCACGCGGACGACCGCGATGCCCTGCTCGGCTGATGCCTCCAGGTCGACCTCGGCGCTGATGCCCCAGTCGTGGTCGCCGGCCGGGTCGTCGATGATCTGCCGCACCGCCCACGAGTGCGGTCCCTCCGTGATGAGGATTCGCGCGGAGGAACGCGCGTCGGGACCGGTGCCGATCGTGTCGTGCTCCTCGAAGTAGGCATCGAGCGCCTCCGGCCAACCGACATCCTGGTCGAGGGCGACGAGCTCGTCGTCGTGCTGCAGCGCGGCGAGTTGGACGCGTCGCCAGAGCTCGTTCCGCACCAGCACGAGGAAGGCGCGACGGTTCGTGACGACGCTCCTCGGCGCGGGCGGCACGACGGGCGCGTCCAGGGCCCCCGTCGCCGACAGCTCAGGGCCAACGGCGGTCAGAGTCTCCCACTCATCGAGCAGACTGGAATCAACCTGACGCACCAGCTCACCCAGCCACTCGATGAGATCCCGCAACTCGTCGTTCTTCGCCTCATCCGGGATGGTCTGACGGGCTGCCCTGAACGCGTCTGACAGGTAGCGCAGCACGAGACCCTCGCTGCGTCCGAGCTGATAGAACGCGACGTATTCCCCGAACGTCATCGCCCGCTCGTACAGCTCGCGCACCACCGATTTGGGTGAGAGCTCGAAGTCGCGCACCCACGGCTGGCTCGACGCGAAAGTCTCGAACGTGACCGTCAGCAGCTCCTCGAGGGGCTTCGGCCAGGTGACCGCCTCGAGCAACTCCATCCGCTGGTCGTACTCGATCCCCTCCGCCTTCATCACCGCCACCGCCTCACCCCTGGCCTTGAACTGCTGCTGCGACAGGATCGGCCGAGGGTCGTCGAGCGTGGCCTCGAGCACGCTGATCATGTCGAGGGCGTAGCTGGGCGCTTCTCGGTCGAGCAATTCGAACGCGGCGAGCGCAAACGGCGACAGCGCCTGGTTAAGAGCGAAGTTCGGCTGCAGCTCCACCGTGAGCCGGACCGAGGCGCTTCCGTCGAATCCTCCCCCGGTCTGTTCGACGACGCCGCCAGCGCGCAGGGTTCGGTAGATCCCGATTGCACGGCGGGCCAGCGCTCGCTGCCGTTGGAGGGTCTCGTGATTGTCGAAGATCAGCGAGCGGACGTTGTTGAACGCACTCCCGGGCAGGCGCGCGGCGACATCCGACCCGCGCCGACCGATCACGTTGATCAGCATCGCCGCCGTGAGTTGCATCGAGCTGGTGAGCGTCTCGGGGGCCGCCGCGATCATCCGGTCGAAGCTCAACGGACCCCAGCTGACGAACCCGTCTGGGGCCTTCTTCTTCTGACCGGCCTTCTTGGGCTTACCGGATGCCGCGGACGCCTCGGCCTTGGCGGAGATGCGAGCGTTCTCGATCTCGTGCTCAGGCGCCTCCGCGACCACTTCACCCGCCGTGTCGTATCCGGCGCGCCCGGCACGACCCGCGATCTGATGGAACTCGCGTGCGGAGAGCTGACGCATCTTGACGCCGTCGTACTTCGTGAGACCGGTGAACAGGACGGTTCGGATGGGCACATTGATGCCGACGCCCAGAGTGTCCGTTCCGCAGATCACCCGCAGCAGGCCACGCTGCGCGAGCTGCTCGACCAGACGGCGATATTTGGGCAGCATGCCCGCGTGGTGCACCCCGATGCCCGCACGAATCAGGCGAGAGAGCGTCGCGCCGAATCCCGGGGAGAAGCGGAAGCCGCCGATCTCCTCGGCGATCGCATCCCGCTGCTCGCGCGAGGCGACTTTGACACTCGACAGCGCCTGTGCCCGCTCGACGGCGGCCGCCTGCGAGAAGTGAACGATGTAGATCGGGGCGAGCCCATCGCCGAGCAACTGCTCCACCGTCTCGTGCACGGGCGTCATGACGTAGCGGTAGTCGAGCGGCACCGGACGAGAGACACCCGTCACCTGTACCACCTCGCGGCCGGTGCGACGCTCCAGATCGGCGGCGAGCTCGGTGACGTCGCCGAGGGTTGCCGACATCAGCAGGAACTGCGCGCGGGGAAGCAGCAGCAGAGGGACCTGCCATGCCCATCCGCGCTGGGGGTCGGCGTAGTAGTGGAACTCGTCCATGACCACGACATCCGCCGGAGCATCCGCCCCCTGCCGCAATGCGACGTTCGCCAAGATCTCGGCGGTGCAGCAGATGATCAGCGCATCCGGGTTCACGCTGGAGTCGCCGGTGACCATGCCGACGTTGGCCGCGCCGAAGGCGTCGACCAGTTGGAAGAACTTCTCGCTCACCAGCGCCTTGATCGGCGCCGTGTACCAGCTGCGCTGGCCCTGCGCGAGGGCGATGGCGTGGGCGGCGAGCGCGACGAGTGACTTACCGGTGCCGGTCGGCGTCGAGAGCACCAGGTGCTTGGCCAGCACCAGCTCGAGGACCGCCTCCTCCTGGGCCGGATAGAGCCGGATGCCCTGCTCCCTCGTCCACTCATCGAAGGTGCCGACGAAGTCATCCGGGTCGAAGGGCTGCCCCGAGCTCGGATCAGGGAGCCGGTCTGAGAGCACACAGCGAGTCTGCCCTACCGTCGACGTGGAAAGCCCGCCCCCTCCATCCGAGGGTCGGTTCCGAACCACGGTCCTCAGCTTGGTGGACGGTTGCCCCCCGGTGGTGTACCCCGGTCGGTCGAACTTGTGCCCCTGTCTGGGTGAAATCCGGTAGTACCCGTCGTGACCCCCTTCCGAATACGATTCAGAGGTAGTCGATGGACCCACTGTCCCCGGAACTGTAAGGAGCGCGCGTGCCTGAAGACGACGTCCGCGTTCCAGCCGGGTGGTATCCGGATCCGCTTGGACTGCCCCAGCTTCGCTGGTGGGACAATCACGCATGGACCGAGCACATTTCGGATGCTCGCCAGCCGATGACCGCCACCGAGACCGTCACGACCAAACTGGCGTATGCCGACGACGAGCCGCTCGACGACCGCTCATTCGACCGGTTCGGCTTCGACGGCGAACACGAGCTGAGCCGCCGCGAACGCCGCGAACGCGAGCGGCTGCGCGAAGCAGATGACGGCGTTCGCGAGCCGACATCCGGCTCCGCCGGCTACGCCGAGCCGATCCTTTCGCTCGAAGCACCGGAGCGCGATCAGCTGTCGGTGGACGAGCCCTCCCCCGCTGTGCGGCTCGCCGCTGCGGGCCAGGTCACCGATGCGCCGACCAGCCAGCCGTTCGACATGGACACGCGCTTCGACGATTTGCTCGGCGAAGCGTCCGTCCCGCGCTCGGCTTTCGCTCATATCGGCGAATCCGCGCCTTTTCTGGTGCCGACAACCCCGCCGGAACCGGATCGCTCGCCGAGTGAGCCCGCTCACCAGCACCTCGTCACCGACGTGCAGACCAACACCGGGCCCGCGTGGATCCTGACTCTTCTCCCGCTGTACACGCTGGTGGTCGGCCTGCTGCTCCTGCTCGCCGGTGCCGGCCAACCGCCGACGTCCTTCATGATCATCGCGCTCTTCGGCATCCCGTACCTCGCGGGGATCGTGCTGGCCATCGTTGACCGACGCGCGCTCAAGGCCGCCGGGATGACGCGCCCCGCCAGCTGGGCGTGGTCCTTCCTGACTGTGCTCGTGTACCTGATCGCACGATTGGGTCGCACGGCGCGCGAATCCGGCACCGGCTTCGGTCCGCTTCTCACCTTCGTGCTGCTCGGGATCTCATTGCTCGCCGCGGGCATCGCCGTTCCGGGGCTGATCATCCAGCTCTCCCCCAGCGTCTTCTCGCACCAGGCGGAGGTCGCCATCGCTCAGAGCGCGTCCATCCTGGGCACCACACTGACCGCGGACTGCCCGACAACACCACCACTGATCCCGCAGCAGTCGTTCGTGTGCCACGCCAACAAGGCCGGCGGTCGCACCTATGACGTCACCGTGAGCCTGCAGCGCTCCAATGGCTGGATCAACTGGCGTGTCGACGACTGGGGCGTGTTCTCGGCCACCAACTGAGGGCACACTTCGAAGAACACCACAACCACGCTGGGGCAGGTTTCAGTGACCGCAGCAGTTACGACATACCCCGAACGGGGTCGTGAGCGGCCGGGGGGCCGCTCGTACACTGGAAGTGCCGTCGACGCTCAGGAGGGATGCGCGTGACTGATCAAGCAACCCGCGTTGTCCCGGCGGGCTGGTACCAAGACCCGGCCGTCACCGAGCAGGTTCGCTGGTGGAACGGCCTCGCCTGGACCGAACACGTCCGCGATAAGCCGAGTCCGGCTCCGGTGTCCGCCGGTGGCGCCACCCACGACGCGACGGTCGCGAGCGAGACGGCGGGCGAAGGACTCCTCGAACGCACGGCAGACAACACCCAGGGGACCACGGCCGAGCGCATCGCCGCTGCCCGGGAGCTGGAACGCCAGTTCGGTATCGGCACGTCCGAGAATGAGATCATCACCGGTGCGACGGCGCTGGGGTTCGGCACCGGAGCGGCTTCGTCGCCGGAGCGGAGCGCGACGTCGACGCCCGGGACAGAATCCGGCTCACGGCCGACCGGTGCGCTGAACCCCGACAACCCGGCCGTCCAGCGTGCCGCCGCAGCGCACAGCACCGGAACCGGGCCGCGGTCTCACACGACGACCGGAGCGGCGTGGCTGATCGCGTTGACTCCCCTGCTCACGGTTCTCTTCGGTTTGACGGCCGCGTACGTGTTCTTCTACATGACCGCCGCTCCCGTGGTGTTCGTGATCGCCGTCCTCATTCCGTATCTCCTGGGTCTTCTCTGGGCCCTGAACGACGGCCGCACCCTCAGGTCTCGTGGTTTCAACCCCCCGGGTCCGTGGTGGGCGCTCACGACCTCGCTGGGCTATCTGATCCTTCGGCGCATCCGCGTGCCAGGATCGGGGCCGCTCTTCATGTTCGGGATCATCGGGGCGCTGGCCATCGCTCTCCCCGCGGCGACCTACGCCAGTGGCGCGATCCAGCCGCTCTCGAACGCGCTGACCATTCAGAACACGATCAGCACCAGCTACCTCGAATCGGGCCGCGCGGTGTCGGTCAGCTGTCCACCCTTCGTGGATGCCACGACCACCGGCACTCTCTACAGCTGCAGCGCCACCCTCGCCACCGGTGTCGTGAAACAGGTCTGGGTGAGCATCGACGGACCTGACGGCAAGTTCAGCTACTCGATGGCCTTCTAGAACGCACTCTCGCACGCGCGTGCGGCCCGCATCCGGGTGCGTTCGGTGTCACGAGTGCCGTGCCAGGGCGGGCCCCGAAGTGGGGACTCACCGAGGAATCCCCGCCTGGGTAGTCTGCAATTACAGCGTTCGGGACCCGACTCGATCGCCAAATGGAGGGGGGATCCTCATGTCATCCGCACACGAAGCCCCTGCCGCAGCCTGGTACCCGGACCCGCAAACGGCCGGACAGGTTCGCTGGTGGGATGGCACGAACTGGACCGAGCACGTGTCGACGCCGGCGGTTGCCGCTCCCAGCGTCGCCGAACAGCTGGCTGCTCCGATCGCGTCGGAGCTCGCCGAGATGGATGCCATTTTCGCCGCAGCGGCGCAGCGCATCAGCCCCGAGCACACCGCAACGGTCACCTACATCGGCCGCCACGCTGCGGGTGAGACCCCGGCACCGCGCCAACCGTCCTCCGCGCCGCGCTTCCGACCGCGCATCAGGACCCAGGTCGCCGCGCAGTCGTTGTCGTACGCCTAGAGAACACCGATCGCTCGCGACATCAGCCGCGAGACAGGGGACATTAGTGGGGGAAACGTGTCCGATGGTTCGTTGAGACCAGCCGGTGGTTGGTACGCGGATCCGCTGGATGCTGCCCAACTCCGCTGGTGGGATGGGACCAACTGGACTCGACAGACCACGCCGGCGAGCGTTGCAGCTGTCGATACCGCTCCCACCGCAGAGCCCGTCGCCCCCGTGCAGGCAGTTCCCGCTCCCACCGCGGTGGCTCCGACGGCGGCTCTGCTCGCCAGCGGGGTTCCGTTCTTCGCGACCGTCGGTGGCCCGGCCCCCGCTGGCACGCGCACGGCACCCCCGCAACCGACGGGCGCCCTCTTCCCGGGGTTGGTTCCGTCGCTCGAAGAGCCGCGCACGATCGATCCGGTCGTCACACCGCTCAGCTCCACGAACACGCTCCGACCGGCGGAGTGGGTGAGCGCGACAACACCCGTCAGCGCGACCGAACCCGTCGGCCCGGTGAAGCCGTTCAGCCTCGCGGAACCGGTCAGTGCGACGGAACCGTTCACCCTGCGTGAACCCTTCACCCTGCGCGAGCCCTTCAGCCTGCGCGAGCCCTCGACCACCGACATCAGCTCCCGTCCCGGATTTCGCTGGTACGGATCCGTTCCCGTTGGTCCGAGCGGCTCCACCTACACGGGTGCGCTCGTCTTCATCCTCCTGACCCCGCTGCTCATGGTGGCCGCGTACGCCGTGCGCGCCCCGCTGAACTCCTTGACGGCTGGCCTTGCACATAACCTCGCACTGATCATCATTCTCGGCGCCCTGTCGTTCGCCAGCATCGGCGCCGCCCAGGTCGACAGGAGCGGACTGGCCAAGCGCGGATACTTCGATCTCGCGTCGCCCTTCTGGGTGCTGCTGACGCCGCTGGTGTACCTCGGGGTGCGCGCGGCTCGCCTCCGTCCTCAGGGCCCCGGCGGACGGCGCGCAATCCTCCTGTGGTTCGCGGCGTGGACCGCCGCCGCCGCCATCGTGGGACTCACGTCCGGGGAGACGGTGCAGAAGGTGCAAGTCACCGTCACGGAGCTGCTGGGGACGATGAACCACCCGGCGGTCTCGGCGACACCGGCCCCCACCTCGACACCCGCGACTCACGCGGCAGCCGCGACCCCGTAGCGGCGGGAAGTCAGCCGCCCATCAGGCTCGCATGATCCTGGCTGCCTAGGCTGAGGCGGATGAGACTCTTGCTAATCCGCCACGGGCAGACTCCGGCGAATGTGCTGGGCGAACTGGATACCGCCGTTCCCGGCCCCGGACTCACCGAGTTGGGCCAGCAACAGGCGGCCGCTGTGCCCGCTGCGCTGGCTGGTGAGCGGATCACCAGCATCTACGCGTCCCAGCTGGTGCGCACCCAGCACACCGCGGTCCCGCTCGCGCGCGTGCGCGGAGAACTGGAGCGCGTGGTTCTTCCGGGCATCCACGAAATCGAGGCGGGCGATCTCGAAGGGCGTTCCGACGAGGTGGCGGTCCGCAGGTACATGGAGACGGTCTGGGCGTGGGGCTCTGGCGAACTCGATGCCCGCATGCCGGGCGCCGGCGACGGTCACGACTTCTACGGCCGCTTCGACACCGACCTCGCGCGCATCGCCGCCGAGCATGATCAGGATGCGACGGTCGCGGTGTTCAGCCACGGCGCGGCGATTCGGGTCTGGACCGCCGGCCGCGCCCGCAACATCGAACCGGAGTTCGCCGGAAGAAAGCACCTGGACAACACCGGCATCGTGATTCTGGTGGGCTCACCGAGCGATGGCTGGAACATGGAGAGCTTCGCCGGTCAGCCGGTCGGCGGCGCAGGACTCGAAGACCCGACCGCGCACGACGTGACCGGCGAATAGCCGCGGCGAATCGCCCCGACGCCGACTGGTGAGAGGCGGCTACTTGCCCTTCAGGTCTTTGCGCAGGATCTTGCCCGCCGACGACTTCGGCACCGCGTCGATGAACGAGACCGCTCGCACCTTCTTGTGAGGCGCGACGTGGCTCGCGATGAAGTTCATCACGGCCTCCGCATCGAGTTCCGAGCCGTCCTTGAGCACGACGAAAGCCTTGGGAATCTCTCCCGCCTCCTCGTCGAGGGCGGCCACGACCGCGGCATCCGCGATCTCCGGATGCGTGAGCAGCAGCGCCTCCAACTCGGCGGGCGCCACCTGGTAGCCCTTGTACTTGATGAGCTCCTTGAGACGGTCGACGATCTGGAACGAACCGTCGTGGTTGACCTGCGCGATGTCACCGGTGTGCAGGAAGCCATCGTCGTCGACGGTCTCGTGGGTGGCATCCTCGCGGCCGAGGTAGCCGAGCATGACGTTCGGTCCGCGCACCCACAACTCGCCGGGGTCGCTGGATCCCTCTGCCGGCATCTCGATCTCCTCGCCGGTGTCGACGTTGACGAGCTTGCACTCGATGTTGGCGATCGGGAAGCCGATGGTGCCGCGCGACAGGTCGTCACGGTCCGGCGGGATCACGTGCGAGACCGGGCTCAGCTCGCTCATGCCGTAGCCCTGCTGCATGTGCACCCCGAGCCGCTCCATGACCGCGAGGGCGAGCGCTTCGGACAGCGGAGCGGCGCCGCTCATCATCCCGCGAACGCTCGAGAGGTCGAACTGGTCGACCAGGGGGTGCTTGGCCAGCGCCACCGCGACGGGCGGGGCGATGAAGACGAAGGTCACCTTCTGGTCCTGGATGACCTGCAGGAACTGAGCAAGGTCGAAGCGCGGAAGCGTGACGAGCACTGCGCGACGGTAGATGGCCAGGTTCAGCAGCACCGTCATGCCGTAGATGTGGAAGAACGGGAGGAACGCGAGAACGCGGTCGGTGTTCTCGGTGTCGAGCACCGGCGTGCCCTGCACGACGTTGGCAACCAGGTTGGTGTGGCTGAGCATGACGCCCTTGGCGAACCCCGTGGTGCCGGAGGAGTACGGGATCACCGCGACGTGCGTCGCCGGGTCGAAACTGACCTCGGGAGCGGCCTTGCCCTCCCCCAGCAGATCGCGGAGGCTCGCGTAGCCCTCGAAGCCGTCAATGACAACGATCTTGTCGTCCGGGATCCCTGCGGTCGCTGCCGCGGCACTCGCGACCGGCAGCAGGGGGCTGACGGTGAAGAGCATCTTCGCTCCCGAGTCCAGGAGCTGCCGAGCCATCTCCTCGTCGGTGTAGAGCGCGTTGATGGTGGTCGCGGTCGCCCCGGAGCGCAGGATGCCGTGGAAGACGGTCGCAAACGCCGGGATGTTCGGCGAGTGCAGGGCGATGATATCTCCGATGCCCATCCCGCGGGCGGCGAGTGCGCCGGCGAAGAGGTCGATTTGCGCCTTCAGAGCGCCGTAGCTTGTCTCGGCACCCGACGGCCCGTCGATCAGCGCGATCCGCGCGGCGTCCTCCGCGGTGAGGTCTTTGAACAGGAAGTCGTAGACGCTCAGCTTCGGGATGATCTCGTCGGGATACGGGCTCATGAACATGCGATCTCCTTTGATCTGTTCGGGTACCTGAATGAATACTCGCATCTGCCGCTGAGTGTGGCCACTGTGAGATCCCAGTCTGTGCTCGTGGAGGACACGAGCGGACGAGCCGCACAGCGGGGAGGGGACCAGGTGCTACTCCGGAAACACCCGCTTGTAGCTTCGCCCGTCGGCCACGGTGATGGTCTCGGCGCGCAACTGCCCGCGCGACACGCGCAGGTAGATCGCCTGCGCTGTCACGCCGAGTTGCCGCGAGGCCTCGGCGACCGACAGTCCCGGCAACTCGGTGGGGCGAGAACTCGGGCGCTCGCTCCGCTTGCGGCCGGCGTCGTGGCGAGCCGCGATCTCGGCGTCTGAGCCCTGCCACCGCCATCGGCAGGCCGCGGGGCTGAGTTGCGCGGCCGAGGCGACATCGCTCCAGCTCGCACCGGCGTCGAGGGCGTCACGCACGGCGCGAAGCGCGGCGGCATCGGCGTCGACGACCGCCAGGAGCGCCCGGACAGCGGCAAGTCGGTCGAGAGGCGCGGGCACGGCATCCGGCGCATCGAGGGCACGCAGCCGCTCGAGGGCCGCGCGCGACTCGATCGAAAGGAACGGCATTCCCCGATCATCACAGATCGGCGCCCGGCGGGCAGGCAACGAGGCGAGTCGCGTCGTGCGCCCGCCGCGCCCCGGACCGCAACTCGACTACTGCGCCGTGTAGCCGCCGTCGACCAGGTGGTAGCTGCCCGTGATGAAGCTCGCGGCGTCGCTGGCCAGGAAGGCGACGAGGGCCGCGACCTCCTCGGGGTTTCCGAGGCGTCCGAGCGCGTGCTTGGCGGCGAGGAAGGTCTGCGTGTCGGCGTCGAGAGCACCGTCGACCAACGGCGTGTGAATGAAGCCAGGACCGACTGCCGTGACCCGCACCCGGTGAGCGGCGTACTCGAGGGCCGCGTTCTGGGTGAGTCCGAGGAGGCCGTGCTTCGCCGTCACGTAGGCGCTCGACAGCGGGAAGCCCACAGACCCGAGGATCGACGCCATGTTGACGATCGATCCGCCGCCGTTCAGCGATATCGCGGGCAGTTGCGCCTTCAGCCCGTACATCACCGCGTTCAGGTTGACCTCGATCACCTGCCGCCAGCTCTCGAGCGTGTAGTCGCCGAGGAGGGCGGCTTCACCACCGATGCCGGCGTTATTGACGGCGATCCGGAGCGGGGCGAGTGCATTCGCCTCGGCGACCGCAGCAACCGCCAGTTGGGGATCGGTGACATCGCCGACCAGGCCGATCGCGGTGCCGCCCGCGGCGGTGATCTCCGTGACCACCGCATCCACCGGCTCCTTCTTCAGGTCGACGACGACGATCTCGGCCCCGTTCGCCGCCAACAGCAAGGCGGTGGCGCGTCCAATTCCGGATGCGCCCCCCGTCACGATCGCCGATCGTCCCGCAACGTCATAGCTGGCCATGATGCCCTCGATCTCCCCGCCGCCGTCGGCAGGCTCACACGCGACGCTACGCGCGGAGTCCGCTGCGGGATCGGGCCGAAAGTCCTACCGCCTCGGTTCTCCGACGTCAGGCGGCGAGGTTGTGCGACGCAACGGACCGGCGCTTCGTCGATTCACAGCTGTCTAGCTCGGCTGGAACCAGGGCGGGTACACGGCCACCTTGGGCGCCGCTCCCCCGACGTCGGCGAGCAGTTGCTTCACCTGGTCACGCACCGGCTCGTTCGGGACGCCCACCAGGGTGATCGCCGAGAAGGGGACGGGTCCCGCGGCGAGGAGTTCGGCATCCAGAAGTTCCGCGTCGAGCGAGAAGGTGGTGCGCAGCAGAGCGGTCCCGGCGTCACCGACGGCGAAGCGGGTCGAAGGAGCCGCGGCGTCGCCGTTGGCGAACACGATGTCGGGGCCGACCTGGCCGGCCGAGGTCACCAGGATGACGTAGTCGAGCGGCGAGGTTGCACGCGCGGCATCCGACCAGTGGACTCCGGCTGCGCCGCTGCGCAACTCATTCCAGCGGGTGGCGTGCGGACTGAGTTGGAAGGGAACGCGGTCCCCGACGAATCCACCGACGGCGAGTTCCACCGTGGCGCGCAACTCGCGCGTGGTGGTGGAGCTGACGTCGACGGCGGGGGCGGCATCCGAGCGGATCGCCTCGTCGATGACGATCGCCTCGAGGTTGGTCAGATGGGTGACGTGATACACGCGTTGAGTGTTGAGCAGCATCGTCGGACGGCTGGTGGTGCGCGCGGCCATCGGTCGGGTGGTCATCGTCCCGGACGCCGTGCGCCGCGCCGTCGCGACTGCTGCGCGCTTCGGGGCCTCAGCCTGCGGGCGGGGGAAACAGATGTCGCACAGGCCGTCTTCGAAACCGTGTTTGCACTCGGGCACTGGCTCTCCTCGTTGCCGGAACTTCCAGGTTACGCCAGTGCGGGACGCCGCGTCGGGCCGGCACCGCTCACCACACGCGATGAAGGCCCGGAAGTGTCGCAAATGCGCCGTCGCCGGTGACGAGCGGGAGGCCCTCCAGGATGCCCTGGGCCGCGAGGATCCGATCGAACGGGTCGCGGTGCGCCCAACGGAGCCCGCCCGCCGCGAGCGCGTGACGGCTGGTGATCGACACCTCGTGCGCTCCCAGCCGGTGGAGGTTCTGTGGATACGACAGCACGATTGCCTCGCCATCAGGCAGTTTGCCGAGGCGGCTCTTGGTGGAGATCTCCCACGCGGATGCTGCGGACACCAGCAACTCGACGCCGGCATCCTCGATCAGCTCGCGCGCGGTCGTCGACAGGCGTGCCGGATCCCGCCACGCCCACAGCAGCACGTGGGTGTCGAGCAACAACCTCACGCGGATTCCCACCGCTGGAGTTCGTCGTCGGGCAGCTCGTCGAAGAAGCTCTCGGCGATCGGCCCCCCCGGGACGAAGCCGAGCTCTCGCTTGGCCGGTGCCTCGAGGGCGACAAGCCGTGCAATCGGCTTACCAGCTCGAGCGATCGTGACCTGCTCACCTCGCTCGACGCGCGTGAGGAGTTCGGAGAGGCGGGTCTTCGCGTCCTGGACATTCACGTGGTCGGTCATGCTGGTCAAGTCTAGTTGGTCAGCTTGAGGCTGAGCGCCAATCCCGTCCTGCAGTGCTAAAAAGAGCGAATGGCACTCACTTCGTTCGAGCAAGATCGGCTGCGATTGGCTGCCTTTGCGGGTCTCGAACGATTGATTGATTCGCGGGGAGGCTTCGCCACTCGAGACGAGCTTCTCAACTTCGAGCTTGAAGGCCGGCGGTTTCCGTTGATCGACTACAGCCGCGGAATACGCAATCCGGCTGATTTCGACGAGACGCTTTCGGTGGTGAGTGCCAACAACGGACCGTACTCGGATCACATCGGCGACGACGGGATCCTTCGCTACTCCTTCCGGGAAGGTGACCCGGTTGGCGGTGACAATCGAAAACTCCGGGCTGCTCTGATCTCAAAAAAGCCACTCATCCTGTTTCAGAAGCCTCTGCCAAACGTGTATGTGCCCGTCGTGCCTTCATTCGTCGTCGATGAGGATGTGGAGCACCGCTTCTTCCTCATCGCGTCAGGAGAAGAGTCTTGGCGCTCGTTCACGTCAGGGACAGCAGATCCCGAAATCGACAAGCGGTACGTCGCCCAGATTGTCCAGCGGAGAGTACATCAGCCGGTGTTTAGGGCGCGGGTGATACTGGCCTATTCACGCACGTGTGCGGTGTGCCGACTCAATCACCCGGAGCTCTTGGATGCGGCTCACATCATTGCTGATCGAGACTCAGGCGGCATCGCCCACGTCACAAATGGACTGGCGTTGTGCAAGATTCATCACGCGGCATTCGACAACCGGATCCTTGGGATCTCGCCCGATTACATCGTGCACATCGATGGCGGCGTGCTGAAAGAAATCGACGGACCGATGCTGAAGCACGGGATCCAAGAAATGGAGGGGATCAGCTTGACGCTTCCCCCTAAGCCGGCTGACTGGCCGTCGCGTGAAGCCCTGGCCGCTCGGTTTGATCAGTTCACCGCCTAGGTGTGGAGACAACAGGCAGATCTCGAAACGTGAACCATCCTGCAGACAGCTCGTCGCTTGGAAGCGGTTCACCGAACTCGCCTATGAACCTGAACGCCCAGGACTTCTGGCTCCATGCCGGCTTGGTCGGGATGGGATCACTTAGATTCCCCACGAGTTCGAGATCCGCGAGCGCCAGTTCGAGACTGACCCTTTCGCGGACCTCCCGAACCGCGGCCGCACGGGTAGATTCCCCAACTTCCAGCTTTCCCCCGGAGCAACAATCTTGCCCCGACCGAGACCCGTCAGCTTCTCTCCGAGCGGAACTTCCAGACCCGTGGGCCTTGTCGCTTGGGATACTCCACGCGAACCTCGGGAAAGGACGTGGACCCGGGCTAGAGCGGGGAGCTCCGAAGACTGGTGGCTTTCTTTGCGGTTCTTGCCCACTCACTGCTGCCGCCGCTGGTGAGAAAAGCAGGATGCCATCGACGGCGCTCCCTACGACTATTTCAAGCCGTTCGTCACCGTGACATCCGACTGATCACCGCTTCTTGTACGAGTAGAACCCCTCGCCCGTCGCCACGCCCAGCTTGCCCTGGTCGATGTACTGCTCCTTGAGCAGTTTCGCGAAGGCCTGCGACCTGGGGTTCGGGTTGGCCAGAGCGATGTGGTACGGAGTCATCAGCCCGATCACGTCGTAGATCTGGAAGGGGCCGGAGGGCGATCCGGTCGCGATGCGCCACGTCTTGTCGACGGTTTCGGGATCGGCGATTCCGTCGACGAGGAGGTCGGCGGCGGCATTCAGCAGGGGCACGAGCAGGGAGTTCAGCACGTAGCCGGCCTTCTCCTTCTTGATCTCGATGGGAACCATGCCGATGTCGCCCGCGAACTCGACAACGGTGTCGTAGACGGCCTGGTCGGTCTTCGGGGTTCCCATCACCTCGGCGATGTTGAACTTCCAGATCTCGTTCGCGAAATGCAGGGCGAGGAAGCGGTCGGGGCGGCCCGTGGCATCCATCAGCTTGCTCGGAAGCAGCGTGGACGAGTTGGTGGCGAAGATCGTCTTCGCGGGGGCGACCTCGCTGAGCGCGGCATAGGTCTCGAGCTTGATCTGCATCGCCTCGGGCACGGCCTCGATGACCAGATCGGCATCCTTCACGGCCTCGGCGAGATCCGCCGAATAGTGGATGCGGTTCAGCGCCTCCTCGGCCCTGCCGGCGGCGGCACCGTCGACATCGTCGTGGATGTAGCGGGCGACCAGAGCGCGGAACCTCAGCTCTGCGGCGTTCAGGGCGGCCTCGTCGATGTCCCACGCGACCACCTCGAAGCCGCGGAATGCGGTCTGGAAGGCGATCTGGGAGCCGAGCACGCCGGTTCCGAGCACGGTGATGTTCTGCAGTCGAGTCATGAGTCAATGCTCGCGGTGTGACGTGAACGGCGCCAGTGCCATTTGTCCCCTGCGTCGGCCGGTCAGTACCAGACGCTCAGCCAGGGGGCGCGAGCGGTGCGGAGCATGCCGTCGGCCGCGACGGCCGCACCCGGGCTCAACTCGGTGATGCGGCCAGCGGCAACGAGGGTCGCGACGGAGACGCCACCGAGGGAGATGGCAGCGAGTTCCGCGGCGGTGAGGGCGACGGCGGGGGTGCCGATCGGGACGCTGTCGAGGCGCGTCACGGTTGCGCGCGCCGTGCTCGCGGGGGGTTTCGCCGCCGCGGCGGGGGGCTCCGCCACCGCGAGGCGCCACACGCCAGCGGCAAAGCCCAGAGGATCGCTGACCGAGAAGACCAGTTCGCCGGACCCGAGGTAGCCGCGCGCTTCGAAGACCGCGGCGACGTCGAGCACGCGCAGGTACTGATGCTCCCTGGTTTCGACGGTCGCCGCGCGGAAGTCGGCGATCTGCCAGCGCACCGGCTCATCCATGCGACGCAACCCCGCCTTCAGGGTGGTCGTCAGGTCGAGCTCGAGCAGGAACCGCCAGAGCGCGGCCTCGGCATCCGGCGTCTCCGCATCGAGTCGCTCGACGGTTGCCGTGTGCTGGGTGAAATCCGGCTCTCCCCCCGACCAGCGATACAGGGCCAGACCGCGGGTCGTGCCCGACTCGTCGGTGACCCGGAGGGCACGCAGGCTCCTGGTGCGCTCCGAGTCGGGCTCGGTCACACCGGTCACCTGATCCCAGCGAAGCGGCCAGACATCGATCTCGCCGGGGCTCGTCAGCCGCACACGCTCGTGCAGCTGCGGCAGTTCGTCGCGGTACCGGCCAACACTGACGAACTCGACCCGCCCGGATGCCGCGGGTGCGATCCACCGTGCACGTCGCGTGTCGATCGTCCAGTCCGCCACGAAAGCGGCGGGAGCGAACCCGAAGCGCCCATAGATGGTGCTCTCACTGACGGTGAGCATCGCCATCGGGATGCCGAGGGCGGCGGCCGTGCGCAACTCGCCCTCCAGCAGGTTGCGCGCGATGCCGCGGCGCCGGTGCGTCGGCGCGACCGTGACGGAACTGATCGCCCAGGAACGCAGGGTGCGCGGATGCTCGAGCGAGCTCCCCGGGAGGGTCAGCTCGGCCGGCCACGAGTTCACGGTCGCGATCGGCCACGGTGCGCCATCGGGCTGTGCGCCGGCCGACTGGGTGTCGTCGTAGACGCCGGTGGTACGCCGATACGCGAGACCCGCCAGACCGGATGCGATCTGCTCCGCCGTGCGGGCGGCCCCCAGAAAACCGCGGTCGTCCGCATGTTGCCAGGCACCGAAAGCATCCTGATCGGCGGTGTCGACGAGGGCGTACCGCAGCCCTGCCGCCGCGAGGTTCGCGACGGAGGTCTCGTCGGCGGGTCGAGTGGTGAAGTCGGCGGCGGGATCGGTCACCCTCCCAGCGTATGGGGGCGCGAGGCGGATCAGCCCTAGACGAAGCGGACCGCGGCCTGCACCCGACTGCGAACCTCGAAGAGGTCGGTGCCACCGACGCCGACCCCCGGCACCCCGGTCCTGATCAGGTGAGCGAGTCGTGAGCGCTGCACCAACAGGGTCTGCGCGCCCCGGATCGAGCCGAGGGTGACAACACCCTCCGCACTGGTGTCGTCGGGCACGACGATGGCCAGCGCCGAGAACTTGACGCGCGCCTGTCGGGAGAAGTGCCGGGCACGGTCGGCGAGTTGGTGCATCGGGCGCTCATCCGCGTGGATGCCGGGGCCGACCAGTTCTCCCCGTCGCGTGCCCACGGTGGAGCCCCAGTCCTCGCTGAGGATGCCCCAGAGCCCGCTGGGACCGAGCACGATGTGATCGATCTTGCCGGCGGCCCCCTGCGGCCCGGCATTCAAGCCGTTTTCGGGACGGGCACCGCGGCGGACCGGATCCGTGCGCACGTCGTTCCACACCGTGAAACCGATGCCGAGACCGGCCAGCACGATCGCGCTGTCCTCCTCAGCGACCGCCGAGGCGAGAAGGCGCTGGATTTCGCGCGGCGCCGACTGGACGAGCTTCAAGTTGTATGGATCGGGGATGGCCACGCCGCGGCCCACCCACTCGTGCAGCAGCTCCAGGTACTGCTCGCGATACCACCCGCCTGGATGCCCGTGGGTGCGCGACTGCGGCCGCGAGGAGCTGGCCCTCGCCGCGGGCGCCGGCGGCGCCCAGGTGCGTGCCGGTCCGTCATCCAGATTCCACACCTTCTGGGTGCCGTTGTCGTACTCCCGGCGGGCCTGCGTCGTGCCGATCTGCTCCCACGCGCGCTGCACGCGATGAAACTCTTCGGGGTTGCCACCGGTATCCGGATGCGTCTGCCGCAAGCTGCGCCGATACGCGCGACGGAGCTCGGCGTCGCTCGCATCCTGCCGAACGCCGAGCACCGTGTACGGACTCACGGCAAGCGGACTCTCGGACACCCCCATAGTCTGCCCGCTCCGTAGCTGCGGGTTTTCCGAGCGCCCTCCCCCAAAACGCGTGCCTCTCGGCGAGCCGCCTCCCGCCACGGGCGCAGCGGGGGTGGTTGCGAGCCGAGCACGGACGCCCGTCGTATGCTCGAAATCGTGACATCGAACACCGAGGTTCTCCGCCGCGCGAGCCTGGAGGGGCTGCGCGCCGAAGCCCATGAAGAGCTCGGCTCGGTTGTCAGCGAGCGCCTGCTCGGCGGCGAAGATCCCTGGGCGTTCATGGATGAGTTGCCGACGGTCGATGAACTCGTTGTTCTGCTTCTGCGAGCCGATCTCTTCGACGCCGAGGGCGGTCGAAAGCCCGGATCGGACTTCGCGCGTGATCAGCGGATGCTCGGCGAGATCCGCGAGGCATACCCGGGCCTGCACGCCACCGTCGACGGCATGCTGCAGCGCCTTGACCGCCTTCGGTGGAGTTCGTGACACCGTCGGGCGCGAGCCCGACACCCGGCCCGTTCCTGGTTCGACTGACGTTCGGCGATGACGGCTCACCGGCGGGTCACTCGGTGCCGGCCCACTACCCCGCGGATGCGGCTGCTCCTCAGTTGAGCGTGCTCGACCTCGCCGCCACCCGCGGCGACGGAATCTTCGAAACGATCAGCATCGGCAACGGCCACCTGCAGGCACTCGAGGCGCACCTGGCCCGGTTCGCCCACTCGGCCCGGATGCTCGACCTGCCGGTTCCCAACGCCGCACAGTGGCGCAACGCCATTCGCGATGTCGCCTCCCACCTGGCGGAGGTGGATGAGGCGTTCGTCAAGATCGTCATGTCACGGGGTGTCGAGGGTGACGCGGGAGCCCACCAGGTCCCCAGCGGGGGGCCGGGCGCGCTCCGTCCCACCGGCTGGGCGCTGGCAGCGGTCGCGCCCGACCACCGCGCAGCGCGACGCGACGGCATCCGCATCGTGCTGCTCGACCGCGGCTACCGCCACGATGTCGCGCAGACCTCCCCCTGGCTCCTGGCGGGCGCCAAAACGCTCAGCTACGCGATCAACCGGGGAGCCTTCCGGGAGGCGGCGCGGCGCGATGCCGACGACACGCTCTGGGTGAGCTCTGACGGCTACCTGCTCGAAGGCGCGGTGTCGACCCTGATCATCCGACGTGGACGAACGCTGCTCACCCCGCGCACCGACCTCGGCATCCTGGCCGGGACGACCCAGGCGGATGTCTTCAGTTGGGCTGCGGCGAACGGGTACCGCTGTGAGTACGCGATGCTGACCGTCGAGGACCTGACGGCCGCGGATGCCGCGTGGCTGGTCTCCAGCGGGCGGCACGCGGCCCCCGTCCGCACCGTCGACGGCCGCGAGCACCCGATGGATCCCGACCTCACCCTGGCAATCAACGAGTTTCTCCACGCCCGAACGGAGTAGTTCCATGGCACGGAAGGTTTTCGGCGCCCTGCGTCTCGCCGCAGGGATCACCGTCTTCGTCACGCTGGCGTTCCAGATTCAGGACGAGGTGGCACACAACGCGATGATCCCCGGGCACTACTTCGCCTACTTCACGATCCAGTCGAGCATGATCAACGTCGTCGTGCTGATTGCGGGCGGTGCGTACGCGCTCTCCCACGCGAGAGACACCGTGCTGCTGTCCACGCTGCAGCAGAGTGCGTTCTGCTACGCGATAGTGACCGCCGCCGTCTACAACCTGTTGCTGCGCGGCCTGCCGCCGACCGGCTACGTCGGCATCCAGTGGCCGAACGAGGTCCTGCACGTCTGGATCCCGATTCTCCTGTTCCTCGACTGGATCTTCGGCCCCGGGCGGGCACGGCTGCCGTTTCGAAGCCTGTGGGTCGTCGTCTCATACCCGCTAGCCTGGGCGGCCTTCACGCTCGTGCGGGGACCCTCGTACGGCTGGTACCCCTACCCGTTCATCGATCCCGTCCACGGCATCCCGAGCCTGGTCGGTTATATCGGCGGCCTGGCCATCTTCTTCGTCGTGCTCGGGTTGCTGGCGATCCTGCGAACCCGCCTTGCTATTTCTGAGCGGCGGCAGCGGCTCGCTTGACACGGGCGGCTTCGGCGCGCACCGCTTTCAGCGTGTCGCGCTCGAGTTCCAGCCAGCGGGGTGATTGCTGCAGCAGTGCGGTGATCTCGGCGGTGGTGAGCGGCTCGGTGATGCCGCCTCGGGCAAGGCCCGAGTTCGAGACGCCGAGGCGCTGGGCGACGACGGAACGCGGATGCGGCCCCTCGCGTCGCAGCGTCACCAGCCACTCCGGCGGATCCGCCTGCAGCGCTGCCACCTCTTCGCGTCGGAGGTCACGGGCCTGGAACTCAGCCGGTGTCGCCGCGAGCAGCACCTCGAGCTTCTTGGCGGCGGTTTCGGGCTTCATGTACTGCGGTCGTGGCATCCCATCAGGCTAGTCGCCCGGTCGCCTGCGTCCGCCCCCTCCTGGTCTTCCGCCGACCGGCTCGTCCCGTCTCGGTAGCCTGAACGCATGGCCGAACCGCTCCCCACCTTCCGGGTGGTCTTCGTATCGGGGGTGACACCCACCAAGTGGGAGCGGATCTGGCGGGAGCGGATGCCCCGGCAGCGTCTCGAGTTGCGTCCCGCGTCGCCCGGCGAGGCGCTTGCCGCCCTGCGCGACGGGAGCGCGGATGCCGCCTTCCTTCGCGACGCCGTCGCGGACGAGGAGTTCAGCGCGATCCGGCTCTACGAGGAGAGACCCGTGGTGGTCGCATCCCGAGACCACCTGTTCGCGGCCCTCGGCGCGGAGGAGGAACTCGACGCGGCAGAACTCGCCAACGAGAACGTGCTCCCCGGCCAGGACATCCAGACGCTCGAACTGGTCGCAGCCGGTGTCGGTGTCGCGCGGATGCCGCAGTCGGTCGCCCGCGCGCTGAGCCGCCGCGACGTGATCTCGCGGGCGGTGCGTGGCGCCGCGTCGACCACGATCAGCCTGGTCTGGCCGATCGACGCGACCACGCCATCCGTTGAGGCATTCGTCGGGATCGTTCGCGGTCGCACGCAGAACAGCTCTCGGTAGCGCTCGCTCGGGCGTTAACCACGAAGTGCCCCGGTTCGCGATATCCGGGGCACTTCTGTGTCGGTTCGTCGTGCTGAGCCCCGCGAGCTCTCGGGGGTAGCCAACTCCGCACCGTCGTCACGATCCAACCCTCTCGGGTCGAAACGATCATCAGTGCAAGAGCCCGTTCCGGGCGATTCTCTCCGCCATCTCTGAGAAAGAAAAACGCCACCGTGACCCGCAACGGGGCTTCGGGCGCGAACGCCCAGCCACCATCCCCGCGAATCTCGGAGTGCAATCGGGATGCCGGTCACCCGCGTCCTCAAGGCACGAATGCCTCAGATCGTCGGATTCCCCGCCATGACAACCGCCTCACGGATCGCTCCGCTCGACAGCCATCACGTCCTTCTCTGCACCGGCTTCGGCCTTCGTGTCGCGGATCTCTCCGCGGCCCTTCGGGTTGCGCCGAATCGGTTGACACGAGGTTACCGAATCATGAACAGGGTGCAATAGGTGAAGTCTCACAAGAAGGTTGAGACATGGGGACGCGCGAGAGCCGGCTGGTTGGGATGCCAGCCCTCGGCCCGATCGCGGCGCACATGCACCCACGCGACCGAATGGGGGTGTGAGAAAAATACTGGCGGCGGTGGTCTGTGTCGCCGTTCCGTGAATACCCCCGTATGCCGGAACGCGATGTGACAGAACCACCGCCGCCGCTAGTCCCCCAACTAGTGCACTTCCGAAGATAGTGACGAGCACCAGCTGTTCGCTGCCCCCAGAGCGGGTGTCCGCAGCTCAGAGGATAGAACGGGGTACACATTCGGGCAAACGAAAGGCCCCCGGTTCCGCGTTCCCACCGAGCGGACGCCCGGAGGCACCACCACGAGAGGTTCGTCGAGACCCGAGGGCCTTTCTGTTACCTGCTGATCTCCCCTTGCGGTTCGATCTTGGGTAGCTCTGAATCTACTCAGATCGGAGGAGCCGGCAACCCGTTAACTCTCGCTAGAAGGTTGAACGTTCACGCGGTGTTCATCACGCGGCACAGCCGCCACAGCTAGTGCTCAGCGACGGCATCGCTCAGCACCGCGACGAGAGCCTCGAGTTGTACCGAGCCCTCCGCCACCTCCAGCGCCGCCTCGCCGTCGAGGGCGCGGGCCGCGAGTCCCGCCTTCGCGTCGATCAGTTGCGCGATGCGGCCGTCGAGCGTCCCCGCCGCGATGATGCGCCAGGCGGTGACCGGCAGCTCCTGGCCGATGCGGTGCACCCGGTCGATCGCCTGCGTCTGCTCGGCGTTGGTCCAACTGAGCTCCGCGAGCACCACGTTCGACGCGGCCTGCAAATTGACCCCCACGCCCGCCGCGGTCAGCGAGCACACGGCGACCGCGACATCCGGATCGTTGGTGAACGCATCGATCGCCAACTGGCGAGCCTTCGAGGTCTGATCGCCGCGCAGCGACACGGTCTTCAGACCAGCGGCCGCGAAATGCTTCTCGGCGGTGTCCATGACATCGATGTGCTTCGCGAAGAACACCACCTTGCCCACATTGCGGGCCAGATTGACCGTGTAATCCGCCGCCGGGGTGGCTTTTGCCTGCCCGATTTTGCGGACCATCGTGAACACGTTGTCTCCGCTGCCGTCGCCGCCCGCCTGACGGGTCTCCTCCAACTCCGCCGCGGCCACCAGCCGGACGAGGTCCGCGGGGTCCGAGTCGGGCCGGGTGGCGAGAACGCGGTGGTAGCGCTCCACGAGCCGGGCAACCAGCGCGGCCTCCGCATCGCGGATCGATCGGCCAGACTCCCCGTCGAGCTCGACCGGGATGTCGGCGACGCGGCGAGCAGGGATGTCCGCGGCCACATCCACCTTCTTGCGCCGCACGATGCCCATATCGACGACCGCGTCGCGGGCGGCCCGGAAGAAGCCCTGGTCGCCGGGGTCGAGCTCGGTGTCCTCCAGCCGGGTCATGAGCTCGGCCAGCGGCTTCTTGTCGTCGATCCAACCGAGGAACTGCCAGATCATGCGGAAGTCCTCGATCTGGTTGATCAGCGGCGTTCCCGTGAGGGCCATCATCAGCGCCTTCGGTGTGACCGCGCGAATGCTCTTCGAGAGCAGTTGCACGTTCTTCGAGCGCTGCGAATCCTTGTTCTTGATGAAGTGCGCCTCATCGACGACCATGCCCTTGAAGCCGCGGCGGGACAGCCACGCGACGTGTCGGTCGAGCACTTCATAGTTGACGATCACGACATCCGCGAAGGCGTCGATATCGGCGCCATCGCCATGGACGACCGTCGAGACGCGCTGCGGCGTCCACTTCTCGACTTCGCGGGCCCAGTTGACCTTGACGACGTTGGGGACGACGACCAGCAGAGGGTACGAGCCCGTCACGTTCGCCGCGAGCAGGGCCTGCGCCGTCTTGCCGAGACCCGGCTCGTCGGCGAGCAGGTAGCTGCGGTGACCGGCGCGGGCGCTCTCGATGAAACGGGCCTGGTGGCGCATCAACTCGATACCGCCGGGGGTGGCCAGCGAGCGAGCCTCGGGCAGCTCCATGCTGGCCGCACCGCCGACGCCGACCTCGAAGGAGCGGAACAGGGGCTCGATGAGCTCCCAGTTCGCGAGGCGGTTGGTCCGGGACGCGGGCGCGGCGACCGAACTGAAATCCGGAGCAAGGAAGGGGTTCGACATCTGGTACGCCTTCACCGACTGCGGGATGACCTGCCGCTCCTCGACAACCGGCTTGAGCGGGGCCTCGGTGACCACGATCAGGTCGTCGGGGCTCAGCTCACCGCCGGCCTCCATGAGCATCGAGCGGCGCATCTCCTGCGCGGCAGTGGTCAGCGGGGCGTTGTCGGTCAGGAGCTGGATGAGCGTGGTGTCGCGAGCCGCGGTCTTCGCCATGATCGTGGCGATCCCGTCGAGACGCGTGAGTTCCTTGGTGCGCTCGGCATCGCTGAGCTCTTTGTCACCCTTGATCCGGGCGCGCTCCTCGCGCACCAGCACCGCGACGACACGGAAACGGGTGCGGTTAGCCGGGCTGACCTTGCCGCGCTCGGCGGAGTTCTCGATCGCGCGCACCGTGCGAGCGATCACCGGGATGACACCGGCCTCATCCTGATGCTGGCGACGACGCTGCGGCTGCGATGCGCCACGACGCGACCCCTGGCGGCCGCCCGATTTACCGCCGGGCTTGGTGTTGCCGGAACTGGTGTTGCCGGACGGGGTGTTAGCGGAATTGCGGCCGGATGTGGCCATGCTGCTCCTCGGGCGGAGGACGGATCCTCCACCGGCTGTGAACGGTGCTCCCGAGATCGGAACCGCGGGAACCGGTGGGATCGACCGACTTGGAAGTCGATCGGGCCCTGACTTTGACCTGCTGCCTCTTCGATCCCAGAACCCGGCTTTGCCGGTGGGAGAAGCGCACGTTCAGCTTAGCGCATGCGGGGGCGACGGAACCGGTCAACGGGGTTGCGCGCCGCGAGATTCTGCTGGTGATGCCAGTACGGATAGGGCAGCGGGCGTTCGCTGGCGGCATCCAATCTCGCGCGCTGCTCCGCGCTCAAACTCCAGCCGATCGCCTCGAGGTTCTCCCACAGCTGCTCCTCGGTGCGGGTCCCGAGGATGATCGAGGACACCGTCGGGCGCTCCACAAGCCAATTGATCGCCACCTGCGGGATCGTGCGATCGAGTTCCTGGGCGACCTCGGCGAGTACCTCGATGAGGCCGTAGACGAACTCCTGATCGGCCGACTGCTCGGTCTCCGACGGCGCAACGGTCCGGCTCGTCGTCTCGACGGGCCGCCCGCGGCGGATCTTGCCAGACAGTCGGCTCTGCGCCAACGGACTCCACACCACGGTGCCGACATTCTGCTCGAGCCCCAGCGGCAACAGCTCCCACTCCGCCTCGCGGGAGGCGAGCGAATAGAACAACTGCTGGACGACGTATTTCGACCAGCCGTAGCGCTCTGACACCGAGAGCGACTTCATCAGCCACCAGGCCGAGAAGTTCGAGACACCCAGATAGCGCACCTTGCCGCTGCGCACGAACTCGTCGAGGGTGCTGAGCGTCTCCTCCACCGGCGTGAGCGTGTCCATGTTGTGCAGGTAGTAGACGTCGACGTGATCCGTCCCGAGCCTCCGGAGGCTGCCCTCGAGGGCCTCCGTGAGGTGGTGTCGAGAGGATCCGAGGTCATTCGGCCCTGCACCACTGGGTTGCGTCGCCTTCGTGCCGATGATGACCTGGTCGCGGCGTCCGCGGATGGCGGCACCGAGCACTTGCTCGGAACGACCGGCCGAGTACATGTCAGCGGTGTCGAAGAAGTTGAGGCCGGCATCCAAGGCGATGTCGACGATGCGGGTCGCGCCGGCCTCGTCGGTGTCACCCCAGGAGCCGGGCTCCGAGCTTCCGCCGAACGTGCCGGTGCCGAGCGAGAGGACCGGGACGCGCAGGCCCGAGCCCCCGAGCTGTCGGTATTCCACTGTGAGTCTTGGAGCGGCTGGTCTGGGACCGGCTGGCAGGGTTGGCGTTGGTCGTTTCGCCCGGTTCGTGACTCATATTCCACGTGGCCTCGACAGAGTGCCTTTGGACCGACTTGTCCGTGCTCGGCGGGGCGGCCGGCGTTGGCCCGGTCCACATCGGTGGCTTGATTAGAAGCTTGTCCAACCCCGTCAGGGGTTGTGACCCCTCACAGTGTTGCCCCGAAGTGATTTCCTCCCGGATCAGCGCCGGCCGCGTCGCGGCCGTCCGAATGATCCCTAAAGAGAAAGGAGGCGGCCGCGTTGACTATCGTTGCGCACTCCCGCCCATATGTCATCGGGGTGGACTGCCACGCCCGCACACACACCTACGCCATCATCGACACCCACACCGGGCAACAGCTCGGGTGCGAGCAGTTCCCAACCAGCGGTCCTGGCATTGTTCGCGCGATCACCTGGGTCGGGCAACGAACCGGCGGCGACGCGGACGCGTTGTGGGTGATCGAAGGGGTCGCCAGCTACGGCGCCGGGCTCGCCCACGTGGTCACCGATGCTGGCTATGAAGTAGTCGAGGCGCCGCGGATGAACGCTCGTGGCCGCCGCGGTGTCGGGAAATCCGACCCGCTCGACGCTCACACGATCGCGACCACCGTCCTCGGCCTGGAGGAAACCCAGTTACGCCAGCCGCGGCAGGACCAAGGCACTCGCGCTGCACTTCGAACCCTGGTCGCCGCCCGCGACCAGCTCACCCAGGAACGCACGATGAACATCAACGCGCTGACCGCGCTCGTGCGAGTGAACAGCCTGGGGATCGATGCCCGCAAGCCCCTCACCGCACCCCAGGTCACCACCGTCTCCCGCTGGAGGGAACGGGACGAGCCGATGGAGGCAGTGATCGCCCGGGAAGAAGCTGTTCGCCTCGCTCGTCGCATCCACGAACTCAATGAGCAGCTTGCAGCGAACTACAAACGCATGACCGGACTGATCCACAACAGCCCCGCCGCCCCGCTCCTGAACATCACTGGGGTCGGAGCCGTGACCGCCGCCATCGTGCTCACTGCATGGTCCCACCCCGGAAGGGTCCGCTCCGAAGCCGCGTTCGCGGCCCTTGCCGGTGTCAGCCCCATCCCTGCCTCATCAGGCAACACCACCCGGCACCGGCTCAACCGAGGAGGCGATAGACGCCTCAACCGGGCCCTCCACATCGCTGTCCTCGTCCGCATGACGCACGATCCGGAAACCCGCACCTACGTCGAAAACAGGCTCCAGGAAGGACGCACCCGCCGAGAGATCCGACGGGCCCTGAAACGCTACCTGGCCCGCAGCCTCTACCGATCGCTCAATACGCTCCACCAGCCACCTCCCCTCGCGGCTTGACAGATATAGAAGCGTCGGTCAGCGAACCCGTCCTGGCTTCTGCTCCTCGGTGATCGGCACCTTCACGAACACCGCGACGAGAACGAAGAGAAGGATCGCCAGATACTGGGCGCCGAACCAGTACGCGCCGCTGAAGGAGAACGGAAAGACCGGATTCCAGATGACGGCCACCGTGAGCAGGAGCGGGATCCACCACCACTGCTTGGCCTGCACCGCGAACCACGCGATGATCAGAGCGAAGATCGCGACAACGTATTCGATGATGACAAAGCTGCTCTGGCCGATCAGGGCGAAGCCCGCCAGCATCGCGATGGCCGCGAGCAGTCCCGGCGCCAATGCCGTGCGGCGGACGGTCGGTGCGCCGTAGCGGTCCCGATTGCTGTTGTTCGTGCCGCCCCGGCTGCTCGTGCTCATCGAGTTCAGCCTAAGCGTCGCGCGTAGCATCGGAGCATGTCGCACGCCGAGGAGCCCATCGACCCGGCGGTCGAGCGGTTGCGCGCCATGATCCGAGTGCCCACGGTCTCGCGGATGGCGCCGGCTCTCGCCGATGAATCGGAGTTCGCACGGTTCCGCGCGCTGCTCGCCGAACTGTACCCGCTGGTGCACTCCCGACTCGAGCTCGAAGTCGTCGGCGGCGGCACGCTGCTGTTTCGCTGGGCGGGACGGAGCCCGGGAGCCCCTGCCGTGCTGATGGCGCACTACGACGTGGTCCCTGCCGACGAGCCGGGGTGGACACACGATGCCTTCGCGGCTGAACTCGTGGGCGCCGACGGTGAGCAGCGCGTGTGGGGTCGCGGTGCCATCGACGACAAGGGGATGCTGGCCGTCATCCTGGAGGCCGTCGAAGAGTCGGTGGGCGGCGGCTTCCAGCCCGCCTCCGACGTCTACCTGAGCTTCGGGCACAACGAGGAGACCGCGGGGGACGGTGCCGAGGCGGTCGTCGCGTTGTTCGTCGAGCGGGGCATCCGTCCTCGCCTCGTGCTCGACGAGGGCGGCGCAGTGGTCGAGGGCGTGTTCCCCGGGGTGACCGACCCGATCGCCGTGGTCGGTGTCACCGAGAAGGGCATCGCCGGCATCGAGCTCTCGGTGGCGAAAACCGGCGGGCACGCCTCGACGCCCGTGCGCAACGGGGCGACCGCGCGTCTCGCGCGCGCCATCCTTCAACTCGAGAAGCACCCGCCGCGCGCCTCCATCTCCGCCCCGACGCTGGCCATGATCCAGACGCTGGGAGCTCACGCGCACGGCCCACTCGGGATGCTCTTCCGGCGGGCCTCGACGTTTCGGCCGATGCTGGCAGCCGCATTCGCGCGGCTCGGGCCGGAAACCGAGGCGATGGTCCGCACGACGCGCGCCGTCACACGCCTCAGCGGCAGCGCGGGCGACAACGTCATCGCCGAACGCGCCACCGCGATGGTGAACGTGCGCGTGAGCGTCGGGTCGAGCGTTGCCGAGGCGACCAATGACATCCGCACGGCAGTGGATGACCCCGCCGTCAGCGTGCGCGTGGCGTACAGCAGCGAGCCCGCGCCCGTGTCACGCAGCGAAGGACCGGTCTGGCGGCTGCTGTCTGACGCGATCACCGACACCTTCCCCGGCACGATCGTGACGCCGTACGTGATGCTGCAGGCCAGCGATTCCCGGCATTTCGCGGCGATCAGCGACGGGGTCTATCGCTTCCTGCCCTTCGATCTGCGCGCATCGGAACGTGCCACCCTGCACGCGATCGACGAGAGCATCCGCGTGAGCACGTATCGAGGCGGGATCGCCTTCTTCCGCCGACTGCTGCGGGCGCTCTGAGCCGGCGCTGCCGCCTCCCCCGCCCCGCCCGTCCCGTCCGCGCCCGGCCCGCCCGGCCTGCCCGCCCGCCCGCGCCCGTCCCGCCCGGCCTTCGTCGCCGGCCCTTCGTCGCCCGACCTTCCCCAACTCTGCAAAATCCGCCAGTGGAAAGGATCAGCGACGAGCGGATTCTGCAGAGTTGCGCGGTGGGGAGCAGACGGCGCCGCAACGATCTACAGCAGCGCCTTGGTGTGCCAGACGGTTTTCGTTTCGGTGAAAGCAAGGATGCGGTCGAGCGAGCGAGCGGGGACGCCCGGCTCCGGCTCGACGACGCGCTTCAGTGTGTCGGCGGCGGCGATCTGCAACTCGATCCATTCGAGAGCGCCCGCACCGGTCAGGTCGAGTGCGTTCACGTCGGCGTGGGAGGCGAGCCATGGCGCGATCTCGGCGGGCGATCCGGTCAGGATGTTGACAACGCCTCCTGGCACATCGCTCGTCGCCAGCACCTCGGCGAGGCTGATCGCGCTGAGCGGATGCGCGTGATCGGCGACCACGACCACTGTGTTGCCGCTCACCAGGGCCGGGGCGAGCACGCTGACCAGCCCCAGGAGACTGGATGCGCCCTGCGGAGCCACGATCGCGACCACGCCGGTCGGCTCGGGGACCGAGAGGTTGAAGTATGGCCCGGAGACAGGGTTGCCCGATCCAGCAACCTGCACGTACTTGTCGGCCCAGCCCGCGTACCACACCCAGGTGTCGATGGCCTCGTCGACCTGCGCGGCGGCGGATGCTGCGGTGACACCCTCCGAGGCGCGCACCTCCTCGACGAACTGGGCGTGACGGCCCTCGAGCAGCTCGGCGATCCGATACAGCACCTGGCCGCGGTTGTATGCCGTCGCGTTGGACCAGCCGGACTGAGCGTTGCGGGCCGCGACCACGGCATCCCGGGCGTCTTTGCGGCTCGCTTGCGCGGCGTTGGCAAGGAAGGCGCCCTTCGCCGTCGTGATCTCGTAGCTGCGGCCGCTCTCGCTGCGCGGGAAGGCACCGCCGATGTAGAGCTTGTAGGTCTTCGGCACGGCGAGGCGGCTCATTCGGCGACTCCGTTCGTGAGAGTACGGGGTGAGCCCGGCTTTCGACGCTCAGAGTACGGAGATATACGTACTTTCGGCGAGGGGGGCGTGGGAGTGGGGGCGGCGCGCAGGTAGGCAGCGAGGCCCTGGCGGCCACCCTCGCGTCCGTAGCCGGACTCTTTGAAGCCGCCGAACGGGCTCGCCGGGTCGAAGCGGTTGAAGGTGTTCGCCCAGATCACCCCGGCACGCAGCTTGTCGGCCACGGCGAGGATCTTCGAACCCTTGTCGCTCCAGATGCCCGCGGAGAGGCCGTATGGCGTGTTGTTGGCCTTCGCGATCGCCTCGGCGGGCGTGCGGAAGGTGAGCACCGACAGCACAGGGCCGAAGATCTCCTCGCGCGCGATCCGCGAGGAGGTCGAGACGTTGTCGAAGATCGTCGGCGCGAACCAGAAGCCGGTCTCCGGGATCACGCACGGCGCCGTCCAGCGTTCGGCACCCTCGGCTTCGCCGACGTTGCTGAGTTCCCGGATGCGATCCAGCTGTTCGCGGGAGTTGATCGCCCCGATGTCGGTGTTCTTGTCGAGCGGGTCGCCGAGTCGCAATGTGGCGAGGCGCGCCTTCAGCCGGTCGACGACCTCGTCGTGGATGTTCTCCTGCACGAGCAGTCGGGACCCTGCGCAGCACACGTGCCCCTGGTTGAAGAAGATCCCGTTGACGATTCCCTCGATCGCCTGATCGATCGGCGCGTCATCGAAGACGATGTTCGCGGCCTTGCCACCGAGTTCCAGGGTGACCTTCTTGCCGGTTCCCGCGACCGCCTTGGCGATCTCGCGACCGACGGCTGTCGAGCCGGTGAAGGCGACCTTGTTGACGTCTGGATGCCGCACCAGTGCCGCGCCCGTCTCGCCGGCACCGGTGACGATGTTGACCACGCCATCCGGAAGCTCGGCCTGTTGCACGATCTCGGCGAACAGCAGCGCGGTCAGCGAGGTGGTCTCGGCGGGCTTCAGCACCACCGTGTTGCCGGCGGCGAGCGCCGGAGCGATCTTCCACGCCAGCATCAGCAGCGGGAAGTTCCACGGGATGATCTGGGCAGCCACCCCGAGGGCCTGCGGGTTGGCGCCGAGGCCGGCGTGATCCAGCTTGTCCGCCCACCCCGCGTAGTAGAAGAACCAGGCGGCGACGAGCGGCACGTCGACGTCGCGGCTCTCCTTGATCGGCTTGCCGTTGTCGAGCGTCTCGGCAACGGCGAGCTCCCGGGCGCGCTCCTGGATGAGCCGCGCGATGCGGAACAGATACTTGCCCCGGTCGGAGCCGCTGAGTCTCGACCAGGTCTTCTGGTACGCCTTCCGGGCGGCGGCGACGGCGGCATCGACGTCGGCGGGCGTCGCGGTGGCGATCTCGGCGATGTGCGTCTCGGTGGCGGGTGAGATCGACGCGAACGGGGTGCCGTGACCGGGCACGAACGCACCGTTGATGAACAGTCCGTAGCTGTCTTTCAGGTGCAGGATGCTGGTCGACTCGGGCGCGGGCGCGTAGTCGAGGAAGGAGGGATCCGTCGCCGGAACGATCTCGGTCATGGTGTCTAGTCCAGGGTCACGTAGTCGGGGCCGCTGTAGCGACCGGTGGTGAGCTTTTGACGCTGCAGCAGCACGTCGTTGAGAAGGCTCGATGCGCCGAAGCGGAACAGGTGCGGCTGCAGCCACTGCTCCCCGACGGTCTCCGCGACCGTCACCAGGTACTTGATCGCGTCCTTGGAGGTGCGGATGCCGCCCGCCGGCTTCACCCCGATCCGCTCGCCGGTGAGGCGATTCCAGTCGCGCACCACCTCCAGCATCAGCAGGGTGACCGGCAGCGTTGCCGCCGGAGCCACCTTGCCGGTCGAGGTCTTGATGAAGTCACCACCCGCCAGGATCGCGAGCCACGATGCCCTGCGCACGTTGTCGTAGGTGTTCAGCTCGCCGGTCTCGAGTATCACCTTCAGGCTGGCGGAGCTGCCATCCTCCCGACGGCAGGCTTCTTTGACCGCGACGATCTGCTCGAACACCTGCCCGTATCGTCCGGCGAGAAAGGCGCCGCGGTCGATGACCATGTCGATCTCGTCAGCTCCGGCGGCAACCGCGTCCGCCGTGTCGGCGAGCTTCACCCGCAAGCTCGCGCGTCCGCTGGGGAACGCGGTGGCCACCGCGGCAACCGACACCATGCCATCATCCGGATCACCGTGGGCGACACCGAGGGCCGCGACGGCATCCGGCACCATGTCGCCGTACACGCAGACCGCCGCCACGCGCGGGGTTGTCGGATCGGAAGGATCCGGCGTCAGCCCCTTGGCCACGAGCGAGCGCACCTTGCCGGGCGTATCGGCGCCCTCCAGCGTTGTCAGGTCGATGAGCCCGATGATCTTGTCGAGCGCCCACGCCTTCGAGGTGGTTTTGATGGAGCGGGTGCCGAGCGCCTCAGCACGCTGCTCGAGCCCGACGGCGTCGACACCGCTGAGGCCCTCGAGGTGCAGCCGCAGACTGCGTTCGGTGAGTTCCCCGCCGAGGATGCGGACGGCTCGTTCGGCCGGTGCCAGGACGACCGCGGCGTCCGCCGCAGCGGACGACACGGTGTGCGACGAGACGGGCGATTCCATCCGTCGAGTCTAGTTCGAGCCCGTGACGTCCTCTGGGTACGCTGTGCGAATGACCACCGCCCCGTCCACTCGTTCGCACGGGCTCGCACTGGCGCTCGACTTGGGCGGCACGAAGGTTGAGGCGGCGCTGGTGTCGTCCGACGGTGTGATTCTGCCGGGCACACGCTTCCGGCAACCGACCGGCAGCACGCGGAGTTCCGATGAGCTGGCGGCATCCGTCGACCTGGTCGTGCGCCAGGTTCTCGAGACCATGCCGGCCGGAGCGGAGCTGCGCGGCATCGGGGTCGGAGCCGCGGGACCGATCATCGTGCGCGAGGGGGCCGTCTCGCCCCTGAACCTGCGGGTATGGCGCGGTTACCCGCTGCGGGCACAGCTCGAGGCGCTCGTTCCCGGGGTCCCGGTCACGCTGCGCATGGACGGCCTCTGCATCACCCTCGCCGAGCATTGGCTCGGCGCGGCCCAGGGCTACGACAACGTGATGGGGATGATCGTGTCGACGGGTGTCGGCGGCGGCCTGATCCTCGGCGGACAGACGGTCGCCGGCCCGAGCGGCAACGCCGGACACATCGGTCACCTCGAAGTGGCGGGGTTCACCGACCCCTGCGCCTGCGGCGGGCACGGGTGCCTCGAAGCGATCGCCTCAGGACCCAGGACCGTGCGCTGGGCACGCGATCACGGCTTCGTCGGGGAGACCGGGGAGGATCTGGCCGCGGCATACGCCGCGGGTGACGAGACCGCGATCATGGCCGTCCGACGCTCGGGGGGTGCGATCGGTCGGGCCATCGCGTCGGCCGCGTCGCTGGTCGACCTGGAGATCGTCGCCATCGGCGGCGGCTTCTCGCACGTCACCCCCGACCTCTTCGACTTCATCCGCGAACCGCTCGCCGAGCGGGTCGAGTTCGGCTACATCCGCGCGGTCACGATCGTGCCATCCGGGTTGTCCGGCAACGGGCCACTGCTCGGGGCGGCGGCGCTGATCCATCGCGCGGAGCTCGTTCCGCAGCCGTAGCGCTCAGCGGCGCAGAGCACGACGGGCCACGGATTCCGCGAGCTCGTCCTCGACGAAACGCGGGCGAGCGAGCACAAACAGCGCGGGGACGTCGAGCACGAGTACCGCGATGAGGAACAGCAGCGGCACGGTCCAGCCGTTGGTCGAGCCGCGCAGCAGGCCGACGACAAACGGTCCCGCTGCGCCGATGACGTAGCCGATGCCCTGGACAAATCCACTGAGGGCGACCGAGCCGAGTTGGGTCCTGCTGCGGAGGTTGATGAGCACCAGCGCAAGCGGGAAATGCAATGGCCCGAGCCCGACCAGGATCACCCAGAGCACCGGAGCCGCCTCCGGCGCGATGAGCAGTCCCAGGTAGCCGCCGACGAACAGAACGATCCCGACGAGGACCAGCGGTGTCATCGACCGGAGTCGACCGGCCAGAAGCGGAACGAGCAGCGCCGTCGGAAAGCCCATGATCGCGAACAGGCCGAGCAACAGGCCGGCTTGAGCCTCGGTGACCCCCGCGGTCTCCACGAGCAGCTGGGGGAACCAGCCGAAGATCGCGTATGCGCCGATCGAGGTGGCGGCGAACAACCCGGTCATGGCCCACGCGGTCGGTGAACGCAGCATGCTCGCGGCCAGTCCTGGTTCGGCTTCCTCGCCGATCAGCACCTCGGCGGCATCGCCCTCGATCACGACGGTGCCACGGCGGCGGGCGAGTTCTGCCACCCACGGGATGGCGGCGACCACCGCCGTGTAGCCCCAGACGGCAAGCGAGCCGCGCCAGCCGGCACCGGCGGCGACCGGCACGGCGATCACGGCAGGCAGCGTTGCACCCACCGACATGATCGTCACGTAGAGGGCGGTGGCGAGTCCAGGAAGATCAGGAAAGTAGCGCTTCACCAGCGGCGGCATGAGCACGTTGCCGAACCCGGCGCCCAGCAGTGTCAGCCCGGTGGCGACCACAAACGTGGCGCTGCTCGGCGCGACCGAGCGCCCGAGGTGGCCCAGGATCATCGCGATGACCGCGATCAGAAGCGTCGCCTCCAGCCCTCGGCGGCGGGCCACACGCGGAGCGAGCAGCCCACCCAGTGCGAACGCGAGCGGCGGAATCGCGCCGATCACTCCGAGCAACACCGCGTTCATGTGCAGATCATGCGAAATCAGTTGAGCGATCGGCGAGACCGCCCCGACGGCGGTGCGGAGGTTGACGGCGACGAGCAGGATGCCGACCAGCGCGAGCGAGCGCCCCTGCCACAGCGGGCGGGGTGCCGTGATCGTCACTCCGCGGCCGGCTCGGCGCTGCCGGCGAGCCGCGCCGCTTCGGCCGCGAGGATGTCCCGAATCCGCGCCTCGTCGCGGTTCATCTGCGCCACCAGCGCCTCGACCGACTCGAACTTGTTCATCGGGCGCAGGTATTCGAGGAACTCGATCACGATGGGCGTGTCGTACAGGTCGAGCTTCACGTCGAACAGGTGCGTCTCGACCTGATGCTGAGGCACGCCGTCGAAGGTCGGATTGTTCCCGATCGAGGTGGCGGCGCCGTAGCGTCGACCGTCGATGATCGCCCAGCTCGCATAGACCCCATCCGGTGGCAGGTAGCCCTCGATGGCAGGGTCGAGATTGGCGGTCGGGTAGCCGAGTTCCCGCCCGCGCTGCTCGCCGTGCACGACGGTCGACCGGATGCTCGGCGAGCGCCCGAGCAACTGCGCGGCCTCGCGCACCCAGCCTTGGGCCAGCAGCTCGCGCACCCACGTCGCCGAGGCACGGCGCGACGATTCCGGGCCACCGTCGCCGGAACCGTCCACACCACCGCTCGAGAGCCGCACATCGTCCACCATCACGACGTCGAAGCCGTTCTCAGCACCGAGCCGACGCAGCAGCTCGACATCCCCCCCACCGTGTGCTCCGAAACGGAAGTCCGCCCCGCACAACACCAGTCGGGCGTGCAGGGCACCGACCAGCACCGTCTCCACGAAACGCTCGGGGGTCTCGGCGGCGAATTCACGATCGAAGTGCAACATGAGCGTGACGTCCACCCCGGCGGATTCGAGCAGCTCACGCTTCTGCAGGTTGCTCACGAGCGGTTCCGGGCTGCGCTCCGGAGCGAAAGCACTCAGCGGGTTCCGGTCGAAGGTGACGACGGCATCCCGAAGCCCGCGCTGGCGCGCGAGCTCGCGCAGCTGGCGAAGCACATCCCGGTGGCCCAGGTGCAATCCGTCGAACTTGCCGACGGTCACCGCCGTCGGCCCGAATCCGGGTGGCACCGCGCCAAGCCCGTCGAAGAACTCCACCGTCACGCCTTCGTGATCGGGACGGGAGTGACCGCCGTGCGTCGCAGGTACAGCAGACCGAGAACGGGGAGAACCAGCGGAATCAGAAGATATCCGGCGCCGTACGCGCTCCACACCGTCGAATCGCGTCCGAACGGATTGATCGAGGTGAGGCCGAGCACAGCGGGGGCCACCAGGCTCAGCGTGCCGATGATGACGACCCCCGCGAGCTCGATGCTGATGGTGATAAAGGCAAGTCGACGCAGTCGAGCGGCGAGCGCGATGGTGGCGACGACATAGATCAACCCCGAGAATGCGGAGAACACGAAGGCGAGCGGTGCCTCACTGAAACGGTCGATGATCTGGAACACCGACCGTCCGGTCGCCGCGATGGCGAGGATCGCGTAGACGGCGACGAGCACGCGGCCGATGCCACCGCCAGAACGCGGCACACGGGCGGGAGGAGTTGGCAAAGGCTTCGGCGCAGACATCGTGGTCAGACTATCCGAGCACACGCGACTCGTGCCCGCCACCGCGGCGGTCGGCTCATGGCAGTTGCACAGTCCAGATCTGCTCCATCCGCACCACCATGACCGCGATGGCGAACGCCGCGACCCCGAGCACGACGGTGCTCCAGCGGGTGCGCTCGATGAGCCCCCAGAACACGGCGAGCGGGGGGATGATCAGCGCCGAGACCAGGTACACGTAGAACTCCGGCACGCTCCCGCTGGGATGGTTGCCGAGGCCGGGAGCGATCAGTGCCACCACGAGTTGCGCAATCAGCAGCAGTTCGACGAGCGCGAGGGCGCCGAGGGTCCAATCGTTCGGCTTGCGGCCCGCCAGCCCCAGACCGACACAGAGCAGCCCGACGGCGCAGGCGACGATCACCTGCGTGATCGTGAACCAGACGATCACGCGAGAACCTCCTCGGTCGGAAAGTTAACCAACACGCGCGCAACACCTTTCGTCACCGAGACCAGACCAACGAGGCGCCCGGATGACGCGACCGCAGCAACCACGGCGGCATCGGGCACATCGACCGCGACCCTCTTCCCCTGCGTGAGTTCCACGAGCGCCGATTGGGCGAGCTGGACGCTCGGAAACAGCTGTGCCGCGATCGAAACCGGGGCGCGCAGGGCCGCAGGCGTGATCTCGTCGGCGGCCACGGCATCCGTGACCGAGAACGGGCCGATCGAGGTGCGCCGGAGCGCCGTGAGATGTCCACCGACGCCCAGACCACCACCCAGATCTCGGGCGAGCGCACGGATGTAGGTGCCCGATGAGCAGTCCACCACGACGTCGAGGTCGGTGAATGGGCCCTCGCGACGCTCTGCCAGCACCTCGAAACGCGAGATCGTGACAGAGCGCGACGTCAGCACGACCTCCTCGCCGGCGCGCGCGCGGTCGTAGGACCGACGCCCGTCGACTTTGATCGCGCTGAACGTCGAGGGGACTTGCGCGATCTCACCGCTCAGCTGCGCGATGCCCGCCGCGATCGCGCCGCGCGTGATGCGGGAGCTCTGTGCGGAGTCGATGGGGGCAGACAGTTCACCGTCGGCGTCGTCGGTTGTCGAGCTCTGTCCCAGGCGGATGGTCGCCTCGTAGCTCTTGCCCAGGCCCACCAGATACGTGAGCAGACGGGTCGCACTGTCCACTCCCAGGATGAGCAGGCCGGTGGCCATCGGGTCGAGCGTGCCGGCGTGGCCCACTTTGCGGGTTCCGAGGGCGCGGCGCGCTCGGGAGACCACGTCGTGGCTGGTCACGCCGCGGGGTTTGTCGACGAGAAGGATGCCGGAAATCACGAGGTGGGCGCGCTCTCCGCGTTGGCGTTCAGGAGCAGGTCGAGCTTGTGCGGCATCGCCGCCTCGAGCAGGTCGATGGCGCACGGATTGCCGTCCTCGTACTCGTCGGCCATGCGCAGTCCCACCATCGTGTTCATCATCATGCCGTGGGCGAGGAACACGTCGGCTTCCTCCTTCGAGAAACCAGCCTCGACGCGCAGGAAACGATAGACATCGAGAAAGCAGGTTCGCGCGGCTTTCCCGATCACCGGGTCTGCGCCGAGCACAAAAGCGTGCATCATGCTGAGCAACAGCCCGCGATTGCTGAGCATGTCCGCGTACGCGCGGCCGATTCTCGCCGCCGGGTGCTCCACCGTGCCATCGGGTCCGGGCGTGGTGTCGGCAAGCGCCGCCCGGAATGTCCCCATCAGCCGTGCAATGGCGCGGTGGAGGACCTCGAGAAACAGGGCCTCCTTGGTTCCGAACATCCGCACCACGTACGGCTGGCTCACACCCGCGGCACGTGCCACCGCGTCGGTCGTCGCTCCGACGTATCCACGTTCGCCGAACACCGCCGTTGCGGCCTCGAGAATGAGTTCACGGCGGTCTTCGGCGCGCATCCTCGTCGCCGTGTCGTGCAGTGTCGTCGTCACGCTTGACATGGTATCAACCGATTACTATCGTGCACATGTAATCATTCGATAACTTCTTAGGGAGCCTCTGATGCCCACACTCGCCAGCCCCACGCGAAGGATCCCGCTCGCGCTCGCCCTGCTCGCCACGGGGATCCCGATGTTCATGGCGACCCTCGACAACCTCGTCATGACCAATGCGCTCCCGGTGCTGCACGCCGACCTCGGCGCCTCGGTGGAGGAGCTGCAGTGGTTCATCAACGCGTACACCCTGGTGTTCGCGAGCCTCATCCTGTTCGCGGTGGCGCTCGGCGACCGCTTCGGGCGCCGCACCGTCTTCGCACTCGGGATCGGCGTCTTCACCCTCGCGTCCGCTCTTGCCGCGTTCAGCACCGACCCCACCCAGTTGATCATCGCCCGCGCCGTGCAGGGGTTGGGCGGGGCCGGCATCATGCCGCTCTCGCTCTCCCTGCTGGCCGGCTCTGTCGAGCCGCGCCGCCGACCGCTCGCCATCGGCATCTGGGGTGGGATCGCCGGGCTCGGCGTTGCGGCAGGACCGCTGATCGGCGGCGCGGTGGTCGAAGGCTGGAACTGGCAGGGCATCTTCTGGATCAACGTGCCCGTGGGCATCATCGCGATTCCGCTCATCCTGCTCGTCCTGCCTAATGCCTTCGGGGAGAAGGTGCGCGCCGACATCGTGGGAGTTCTGCTGGCTGGCCTCGGCGTGCTGGCCGTCGTCTTCGGGATCGTGCGCGGCAACCCGGCAGGTTGGGACTCGGCACAGGTCATCGGCTCCTTGGCCGCCGGCGCCGTGCTGCTGGCCGGCTTCATCCTCTGGGAGCTTCGCACCAGCGCTCCCCTGCTCCCGCTGCGCCTGTTCCGCGACCGCAGCTTCTCGGTGGCCAACATCGTCGGGTTCGGCTTCAGCTTCGGAATGTTCGGAGCGGTCTTCATCCTGATCCAGTTCCTGCAGATCGTGCAGGGCAACTCGCCGCTCCAGGCCGCCGTGCTCACCACCCCGTGGACCATGGCCCCGATGGTCGTCGCGCCCCTCGCCGGCGCTTTCGCCGGCCGGATCGGCACCCGCACTCTCATCGTCGCCGGCCTGCTCTTCCAAGCACTCGGACTGTTCTGGATCGCGGCCACGATGTCCGCGACTGTCCCGTATACGACGCTCCTGCCCGCGTTCATCTCGGCGGGGATCGGCATGGGCCTGGTGTTCGCGCCCTCCTCAACGGCAGTCCTGGCGAACATCAGGAACGAGGACACCGCGAAGGCGAGCGGCACCAACTCAACACTTCGAGAGATCGGGGTCGCACTGGGCATCGCCGTGCTCACCGCGGTCTTCACCGGGGCCGGCGGCCAGCTGACCCCCACCGGGTACGTACATGCCGCGATCCCAGCGGTCTTCGTCGGCGCCGCCGTACTCGCCGCCACCGCGATCGTCGGTCTGCTGCTGCCCGCCGGGCGAGCACCGCGCGCGACGCCGCGGACAGAGTCCACCGAGGCATTCGCCGCCGAACGAGTCGGGGTCTAGCCCGCTCCGCAGCAGGTCATTCGGGCGGTCCCGCGGGCGGGTGCGCGCAACGGCGCGCGACACCCGCCTAGGCTCGAACCGTGCATATCGCGGTCATCGGCGCCGGAGCGGTCGGGGGAACT
>JABBOD010000063.1 GCA_019351995.1 Acidobacteriota bacterium
CCGATGTGTCACCCGTTGATCGGAGCGTCAGCCTGACGATCGCGGAATCGCCTAGGCGTTCGACGAGTTCGGGAGCAAGTACGCCTCCGGCATCCAGCAGCCGAGGGGGCGGCTCGCCGGTCCGCTTTGCCTGGTGGACGGCGGCGCGGTCGTCCCGAAGCGACCCGGAGTCCACCTGATCAATCTGCTCGAGGCACAACAGTGACATCGACAGCAGGCATCTATCCCGGCCGCGAGCCAGTGCCGCGGCGGCGACTAGCGGGTCGTCACCGCTGATCGCGTCCGCATCGGCGGTGGACCACTCCCCGGCGGTGCTCGATGCCGACGGGGAGTTGCCAGCCACCGTGGTGCGGAGAGCTGCGGTCGGCGCGGACTCCGGAGCACCCGATCGCGTGTCGCTCGGGAACATCGCCAGTGCGACCGCGACCGTTACAAACCCCGCAGTCCCGGCCATGACCATGCGACGGCGGCGGCGCGACCATGTTCGCCATCGACGAGTTCCCGCGGCCAGCACCGGGACAAGTGCGCTCTCCTCGATGGCGTCACGCCCGCGCCGCAGAAGAGAAGCCGGCACGAGTGTCGCGACAGTGCGATGGACAACCGACTCCCGCACGGTCGCCGCGTCGCGAACCGGTGTGCCGACGGGAATCGCCCGTGTCAAGGCGGCGGGGACCTGCTCCTCGGCGACGAAACGCACGGGGACCGCCGCCGCCAGCCCGAAAAGCCGAGCTGCGAGCAGCGGCAGTGCTGATGCCTCGTCGCAGCTTTCGACCTCGGCGCGGAGGCCGTGTGCGGCGCGGCGACGGGCGCCATCGACCCGGGTGAGCAGAAGCGATGCCAGCTCGACGATCCCCCGTCGGTCGGCACTCACCCCCTGCTCCCGCTCGAGAACGATCTCCGGCGACCCCGCCGCGAACAGACTCGCCCGCCCGAATCCGATCAGCACCGGCGCACCGTCCTCGCGGAACATCACCGAGCGAGCGGTCAGCGCACCATGCGCAACCCCGGCGCCGTGCATCTCCCGCAACGCACCGACGAGGGGCGCAAGGATCGTGACCACTTCCCCCGCGTCCAGGTGCTCCCGAAACAGCAGGAGTTCGGAGAGCGTTCCACGTGGCAGGCGCTCCAGCACGAGGCACAGCGATCCGCCGTCGCCATCCCCATCGATCACGGCCATGACGTGATCGCCGCGCGCGCGATCGAGCGCTTCCACCGTGTTGACGTACTCGCGCCAGTGCGTTGGGTTCGCGGTCGTCACCTTGAGCGCGACGGTGCCCGGCACTCCGGTCTGCATGCTGTCGGCGGGCGACTCGTGAAAGCCCAGGAGGACTTCGCTGGAGCGATCGCGCGCGAGCGAGCGGAGCACACGGTAGCCGGCGACGCGCCGCGTCGCCAGCGGGTCATCCGTCATCATCGCACCATGCTGAGTGACCGCACCCGGCTCGCCGCTGCCATCACCGCAGACAGTGGACGGGTGACGACCGCGGATGGCCGGAAGGAAGGGCGCCGCGAGCTTAGACTGGCACAATGGTCGACTACGTCGACACGGGGCTAAGCGCCAACTCCGTGCCGTACTTGACGGCTCTCGAACAGCAGCGTGCGGTGCATGCCTCTGTCGCGAGTGGCCGGGCGTCAGATACTCTCATCCTCCTCGAGCACCCGTCGGTCTACACCGCGGGGAAGAGGACCGAACCGCATGAACGGCCGGATGACGGCACCCCCGTCATCGACGTGGATCGCGGCGGCAAGATCACCTGGCACGGCCCCGGTCAGCTGGTCGGCTATCCGATCGTCAAGCTCGCTGACCCCATCGATGTCGTGGCATACGTGCGCCGACTCGAGGGCATGCTCATCGCCGTTCTGGCGGAGTTCGGCGTCGACGGTGTGCGCGTGAACGGGCGGAGCGGCGTCTGGCTGGTCGATGCGAACCGACCGACCGGCGACAAGATCGCCGCCATCGGCATCCGTGTTGCCGAGGGAGTCACGATGCACGGATTCGCCCTCAACTGCAGCAACGGGTTCGAGGCGTATCGACCGATCGTCGCATGCGGCATTTCGGATGCCGGTGTCACCAGCATCACACGTGAACTGGGTCGGACCGTGACCCCGACCGACGTCGCGCCGGTCGTGCAGCAGTTCTTCGCGGAGCACATGAGTCCCAGCCTCGCCACCGCTCCCCTGACCCAAGCTGTGGAGGTTCCCGCGTGAGCACCATTACCAACAGTCGCGTTGACTCCGCCAATGAGCCATCCGGGCGCAAGCTGCTGCGTCTCGAGGTGCGCAACGCCGAGACGCCGATCGAGCGCAAACCCGAGTGGATCAAGACGAAAGCCAAGATGGGGCCGGAATACACCGCTCTGCAGCATCTGGTGAAAACCGAGAACCTGCACACGGTTTGCCAGGAGGCCGGCTGCCCGAACATCTACGAATGCTGGGAGGACCGAGAGGCGACCTTCCTGATCGGCGGCAGTCAGTGCACGCGTCGGTGCGACTTCTGCCAGATCGACACCGGGAAGCCTGCGGACTACGACCGGGACGAGCCACGGCGGGTGGCGGAGTCCGTCACCGCCATGGGTCTTCGTTACGCCACGGTGACCGGTGTCGCGCGCGACGACCTCCCTGACGAGGGCGCATGGCTTCACGCCGAAACAGTCCGCCAGATCCACGCCCGGAACCCGGGAACGGGCGTCGAAATCCTCGCCACCGACTTTTCGGGAAACCCTGACCTGCTTGCCGAGGTCTTTTCAAGCCGACCCGAGGTGTTTGCGCACAACGTCGAAACGGTCCCCCGGATTTTCAAACGGATTCGACCCGCGTTCCGCTATGAGCGCTCGCTCGACGTGCTCACCCAGGGCAGGGCTGCCGGGCTCATCACGAAATCGAACCTGATTTTGGGGATGGGAGAGGAGCGGGCCGAGATCAGCCAGGCGCTGCGGGACCTGCACGACGCCGGCACCGACATCATCACGGTCACCCAATACCTTCGTCCGAGTGCCAGACACCTCCCGGTCGCGCGCTGGGTTCGGCCCGAAGAGTTCACGGAGATCAAGCAGGAAGCCGAGGAAATCGGATTCCTGGGTGTGCTTGCGGGACCGCTTGTCCGCTCGAGCTACCGCGCCGGGCGCCTGTGGGCCCGCTCGATGATGGCCAAGGGGCGCGACATCCCCGAGGGTCTGCAGCATCTCGCCGATGCCGAGCTCGGATTCGCGCAGGCCGTGTCCTGAGGGGAAGTATCCTGATCCCATGGCACGACCCACCACCAAAGCTGACAAGGAACCCGGCCGTCTGAAGCAGATGTGGCAGGTCCTCAAGATGACCCGGCGCTACGACTCGTCGATCGTCTGGCTTCTGATTCTGAGTTTCGCGGCGCCGATCGGGCTGAGCGTCATCATCGGGGTTCTGCTCTCCCGAACAAACCCGCTCGGATTGATCCTGTACATCGTGTCTGGGGTCCTCGCTGGCCTGCTGATCGCGCTGATCGTGCTGGGTCGCCGCGCCGAGCGGGCCGCGTACGGACAGATCGCGGGAGAGCCGGGAGCGGTCGGCGCCGTGCTGAAAAGCGGCCTGCGTCGCAGTTGGATCGGCAGCGAGATGCCGGTCAACGTCAGTCCGAGAACGCAGGACGCTGTGTATCGCGCGGTTGGTCGTGGCGGAGTCGTGCTGATCGGCGAGGGGCCGAAGTCCCGGACGCAGCCGATGCTCGACAAGGAGCGGGCGAGCGTGCATCGCATTCTTCCGAACGTGCCGATCAACTTCTTGTACGTGGGTCCGGATGCCGACTCGATCCCCTTGCACCGCATCGTCGCCAAGCTGAGCCGTTTCAAGAGCGTCCTGACCAAAGCAGAGGTGCTCGCCGTCTCGAACCGCCTCTCTTCGCTCGGCAAGAACGGAATGCCGATCCCGAAGGGTATCGACCCGATGAAGGTCCGCGCGCAGCGTCCGCGCTAAACGCGCACGAGCACCGTGCCCGCGAGCCGATCGTGCAGCCCGCGCTGATCACGGTCCCAGATCAGGGCCGGGATTCCGAGGCACAGGAGAACCGTGCGCACGACCGGCCTCCACGGCGCCATCGCTCCCCCGCTGATCGGGACGACGCGCATCCGGAGCAGCAGCTGGCCAATGCTTCCGTTGAAGAACAACAGGAAGATCACCTCGAGCAGGCCGAAGATCACCGGCGTCAGCCAGGGGTTCCTGGGGTCCGCAGTTACGTTCGGGTACAACAGCCAGGAGAGCCCGTACGCGAGCGCCCAGTCGATCGCGACCGCGCCGAGCCGAGGACCGAATCGCGCGATCGATCGGGGGCCGGACTCCGGGAGACCGAACCTTTCGCCCGGCCAGTTGCGGCTGATCGCGTTGCTCACCTCGGGCATGCCACCAGCCTAGGTCGCCCAGGCTGCACGTTGTCGGTTCGCAAGGTGGATGAGACTTCTCGCACCAGTTGCGGCTTGGAAGCGCGGTGAAGACGGACCGGAAGCCATCGCGCTGTGCGCCGCTGGCGGCGCGGCGATCGGTGTGGTACTGGTTGTGCTGGACTTCGGGGTCATTCTGCCGATCTGGCTCTGGATACATCCACTCCCGGTCGCGGCGATCTTCTTCCTAGAAATCCTGGCAATCGCGGGTTGGGCAAGTTGGTACCGTCGCGCTCGCACGAGAGCCGCGAGTAAGCATTAGCGGAAGTGCGGTAGGGATGCCCGGTGTGCGGTTCGCATACCGGGCCTCGTTCTCAGCGCCGCCACTTTGTTGAGCGCGCGACACTGCCGCTGCTTCGTCCGTGACCTTGGTCGTGCTCTCCGCACGTTGCCCGGGCCTGGCTGCGCGAGTGCCCACACACTCGACCTCGCCCCGAAACGCGGACACGACGCTGTCTCAAATAGCTTGCGACAGGTCTCACCTAGCGTGAGAACTGACACGTAAGGAGGGTGCTTCCGGGGCCCCGCCCGGCACCACCGCCGTGAGCCGTAACCTCCACGAAACAATCGCGTCACGGTCGGGAAACCCTCGCCCCATACCCTCGGGAAAGGTTGCGGTCTGCAATCTCACCCGCTAGACGGCTTGGAGTCTCACCTATGTCCATGTTCAAGGACTCTTCCGAAGTTCTGAAGTTCATCAAGGACACGGAAGTCGTGTTCCTCGACATCCGGTTCACCGACCTGCCGGGCATCCAGCAGCACCTCACGATCCCAGCCAGCACGGTCGACGAGGACTTCTTCACCGTGGGCCAGATGTTCGATGGCTCGTCGATCCGCGGCTTCCAGTCGATCCACGAGTCCGACCTTCAGCTCATCCCGGACATCTCGACCGCGTACATCGATCCGTTCCGCACCGCGCGCACTCTGATCCTCGTCTTCGACATCTACAACCCGCGCAACGGCGAGATCTACCCGAGGGACCCGCGTCAGGTGGCCAAGAAGGCCGAGAAGTACCTGGCATCGACCGGCATCGCCGACACGGCGTTCTTCGCGCCCGAGGCCGAGTTCTACATCTTCGATGACGTGCGGTACGAGGTGAAGCAGAACAAGAGCTTTTACGAGGTGGACTCCGAGGAGGCGGCCTGGAACAGCGGCCGGGAAGAAGAAGGCGGCAACCTCGCCAACAAGACCCCGTACAAGGGCGGCTACTTCCCGGTCTCTCCCGTTGACAAGCACGGCGACCTGCGCGACGACATCATGCTCAAGCTGATCGACTCGGGCCTCGAGCTCGAGCGTGGTCACCACGAGGTGGGCACGGCCGGCCAGGGCGAGATCAACTACAAGTTCGACACGATGGTGCACGCCGCTGACGACATCCTGAAGTTCAAGTACATCGTCAAGAACACCGCGCTCGAGTGGGGCAAGGTCGCGACCTTCATGCCGAAACCCCTCATGGGAGACAACGGATCGGGCATGCACACGCACCAGTCCCTCTGGAACGACGGCAAGCCGCTGTTCTACGACGAGAAGGGCTACGGCGGCCTGTCGGACATCGCGCGCTGGTACATCGGTGGCCTTCTCAAGCACGCGCCGGCGGTGCTCGCGTTCACCAACCCGACGGTCAACTCCTACCACCGCCTGATCCCGGGCTTCGAGGCGCCGGTCAACCTGGTCTACTCGGCCGGTAACCGCTCGGCATCGATCCGCATCCCGATCACCGGCACCAACCCGAAGGCCAAGCGCATCGAGTTCCGCGCGCCCGACGCCTCCGGCAACCCGTACCTGGCGTTCGCGGTGCAGCTGATGGCAGGCATCGACGGCATCAAGAACAAGATCGAGCCGCACGAGCCGGTCGACAAGGACCTCTACGAGCTGCCGCCCGAGGAGGCCAAGCTGATCCCGCAGGTGCCCGCCTCACTCGGCGAGGCGCTCATCGCGCTGGAGAACGACCACGACTTCCTGCTGGAGGGCGGCGTCTTCACCCAGGACCTCATCGACACCTGGATCGACTACAAGCGCGAGAAGGAGCTGCTCCCGTTCGCACAGCGTCCGCACCCGTTCGAGTACGAGCTGTATTTCGGAGTTTGATTCCCGTATTTCGGCCTTTGCTGATTGATTCCCCCGTCATTTCGGGGAAGCTGGCAGGGCGTCAGCGGGATTGAGTCCACCCGAGAGCCTCGGGGTCTGCATTTATTCCACATGAATGCGACCCCGAGGCTTTCGCCACTTTGGCGAGAACTATGTGCGCGGCTCCTCGGTGAAACTGAACAGGTCGTCGAGGCCCTGGGCGTCGACGATCTTGACCACGGGTGCGATGTAAGAGCGGCGCGTGATCCGCGCGTCCGAGTGCCCAAGCATCGCCGACGCCACGTCGTCGCCACTCGCACGGCTGACCACGGTAGCGACGGACCGGCGCAGCGTGTGCGGCGTCAGCTGTTCGGGTGCCAGCCCCGTTTTGCCCAGCACGTCGACGACTGACTGGCGCTTTGCCACGCGAGCGAAGTGAACGCTAACGATCGACGGGTTGATCCACGGCGTCTCGACCCCGACGGTGCTCACGCGACGCACGATCGGCATTTCAGGTGCCCTCTCGTCAAACTTCAAGGACTGGAGGGCGGCGCGCAGGGCGCGCATTCCGATGCCGGCCGGGGCAAGCTGGACCACTCGCTCCTGTCCCTTGGCCTTGAGCTTCGGCTGCCGCTCCAGGGGCTGGCCAGGGAGGTACACGAGCGTGCCGTTCACGTTCACCGTGTTCCGCTCGAAGTCGACGTCACCGACCCGGATCGCGAGCGCCTCCGAGATCCGCAGGCCGCCAACGCCGAGGATGATGTCGACGATCAGCTGCGCCTGGCGGCGGTTGGACCGGCGCTCCCCCTCCTGCACGTAACGGTTGAACTCCTGACGGAAGACTTGCACCTGCTCGATCGTCAAGGCGATGTTGTCGGACTCCTCGTGCCGGACGGTTTCCAGAGCGTCCATCGGACTGTGACCGATGAGCTCGGCCCGCACCGCATATCGAAAAGCCTGCCGAAGGATCGACATGAGCACGTTGTACTCGGCCACTCTTACCTTGCGAGACAGGTCGTTCACGACAGCCTGCATCCGGTGCGGACGGAGTTCGCTGAGCGGCATGGCGCCGTACAGGTTCTGAAGGCGGCCGACCTTCGTCTGGTACATCCGGACCGTCTGATCCCGGATGGGCCGAGTGAGCACGATCTCGTCGAACCAAATCGCAAGCAGCTCAGTGAGGCTGGAAGCGCTGGTTAGCTCGCCCGGCTTGAGCGCCAGCTTGGCCGCCCGCCTCCGCAGCTTCTGCTCGACCTCCTCCGCGGAGGCGCCGAAGGCCTCCAGCCGGCGCAGCTTGCCGGCAGCATCGCGCGTACTAGCGCGCGCCCGGAACTGGCCGGACATCTCGGTGATCGTGATTTTGCCGATCACACCGACGTCCAGCCTCGGTCGCCCCGAGCCGGCGGGGCTCGCGGACTGCTTGTAGTGGTTCTGGTTGTGGTTCTTCTGCTCCATGTACGGGTCTATGCGCGGCACTTCGATGAGGATGCACGGACGGCGACAAAGTCTCAATCAACGCGGCGTTCGTGTCGGCTCTCACGCCTGGTGAGACTTGTGGTCAGTAGGTTGGTGAACTGCCAGGCCAAGATCCCAGATTCAAGAGTGAGCATCCGGTCCGACGGGGTGCTCAGTAGTCGTACATCGAGCCCGGGTTCAGGAACTGGTGGCCCCACAGCCGATCCTTGTCATCGATTGTGAGCCGGGCGGTGTCGGCGGCCTCATCCCAGCCGTCCGTGATCGCCTCGATGATCCGGTCGATGATGCCGCGCGCTTGGGCGTTGGTCAGCCCGTAAATGCCGGCCGCGGTCAGCAGTGCCGCGAAGTTGCTGGTCTTCGTCTCCTCGCGGTCGTAGGCCATCGCCTGCTCGGAGGTTTCTCCTGAGCGGGATCCTGGGGCGAGGTCATATGCGGGTGTGAGCTTGAGTGTCGTGCCGTTCCAGAAAGCTGCGTGATTTCGTGCGTGGTCGTCGGAGTTCGAGATCGCGATGGAGAATGCGATTCGGCGGAAGAGTTCCGTGGCGTCGCCGACCGGGTCGGAGCCGTACTGGCGCAGCACGTCGAGAACGTCGGGGTATTTGACATACCGGGCGTACAGCTCGTCTTCCCCTGCCATGGTCAGGCCCGACACGGTGTGCTTGCGTTGCCCGGCGCCCTCGCGGTCGAAACGCTTCACCAGTAGGACGTCGCGTCCATTGGATCGAGTCACGTACGTCTCTGACACGTTGAGTCCTGCGGCGACCGCGAGGTGCATCGCCGCAGCCTCAGCCCCGACGACGGAGAACACGACGTCGGATGTCGAGGCCAGTTTCGCGATCCAATGGTTTCCACCATCTTCGATCAGCACCTTCGGTCTGGCACCGCCGATGGTCGTCCCGTGAAGCAGAGCCGTCTCCAGCGGCTCGCTCAGCGCACGCTTCTGCTGGAGCAGGGCCGCCGCTTCGGTCAGTTCGTCCAGAGTTGCCGTGTCCTGGCGGGCCTGATAGTGGGTGGGTGACGCCTGGAAGTCGAGGGCGCCGAACCGGTTAGACCCGGAGGCAAGCATGTATCCGAGCTCGGAGATCGCAGTGCCGTCGACGCCGCGCTTCGCTTCGATGACTCGGCGTCCCCAGGAGTCGGGCGACCCGTCCCTGAGCGAGCTGGCAAGGGTCAGGCCATCGAGAGGTTCGATCCAGCCTTGACGTAGCGGGAGCTCTGGCCCGTAGACACTGATCGCGTCGGGTCGAGCTCGATATGTGTCGGCGTAGTAGAAGGCGAGCCGGCCGTTCCGCTCCTCGATCGCGCCGGCGACGACGGGCTCGTGCGTGTGGGGAAGCCACGTCCAAACGAAAACGACCTTGGGGCGCAGTTCAGAAGTCGGCATTGGGTTCTCCATCACCGCGGTGGTACACCTTCGCCGGCAGGAGTGCGATCTCTCGCTCTCCTTCGCGGCGTAGGCGCGAGAGCTCAGCGGGGTCGTCGATTCCAAAAAGGGGCACGCCGGTAAGGCGAGCCAGGGTGAACACGGTGCCGATGGCTGTACCGGGCTTGCCCGCCTCGGAGGAGAGGACCGTGGTTTCGCTGACGCCAGCGCGGGCCGCAAGCTCAGAGGCCGTCCATCGAAGTCCCTGGCGGCCGAGCCGGATGCGTTGGCCGAGCACGACGAGCGCCTCCGCCACGACCGGCGGAGGAGAGATCGATCGTTTTGACATCCGAAACCCCATCAAATAAGGCTAGCGTTGCGCTAGACACACTTTATCACTTATACCTGTGCGCGGCAGGCTGCTGACTTTCGACCTTCGTCTATGGAATCTCAAGCCACTTGAGACGGGTCTCCCCTGCTTGAGCCAACGCCCTGCCGATTGGCCAGCCCAGAAAGAGACCTAGATCCCGTGAACTTGTCTCCGATAGCCTGAAAAAGTTGGAGGCTATGCTCAAATCAGCAGCCGCCAAATCACGGCGTCTCAACGAGCTACTAGGTCTCAACTAGCCTGAGAACTCACAGTTCTTTGTCGGCTCCCACATCAGTTGAGACATGGAT
>JABBOD010000064.1 GCA_019351995.1 Acidobacteriota bacterium
AACGGCCGGTGACACAGCTTCAGTCACGGAGTCGGATCCCACGCGCAAGCCAGATCAGACGCCGGCCATCGGTGCATCAGTCCCAGATTGCGAAAGTCCCATCCGCTTGAAGTCGGCAGCCGGTAGGGTCGGGTTGGGTGAAGCTCAATGACCCTGCGATCGCTGTCCACGGCTTGACCAAGCGATACGGCAAGACCGTCGCTGTCGACGACATCTCGTTCGAGGTCGCGGCTGGGAGCGTGTTCGCGTTCGTCGGAACCAACGGCGCTGGCAAGTCGACGACGATTTCGTGCCTGACGACGGTCACCCCCTTTGACCACGGCGAGGTCTCGGTGGCCGGGCACGACGTGCGCAGGGGTGGCGACGAGGTGCGCGGAGCCATCGGTGTTGTATTCCAGGAGTCGATTCTCGACCCGCTGCTCACCGCACGCGAGAACCTTCGCGTGCGTGGCCGGTTTTACGGCACGGAGGCGCGCGCCATTGACGCGCGCATCAGCGAGTTGAGCACGCTGATCGGTCTCGGCGACTTCCTCGACCGTCGGTACGGCAAGTTCTCGGGCGGGCAGCGCCGCCGAGTCGACATCGCCCGGGCCCTGATGCAGACTCCGGCGATCATCTTTCTCGACGAGCCGACCGCCGGGCTCGACCCGGCCAGCCGCGCGCAGGTGTGGTCGACGATCCAGGAGTTGCGCGATCGGCACGGGCTCACCGTGTTTCTCACGACCCACTACATGGAAGAGACCGAGGAAGCCGACCAGGTCTGCCTCATCGACCATGGCCACATCGTCGCCAATGGCACCCCCGCGCAGTTGCGCGCGAAGCACAGCCGCAGCGTGCTCACGGTGACTACCCGTGACCGGGCCGCGCTTGCCTCCATCGTTTCCCGGGCTGGTCGTCGACTCGAAGGCGAAGGCGACCTCGTTCGCATCGTCGTCGACACCGCGGACGAGGCGCGGGCAATACTCGCGGCACACGGCGACAGCGTGGCTGACTTCGAGTTCCGGCACGGGACGATGGATGACGTCTTCCTGGCTCTCACGGGTGAACCAGTCGGTGGAAACGGGGCGGGGGTCGCTGCGTGAACGTCATCCTCGACATCATGGGCCGCAACTTGCGGCTGTACTTCCGCGACCGGTTGGGTGTGTTCTTCTCACTGCTGGCTGCGATCATCCTGTTCCTCCTGTACACGCTGTTTCTCGGCAACCTGCAGACGCAGGGCCTCAAGCAGGGATTCCCTGACGCGCCCGACGGCGCCGTGAAGACGTTCGTGGACAGCTGGATGTTCGCCGGCATCGTCGGTATCACCGCCGTCACGACAGGTCTCGGCGCGTTCAGTGCTTTCGTGGAGGACGGGTCGAGCGGGCGGTTCCGCGACTTCCTGGTGTCGCCGATCAAACGCAGCCAGCTGATCCTGGGGTACCTGCTGTCGAGCTTCGTCATCGCGCTGACGATGACGCTGATCGTGCTTCTTGTGAGCGTGGCGTACCTGTTCTTCACCGACGGTCTGGTGCTTACGGCCGGGCAGTTGGCTTTGACGGTGGCGTACGTGGCCCTGTCCTGCGCAGCCTATGCAGCATTGTCGGCATTCGTCATCTCGTTCGTGCGCACGCAGGGCGCGTTCTCGGCGCTATCGACCATTGTCGGCACGGTGCTCGGCTTTCTGAGCGGCGCCTATATTCCGGTCGGGTCGCTGCCCGAGGGTGTGGCGAACGTGATCAACGCGCTGCCCTTCGGCCAGTCGTCGATGATCGTGCGGCAGCAGTTCACCGAGTCGTCGCTCACCGATCTCAGCGGCGACCAGCCGCAGGCGCTCGCGAGTCTGCGTCGGGCTTACGGCATCACGACTTCGATCGGTGACTGGGATGTCACGGTCGGCTACGTCTTGGCCATATTGGCGGCGATGATCGTGATCTTCACGACACTGGCAGCGCTGAGAATCCGGAGCCGCATCCGGTAGTGCCCGTGGGGATCAGGAGCGACGCGAGCGCGTGGACCACCAGGGCGGTCATGGAGTCGCGGGCGGCTCCACGCTGGTCTAACTGCCGTCCAGACGGGAGCCCCACCCTCGATCACCTCGGCGCGATGAGGGCACTATGGTGCGGAGCGGGTGGCACCTTGCTTCACGAGGGTGCGGCTGCCAACGCCATGAACCCGGTCGGCCCGCAAGTGGAGCAAGCGGTGTGTTGCGGTATGACCGTCCAGGACGGACCGGTTGACGTCGGTTGGCATCCCCGCGTAGGGGGCAATGGCGGTCAAGTCGATGCACTTCAGTCACACGGCTCACACCAGCATCACTTCAGCGATCTTGGCGATTGTCATCACCCAATACTGGGGAACGATGTCCCCCTTAAGGCGGACGTAGGATGATGGTGATCGCTTACCCGCGACGTCGCCCCCCGAACTGACGTCGTAAGCCATCACCCTGCGGATTCCCCCTAGTTCGCAGGACCCCGTTGGTGTGGCGGCACCCTAGGCAGAAGCCTGTTGCGGTGCCGCCACACCTCGTGTCACGACCACGATGCGTGGCATAGGTATGCGGGCAACTGCTGCGGCGTCTGTGTCAGTGGGGGCGGGGCTCTCCCGGGTCGGAAAGCTTGGGGGCGAGTCGTTCCGCGATGAGCTCGCCGATCGCTCGGTACGCGTTCGCGTCCCAGTCAGCCAATACCGTGTCAGTCCGCCTTGAGTTGAGGGCCACAAACTCCACACCCGCCTGCGTGCACACCGTTTCCATGATCTGGTTCATGGGGAGCCTGTGCAGATTCGCAAGAGCGTCGACGATGTCTTGCGGGTGGTTGGATGTCCGCAACGGGGGAATGCCGGTGAAAACAATCACCGCGTTGGGTGCGCTCGTCTTCGCTTGAGCTGCTGCTCGAGCGAGGTCACGTTTCCACGTCCTCAAGGAGCCAAGCCGGAGAGCCCTGCGCGTTCCCACCGTGATCACGACTGCGCAATACGGTGACATATTCAGTCGTCGAAGACCGGTCGCCGCCGCGCGTGGGCCCATCGTGGAACCAACATGCGCATCAACGTCAGTGCCCCGACCGGTTCGTGCCATCACTGCTCGAGCTAACGCACCAGGGAGCCCCAGCTGATGCGTCATCACCCCCCACCCCACAGAGATTGCACCGCCGATCAGACAGACCCGCACCGGGTCAGGGCCAGCTGCATGTCCCTCGGGCGTGTCACGTGGCAGCGGCGCATTCTGCGGATGCGGGAGCCTCGCTTGAGCGAACGATCGCATGAAGGGCACCAGCACCCACCGCACCGGACCACGCATCTGTTTCAAGCTAGCTGCCGGCAGACAACCACCGCAAGCATCCGCAGCGCCCGCGCCCGCGCACGGTGCGCCCGGTAAGCCTCGGGTCCGATGTGACGGCTATGCCCCGTCGCTATGGCCTACTTCCCGGTCGTGGAACGGCAACGGCCTCTGTCCCCAGGTTCTCTTTGGCGAGGACTGAGCTGTCTGTCGCGTGAGAATCAGGTCCATCGAGCCGGGTCGGAGCAGCACCGAGTTGTGGCCCGGTCCGGCTCGAGGGCCAATGCGTCCCGTCGGAGTTCAGCTGCATCGCTGCCGAACGTGCGGGGGCCGCCACCCTGGCGGGACCTTTGGCCCTGCGAGCGAACGTCGGGCATGAGGAGCATGTCGGGCATGACGACACCTTCTCTCGCGCCGCGCTCGCGCCAGCTCGGTCTTCCGGCAGCTTCGGCCCTTGTGGTCGGGTCAGTGATCGGCACCGGCGTCTTCGGACTGCCTGCTGCACTGGCCACTTTCGGTCCGATCAGCCTGGTTGCGTTCGGGGTCGTGAGCATCGGTTCTCTGGCTCTGGCGATCGTCTTCAGCTGGCTGACCAAGCGGGTCCCGGGATCGGGCGGTCCTTACCTCTACGCGCGGGCAGCTTTCGGCGAGTTCGCCGGGTTCTTGAACGCCTGGTCGTACTGGCTCACTGCGTGGGCCGGCAACGCCGCCATCGTGGTCGCGCTGACCGGGTATGTGGAGGTCTTCATCAACACCGACCACAACGTGGGGTGGTCGATCGTCATCGCCTTCGTCTGTCTGTGGATTCCGGCGTTGATCAACTTCTTCGGCTTGTCCAGCATGGGCGGCGCGCAGGTGGTGTTCACGGTGCTGAAGATCGTCCCGCTTGCCATGATTGCGGTGATCGGCTTGTTCTTCCTGAATCCCGCCAACTTCGGTCCGTTCAACTCCTCAGGCACCAGCACCTGGTCGGCGCTTGCTGGCGCTGGCGCCGTCACCCTGTTCGCCTACCTCGGAATCGAGACCGCGTCGGTTGCGGCCGGGCGCGTCCGCGATCCCGGCCGCAACGTGCCGCGTGCGACCATCTACGGCACCATCGCCTGCGCGGTGGTGTACATCCTCGGCACCCTCGCCGTGTTCGGGACCGTCAGCAACAGCAACTTGCGCAAGTCGACCGCGCCGTTCAGCGATGCCGCCAACGCCATCTTCAGCGGCTCGTGGGCCGGGCAGATCATCGCGGTTGTCGCGATCGTCTCCGGGCTTGGCTGCCTGGTGGGTTGGACCTTCATCGTCGGTGAGATGCCGAATGCCGCCGCCAAGGACAACATGTTCCCGCGGTTCTTCGCCCGGGAGGCCCGAGGGGTCCCGGTGGTCGGGATCCTCGCTTCGACCGTCCTGGCCACGCTGCTCATGATCCTGGCCTACACCAGCTTCGACCAGGTGTTCACCACGGTCGTCCTGCTGACCGTGTTCACCGCGGTGATCCCGTATCTTTTCTCGGCCGCCGCCCAGGTGTACTGGCTCCTGAGCCGCCGCCACCCGACCTCGTGGCCGCACTTCGCGCGCGACCTGACCATCTCGATCGTTGCTCTGGTCTTCACCTTCTGGGCGCTGGCCGGAAGCGGTGCGGAGGCAGTCTTCTACGGTGCGTTCGCTTTCTTTCTCGCCGTCCCCCTCTACGTCTGGATGAAGGTCTCCAACCGCCGGCGGGGCGTCGGAGCATCAGCCGAGGCAGCCGAAGAGCCTGTCCCAGGCGCTGATGAAGCTGCGGAGCCGCTCGTGGCAGCCAACGGAACGGGGGTGCGCTCATGAGCACCGTCACCGAGAAAGGGGTTCTCGTACCGACTGCGATCACCGAGGCGGTATTGGGCGTCCACTCAGAGGTCGGCACACTCCGGCAGGTCATCGTGCACCGCCCCGGCCTCGAGTTGGATCGGCTCACCCCCGAAAACTGCGACGAGTTGCTCTTCGACGACGTGCTCTGGTCGTCACGGGCCCGCGCCGAGCACGACGCGTTCGTCGAGGTGTTGCGATCTCACGGCATCGTCGTGCACTATTTCGCCGAGCTTCTGAGCGAGACGCTGGCGCTGCCCGCGGCGCGGCAGGAGATGCTGGATCGCCTGTGCACGACCGATGAGTACGGGCCGGCGCTCGTGCCGGAGTTGCGTCACTACCTTGACGATCGGACGCCGTCTGAACTGACGGAACTGCTCATCGGCGGGCTCACCGCGGAAGAGTTCGGGCATCCCGCGACGGACAGCCTCGTCTGGCAGACCCGGGATCCGCAGGGTTTCCTGCTCCCGCCGCTACCGAATACGCTTTTTCCCCGCGACAGTTCAGCGTGGATCTACCGAGGGGTGAACGTCAATGTCATGGCGAAATCGGCGCGCGCCCGGGAGTCGCTGAACGCGCGCGCGATCTACCGGCACCATCCCCTGTTCCAGAAGGCGGATTTCGAGCAGTACGCCCATGACGACGACGCACGGGTGTCGGCGATCGAGGGTGGAGACATCCAGACCATCGGTCACCGAGCTGTGCTGATCGGCATGGGTGAGCGCAGCACCCCGATGGCCGTGGAGAGCCTGGCGCAGGCGCTCTTCACGTCCGGACAGGCCGAGCGAGTGATCGCGGTACCGCTCCCGAAGTCACACGCGATGATGCATCTCGACACCCTGATGACGATGCTCGACGAGCGCACCTTCATCCTCTCGCCATCGCTGGATCGCCACGAACTCAGCGCACATGTGATCACGCCGGCGGAAGACGCCGACCATCTCACGGTCGGACCGCCGACCACGCTGTTCCCCCTGCTCGAGGACACTCTCGGCGTCGGCCCGCTACGTGTGCTGACCACCCAGGAGGACCCCCGAGCAGCCGCACGAGAACAATGGGACGACGCGAACAACTTCCTCACCATCGCCCCTGGTGTGGTCATCGGCTACGACCGCAACGTGGCCACCAACACGATGCTTCGCAAGCACGGCATCGAGGTCATCACCATCGCTGGCAGCGAACTCGGCCGCGGTCGCGGCGGATCCCACTGCATGTCATGCCCAATCCAGCGCGACTCGGCTCCGAGTTGAACCCCGAGGCCCCGACGATGACCGAACCGATTTCACCACGCCACCTGCTCAAAGACACCGACCTCAGTTCCGGGCAGATCCAGCACCTCCTGGACGTCGCATCACGCCTCAAGAGCGAACGCAGAGAAGGGCACGAACAGCGCCGCCTGATCGGCACGAACTTGGCTCTCCTGTTCGAAAAAGCCTCCACCCGCACGCGGGCCGCCTTCGAAATCGCGATCTACGAGCAGGGTGGGAACTGCACATACATCGACCCCGCAAGCAGCCATGTCGGAGTGTCGGAGTCGATCGAGGACACCGCGAAGGTGCTTGGCCGGTTCTATGACGGGATCGCGTTCCGCGGATTCGAACAAGCTGACGTGGAGGCCATCGCGTCCGCCGCCGGCGTCCCGGTGTGGAACGCCCTCACCGATCAGTGGCATCCGACCCAGGCGCTTGCGGATCTGCTCACGATGAGCGAGAGCATGGCGTCGCCGCTGCGCGAACGGTCCGTGTGTTTCCTCGGCGACGGGCACGACAACGTCGCCAACAGTCTCATGGTCAGCGGAGCCTTGCTGGGTATGGACGTCCGGATTGCCTGCCCGGCAACGCTTCGCCCCGACGAGGGGGTGGTGGCGGCGGCTCAGCTGGATGCAGCCGTTTCTGGCGGGAGCGTTCTGGTGACCGACGACATTGACGTTGCCATTTCGGGGGCTGACTTTCTCTACACCGACGTGTGGGTGAGTATGGGCGAAGCGCGAGAGCGGTGGGCCGAGCGCATTCCGCTGCTGCGGCCGTTTCGGATCGATGCCAGCATGCTCGGGCGGACTGGTAATCCTGGGGTGAAGTTCCTGCATTGCCTGCCCAGCATCCACGATCGGCATTCACAACTCGGTCAGGAGTTGTTCGCCGACTACGGGCTCGACGGCGCGGAGGTCAGCGACGAGGTCTTCCGGTCACCGCAATCCCTGGTGTTCGACCAGGCGGAGAACCGCCTCCACACAATCAAGGCCGTGGTGGTGGGCAGCCTCACCCGGCTCGAGCAGGCCTGAGCGGATGCGCATCGTCGTCGCGCTCGGGGGCAACGCTCTCCTGCATAGAGGAGAGCCCCCGGATGCCGCCATCCAGACCGCCCGCGTCGCCGACGTGGCGCCCGCCCTGATGCGACTGGCCATGGCGCACGAAGTGGTCATCGTGCACGGGAACGGCCCACAGGTGGGGCTGCTCGCGCATGAATCCAGCGACGACCACACCCTCACTGCTCCCTATCCGCTGAGTGCCCTCGGGGCAGAAACGCAAGGGTTGATCGGCTCGCTCCTCCAACAGGCACTGCACAACGCCGGCCTCCCGACCCCCGCGGTGACCCTGATCACCCACGTCGTCGTCGACGCCGACGACCCCGCCATGACGGCGCCGACCAAGTTCATCGGCGCGGTCTACCCGGATCACGAAGCTCACCAAGCGGCGGATCGGTATGGCTGGGTGATCGCTCCCGACGGGGCGGGGTGGCGGCGCGTGGTGCCGTCGCCGATGCCGCGCAGCGTCGTGGAGCTCGCGTCAGCGACGACGCTGCTGCATTCCGGCGTCACCGTCATCATGGGTGGTGGCGGTGGAATCCCCGTCACCGACAAACGTAGATATCACCCTGTGGATGCGGTCGTCGACAAGGATCACGTTGCGGGCCTGATCGCGAGGGAGCTGGACGCGGAGTTGTTGGTCATCCTCACCGACGTTGCCGGGGTGATCGCCGACTTCGGGACGTCAGCCCAGCGGGTGATCAACGAGGCAACCCCCGCGCTCCTCCGGGAGATGCCGTTCCCTTCGGGATCGATGGGGCCGAAGGTCGAGGCCGCGTGCGCTTTCGTCGACGCCACGGGCTGCCGTGCCGCGATCGGCGACCTCGCGAACGCTGAGCGCGTCGTCGAGGGCGTTGCCGGAACGCAGATCACGTCAACGATTCGTGACCTCTCAAGGCGGCGACTCTCGCGGGAGTGAACTCTCAACGAGAGCGGATCAGCCCGGTCCCGGGTCCGACAAGTCACCCCAGCGCAGGACAGTCGGACACGTCCCGTCGCGATGAGACAGCCGCCCCGAAACGACATGTCGCACCGTTGCATCCCGAAAAGCGCTCCGTCGCGCGCGGGCCGCCAAAGGCCGCCGTGCACAACGTCCCGCAACGTCAGGCACATTGAAAACATGACGCAACGCACGAGGGGCGCAGCCTGCGAGCGCGGGCGAAGGGCGAAGCCCTGAGCCACCTGTATGCGCGGCCAGGCCAGAAGACGGGTTACCGGACGTGTCGACTGCTACCGCGCCGACCAGTCACGGCTCGACGGCCGGCAAATCAAGGTCGGTGACATTGGTGTGTTCCAGTTCCTAGGCACGACTGCTCTGCTACGCCTCCATCCCGTTGTGTATTCATTACTTTTATCAATGGTAGATATAGGTTCGATTGGGTTTTAGAATGCGAGAGGCGGTCGTACGTTTCTATTAGTGCCTATCGCAAAGTCTTCGTCAGCCTTTCCGCCCACCGAGCCGATGCCCGTGATCGGCGGTCGCGCGCCGTGGAGCCAGACCTTCAGTGCCCTTCGGGTGCACAACTTCCGGCTCTTCACGTTCTCGAACATCATTGCGATGTCGGGCACTTGGATGCAGCGCATAGCCCAGGATTGGCTGGTCCTTACCCTGTCGCACAGCGTGACCGCGGTGGGCATCACCGTGGCGATGCAGTTCACGCCGATGCTTGTTTTCGGCCTCCATGGCGGTTTGATCGTCGACAGATATTCGAAGCGGATGCTGCTGATGATCACGCAGACCGTGATCGGTGCTCTCGCGGCGCTGCTGGCGATCTTGGCGCTGACCCACACCGTTGAGGTGTGGCACATTTGGGCCATCGCGTTCGGTGTCGGGCTCGTTGTGGTCGTCGATAATCCGACGCGTCAGGTGTTCGTCAGCGAGTTGGTCGGCCCGCGGAATCTTCGTAATGCGATCAGCATCAATGCATCGGTCTTCCAGCTCGGCGGGCTGATCGGACCGGCCGTCGCCGGCTACCTGCTCGAGGCGGTCGGCGCGGGCTGGGCTTTCGCGATCAACGCAGCGAGCTGCTTGATCACTGTTCTCACGCTGGCCGCACTGAGGAAGTCGAAGCTGGCGAGGATCACGCCAATGCCGAGGGTCAAGGGCCAGTTGAAGGAGGGCCTCGCCTACGTTGTTCATAAACCCGCCATTTTTTGGACCATCGTCAGTGTGGCGATCCTCGCCGTCTTCGCCCTCACAACGCCGGTGATCCTCGCGGCGTATGCCAATGACACCTTCCATGTGGGTGCCTCCGGATACGGACTGTTCAATACGCTCATTGCTGCGGGCGCCTTGACTGGTGCGTTACTGTCCACCCGGCGCACCGGTGTCCGGCTGCGCACGGTCATGCTGACGGGTGTTCTCTGGGGTGGGTTGCAAGCTCTGGGCGCGTTGATGCCGAACGAGTTGGGCCTGGGCGCGATCCTCGTCGCCTTGGGCGTCGCGAACCTTTTGTTCATCACCGCCGCGAACTCGCTAGTTCAGCTGTCATCGAATCTCGGGATTCGCGGGCGCGTGATGTCGCTATACGTCTTAGTCCTGCTCGGTGGGCAGGCCATCGGGGGTCCGCTCATGGGGTGGATCGT
>JABBOD010000065.1 GCA_019351995.1 Acidobacteriota bacterium
GAGGGCAAGGCGATCCAGCTGCACCCGCTCGTCTGCGCCGCGTTCAACGCGGACTTCGACGGCGACCAGATGGCCGTCCACCTGCCGCTGTCGGTCGAGGCTCAGGCCGAGGCCCGCATCCTGATGCTCGCGTCCAACAACATCCTGAAGCCGTCGGATGGCCGCCCGGTGACCCTGCCCACGCAGGACATGATCATCGGTCTGCACCACCTGACGACGATCAAGGAAGGCGCGATCGGCGAAGGCCGCGCGTTCTCCTCGATCGCCGAGGCGATCCTCGCCAAGGATCAGGGTTCGCTCGACCTGAACGCCGTCGTGCGCATCCGGCTCGAGAACGTCTACCTGGGAGAGGATGTCGCGCCTGAGGGCTTCGAGCAGGGCTCAACCGTTCTGCTGAAGACCTCGCTCGGTCGCGCGATCTTCAACGAAACCCTCCCTGTCGACTACCCCTTCGTGGAGGCCGTCGCCGACAAGGGCAAGATGAGCGCGATCGTCAACGATCTCGCCGAGCGCTACCCCAAGGTGGAGGTCGCCGCAGCACTCGACCGCATCAAGGACGCCGGTTTCTACTGGGCGACCCGCTCCGGTGTCACCGTCGCCCTGTCGGACGTGCTCACCCCGAAGGACAAGCCCGAGATCGTGGCCAAGCACGAGAAGCGTGCCGCCAAGGTCCAGGGTGAGTTCGACAAGGGTCTGATCGACGACGCATCGCGCCGTCGTGAGCTGATCGACATCTGGACGGAGGCCACCAACGAGGTCGCCGCCTCGATGCAGGCCAACTTCCCGAAGGACAACAACATCTACCGGATGGTGTCGTCTGGCGCTCGAGGCAACTGGCTGCAGGTGCGCAACATCGCCGGTATCCGGGGCCTGGTGTCGAACCCGAAGGGTGAGACCATCCCGCGCCCGATCATCTCCTCGTACCGCGAGGGCCTGTCGGTGGCGGAGTACTTCATCGCCACCCACGGTGCTCGTAAGGGCCTGGCAGACACCGCTCTGCGGACCGCGGACTCCGGCTACCTCACGCGTCGACTCGTCGACGTGTCGCAGGATGTCATCATCCGTGAGGACGACTGCGGCACGAGCAAGGGCCTGGAACTGCGGATCGCGGTCAAGCTCGACGACGGAACCCTGGTTCGCGACGAGAACGTCGAGAACTCGGTGTACGCCCGCAGCCTCGCCGAGGACGCGGTCGACGCCAAGGGCACTGTCGTGGCCGAGGCCGGCAGTGATGCCGGCGACGTGCTGATCGACAAGCTGATGGCGGCAGGAGTGGAGACCGTCAAGGTCCGCTCGGTGCTGACCTGCGAGTCGGCGGTCGGCGTGTGCGCCGCCTGCTATGGTCGCTCGCTCGCGACCGGCAAGCTCGTGGACATCGGCGAGGCGGTCGGCATCATCGCGGCCCAGTCGATCGGCGAGCCCGGCACCCAGCTCACGATGCGTACCTTCCACTTCGGTGGTTCGGCGTCGGCGGATGACATCACGCAGGGTCTTCCCCGCGTGACGGAACTCTTCGAGGCCCGCACCCCGAAGGGCGCGAGCCCGATCGCCGAGGCGGCCGGACGCGTGACCATCGAGGACACCGACCGTCAGCGCCGTGTGGTGCTCACGCCGGACAACGGTGATGAGCCGCACCTGTACCCGGTGCTCAAGCGCGCCACCCTCCTCATCGAGGACGGGCAGCACGTCGAGCTCGGCCAGCAGTTCGTGGTCGGCAACCTGGACCCGAAGGAGGTCCTGCGCGTGCAGGGCGTCCGTGCGGTGCAGCTGCATCTCGTCGACGGCGTCCAGGGCGTGTACCGCAGCCAGGGCGTCCCGATCCACGACAAGCACATCGAGGTCATCGTGCGGCAGATGCTGCGCAAGGTGACCGTGGTGGAGCACGGCGACACCGACCTGCTCCCCGGTGAGCTGGTCGACCGGTCGAAGTACAACGAGATCAACCGTGCGACGCTCACCGAGGGCAAGAAGACCGCATCGGCCCGCCAGGAGGTCATGGGGATCACCAAGGCCTCCCTGGCGACCGAGTCGTGGCTGTCCGCCGCGTCCTTCCAGGAGACGACCCGCGTTCTGACGCAGGCCGCCATGGAGGGCAAGTCGGACCCGCTGGTCGGCCTGAAGGAGAACGTCATCATCGGTCAGCTGATCCCGGCCGGCACCGGTCTGCACAAGTACCGCAACGTGACTGTCGAGGCGACCGAGGAGGCGAAGGCGGAGCGTTACCCGAACCGCATCTTCACCGACGACGCCGTCTTCAGCGAGGCCGATCTGAGCTTTGTCGACTTCGACAGCTTCAGTTCGGACGACTTCACGCCCGGGACGTATAACTAGCGAGACGATCCACGAAGGCCCCGACCGGTTCGACGGCGGGGCCTTCGTCGTCTCCCCGCTTCCGCTGAGAGTACGCATAACTCCGTACTCTCAGCGCTGAGAGTGGTTCACAGCACGTACTCTCACGTGCGCAACGCGCCTTGGGTAGGCTGACAGCCACCCCAGTGAAGGAGTCTCCCATGAGTGACCAGAGCCCCGCAGCCACCCCGGAGCACCCAGACTCCGCGGTCGTCGACGTCGCGGCCGAGCCCGTGGCTGCCAGCCCCGTGGAGCCCGAAGCTGTGGAACCCGGAGCTGTGGAGCCCGAAGCTGTCGCACCCGAACTGGTGGAGCCCGCAGCGCCCGCTGCCGCGACGGGCGAGCTCCCGTCGGCGACCGACGAGGTGCCTGCGGCGTCGCCCGAGCCGGAGCCCGTCGCGTCCCCCGGCACCGCGACGCCCCGCACCGCGGTGCCCGAGGCGTCCGCGGTCCCCGTCCAGCAGCTCGTCTATGTGCCGCTTGCCGTCCCCCCGAAGAAGCGCGGCAACCGCGGTATCGGCACACTGCTCGCCGTGGTCGGCGCCCTGCTCTTCGCCGGCATCTACACGGTGGTCGGCGCGCTGATCATCGATGTCCGCGACGGGGATCTCTTCGGACCGGAGTTCACCAGCTTCGTCAGCAGCGCGTTCTTCTGGGTCCCGGTCAGCCTGTTCCTGGTGGGGCTGATCCTGATGGTCCTCCTCCTCAATCGGGCTGGGTGGTGGGCTCACGTGTTCGGCAGCCTGATTCTGGCCGTCGCCGTCTATTTCGGGATGATCGGCATCCTGCTGCTCATCGCGAATGTCTTCCAGGCCACCCCGACCCCGATCACGTACGAGTCGCTCGCCCTCAACCCGTGGGTCATCGCCGCGGCGGTCGTCGCGCGCGAGGCGTCGATCTGGACCGGCCTCGGGATCGCGGCCCGCGGTCGCCGTGTGAAGGCCCGGAGCATCGAGGAGCGCGCGACGTTCGATCGCGAGCAGGAAGCGAAGCGGGCCGAGTATGCCGGAACGGTTGCCGGAGCCTGAGCCGTCGCCCCCTGTCCGCGACTCCCGATCATCCGATCGCGTCGTCGCCCTCTTTGTCGCGGTGACCTGGGGGGCCGTCGTCTTCGCGGTCGACGGGCTGCTCGCGGTCGTGCTGAATCGCGATCCGATCGGCGGATCGGTGAGTCCGTATTACGGCTTGCTGGCGACATTCGTGTCGGGGATCCTTCTCTGGTTCGTGTTGGCGGGTACGGCGCGCAGTCGGAGCCCGTGGTTCGGTGCCGTGGGGGCGGCGGCGGGGGTCTACCTGGTGTTGGTGGCATCCGCGCTGCCAGTGGGTCTCGTGCTCGCCGGTCAGCAGGCCGGGAGTCCCTTCGTCGCCGCCGCGGCGGTCCTCGCCGGGGCGACCGTGTTCATCACCTGGGTCGTGCTGGGTCACCGCAGGTCGTCGACCCGCCGGTGAGTCGCGCGATCTCGGCTTGGTGCACCGGATCCGTCGAGGTGGGCCGGTAGTGTGACCGGCACCGCCCCACTCGGGCGCGCGAGGGCGGGGGAGCCGTGTCACAGCAGGGAGCCGCCCGTCGGCGGCGAGTCGTCGTCCCGTACTGGGCCGTCATCGGGGTGGTGGTTGTTGCGGTGATTGTGGTGATCGTCGTCGCCTCCGTCAGCGCATCGTCAACGGCGAATCAGTCTGCGCCCTGTTCCAAGTTCGCCAGCGTCGCGACCGGCTTCGTGAAGTCCGTGCAGTCGGCCCACGCCGGCACCACGACGACGGATCAGTTGACGGCGACCGTCGCTGCCCTGCCGGCGGCGTTGACGACAGCGAGTTCTGGCGCCTCCGGCGACGTCGCCACGGCCATGTCGTCTGCGGTGTCTGCCGCCACCTACTACTCCACCCACCGGTCGGACTTCTCCGCGACGACCAAACTCTTCGATTCGTTCACCGCGGTCCAGCACTACTGTCAGGTCGCGGGTTCATCGATCACGGTCGGTTGAGGGCTCGGCGTCGTCGCTGCGATGCCCCCTAATGAGGGTATGGGCCTCAAGGGGGTGCGGCACCTAGTGTCGAAACCCTGAGGCATTGCCACGTGCGATGTCCAGGTGCATACCGGCGGAGGGGTCGGTGCGCAGCGGCTACGTCATTCTGAGGGGGGTGACATGACGACCCTTGCTGAAATTCTGATCGTGCGTGGCATTATGCCGATTACCAGCCTCGATGCAATGTACGCGCCGGACTACGACGAGGATGCCGTTGTTCGTGGACTACTCGAGCAAAACATCCTGACACCCACGGCGCTGGCCTCCGCTCGCGCGGAGCAGCATGGTCTGCCGTTCGTCGAGCTTCTCGACTATCCCGTCGACCACACCGCCGTTGCCATGGTGCCCGCCGCGGTCTGCCGTCGCTACGAGGTCCTGCCCATTTCGGTGCAGAACGACCAACTCATCTTGGCGATGTGCGACCCCGGGAACGTCCTGGCGCTTGACGACGTGCGCGCCAGTTCCCGGATGCACGTGCGAGCCGTGGTGGCCGAGCGCTCCGATTTGATGCGGGCCATCGAGCGCTATCACCGTGCCGACGGCGAGCTCAGCGACCTCCAGACCCTGATCGAGGAGGAGAACAGCGCCTCGACCGACGTCGCGGTCGCGGAAGCCTTCGAGGATGACGCCCCGATCGTTCGCTTCGTGAACCTGCTCATCAGCCAGGGCATCCAGGACCAGGCCTCGGACATCCACATCGAGCCGGGCGAGTTCGAGTTGACGGTGCGCTACCGCATCGACGGTGTGCTCCACGTGATGCAGCGGGCTCCCAAGAACATTCAGAACGGCGTGATCTCGCGGCTGAAGATCATGAGCGACATCGACATCGCCGAGCGGCGCCGTCCACAAGACGGTCGCATGTCGGTTCGCCACGGTGGCCGGCAGATCGACCTCCGTGTCGCCACTCTCCCCACGGTCTGGGGCGAGAAGGTCGTCATGCGTATCCTCGACAACTCGAACACCTCGATGTCGCTGGAGCAGCTCGATCTGTCACCGCGCAACGCCGAGGTGTACCGCCGTTCGTACAGCAAGCCGTACGGCATGATCCTGGTCACCGGACCGACCGGTTCCGGCAAGTCGACCACCCTGTACACCACGCTGAACGCGGTCGCGCGGCCGGAGATCAACGTGATCACGGTCGAGGACCCGGTCGAGTACCGCATGAAGGGCATCAACCAGGTCCAGGTCAACGTCAAGGCGGGGCTGACCTTCGCCAGCGCCCTGCGGTCGATCCTGCGATCAGACCCGGATGTCGTGCTTCTCGGTGAGATCCGAGACCACGAGACGGCGCAGATCGCCATCGAGGCTTCCCTGACCGGCCACCTCGTCCTCTCGACGCTGCACACCAACGACGCGCCGAGCGCCGTCATCCGGCTTACCGAGATGGGGATCGAGCCGTTCCTCGTCGGCTCGGCGCTCGACAGCGTGGTCGCCCAGCGTCTGGCGCGACGCCTCTGCGAGCGTTGCCGCCAGCCGTACGCGCACGATCCGGAAGACCTGGTTCGGCTCGGCTTCACTGCCGAGGCCGACCAACCGGCACCTCCCCTGTGGATGCCGGTCGGCTGCTCGAGTTGTTCGAATACCGGCTACCGCGGCCGCCTGGCGCTGCACGAAATCATGTCGGTGACGGAGGAGATCGAACGGCTCACGGTGACGCATGCCTCCACCGCCGAGATCACTCGTACCGCGATCGAGCAGGGCATGACCACCCTCCGCATGGACGGCTGGCAGAAAGCCATGCAGGGGCAGACATCTATTGAGGAGATCCTTCGCGTCGTCAGTTGACGACACGTTGAGGGGAGCAGACCGTGACCAATCCTGTCTATGAGATTCCGATTTCCGACTCGTCGGGAGTTCCGCTTGCGTCATTTCCGGCGCCGCCGGCCACCGCGACCTTCTCGTCGCCACCGCCAACGGTTGCGCCCGACGGGACGCCGTTGCCCGCCGGCTATACCCCTCCGCCGGCCTTCCCACCGCCCACCGTGCTGCCGGGCCAGACCGCTCCGGCTGCTCCCGCTGCGCCGGCGGGGACGTTCCCGCCGCTGACCGTTCCCGTCGCGGCGGCGGCACCCGCTGCTCCGCCGTTGTCACCCGCTGTCGCGCCGCCGGCCCCGGTCGCGCCGCCCGCATACACCGAGTTCACCGCGGCGCCGGTGCCGATGACGGAGCCCGCCGCCGCGCCGGCCCCGGCCGCCACAGTTCAGCCCACCGCTCCGCTGGCGCCGACGAGCGGTCGCCACGGCGAGACCCTGAACGTCGAAGATGTCGCGAGCCTCAACCCGGGAACGGGGACGCCGAATGCCGAGCTGATCGCCGCGCTCCAGCAGGTTCTGCTGCTCGGGGCATCCGATCTCCACGTCTCCACCAACTCCCAGCCGCTTCTGCGCATCGACGGCGGCCTGAGCCCGGTACCCGGGAGCACGAGCTGGGATCGGGCCCAGGTGCGGGATGCGCTCCACACGCTTCTGTCGCCGACGCTGCTTGCCCGGTTCGAGGAGAAGCTCGAGCTCGACTTCGCATACACGCTCTCGAACAACGCCCGGTTCCGCGTGAACTATTACCAGGACCGCGGTTCGATGGGCGCGGCCTTCCGCATCATTCCCACCCGGATCAAGACGCTTCCCGAGTTGGGCATCGACGATGTCGTCGGGCAGTTCGCCACTCTGCCGCGCGGCCTGGTGCTGGTGACCGGTCCGACCGGTTCGGGTAAGTCGACGACGCTGGCCGCGCTGATCGACCTCGTCAACGAGACGCGACGAGATCACGTCGTCACGGTCGAAGACCCCATCGAGTTCCTGCACAACAACAAGAAGTCGCTGATCAACCAGCGCGAGGTCGGGCGTGACACGCACAGCTTCGCGAACGCCCTGAAGCACGTTCTGCGGCAGGACCCCGACGTCATCCTGATCGGCGAGCTTCGCGATCTGGAGACGATCTCGATCGCCTTGACCGCGGCGGAGACCGGCCACCTGGTGTTTGCGACTCTGCACACGCAGAGCGCCCCCACCACCATCGACCGCGTGATCGACGTGTTCCCGCCGCACCAGCAGGACCAGGTGCGCACGCAGCTCGCCGCCACCCTGCAGGGGGTCGTCTGCCAGACCCTGGTGAAGAAATCCAATGGCAACGGCCGCTCCGTCGCCACGGAGGTGATGTTCGCGAACCCCGCGATCTCGAACCTCGTGCGGGAGGGAAAGACCTACCAGATCACCTCGGTCCTGCAGTCGGGCGGGGCGTCCGGAATGCACACCATGGACCAATCCCTGGCCGAACTGGTGAATGCCGGATCGATCACCCGGGCTGCAGCTGTGGAGAAGGCGCAGGATGCCGACATGCTCGCTCGTCTCATCACGCGTGTGGATATGGGCGGCGATTCCTTGTTCGTCGGCGACAACATGGATTCGCGCTTCGGCGCCGAGAAGGGAACACGACACTGATGGCCGCGACAGCAACAGTGGGCCCGCGCAGCTGGAACTACACCAGCCGTGACGTGCGGGGCAAGCTCATCAAAGGCAAGCTCGAGGCGCAGTCCGAAAGCGCCGTCGTCGACCGCTTGCGCGGCCTGGGGTTGGCGCCGGTGGCGATCCAGGAGTCCGTTGCGGGGACCGGGCTGCAGCGCGAGATCTCGTTCGGGAGTTTCGCGAAAGGGGTCGACCTCAAAGCGCTCTCGATCGTCTCGCGCCAGTTGGCCACCATGGTGGGAGCCGGTCTCACCCTCTTGAAAGCCCTCTCGATCGTCAGCGATCAGACCGAGAACAAGAAGCTCAAGGATGTGCTCGCGGTGGTGACCCGCGAGGTGGAGACGGGCGGGTCGTTCTCGGAAGCGCTTGCGCGCCATCCCGTGGAGTTCCCGCCGCTCATGATCAACATGATCAAGGCCGGAGAAGCGGGCGGCTTCCTGGAAGGGGCGCTCGACGCGGTGGCCGCCAACTTCGAGAAAGAGGCGAAGCTGAAGGCCGAGATCAAGTCGGCGATGACCTATCCGGTCGTGGTGCTGAGCATGTCGGGCGTCGGCGTGCTCGTCATGCTGATCTTCATCGTGCCGATCTTCAAGAACATGTTCTCCAGCCTCGGCAGCGCGCTCCCGGCGCCGACCCAGATCCTCGTCACCATCTCGGAGAACATGGTGTGGGCGGCGCCGACCCTGATCATCGGGATATTCGCCTTCATGGCCTGGTGGCGTGTCAACAAGCACACGGATCGGGTCCGGTCGGTCGTCGACCCGCTGAAGATCAAGCTCCCGGTCTTCGGGCCGCTGATGAACAAGATCGCGGTCGCGCGCTTCACCCGTAACCTGGCCAGCATGCTCGCGGCGGGCGTCCCGATCGTGAGCGCGCTGTTGATCGTCGGGGAGACGGCCGGTAACTGGGTGTTGGAGAAGGCCTCCAAGAACATTGCGGAGGCGGTGCGGCAAGGTCGCACCATCTCGGCGCCCCTCGCCGAAGAGAATGTCTTCCCGCCGATGGTGACCCAGATGGTGGCCGTCGGGGAGGACTCCGGCTCGATGGAGACCATGCTCTCGAAGGTGGCGGACTTCTACGACTCGGAGGTGGAGGCCACGACCAAGGCGCTCACCTCGCTGATCGAGCCGCTGCTGATCGCCGTACTCGGCGTCGTCATCGGCGGCATGATCGTCGCCCTGTACATGCCGATCTTCAGCATTTCGCAGGCCGTCCAGAATCAGGGTGGCGGCCAGTAGGCCGCCTCCGAGAAGGGGTGCTCGTGAACCGGCACAGCACGCAGTCGATCGCTCGCCGGATCCGTTCCGGTGACCGCGAGAGCGGCTTCACGCTCATCGAACTGCTCGTCGTCATCATCATCGTGGGCATCCTGGCCGCGATTGCGATCCCGTTGAGCCTCAGCCAGCGCGGTACCGCCTATCAGGCGGCGGTGAAGTCCGACGTGCACGGCGCGGTGCTCGCGGTGCAGACCTACGCCACCTCGAACGGGGGAACGCTGCCCGCCGCCGGCACCGCAGACAACTCCACGGGAACCGTGGCGACCGCGAAGAGGGTGGGCAGCGCCGCGACGGCCGTCACCTTCACGGTGAGCGCCGGCGTCACCCTCCAGCTTCTCGTGAACGGCAGCTACTACACCGTGAGCGGCTCACACGCGCGGGTCAGCAACTGGTTCTACGTCTTCAACAGCTCGCAGGGTTCCAGCACCCCTGCCACCGCCTCGCCGACGGCCGTACCGACCAGTTGACCCCCGATCGCGGGATTACCGCGAGGGAGAGAACTCGACACACTGCTCTATGTGGGTCATGCCCGTGGGGGGACGGCTCGCACCATCACACTCAAGAGATTGGAACGTCATGACCCGCATCAACGACATTTTCGCGGCCCGTCTGGACCGCATCCGCAAGGGGGGTGACGAGGGCTTCACGCTCATCGAGCTGCTCGTCGTCATCATCATCATCGGCATCCTGGCCGCGATCGCCATCCCGCTGTTCCTGAACCAGCGGACCTCGGCGTGGCAGGCGGGCGTCAAGTCCGACGTGCACAACGCCGTTCTGGCCGTCGAGACCTACTCGACCTCGAACAACGG
>JABBOD010000002.1:0-82180 GCA_019351995.1 Acidobacteriota bacterium
AGCCCCTGCAGGGTGTCGCCCAGTTCGACGTCGATCTTTTGGCCGCTCCACCGCATCCACTCACTAGAACACATGTCACCCTTACGATTCCAGTGAGATAAGGAATGACTCGATCCCTGAGTCATCTTGAACCCGGTTCGGCCGAAGACAGGCCATCTTGCCCGCGGGTTTTTGCGTGCGGGCCTCTTGTGATCGGCGAAGTGCTTGGTACTTTCGGCCGCGGCGCGGAGAGAACCGATCTCCATCTCACTGAAATCGTAAGGCTGACACATGTTCGAATATCCGTCAAGGGAGCCACGGTGGCGCGGTGCGTGCAGCGGGCGCGAGTTCGACCAACGATTTTTCAAACACACCGATTGAAGGGGACTCAAAACGGCGTGTCACGGCAAAACGTTGGTCGAACGCGCGGGTCCTGTGCGCGGCGGGTCGGGTGCGCGGCGGGTCGGCCGCCGGCACGCCGCGGTGACGCCGTGCTACGCGACGATATCGAGGCCTTTGGCGGTCGCCGCGAGTGTCTTCCGCGCCGTCGCCTTGTTGCTCGAGAGCTGCGTGCCGTAGCTCGGGATCATCCTCTGCAAGTCGGGCTTCCAGCCGTCGAGACGGTCGGGGAAGCACTTCGCCAGCACGTCGAGCATGATCGGCACGGCGGTCGATGCACCGGGCGAGGCACCCAGAAGTCCCGCAATCGAACCATCAGATGAGGCGACGACCTCGGTGCCGAACTGGATGACCGGCCTGCCCGCGGCATCCCGCTTCATGATCTGCACACGTTGACCGGCTGTTTCGAGTGACCAATCGCGGGACTTGACCTTCGGCGCGAACTGCTGGAGCGCCTCGACCTTCTTGGCGCGGCTGGCGAGCAGCTCGCCGATCAAATAGGTCACCAGCGAGAGGTTGGTGAGGCCGGCACCGACCATCGTTCCGATGTTGTGCAGACGGATCGAGCCGAACAGGTCGAACCAGGATCCTGTCTTGAGGAACTTCGGCGAGAAGCCCGCGTACGGGCCGAAGAGCAGGCTGGCCTTGCCATCCACGACACGGGTGTCGAGGTGCGGGACGGACATGGGCGGAGACCCGACGGCGGCTTTGCCGTAGACCTTCGCCTGGTGCCGCGACACGATCGCCGGGTCATCGGTGCGCAGCCAGAGCCCGCTGATCGGGAAACCGCCGTAGCCCCGGATCTCCGGGATCCCCGACTTCTGCAACAGCGTCAGGGCGGCGCCGCCGGCGCCGACGAACACAAAACGGGCCGTCAGTTCGAGGGGGGTGCCGCCGATCTCGTGCCGCATGCCGATTCGCCACAGACCGTCGCGCCGCTTCGCCAAGCTGGTGACCTTGTGCTCCAACTTCAGCCTCACTCCGGACTTCACCAGCCCGTCGATGAGGAGATGGGTGAGCGAACCGAAATCGACGTCGGTACCCGACATGATCCTGGTGGCCGCGATCGGCTCGTCCTTCTGACGGCCCGGGATCAACAGTGGTGCCCACGAGCGGATCACCTTGGCGTCGTCGCTGAACTCCATACCCTGGAAGAGCGGGTGATCTTTCAACGCCTCGTAGCGCTTCTTGAGATACGCGACATTCGTCTCGCCCCACACGAAGCTCATGTGCGGGACGGGATTGATGAACCGGTCGGGCTCGGGCAGCAGACCCTCACTCACCAGGAACGACCAGAACTGACGGGTCACCTGGAACTGCTCATTGACCTTCACCGCCTGGGCGATATCGATCGTGCCGTCGGCCTTCTCGGGCGTGTAGTTCAACTCGCACAGTGCCGAGTGGCCGGTGCCGGCGTTGTTCCAGGGGTTCGAGCTCTCGAGGGCGACATCACCGAGCCGTTCGATGATCGTGATCGACCAACTCGGCTCCAGCTGCCGCAAGAGGGATCCGAGTGTCGCACTCATGATTCCTGCTCCGATGAGGACGACGTCGATCGGTTTACTCACGGCTTCATTCTAGGCGTGGCCGATCTGACTCGCCGGGGCCCGGGCGAGGTCGCGGCCGCGAAGATCCCCCGTTCTTGACGTCGGTCTCAGGCGACGGGGAGCTGGGCTGCCGCGATCCTCGCTGCCGCCAGCTCGGCGATCTGCACCGCGTTGAGGGCGGCACCCTTTCGCAGGTTGTCGTTGGAGATGAAGAACGCGAGCCCACGGTGACCGGGGACCCCTTCGTCGTGGCGGATCCGGCCGACCAGGCTCGGGTCGATGCCAGCCGCGTCGAGCGGCGTCGGGACGTCCATGAGCTGGACGCCCGCAGCATCCGCCAACAGCTCGCGCGCACGCTCCGGTGTCAGTGCCGAGGCGAACTCGGCGTTGATCGACAGGGAGTGACCGGTGAAAACCGGGACGCGCACGCAGGTGCCGCTCACCAGCAACTCCGGCAGCTCGAGGATCTTGCGGCTCTCGTTGCGGAGCTTCTTCTCTTCGTCGGTTTCGCCGAGGCCGTCGTCGACGATCGAGCCCGCCAGCGGCACCACGTTGAACGCGATGCTCTTGGGGAACTTCTGCGGCGACGGCATCGTCACCGCGCGCCCGTCGTGCACGAGGCCGATCGCGTCCTGCGAGACCGCCGCGGTGGCCTGCTCGAGCAACTCCTCGCCTCCGGCGAGACCCGCTCCAGACACGGCCTGATAGGTGGAGACGATCAGGCGCTGCAGGCCGGCTTCGGCATCCAGAACTTTCAGGACCGGCATGGCAGCCATGGTCGTGCAGTTCGGGTTCGCGATGATGCCCTTCACGGCATCAGCCATGGCGTGCGGGTTCACTTCACTGACGACGAGCGGGACCTCGGGATCCATCCGCCAGGCACTGGAGTTGTCGATGACGAGCACACCGGCCGCGGCGAAGCGAGGCGCCTGCACCTTCGACATGGTGGCGCCGGCCGAGAAGATCGCGAGATCGAGACCGCTCGGGTCGGCGGAGGACGCGTCCTCGACGACGACGTCAGCGCCCCGGAAGGGGATCGTCGTGCCGGCGCTGCGAGCGCTCGCGAAGAAGCGGATCTCGCTGATCGGAAAATCGCGTTCCTCAAGGAGGCGGCGCACGACGGCGCCGACCTGACCGGTGGCGCCAACGACGCCGAGACGGACTCCCGTGCTGCTGCTCATGAACGAAAATCCTACCCGGGACCGCGTGCGGCGACAGGCTGGCGGCGAGCGGCTAGCGTGAGCGACATGGGCAACCCGGATGCTGTGGTCGTCGGCGCGGGCCCCAACGGTCTCGCCGCCGCGGTCACGCTGGCGCGTGCGGGTCTCGTCGTCGAGGTGTTCGAGCGCGCGTCCACCGTCGGCGGCGCGGCGCGCACGGCCTCGACGACCGAGCCCGGGTTTCTGCACGATCTCGGCTCGGCCGTGCATCCGATGGCTGTGGCGTCTCCGTTCTTTCGCGCATTCGGGTTGACGTCACGGGTCGAGTTCGTGACGCCAGAGGTGTCATACGCCCACGTGCTGGAGGGGTCCGGCGACGGCTCGCTGGGGATCGCCTATCGCTCGCTGACGGCCACCGCCGACGGCCTCGGTGCAGACGGCCCCGCGTGGGCGTCGCTCTTCGGCTCACTCGCCGCGGACCCGGAGGCCCTGCTCGACGTCGTCGGCGACACGCTGGTGCGCCTCCCGCGGCACCCCGTGCTCCTCGCCGCCCTCGGGCTGCGAGCGCTGGAGCAGGGCTCCCCGGCGTGGAACGTGCGCTTCCGAGGAGCCGTCGCCCGGGCGATGCTGGGCGGACTCGCGGCGCACGCCAGCGGGCGGATGCCGCATCCGGTCCGCTCCGGAGCCGGCCTGGTGCTCGGCGCGCTGGCGCACGCGGGGGGCTGGCCGATCCCGATCGGCGGCAGCCAGGCGATCAGTGACGCACTGGCGGCGGATCTCCTGGCGCACGGGGGCAGCATCCATCTCGACAGCGAGGTGCACGACGTGCGTTCTCTGCCGTCGGCGACCGCCGTGCTACTGGATGTCGCGGCGCCCGTCGCTGCCAGGATCTCCGACGCACGGCTCTCCCCCGCCGCGCGCCGCCGGCTGGAGCGCGTCCGCTTCGGGCCCGGTGCGTTTCGGCTCGACCTCGCGACCTCGGCACCGGTCCCGTGGCGCGACAGCCGGCTGGCGGCCGCTGGCACCGTGCACCTCGGCGGCAATCGCTCGGCGATCGCCGATGCCGAGAGGCTCACGATCGCCGGACACATGCCGGAGCATCCGTTCGTGCTGCTGTCGCAACCCAGCCTGTTCGACCCGACTCGTGCGCCCGAGGGAATGCACACTGTTTGGGCGTACACGCATGTGCCCGCTGGATCCCCGATCGATGCCTCTGAGGCCATCCTCGCGACGATCGAGACGGCGGCGCCGGGGTTCCGAGACACGATCGTGGCTCAGCACCGGCGTTCAGCACCGCAGCTCGAAATGGAGAACCCGAGCCTGGTCGGTGGCGACATCTCGGGCGGCCTGATCGACATCCGTCAGACGGTCTGGCGGCCGCGCGGCGTCGACCCGTGGCGGCTCGGACCCGGCGTCTACCTTGCGTCGTCGTCAGCGGCACCCGGCCCCGGTGTCAACGGCTTAGCCGGGTGGCGCGCCGCCCGATCCGCGCTCACCCACGAGTTCGGCCTGCCGATGCCCGATCTCGCACCCTGACGCGCCACGCGGTGCCGAGCGCGGGGTGCAGCGCCGAGCGCGGGCAGCGCGCACCCCGCGCTCGGCCGCCGACCCCGCGCTCGCCGATTCGGGAGGGACGCTAGCGGCCGGTGCCGCCGTGCACGATGGCCGCGTCGTCCGAGTCGAGCCCGAAGGCGGTGTGCACCACGCGCATCGCCTCGTGCAGCGTGTCGGCACGAGTCACCACCGAGATGCGGATCTCACTGGTCGAGATCATCTCGATGTTGATTCCCGCATCCGACAAGCAGCGAAAGAGCTGCGCGGAGACGCCCGCGCTGGTGCGCATGCCGGCCCCGACCACGGCGAGCTTGCCGATCTGGTCGTCGTACTGCAGGGCGACGAAACCGACATCGGGCTGATCCACCCGCAGCGCGGTCAGCACCATCTCCCCCTCACCCTTGGGAAGCGTGAAAGAGATGTCGGTGAGGCCCGTCGCGGCCGCCGAGACGTTCTGCACGATCATGTCGATGTTGGCGCCGGTCCTCGCCACGATGGCGAAGATGTCGGCGGCCTTGCCTGGCACGTCCGGAACGCCGACCACGGTGATCTTGGCCTCGTTGAGATCGCCGGCCACGCCGGTGATGATGGGCTCTTCCATGGCGGTGCCTTCCGGGATGCTGGGGACGCGGTCGGCGGTGACCCAGGTCCCTTCGTTGTTGTTGAACGATGAGCGCACGTGGAGCACGACGCCGTGGCGTCTGGCATATTCCACGGCACGGATGTACAGCACCTTCGCCCCCGCAGCGGCGAGTTCCAGCATTTCCTCGCTGGTGATGCTGTCGATCTTGTGGGCACGGGGCACGACTCGGGGATCCGCGGTGAAGACGCCATCGACATCCGTGTAGATCTCACAGACGTCGGCGCCCAGGGCCGCAGCCAAGGCGACCGCCGTCGTGTCGGAGCCACCGCGACCGAGGGTCGTGATGTCGCGGGAGTCCCGGTTGAAGCCCTGGAAGCCCGCGACGATGACGATGGCGCCGTCGTCGAGTGCTTCCCGAAGGCGAACCGGGGTCACGTCGACGATGCGCGCCGAGCCGTGCCGGGCATCCGTGATCATGCCAGCCTGGCTGCCCGTGTAGGAGCGCGCCTCGACGCCCATGCTCTTGATCGCCATCGCCAGCAACGCCATCGAGATGCGCTCGCCGGTGGTCAGCAGCATGTCGAGCTCGCGCGGATCGGGCACCGGCGTGACCTCGTGCGCCAAATCGAGCAGCTCGTCCGTGGTGTCGCCCATCGCGCTGACGGCGACGACAACCTCGTTCCCGGCCTTGCGGGTTTCGACGATGCGCTTGGCGACCCGCTTGATGCTCTCCGCGTCGCTGACGGAGGAACCGCCGTACTTCTGGACGATGAGACTCACGAGCCCTGAGTTTACCGGCGAGAATCAGCGCGGTACGGCGGGACGCTAGCGCGTACGCTCGGCCGCGCGGTCTGCCAGGAATACCTCGACAAACGCTGCCGTGTCCTCCCAATCGTCCACGGCGCGGGTCGGCACCCCGAGCGCCTTGACCGGGAAGTCGTTGCCGTCGGGGTCGAGTCTGTCGCCGACGAAAAGCATGTCCTCGAGCGGGATCCCGGTGAGCTCGGCGAGCCGGGTCATGCCGTAGGCCTTATCAATGCCCATTCGAGTGATGTCGACGCTCGTGGAGCCACCGGAACGAACCTCGAGGTCGGGCAGCACCTCTTGGACGGCCGCGCGGAGGGCGTTCTTCTTCTCGCCGGTCGGATCCCAGGCCTTCTTGGCATCCACGGGTGCCGCCTGGCCGAGCGCGGAGAAGGTGATCTGCGATCCGCGGTCCTCCAGAATCGGGCCCCAGGTCTCCGACTCCCAGAAACCGAGCCGGTGCGCCTCGCGTTCGACCGCCGTGATCGCCGCCGCTTTCTCGTCGTCGCTCAGATTCTCGGCGTATTGCTGGTGCCATGCCGCATCCCGCGGGGTGTCACCGACGAAACGGTAGTACTGCGTGCCGCAGGTGGGCATCAGGTGCAGGCGACCGAGCGCCGCCGGATTGTCGAGCGGGAGATTGTCGATCAACTGGCTGCGGAACTGCTCGAACTGCCCGCCCGAGATCACGCACACCTCGACCACGTCGAGCAGACGCACCAGAAGCCGAGCCATCCGCGGATCCACCGGAGATTTCGAGGGGGCCAGGGTGTCGTCGAGGTCGAAAGCGACCAGCTGCGGAGAAGTGCTCACGCGGGCAAGTCTGCCAGACCGGTAGATGCGGCTAGCGTGGCGGGATGAGTGATCGACGACCCGGTTGGGGTGCCCAGGACACGCTGCACGTCACCTGGCACGACCCGACACCGGCCCTCGAGCTGGTGCGCACGATGAGCGGCATCGACTACCTGAACGGCTGGATCGCCGGAGAGGTGCCGCCGCCTCCCATCGCCGAACTTCTCGGGATGCGGATCTCGTCGGTCGGCCACGGCGAAGTGCACTTCACGCTGGAGCCGCATCCCAGCCACTTCAACCCCATCGGCGGCGTGCACGGCGGCATTCTGTGCACGGTGCTCGACACCGTCACCGGCTGTGCCGGCCATTCGGTGCTGGAGGCCGGCTGGGGATATACCTCGATCGACATCAATGTCAGCTATCTGCGGGGGGTCGGCATGGAATCCGGCACGATCACCTTCACCGGGCGCGTCACCAAGGCGGGCAGACGGGTGATCTTCACCAGCGCGGAGGGGGTGGATGCCGCGGGCAAGGTGGTCGCGACGGCGACCAGTTCTCTGCTGGTCATTCCGCCGCAGGGTCGCTAAGCCTCGACGACGCGACGGCCCTCGAAGGCGCGACCGAGAGTGACCTCGTCGGCGTACTCGAGGTCGCCGCCGACGGGGAGTCCGGAGGCGAGTCGCGTCACGCGCAGCCCTGGCTGCACCAGCAGCCGCGAGAGGTAGGTTGCCGTCGCCTCGCCCTCGAGGTTGGGGTCGGTGGCGATGATCACCTCGGTGACCGCGGCATCCGCGAGTCGCTGCACCAGCTGGGTGAAGCGCAGCTCGTTCGGGCCGATGCCGTCGATCGGGCTGAGTGCGCCGCCGAGCACGTGGTACAGGCCGCGGAACTCGCGCGTGCGCTCGATCGCCGCCACATCTTTCGCCTCTTCGACGACACAGATGATCGCCTGGTTGCGACGCGGATCGCGGCAGATCGTGCAGGTGTCCTGCTCGCTGACGTTGCCGCAGATGGAGCAGAAGCGCACCTTCTCGCGCACGTCCATCAGGATCTGAGCCAGTCGCGTGGTGTCGAAGCTCTGGGTCTGCAGAATGTGAAACGCGATCCGCTGCGCCGACTTCGGCCCGATGCCGGGGAGTCGACCGAGCTCGTCGATGAGCTCCTGGACGATGCCCTCGTACACGCGCTACTCCGCGGTTCCGCTGGCGGGCGGCGGGGTCGACGAACTCGCGGGACTAGTTTCGAGCGTCAGCGGACGGTCACGCGGCGCGAGATTCTGCTCCTCGATGAAGCTGGCGCCGAGGAGCTCGCGCACGACAGCTTCTCCGTAGCGCGCGGTGGGTGCCGGGGACCCGCGCCGTGGTTGGGTGGGTCCCGCCGATGCGGCTGAACCAACCGCCTGCGCGGCGGGCGTCGAGCCCTCGGGGGTGGTTGCCCCGTCGTCGAAGGGCTCGAATGGCGGTTCCGGCTCATCGGCGGGCGGCGCGTCGTCGGCGCCGGGGATGGCGATGACGTTCCAGCCACCGGTCGGGGCCGCGGCGGCCGGGGCCGGCACCACCGGTGCCGCGTGTGCCTCCTGAGCGGCCGGTGCCGAGGCGCCAGAGATGTCCACTCGCGCCTTGAACTTGACCCGGATGCCCAGCACGGTCGAGATCGCCGTGCGCAGTTGCTCACTCACACTGTCGCCTGACGGCGGCCGCTCCTTGAAGTTGGTGACATCGGTCTCGCTCGGGAAGGAGAGCGTGAGGACATCACTCTCCAGGACGCGAGGCGTCGAGGTGTAGACCACCATCCACGCGGTGCGTTTGGCCTTCTGCACGACCTCGAGAATCTCCGGCCACGCATCGCGCAGCTGGGCGAGGGTGACGGCGGCCGTCGGCTCGGCGACGACGGGCTTGCCAGGAGCGTCGGGCCGCGACGTCGGCACATTCGCCGGTTCTGTCGACGTCGCCGGTTCTGTCCGTTCCGCCGGTGGGTCGACGGGCATGTCTGGGGAGACGGGCCGCCGCGTCGGCGTGGCTGCCGGGTGGCGCTCGCGCGCAGGCACGGGCACGGACACGGACACGGACGATACCGCTCCCGATGGTGCCGCAACGGTCTCGGTCGCGATCGAGGCGTCAGCAATCCCGATTCGGCGCTCGAGCCGCTCGACACGGGCCAACGCTCCGCGCTCGGTGTCATCGGCGGCCGGGACGAGCAGCCGCGCGATCATGAGCTCGAGATGCAGCCGTGGCGAGGTCGCCCCCGTCATCTCGGTGAGCGAGCTGTTGACCACGTCAGCGGCTCGGGACAGCTCGGCCGCACCGAAGGCGGCTGCTTGGACATTCATCCGGTCCAGCTCGTCCTGCGGGATGCCGCGCAGGACGGCGGCGGCACCGTCTCGCGTGGCCGCCACCACGATGAGGTCGCGCAAGCGCTCAAGAAGATCCTCGACGAACCGGCGCGGATCCTGGCCCGTCTGGATAACGCGATCGACCCCGGAGAAGGCGGCCCCGGCATCCATCGCCCCGAGCGCGTCGACCACCTCATCAAGCAGCGCCGCGTGCGTGTAGCCGAGGAGCGCGACAGCACGCGCGTACTCGACAGAGCTCCCGGTCGAGCCCGTCGCCACCTCGGAACCGGAGATCAACTGGTCGAGCAGCGAGAGGGTGTCGCGCACGGAACCACCGCCAGCGCGCACCACCAGAGGCAGCACTCCCGGCTGCACCGAAACCTTTTCGGAATCGCAGAGCTGTTGCACGTACTCCAACATCTGGGCGGGCGGCACCAGGCGGAATGGGTAGTGATGAGTTCGGCTGCGGATCGTCCCGATGACCTTCTCGGGTTCCGTCGTCGCGAAGATGAATTTGACGTGATCCGGTGGTTCCTCCACCAGCTTCAGCAGGGCATTGAAGCCCTGCGGCGTCACCATGTGCGCCTCGTCGAGGATGAAGATCTTGTAGCGGTCTCGGGCCGGCGCGAAGGCGGCGCGCTCGCGGAGGTCGCGGGCGTCATCCACCCCGTTATGGCTGGCGGCATCGATCTCGACGACGTCGAGGGAGCCGCTGCCGTCGCGGGCCAGCTCGATGCAGCTCGCACATTTTCCGCACGGTGTGTCGGTGGGGCCTTCGGCGCAGTTGAGACAGCGAGCCAGGATGCGCGCGCTGGTTGTCTTGCCGCAGCCACGTGGTCCGCTGAACAGGTATGCGTGATTGACCCGGTCGGTGCGCAGAGCCGTGCGAAGCGGATCGGTCACCTGTGACTGGCCGATCAACTCGGCGAATGTCTCCGGCCGATAACGGCGGTAGAGGGCGGTGACCACCTACACAGAGTAGTCGGCGCGTCGGACATCCACCTGGCCGCTCCACCGCTCGTGCGGCGCAGCACACGCGCTCGTGCGGCGCAGCACACGCAGCTCGACAACCCGCCGTCGCGCTGCGCGTGCCACGAGTCAGCCTCGCGTGTAGTGGCCAGCATCCAGATCCTCGATGAGGGTGGCGTGCGTCGGCGTCCAGCCGAGCAGCCGCTGGGTGATGGCGCTCGATGCCAGAGAGCTGACGCCGAGAAATCGCTCGAGCCACTGGAACTGCGGCGCCTTCGCGGCGACCTCTCCCGTGTCGAAGGCGCGGACGGGGAGGCCGGTCCCCCGAGCGATCGCCTCGGCGATGTCCAGGTGCCGCACACCCTGCTCAGCCACCGCGTGCACAACCGATGCGGGCGGCGCCTTCTCGACGGCGAGGGCGACGAGAGCCGCGGCATCCGCCCGGTGAACGGCCGGCCAGGTGTTGGTTCCGTCGCCGACATACCCCGCGACCCCGGCCGCCCGGTCCATCGCGACGTATGCGGCCATGAAACCGTGGTCGCCCTCGCCGTGCACGGTCGGCGCGAACGCGACGGCCACCGGACGAACACCCCGCTCGGCCGACGCCAGCGCGAACAGTTCGTTGAGCGCGCGCGGGGAGGCGACCGTCGCGGGGTCGATGGCGATGTCTTCGGTGGCGACGATCCCCGCGCCGGCCCGGCCGAGCACCCCCGACGCGAAGACGAAGGGGCGGTCCGAACCCGCGAGCGTGTCGAGGATCGAGGTCATCACGGCCTGATCGGTCGCGATCGCAGCCGAGTGCGCCGAGAAGTCGTGATTGAAGGCGAGGTGGATGACGCCATCCGATGCGTCGGCGGGGGCGCGCAGTGCATCCGGGTCGTCGATCGAGCCACGGAATACCTCGGCGCCGGCGGCCCGAAGCTTGGCGGCGGAGTCGTCGTTGCGCGCGAGGCCGACGACCTGGTGGCCGCGTGCGAGCAGTTCGGCGGTGACGGCGGTGCCGATCCATCCGGATGCGCCGGTGATGAAGTACTTCATGGTGGGAAACCTTCCGAGTGATGTCGCCATGCGTGATGTCACAGGCTGACATGACAGACGATAGCACCGATGTCAGCTGCTGTCATCACGTACCATCGACGCATGACACGCTGGCAGCCGGATGCGCATGGTCGCCTCGTCCGTGCGGCCATGGAGCTCTACCTCGAGCGCGGGTTCGGTCAGACCACCGTCGCCCAGATCGCCGAGCGCGCGGGAGTCACCGAGCGCACCTTCTTCCGCTACTTCACCGACAAGCGGGAGATGCTGTTCGACGGATCGGAGCGCCTGCAGCAGCTCATGGTGGATGCCGTCGCCGGCTCCCCCGCCGACGCGACGCCGCTCGACTCGATCGGCACGGCCCTCGACGCGGTCGGCTCGGTCTTCGTCGACCTCACCCGCTCCCGAACTCGCCAGGTGATCATCGATTCGGATGAGTCGTTGCAGGAACGCGAGCTCATCAAGCGCGACCGGTTGGCGACGGCGATCACTGGGGCGCTGCGCGATCGCGGCGTCGAGGAGCCCGTGGCATCCCTGGCGGCGCAGACCGGGATCGGCGTCTTCCACGTGGCCTTCGCGAGCTGGATCGCTCCCGGCAACACCCTCGGCTATGCCGAAATTGCGCGGAACCTTCTCGCCGAACTCCGAATAGTCACGAACGGCTCGTAGCGAGGACAGAAACGACCCCCCGCGCACCCGCCAGAGCCCGGTTACCCTTGCTGCGTTTCCGCCCTGGGGGAGTTGGCCTGGATGGCGCCACGCGGGGAGCCGCTCGTAGTTTATCGCGCCGCCGCTCCTGCCGCAGGACCTGCGTGAGCGCGCGACGCACACGCTGCATCCCGCTTTCTCGTCGGCGGCACAGCCGTCCCCCTTTCGTGCGACATCACGAACGCGAGTAGACAGGTAAGATTCCTGATGGCCACCGCTCCCGAGCGGTCCAGGAGGATTCGCCTAGTGGCCTATGGCGCACGCTTGGAAAGCGTGTTGGGTGAAAGCCCTCGGGGGTTCGAATCCCCCATCCTCCGCACCACACAGACACTCGCCCCCAGTCCCGCGGCACCGCCTGGCACCAGAACACGAAGCATCTCGCCGAGTACCGCAGCGCACGAAGGGGAAACCATGGCATCCGCCTCGACCCCGGTCCTCGTGCGGCCTCGGCGTTCGCTGATGAGGACGGCATTCATCTCGGTCGTTCTCGGCATGCTGCCGATCTTCGCGGTGCTGTACTGGTTCGGGAGCCGCAACGACAGTTGGCCGATCGTGCTCTGCGTCCACATCGTGCTCGTCGTGGCCTCCCTGTTGACACTGTTCCGGCAGTTGCGGGTCTTCAGCGCAGTCTCTGCCACGGAGCTCAGCGGCAACGGAATCTTCAGCCGGGTTGAGCGCATCCCCCTCGAAAAGATCGCGAGCGTGACGCTCGTGCCGACCTATGTCGGACAAGTTCCTGAGCCGGTGCAACAGCTTCTGGCGCGGGATGCTGACGGCCGCACGCTGTTCAGGATGCGCGGCAACTTTTGGCACCCCGGTGACCTCACCGCAATCGCCACGGCGATTCCCGTGCCGTCGACCGTGGTCAAGGAACCCATCGGGATCCAGGAGTTCTTCGACACCTACCCGGGCAGCGCGTACTGGTTTGAGAACAACCCGGCACTGCGGGTGGGCATCGTGATCGGAGCGATCGCGATCGTGCTGGCCGGCTTGTTGTTCTCGGTCTTCCGCTGAGCATCCGCCCGATCGCCGCGGTTCAGCGGCGGGTGGAGCCGAACAATTTGCCGACGACCAGCCTCGCGATGCTGACACCGGCGCCGACTGCCTGCTTGCGAAGGCGTTCCTCGGCTCTGGCCTTCTCGCGCGCCGCACGATCGGCGGCCACCTGCGCGGCCTTGGCCTCGCGTGCCGCCTGGGCGGCTGCCGCCTTCTGCAACCGCTCGAACTGAGCCTGCTGCTGTTTCTGCGCGGCGGCCGCGCCCTTCTGCTCGGCCGTCATCGTCGGGCCGCTCGACACCTGGCCGGCGGAGAGAGCGGCAGGAGCCGCCGCCACCGCATCTCGCGCCCGCTCATCCAGAATGTCCCCTGCCGACCTTCGGTCGATCGGCGTCCCGTACTCGGCAAGCAGCGGGGACGCGGCCACCGCGGCCGCCATCTGCTCAACCGGCGTCGGAGACATCGAGCCCTGCGGAGCACGGAGGCGCGTCCAGGCGACCGGCGATGGGGCGCCCTTCTCGTTCATGACCGTCACGATGGCCTCACCGGTGGCGAGATTCTGCAGCACCTGCGCGAGGTCGTAGCCCGAGCTCGGATACGTCGACACGGTCGCTTTGAGGGCCTTCGCGTCATCCGGTGTGTGCGCGCGCAGTTGATGCTGAATGCGGCTGCCGAGTTGGGCAAGCACGTCGCCCGGCACATCCTTGGGCGTTTGGGTGACAAAGAAGATGCCAACGCCCTTCGAGCGGATGAGACGCACCGTCTGCGTGATCACCTGCAGAAAATCTTTCGAGGCGTCGTTGAACAGCAGGTGCGCTTCGTCGAAGAAGAACACCAGCTTCGGCTTCGGCAGGTCGCCGACCTCGGGCAGGGCCTTGTACAGCTCGGTGAGGAGCCACATCAGAAAGGTGGAGAACAGCTCGGGCTTGTCCTGCACGCCCGGCACCTCCATGAGGCTGATCAGACCGCGCACGCCATCGGGGGCCATCCGCAGGAACTTCTGCACATCGATCTCCGGCTCGCCGAAAAACACGTCGGCGCCCTGATCGGAGAAGGTGATCAACTCGCGCAGGATGACACCCGCCGTTGCCTTGGAGAGGCCACCCAACTCGTCGAGCTCGCTCTTGCCCTCGTCGCTCACGAGGTACTTCACCACTTTCCGCAGGTCGGTGATGTCGATGAGCGGCCACTGCTTCTGTTCGGCGAAGTGGAACACGAGACCGAGGCTCGACTCCTGCGTCGGGTTCAGGCCCAACACCTTGCTCAGCAGCAGGTAGCCGAAACCCGTGACGCTGGCGCGCAGGGGAATCCCCGTGCCGACGCCTCCGAGCGAGAAGTATTCGGTCGGCGAAGCGAGCGGCGCCCAGGTCTGACCGATTCCGGCGGTGCGCTCGAGAAGTTTCGGGTTTGCGACACCGGCACTGGCAATGCCGCTCAGGTCGCCTTTGATGTCGGCCGCAAAGACCGGGACGCCAGCGCTGGCGAGCTGCTCGGCAAGCACCTGCAGCGTCTTCGTCTTGCCGGTTCCCGTTGCACCGGCGACGAGACCGTGGCGGTTCACCATTGCGATCGGGATGCGGACCGGCACGTCGGGCATGGCACTCCCGTTCACCAGGGCACCCATCTCGATCGCGGGGGCGTCGAAGGTGTAGCCGGCGCGGACGATCGCCACCTGCGCGTCGGTCAGCGGCACGGGCGAACCGGCCGCTGCTGACCCCGCATCAGCCACCGGCACCCACGCCGTAGCCGCCGCCACGGCCGCGTCGGCAACAGCCTGAGCATCGGCGAGCGCGGCCTGCGCCTCGGCGAGCGCCTTCTGAGCGGCGACGACGTGATCCTGGGGGTCGGTCATCGGCTCAGGATACGACCGTCACGCGGTGCCGACGAGTCGGTCCTCGAGCCCCCAGGCCTGGCCGTATCCGCCCTCCGCCACCGGCTTCTTCATCAGTTCGAGGAACGGCGTCGCCGGGAACGCCTCGGGGCCGAGCACGCCGGTTCCCGTCCAGGTCCCGTCGGCCAGCAGTTCCAGGGCGATCACCGGATTGAGAGCCGTCTGCCAGACGACGCACTGGCTGTCGTACTCGGACATCGTCCACTCGTTGTCGCTCACGTGATACAGGTAGACCTCGCGCGGCTTCCCGTCGGTGCCGGTGCCGGTCACCCACACCCCCGCGCACGTCTTGCCCGTCATCTTGGGGCCGATGGTCGCGGGGTCGGGCAGTGCCGCCGCGACGACATCACGCGGCGCGATCTCGACCGGACCGTTGGCGCTGCGCACACGCAGCGGCGCAACGGAATCGAGGTGCAGCGTGTGCAAGGTCTTCAGTACGCCGATGAACTCGTCACCGAGTCCGTACTTGAAGGTGACGCGCTTGGCGTTCAGCCAACGCGGCATCAGCAGCACCTCCTCGTGCTCGACGTTGACGCACTCGACCGGGCCGATCCCCTCCGGGAAGTCGAAGGTCTCCGGCTCCGAGAACGGGGCGGTGGTGAACCAGCCCCTCTGCTTCTCCCAGATCACCGGCGGATTCAGGCACTCCTCGATCGTCGTCCAGATGCTGAAGCTCGGCGCGAAGATCTCGTTCCCGGCCTCATCCCGAACCACGAGATTGGCACCGTCCCGGGTGCCCAGCTCGTCGACCTCGCTGAACAACTCGTCGACGGCGTAGCGCGCGAACACGTCACTCAGCCCGGGTTCGACGCCCATCCCCACCAGGGCAAGTCGGCCCGCCGTCTCCCAGTCCGGCGCCTGCTCGAACTGGTCGTCGCCGAGCTTCACGCCGGTCTCGCTGTACGGGTTCTCCGGATGCGGTTCCGACAGGCTCATCGCCATGTCGAGGTAGTCGGCGTTGGCCGCAAGCGCGCCGGCGAAAATCGTGGGGACGAACTTCGGCTCGACCGCGTTCATCACATGCGTGACGGCGTGCTCCCGGGCGACGCTCGTGACGTCATCCGGGTTCGAGGCGTCGATCTTGGCTGCGACGAACCGGCCGTTCTGCGCGCCGTGCCTCGCCTCAATCCACGCGATCGTGCGCTCAGCGCGTGTCAGCTCGTAATCGCTGACGACCATCAGTTCGAAGAAGTCGCGGCGGGCCGCGATCTTGGCGATGGCGTCACCGACGCCGCCTGCACCCACGAGGAGGATTCTCATGAGACGACGTTACCGGTGCTCGAGGCGCGATGCGGCCCCGAATTCCGTCGTTCGCTCCCGCGGAAACCCTCGTCTCAGGTGCCGATCGAAGGCACCGAGCGAGGTCGCACGAGAATCCAGAGCGAGAGGATGCCGACCGCCAGCGTCACGGTCATGACCTCGGCCATGGGAAGCGCTGTTGAGATACCCAGCACGCCGACGATCGGGGAGATGGCCCCGGCGAGCCCGAAGTTGACGGCACCGAGAAGGGACGCCGCGGTCCCTGCTTCTTCGCCGTGATGCGCCAGCGCGAGCACCTGCACGATCGGGAAGCAGAAGCCGCAGCCCGTGAGAATCACGAAGAGCGGGACCAACACGGAGAACAGACCACCCCCCAGCAGAGCGGAGGTGCCCACCGCAACGGCGGCCAACAACATGACCGGCAGTGCGATGGCCAGCACCCACTGCGGGCCGAACCGGCGCACAATCCTCGATGACGTCTGCGACCCCAACACGACGCCAATCGAGTTGATCCCGAAGATCAGCCCGAACTGCTGTGCGTTGAGGTGGAAGACGTCCTGAAGAAGGAACGACGACGACGAGAGATACGCGAACAGGGCCGAGAAGACCATGCCGCCGATGAGTGCGACTCCGACGAAAATGCGATCGGAGAACAGCGCGCGGTACCGTTCCCTCGCCGTGCTGCGCGCGGCGTGCCCGCGAGCTGAACGCGGGAGAGTCTCGACGATCAGGAGCGCGGCAACGGCGAGCACGACGGCCCCGTAGACCGACAGGACTAAGAAAATGCCGCGCCAATCCGTCACCCGCAGCAGCTGAGAGCCGATCACCGGAGCGAGGATCGGGGCGAGCCCGCTGACCAATGCGAGACGTGACAGCATCCTGACCAGCGGTTGACCCCCGAACAGATCGCGCACCGTGGCCATCGCCACGACCCCACCGCCCGCTGCCCCGATGCCCTGCACGACGCGCAGCACCGCGAGCATGTCGATGTTGGGGGCGAACGCGACCCCGATGCTGGCGACCACATGGATGCCGGTGGCGATCAGCAGAGGTGTTCGGCGCCCGATCTTGTCACTCCAGGGCCCGATCACCAACTGCCCGATGGCGAATCCGATCGATGTCGCGGTCAGAGTCAGCTGCACCGCAGCATCCGACGCCGAGAAGTCGCGCGCGACGCTCGGGAACGCGGGGAGATAGAGATCGATCGTGAATGGTCCGAGGGCGACAAGTGCCCCGAGGGCGATGATGTAGACCAGGCGCTGCCCGCGCGACAAGGCATCGCCGGGGTGGGCCGTCACCGGAAGAGTGATGGAACCGGTGGCGTTGGAGATGGTCACGGCGAGATGCGGCCTGTTCGATCGAAAATGGGCTGACCGGAGTCGGTTCAACTGCGTCAACACGGCGGCGCCCAAGATATTCCGCCGAGAAACCAATTTAGCGCAACGGGCCTCTCCTCTTCGAGGTTCTGGGGGAACGCAGTCGCCCGTGTAGCATCCGACAATGGCCCTCACCGACCTCCCCATCGGGGAGCTGCGCAGCTACCGTGCGGAACTCAGAGAACCGCACGACTTTGACGAATTCTGGCGCACGACCATCGCCGACGCGCGGTCCCACGGGGGCGGCGCGGAGCTCGCCGGAGCATCGACACCGATCTCCGAGCTTGTCGTCGAAGACCTGCGATTCCCGGGTTTCGGTGGAGAGCCGGTGCGTGGCTGGGTGACCCGGCCCGCGCACTCCGAGGTGCCACTGCCCGCCGTCGTCGAATACCTCGGATACAACGGGGGCCGCGGTATCCCGGGCGAACGACTGCAGTGGGCGGCGGCCGGCTACGTGCACGTGCTGATGGACACTCGCGGGCAGGGAAGCGGCTGGGGTTCCGGTGGCAGCACCCCCGACCCGCACGGTTCGGGTCCCGCGGTCGCCGGCTTCATGACGCGGGGCATCACCGATCCGCACGACTACTTCTACCGGCGCGTATTCACGGATGCCGTGCGGCTGATCGACGCGGTCCGTCAGTTCCCCTTCGTCGACCCCGAGCGCATCGCCGTGACGGGTGGCAGCCAGGGCGGAGGCATCGCGCTCGCCGCCGGTGGCCTCGTCCCGGGGCTGCGGGCCGTGATGCCCGACGTTCCTTTCCTGTGCGACTTCCGTCACTCGGTCGAGGTGGCGATGGGCCCGCCGTTCACCGAGATCGCGGGGTACCTTGCCGTTCACCGCGGGCACGTCGAGGACGCCTTCCGCACCCTGGCGTACTTCGATGGCGTCTCGTTCGCCCGCCGGATCGACGCGCCGACGCTCATCTCGATCGCGCTGATGGACGAGATCGTGCCGCCGTCCGGATCGATTGCGGCGTTCAACGAACTTCGTGTGGCGGACCGCGAGCTGGCGGTGTACGAGTTCAACGGCCATGAGGGTGGCGGAATGCACCACTGGGAACACCAGGCGCTCTGGCTGGCGGAACGCTAGAAGTCGCCAGCGGGGTCGGCGAGCAGAGCCGAGAAGGCGAGCTCGGCGGCACCGATCATCAGGCGATCCTCGCCGAGCCCGGCCGGGCGGATGCGCGTGCCCTCCCACGCGGCCGAGACCGCGAGGGCGGCGACATCCCTCTCGAGTTCCTCGGGCCCGGACGCATAGACACTCGCCAGGAAGCCGCCGAGCACGACCAGTTCGGGGTTGAGCACGTTGATGGCGTTGCTCAGGGCGACAGCGAGCACCCGGCGCTGCCGGGCGAGTTCCTCACGGACCGCGGGGGTCGACGAGTTCACGAGTGCCGCTTCCAGCGCCGCTTCGTCACCCCCCGGTATTCCGAGCACCGCGAGCAGGCGGGCGCGGCTCACCTCGTCCTCGAGAGTGCCATGAACCGTGCGCTGGTCGGCGGGGTCGGTGAATCCCGGCCGATTCTGCCCGAACTCCCCGGCGAAGCCGCGGTGACCGCCGAGCGCTGACCCGGCGGAGATCACACCGCCGCCGATGCCGCTCGCCCCGCCGTTGAGGTAGATGAGATCGTCAATGCCTCGGCCGACACCGAAGAGGTGCTCGGCCCAACCGCCGAGGCTGGCGTCGTTGCCGGCGCGCGCGGGACGACCGGTTGCCGCCTCGACGAGCGGCACGATGGCCGAGTCCGTCCAGGCAAGGTGGGGAGCCCACCGCACGGTGTTGTCGGCAGAGCGGACCAGACCGGGGACCGCGAGTCCGATCCCGACGACCCGGCGGTCGGCCAGCTCCGCCGAGAGCCCGGCGAGTTCCTGCGCCACGATCTGCGCCGTCTCCTGTGGGGTGACCGGATGGTCGACCTCGCGTCGAACACGCCGATCGACCCGCGCACTCAGTCCGACGATGGCGACCGTGATCGCGTCGACTTCCGGGTTCACGGCGATGGCGACCGGTCCGCGGTGGGGGGTGACGATCGGAGATGGTCTCCCCACCCGACTGGTGGCCTCCGGGTCGTTCTCCACGACGAGTTCCCGTTCGACGAGTTCACCGACAAGTGCGGCGACAGTTGAGCGGTTGAGTCCCGTGAACTGGGTGATTTGGGAGCGTGAGGCGGCTCCCGTGCGGTGCACGAGCCGCAGCACCGTCGAGAGGTTGCCGCGGCGAACCCCGTCGAGGTTGCGTCCGAGGCCGTTCACATGGCCGGTCACGCGGTCACTGTATCCGAGTCGACACCCGGCCGTCCCCATTTTGTTGCCTTTGACGCTAAATCGTCGAACCGGCCTCGCATTCCGAGCTCGGCCTTGTCCCACGCGACGCGGCGTCGTAATATGTTGTTCGAATCAACAATCAAAAACGACTGAAAGCAGAAACACCGTGGTCACTCCCACCCCGACCCCCTCCGACAAATTCACTTTCGGCCTGTGGACCATCGGCTACAACGGGGCAGACCCGTTCGGCGGCCCCACCCGCCCGCACCTCGACACCGTCCACGCGGTCGAGAAGCTCGCCGAACTCGGCGCCATGGGCCTCACCTTCCACGATGACGACCTGTTCGCCTTCGGGTCGACGGATGCCCAACGTCAGCACGAGATCGACCGCCTGAAGGGCGCACTCGCCGCCACCGGGCTGAAGGTCCCGATGATCACCACCAACCTGTTCAGCCAGCCCGTTTTCAAAGACGGCGGCTTCACCAGCAACGATCGCGCGGTTCGCCGGTTCGCCCTGCGCAAAGTACTCCGCAACCTCGACCTCGCCGCCGAGCTGGGCGCCGAGACCTTCGTCATGTGGGGTGGGCGCGAGGGTGCCGAGTACGACGCAGCCAAAGACATCCGCTCGGCCCTGTCGCGCTACAAGGAGGCGGTCGACCTGTTGAGCCAGTACGTGCTCGACAAGGGCTACGGCATCCGCTTCGCGATCGAGCCCAAGCCGAACGAGCCCCGCGGCGACATCCTGCTGCCGACCCTCGGGCACGCACTTGCGTTCATCAACTCGCTCGAACACCCCGAGCTGGTCGGCCTGAACCCCGAGGTCGGGCACGAGCAGATGGCTGGTCTCAACTTCGCCAGCGGCATCGCCCAGGCGCTCTACCACGACAAGCTCTTCCACATCGACCTCAACGGGCAGCGCGGCATCAAGTACGACCAGGACCTCGTCTTCGGGCACGGCGACCTGCACAACGCATTCGCCCTCGTCGACCTGCTCGAAAACGGTGGCGTCAACGGCGGACCGAGCTACACCGGCCCGCGCCACTTCGACTACAAGCCGAGCCGCACCGAGGACGAGTCCGGTGTCTGGGACTCCGCCGCGGCCAACATGCGCACCTACCTGCTGCTGAAGGAGCGCGCCGCAGCCTTCCGCGCCGACCCCGAGGTGCAGGAGGCGCTGCTCGCCTCCAAGGTCGCGGAACTCGCACAGCCGACGCTGAGTCCGGGCGAAGGCTACGAGCAGCTGCTCGCGGACGACGCAGCGTGGAACATCGACACCGATGCCTACATGGGCGGCAAGGGCTTCGGCTTCGTCCGGCTGCAGCAGCTGGCGACCGAGCACCTGATCGGCGCTCGCAGCTGAACTCGCCTCGGCGCGATATGACGCGCCTCGCCGGTGCTCTGGCCACGAGGGAGCACCGGCGCCGTCCCGGTCACTGACGCCGATCCCCCAAGCGGTCGACAACCGATGCTGTGAAGGAGCACCAATGACACTCGTCGTGGGCGTCGACTCGTCGACGCAGAGCTGCAAGGTCGTCGTCCGCGACGTCGACACGGGCGCGGTCGTGCGCACCGGGCGAGCCTCGCATCCCGAGGGCACCGAGGTGGACCCTGACGCCTGGTGGACCGCGCTGCTCGCCGCGATTTCCGAGGCCGGCGGTCTTCACGACACCTCTGCCGTGGCGATCGGGGGCCAGCAGCACGGCATGGTCGTGCTGGACGCCGAGGGTCGCGTCATCCGCGACGCCCTGCTCTGGAACGACACCCGCTCGGCCGCCGCCGCCGCCCAACTGATCGCCGAATACGGCGCGGATGCGCTCGCAGCGCGCAGCGGGAGTGTCCCAGTCGCGTCGTTCACGATCACCAAGCTGCGCTGGCTGCGCGACGCGGAGCCGGAGAACGCCGACCGTGTCGCCGCCGTCGCCCTGCCGCACGACTGGCTGACCTGGCGACTGCGCGGCTTCGGGCCGACGGGCGAGAGCGAGCACGGGCCGGTGCTGGACGAGCTCACCACCGACCGATCCGACGCCAGCGGAACCGGATACTGGTCACCCGGTTCGGGCGACTACGACCGCGAGCTTCTGGTGGCAGCTCTCGGCCATGACGCAGTGCTTCCGCGGGTCATGGCCGCCCATGACTCCCCGGGGGTGTCGGCGGCACACGCCGGCATCCCCGCGGGTCTGGTCGTCGGGGCCGGTGCGGGCGACAACGCGGGGGCGGCGCTCGGGCTCGATGCCCGCGACGGGGACGTGATCGTCTCGATCGGCACCAGCGGGACCGTCTTCGCGGTGACCGAGGTGCCATCCGCCGACTCGAGCGGCGCGGTCGCCGGGTTCGCGGATGCCGGCGGCGGCTTCCTGCCCCTCGTCGCGACCCTGAATGCGGCCCGCATCCTGGATGCGATCGCTCGATTGCTCGCCGTCGACCACCAGGAACTCGGCAGACTCGCTCTCGCGGCCGCGCCGGGCTCGGTCGGGCTCGTGTTGCAGCCGTACTTCGAGGGCGAACGCACCCCGAACCTGCCGGATGCCACCGCGACTCTGTTCGGTATGACTCTCGCCTCGACCACTCGCGAGAACCTGGCGCGCGCAGCCATCGAGGGGATGCTGTGCGGGCTGGCCGATGGGCTGGATGCGATCACGCGCATGGGCATCTCGGCGACGCGTGTGCTGATCATCGGCGGGGCCGCCCAGAACCCGGCAGTCGCGGCGATCGCGGCGCAGGTGTTCGCTGTGCCGGTCGAGGTGCCGCAGCCGGGCGAGTATGTGGCGCTGGGGGCCGCTGCGCAGGCGGCGTGGGCGCTCAGCGGCGCGCGGCCGAACTGGCCGGTATCGGTGACGTCGCGACCGCCGCTGGATACTCGCCCCGAAATCCGCGCATGTTATGCGGCACGCGCGAGCTGCTAGCCCCGGGTCAGCGGCTCGAGTGTGGGGTCTGTCGCATACGACTGCGCTGCGTTCTGACGCGTCACCAGCTGAGGCGTCAACAGAAACGTCGGCACGACCTTGGCTCCGTTGTTGTACGACGTGGTGTCGTTCACATCGACGCGCGACCCCCTCTGCAGCTCGCTGACCATCTTGATCGCCTCTGCCACGAGCTTGCGGGTGTCCTTGTTGATCGTCGAGTACTGGATGCCTTGCATGATCAGGCGCACCGAGGCGGCCTCCGAGTCCTGGCCCGTCACAATCGGGTACGGCTTGCCCGCCGTTTTCACCGACTGCAGGATCGCGCGGGCGAGCGTGTCATTGGGCGCGAGCACGCCATCCAGTTCGGTGCCGCTGTAGAAGCCGGCGAGAAGCGTGTCCATGCGGCTCTGCGCGTTCTGGGCAAGCCAGCCCTGTGTCGTCACCTGCTTGAACGCGGTCTGACCCGACACGACCTTCAGGGTGCCGTCATTGATTTTCGGCTGCAGCACCTTCATCGCTCCCTGGAAGAAGACGCTGGAGTTGTTGTCGTCCGGTGAACCGGCGAAGAGCTCGATGTTGTAGCTGGTCTTGTCGGGGTACTTCGCCTTCATGCCGGCCAGCAGGGCCTGGCCCTGGAGCTCGCCGACGCGCTCGTTGTCGTACGCCACGTAATAGTCGACATTGCGGGTGTTCAGGATGAGACGGTCGTAGCTGATGACCATCGCTCCGGCCCTTTTGGCATCCGCCACCTGCGTGGACAGCTGGCTCCCGTCCTTCGCCCCGATGATGATGACCTTCGCTCCTCGCGTGATCATCGCCTCGATCTCGTTCTGCTGCTCAGCCACCGTGTTGGTTGCCGGTGCGTATTGCACGTCGGGAGAGAACCCTGCCTTCGTCAAACCCTCGACGAAGAGCTGGCCGGCGATCGCGAAGTTCTCGCTCGTCTTATCCGGCAACGCAACGCCGATGATCGCGTTGGCAGGGAACCCTCTCGTCGATCCGGATGCCGCCTCCTGCGCCCGGGAGGTGCAGCCGGTGAGGGCGACGACCACCGAACAGACGGCGACGAGAGCCGCCACGCGTGTGGCGATGACGGTGCGTCGTGCGCGCATCATGGGGTGGGGCCGTTCGGAACGGGCGCGGAGCTCGGAAGAGGTTCGTCTCCCGGCAGCCCTGCCGCGGTGGACCGGCGTTGGAATCGCCCGATGAGCGAGGGGCGGCCGCGGCGCTGACTGTAGACGTCGATCCCGACGGCGACCAGCAGAACGAGTCCCTTGATGATCTGGACGCGGTCAGAACTCACTCCCAGCAGGGCGAGACCGTTGTTGAGCACCGCGATCACCAGACCGCCGATCACCGATCCGACGATCGTGCCGATCCCTCCCGAGACCGCGGCACCACCGATGAAGACCGCCGCGATCGCATCAAGCTCCCAGCCGATCCCATCACCGGGCCCCGACGCGGCGGCACGCGCGACCCACATCTCTCCGGCGAAGGCAGCGATGATCGACATGTTCATCATCACGAAGAAGTTCGTACGACGGATGTTCACGCCCGACAACTCGGCGGCCCGCCAATTGCCCCCCACCGCGTAAATGTGCCTCCCGATCACCGTCCGGTTGGAGAGGAACGAATAGCCGAGCACCAGCGCCACGAGAATCACCCCCGAGATCGGAAAACTCGTGCCGATCGGGCCCTCGGCGAACAGGTACGTGCCTGCGCCGATCACCGCGACCAGGAGGGCGACCCGCAGCACGTCGACCCAGAGCGGGAGTTCCTCGGCGCCACCACCACGAGCCCGGCGACGACGCCGAAGTGTGCGGATGATCACCGCGGCGATGGCGGCGAGCCCCAGCACCACCGTTGACAGGTTCAGTTGCACGCCCCACGCCGGGTCGGGCAGGTACCCGCTCCCGATGAAGGAGAAGGTGTCACCGGCGGGCAGGCTCACACTCGTGGAGTTGCCGACGAATTGATTCGCGCCACGGAAGATGAGCATTCCCGCGAGGGTGACGATGAACGCGGGCACGCCGACGTAGGCGACCCAGAAGCCCTGCCACGCGCCGACGACGGCGCCAACGCCCAACCCGAGCAGGAGGCCAAACAGCCAGGGCCAGTGCCAGTTGTCGATCGAGATCGCGACGATGACGCCGACGAAGGCGGCGACCGAACCGACCGAGAGGTCGATGTGACCGGCGATGATCACCATCACCATGCCGATCGCGAGGATCAGCACATAGGCGTTCCCATTGACCAGGTTCAACAGGTTGATCGGGTCGAGCGTCTTACCGCCGGTGACGATCTGGAAGAAGATCACAATCGCCACGAGGGCACCGAGGATGCCGAACTGGCGCCCCGAGCGCTGGCCGCCGAACAGGTGGCGCAGCTCCGCGAGCCGGGAGGGCGCAGTCCGTCGCATCGGAGCCTCGTCGGTCATCGGGTTGCCGCCTTCTTCTGAGTGGTGGTGATGCTGCGCATGAGCGTCTCCGGATCGGCGTGCGTGACGAGCAGGTTGTTCGTGATGCGGCCCTCGAAGATCGTGTAGATGCGATCACAGACGCCGAGCAGTTCTGGCAACTCCGAGGAGATGAGCACGACGCCGCCGCCCTGAGCCGCCAGCCGCTGGATGATGCCGTAGATCTCGAACTTCGCCCCCACGTCGATCCCGCGGGTCGGCTCGTCAAGGATCAGCAACTCCGGATCGGTGAACATCCACTTCGCCAGCACCACCTTCTGCTGATTGCCCCCCGACAGCTTGGAGACGCCCTCGTCGATCGTGGGGGTCTTGATCCGCAGACCCGCGCGGAATGACTCGGCCACCCGACGTTCCTCCCACTCGTCGACGCGGCCGCCGCGCGATATCTTCCGCAGCCGAGCCGAGACGATCGACTCTTTCACGTCATCCAGCAGATTGAGGCCCAGGTTGGTTCGGTCCTCGCTGACGTAGGCGATGCCGTGCGCGATTGCGTCGGCCACGCTGTTCAGCACGATCTCACGACCGTCCTTGAAGATCTGGCCGGAGACGTAACTCCCGTAGGAGCGTCCGAAAATGCTCATGGCCAACTCGGTGCGCCCCGCGCCCATGAGTCCCGCCAGCCCGACGATCTCGCCGCGGCGCACCTCGAAGCTCTCGCCTTTGCAGACCAGTCGCTCGGGGACGTGCGGATGCCGAACGGTCCAGTCCTTCACCTCGAAGAACACCTCCCCGATGCGCGGCTGCCGGTCGGGGAATCTGCTCTGCAGGCTGCGGCCGACCATGCCGCGGATGATGCGATCCTCGTCCACCTCCTGCGCCTGCACGCTGAGGGTCTCGATGGCCCGTCCGTCGCGCAGGATCGTGATCGAATCCGCGATCTGTTCGATCTCGTTGAGCTTGTGGCTGATGATGATCGAGCTGACGCCCCTCCCCTTCAGCCCCAGAATCAGGCTGAGCAGGTGCTGCGAGTCGGTGCCGTTGAGCGTCGCGGTGGGCTCGTCCAGGATGAGCAGCTTGACGTCCTTGTGCAGGGCGCGCGCGATCTCCACCAGTTGCTGCTTGCCCACTCCGAGGTGTTTGATCTGGGTGTTCGGATCCTCTCGCAGACCGACGAGCTCGAGAAGGGACGTCGCCTGACGGTTCTGCTCCGACCAGTCGATGACCCCCCGCCGGGTGATCTCGCTGCCGAGAAAGATGTTCTCGGTGATCGAGAGCTCCGGGATGAGCGCGAACTCCTGGTGGATGGTGACGATCCCGACCGTCTCACTCGACGCGACGCTCCGAAACCGCTGAAGCTTGCCGTGGAAGACGATGTCTCCGTCGTAGGAGCCGTATGGGTAGACCCCCGACAGGACTTTCATGAGGGTGGACTTCCCGGCGCCGTTCTCGCCCGCAACCGCGTGGATCTGACCGGGGCCGACAGCGATCGACACCTCGGAGAGCGCGCGGACGCCGGGAAAGTCTTTGGAGATCCGGCGCATCTCCAGGATGGGCGCCGCGGCGACGGTGGTCATGATCGGCCCCCTGGGGCACTCGTCGATGACCGCAGAATCAGCTGGGGTTGGATGGGATCGGTGTGAAGCTTGCCCCCCTCCCCCAACTCCGCGAGCAGCAGATCGACGGAGCGGCGTCCGATTTCGGCGAAGTCCTGCCGGACGGTGGTCAAGGGCGGACTGTAGTGCGCGGCCTCCGGGATGTCATCGAAGCCGACGACGCTGACATCCCGCGGGACGTCGATACGGGCTTCCGCGAATGCATGCAACAGCCCGAGTGCCATGAGGTCATTGGAACAGAAGACGGCGGTGAAGTCCTCCCGCGCGATCAGTTCCTGCCCGGCTCGGTAGCCGAACTCTGCCGTCCAGTCGCCGAGCACCGGCGGTCGAACGCTGAGTTCCGAGTCGGCGATCTCACGGAGATAGCCCTGCATGCGCGCCTCTGCCTCGATCCAGTCCTGAGGGCCGGCGAGGTGGAGGATGCGCCGATGCCCGAGCGCGATGAGGTGACGCGTGGCAAGTCTGGCTCCCTCGAACTGGTCGACCGAGATGCTGTGCGGCACGTCTCGGCGGTCGGGATCGAGCAAGACATACGGCACCCGAAGCGGGGTCGACCTCAGCAGGTCGAAGACACGCGCCTGGGGAGCGACCACGGCAACGGCGCGCACCGACTGACCCTCCAGTTGGTCGAGCGCGTCACGCACCGATCGGTCGTCGCTGGCGGACGTGACGATGGCGAGGGTGTACCCGGCTTCGCGGGCCGCATCCTCGATCTCGTACAGGATGGTCTGCGCCCCGTACGCCGCCGCGCGAGTGGCGACGAGCACACCGAGAACCTTGGACTTACTGGTGACCAGCGCACGGGCGGCCTGATTCGGGCGGTAGCCGAGCTGTTCGATGACCTCCATCACGCGCTGACGGGTCTCCGGACGCAACCGCGGCGAGTCGTTGAGGACCCGGGAGACCGTCTGGTAGGAGACGCCGGCTTCGCGCGCCACATCACGGATGTTCGGCGCGCGCGTCGCGGTCGGCTCGGTGGTCACGGGCCTCCCGACCTCGCTCGGTACCACACCAGGCAAAGCGGCTCTGCGTCGAGTGGCTGGAGACCATTATGCACGGGATGTGACACCGTGCCGCATTGTCACATGGTGGCGAACGCACGCACAGGGAACGTGCCGAACCCCTCGACCGCGGGAGGAGCCGCGGTGAAGCGCGCACCGCGGCTCGGCAGGAGCTCCAGGTTCGTCAGGTGCTCGACCACATGGATGCCAGCCGCGAGCAGTCCGCTGTGCGCCGGTCGTTCCCCGCCCGACTCGGTGTCGTCGATGTTGAGCGAATCGATTCCGACCAGTGCGACGCCCTGGCGGATCAGTTCGGCGACCCCGGCTGCTCCCAGGAAGGGCGCACCCCGCGCGTAGTCTGGCGTCCCGAAGAACCGACTCCAACCGGTGTCGAGAAGCACCGCCGATCCTTTGAGCTCCCGATCGTGGAATGCCGCGGCGGGAATCTCCCGGTCGGCGGAACCTCCCGGTACCACCTCCCGCAGGTGGAAGACCTGGGTCGGCAAGTCGACCAGCGTGGCGAGGTCAAGCCCCGCCAGATCGGCGCCGTTCTCGTAGCGATGGAAGGGACTGTCGAGATAGGTACCGGTGTTCCCGATCATGGTGATGACATCCATGGCGAACTGGGTGCCCCGTGCGTACTTCGCGACCGACTGCTCGCGCGTGAGGTGCGGGGTGATCACCGGTGCAGGCAGGCCAGGGTAGGTGACCAAGCCGTCGCGGATGACCTGGCTGAGATCGACGACCCGCCGGGCGGGGAGTTCAGCGGGCACGGTGTCGGAACCTCCGAATCAGAGCCACCGCGAGGGCGACCAGCGTGAGCAGCGCGGGTACGACCAGGTGCCACCCGGCGAGAACGAGCAGCCCGGAAGTCAGGACCATCGAGATCACCGCCATGACCCAGCCGACACTGCCGATGCGCAAGAGCTTGACCGCGGCGACCATGCCCAGCGCGTAGACCGCGACCAGCGAACTGGTCTGGATCAGGATGAACGTCTGCAGGTCGAGACGGAACAGGAAGTATGCCGTCGTATACACGAGCGCCAGCACCGCGAACAAGGCAAGGGCCCGCCGGGGCACGGCGCCCGCCTCCGCCCCGCGAGCGAACCACCGGGGCAGGTCGCCGTCGCGACCGAGGGAAGCACCCAGGTTCGCGAAGGCGGGGACGTAGGCGTTCTGCACGCCGATGACGACCACGGCTGCGATCACCGCGACCACGATCGGGCCGAAACCCGGCAGCGTCACCGCCACCAGATCGATCAGCGGCACGGCGCTCGACGTGGCCGTCGCCCCCAGCACCCCGACAGTGGCGAACTGCAGCGCGAGGTAGGCGAGCCCGACCACGGCGACGGCGATCGCCGTGGCCAGCGGGATGGTGCGCCGCGGACTCCGGAACTCACCGGCGATGTGCGTCACCGCCTCCCACCCTGCGAATGCCCACACGAACAGGCTGATGGCTACCCCCACCCCGGCCCACCCGTGCGGAAGGAACGGGGTGAAGTGCGCGACCCGCGCGGAGGGCACCGAGCTCGCGACCACGCCCAAGACCACCACGACCAGCAGCGCTGAGAAGACGAGTTGCACCCGTCCGCTGACCCTCAGCCCGAATACGTTGAGAGCGAGCGGGACGAGCACGAAGGCGAACCCGATCGCCGGGACGAACGAGCGGTCGAGACCGAGGGCGGACACCAGGTACTCTCCGCCGAGAGTGGCGACGACGGGGACGCCGAAACTGACTCCGAAGAAGAACCAGTAGCCGGCCGCGCGCGCCGCGGTCGCGCCGAAGGCGAGACGAACGAAGGTGGCGACGCCCCCGGCATCCGGATACCGCGCCGCGAGCGCTGCGAAGGTGCCCGCCAGCGGGATCGACAGCAGCAGTACCGCACCGACCGCGAGCACCGACGCCGGACCTGCCGCGTCGGCGGCAAGGCCGGGGAGCACGAGCACTCCACTGCCGAGCACGGCGGCAACGTAGAGTGCCGATGCGGTACCGAGCCCGATCCGACCGTGCGGAGCCGAGGCGGCATCCAGCTGCGGAGTCGACATCGAACTCTCGGTCACGGGCATGTCCTCATCGTGGCAGTGGCAGGAACACGGCGTGAACCGCATTCCTGCCACGACTCGTGGTTTTCACGCCACGATGTCACACCCCCGACTCAGCCGTTCGCCGCCACGCTCAGGTCGTAGAGCGTCACGCCGTCCACCGTCGTGGCGGTGAAGTTGCTCGCCACCCAGCTCGCGATCGTGCTTGAGGAGTTTGAGCCGCCGTCCGACCCGCCGATCGAGTCACCGCCGATGAAGTAGTGAATCTCCCCGTTGCTGACGAGCGTCTGGAACTCGGCAAGCGTCGGCGATGGGTCACTGCCGTTGAAGCCGCCGACCGGCATCACCGGATCACCGGTCGCCAACTGGTAGCCGGCCGCGCTATTCGAGCCGACCGCTGCCGCCACCCAGGTGTACGACGACGCGTTCTTCTCCAGCACCGCGGCCAGGGCACTCCCGACGGATGCGGCATTGAGCAGACCGCCGGCCCCACCTCTGCCTCCGGCGCGGCCCCCGAACGCGCCCGGGTTCTGCGCCGTTCCGCCGGGCGCCGTCCCCCCCGGCGCCGTGCCGTTGGGGGGACCGAATACTCCCGGGGCCCCGCCGGGCCCACCACCACGGCCACCACCCCCGAACCCGCTGCCCGCGACGGTCGGACCGGCGGTCACGATCCCCCCGGTGTGGGCGGTGTTCACGGTCTCGATGGTGTACGCCAGCGGCGCCAACAGGATCGCGGCGAGCGCCATGGATGCGGTCGCAATCGACAGGGACCGTGCGCGAGGAGTCAGTAGCAGCATTCCGGCCGCGACGACCGCGAGGATCAGCACGACCACCTTGAGAGCCGGCAACCACGTCGGCGCCTCGTTCAGAAGCGACCAGGCCCAGAATGCCGTGATGAGGACGAGGGAGGCCATGACGATCCGCGCCCAGAGCGCGGCGCGGCGCTCCCACAGCAGCGAGGCTCCGATGGCCACGACCCCCGCGATCGCCGGGGCGAGAGCGACCGTGTAATAGGCGTGGAAGATGCCCGCCATGAAGCTGAACGCGAGGGCCGTCACCATCAGCCAGACGACGAACAGGCTCAGCGTCGCCCGCCGCACCGAGGTGCGCGGGGCCCGGCGGAGCACCAGGTAGCCGACGAGCGCGAGGACCAGAGCCGCTGGCAGCAGCCAGGTGATCTGGCCGCCGAACTCATTCTCGAAAAGTCGGAAGAGCCCGGTAGCCCCCCACTGACGCGAACCGCCCGCGGCGCCCACCGCACCGCCGCCGGTGACACTCCCCGTCTCGGCGCCAGTCAGACGGCCGAAGCCGTTGTAGCCGAAGGTGAGTTCCAGGAAGTCGTTGGTCTGCGATCCCCCGATGTACGGGCGCATCGACGCCGGCACCAGTTCGACGATCGCGACCCACCAGCCGGCAGACACGAGGAGTGCCCCCAAGCCGGCGAGCAGATGCAGGATGCGCCTGCCGAGGCGGTGCGGCGACGCCCAGCTGTACACGGCGATCAGCGCCGGAAGGATCAGGAACACCTGCAACTGCTTGGTGAGAAAGCCGAAGCCCACCATGACGCCGGCCCAGATCACCCAGCGAATGCGGCCATCCTCGACACCGCGAAGCGTGAAGTACACGGCGAGGCTCATCAGGAGCACGAGCAGCGCATCCGGGTTGTTGAAGCGGAACATCAACGCGGCCACCGGAGTGAGCGCGAGCACCGCCCCGCCGAGGACGGCCGTTCCGGCCGAGAAACGGCGGCGCAGGGTGGCGTACAGCACGGCGACGCTCGCGACACCCATCAGTGCCTCGGGGAGCAGGATGCTGAACGAGCTGAGTCCGAAGAGCTTGATCGACAGCGCCATGAACCAGAGGCTCATCGGCGGTTTGTCGACCGTGATCGAGTTCGCCGCATCGGAGGAGCCGAAGAAGAACGCCTCCCAGTTCACCGAGCCGGCCTGAGCGGCCGCCGAGTAGAACGAGTTCGCCCATCCGCTCTCGGACAGGTTCCAGAGGTACAAAGCGGCCGTGATCGCGAGAAGTCCGAGGAGGGTTGGCCGTTCCCAGATGGCCGAGTCTGCGCGCCCGCGGATTATCCAGCGGGCGGCGGCGCTGACTTTGTTCAGGAGGCCGCTGCCAGCCGGACGGGTGAGGGTGTCGGGTGTGGTGGTGGCCATCAGGCACTCGCCTTCTGTGTCGGGTCCAGACGGGCGACGAGCGCGTCGCGCGTCGTCACGTCGTTCCGAACGGGAAAGGGGATCGGCCCCGCGGCGGGGTCGATGGATTGACGCTGCTGTCGAAAGACCCAGAGCCGCAGGAGCAGGAAACGCACGACCGTCGCGAAGAGATTGGCGCCGGTCAGAATGAGGAGAGAGGTCAGGGAGGAGGCACCCGGTCGAACGGCCTGCAGCAGCGCGAGGGAGCCCGCGGTGATCCCCCAGGCAAGACCGAAGACGATCAGGCCCTGAAATTGGTGGACGACGGCCCCGCTCCTGCCCCGCACTCCGAACGTGAAATGCCGGTTGGCGGCGGTGTTGGCGATCGCCGTGATCAGCAACGCCAGGAAGTTGGACAGCTGAGCGGGCACCGCGAGGTGGAACAGCAGGAAGAGCAGAGCATATGCCGCAGTGGATGCCAGTCCAACGACTCCGAAACGCAGCACCTGGCCGACGAAGCTGGGCGGCCTCGCGGAGACAAGCGGATGCCGCCCCAACTCCGCGTAGATGCGCTCGAGCGGGATCTGGCCGGTCGCGATCGAATGCCCGACCCTGACCATCCCTCTGAGGTCCTCGAGCGCGGTGCCCCGGATATCGACGGAACTGTCGGAATCGTCGACCCAATCGACCGGCACCTCGTGGATGCGCAGGCCCGCCCGTTCGGCGATCACCAGCATTTCGGTGTCGAAGAACCAGTTCGTGTCGCGAACGTAGGGCAGAACCTGTTCCGCCGCATCGTGACGCATGGCCTTGAAGCCGCACTGCGCGTCGCTGAAGCTCACCCCGAGAGAGCGGCGGAGCAGGAAGTTGTAGCCGCGCGAGATGAACTCGCGCTTCGGCCCGCGCACCACTCGCGAATTCGGCGAGAGGCGCGTGCCGATCGCGACATCCGAGTGCCCGGACAGCAGCGGCGCCACCAGCGGGGGCAGCGCGCGCAGGTCCGTCGACAGGTCCTCATCGAGGTAGGCGACGACGTCGGCCTCGCTCTCCAACCAGGTCTGCTTGAGCGCCCGACCCCGGCCCTTCTGCACCAGATGCACCACCTGGATTCCGGGCAACTCGAGCGACAGCCGATCGGCGATCACGCGTGTGGCGTCGGTGGAGGCGTTGTCGGCGACGGTGATCAGCCACGGCTCATCGAACATGCCGCTCACGGCATGATGCAGTGTGCGGATGCTCTGTTCCAGAGTCGCCTGCTCGTTGTGGACAGGCACCACGATCTCGAGGCGGAGGCCTTCGCTCGGTTCGGTCATGCCCCGATCCTGGGCACGGGCCCTATGCCTCGCGCTGACGGCTCCTAAGAAACCGCTCAGCGTCGGGTGGTCTAGACCCGCTCGAGCGCCTGCAGGACGTCGCCGAGCAGGTCGTCGACGCCCTCGATGCCGACAGAAAGGCGCACGACGTTGTCCGGCACCTCCAGCGCGGTCCCACGCACCGAGGCGTGAGTCATCTCCGAGGGGTAGCACATCAGCGACTCGACACCGCCGAGAGACTCCGCCAGCTGGAACAGTTTGGTCCCCTCCGCGAAGGCCCGCGCCGCGGTCGCGTCGGCCAGCCGCAGCGAGATCATGCCCCCGAACAACTTCATCTGCCGCGCCGCGAGCTCGTGGCCCGGGTGGTCAGGCAGCCCGGGATAGAAGACCGTCGAGACCTTCGGATGCCCGACGAGGGCCTCGGCGATGGTCTGCGCGTTCGAGGAGTGGCGGTCCATGCGCACCGCGAGGGTCTTGATGCCCCGGATGGTGAGCCAGGCATCCAGGGGGCTGGACACCGCGCCGACGCCGAACTGCAGGAAGGCGACCTTCTCGGCCAGACTCTCGTCGCCGACCATCACGTCGTTGTTCAGGATCACCGCCCCGCCGAGCACATCGCTGTGGCCGCCGAGGTACTTCGTCGTCGAGTGGGTCACCACGTCGGCGCCGAGCGAGAGCGGCTGCTGCAGGTACGGCGAGGCGAAGGTGTTGTCCACCACGACCACGGCGCCGGCGGCATGAGCGATTTCGCTGATCGCGGCGATGTCGGTGATCTTCATCAGCGGGTTGCTCGGAGTCTCGAGCCAGACCACCTTCGTGGTCGGGCGGATCGCCGCGCGAACGGCGTCGGCGTCCATCATCTCGACCGTTGAGAGCTCGATGCCCCACGGCACATGCGCCCGATTCACCAGCCGGTGTGTGCCGCCGTAGACGTCATTGCCCATCAGCACATGGTCACCGGGCTTCAGGATGGAGCGCAGCAGCGTGTCCTCGCCGGCGAGCCCCGACGCGAAGCTGAACGCCCGGTCTCCACCCTCGAGTGCTGACAGCAGGGTCTGCAGCGAATCCCGGGTGGGGTTGCCACCGCGTGCGTACTCGTAGCCGCCCCGGAAACCGCCGAGGCCGTCCTGCACGAAGGTGGTCGTGAAGTAGACGGGCGGGATCACGGCTCCCGTCGTCGGGTCGAAGTCCTGTCCGGCGTGGATGGCGGTGGTTCGGAAATCGGGCGTGATGCTGTCTGGCTGCGTCATGACGGCTTTCTGTGGCGGAACTAACTGTTGAGGAAGGTGAGCAGGTCGTGCCGGGTGAGCACGGCGGCAGGCTTGCCGTCGGTCGTGACCATGAGCGCGTCCGCGTCGCGCAACTGGAGGCGAGCCGACTCGACCGTCTCGTGCATCCCGATCAAGGCAAAGCGGGGCGCGATCAATCCCGCGACAGGGTCGGTGAGCGCAACACGGCCGCTGAAGACGGCATCCACGAGTGTCCTCTCGTCGATCGAGCCGACCACCTCACCCATCACAACGGGCGGTTCCGCGCTCAGCACCGGCACCTGCGAGACGTCGTATTCCTTGAAGATGCCGATCACATCGCGCACGGTGTCGCTCGGGTGGGCATGGACGAACTCGGGAAGCGTTCCGTTCTTCGTGCTGACGATGTCCCCGACCGTCTTGCCCTCGTCAGCGGGGAGGAAACCGTAGCTGCGCATCCAGCCGTCGTTGAAGATCTTGCCCAGGTAGCCGCGCCCCCCGTCGGGCAACAGGATCACCATGACGTCGTCGGGGCCGAGCCGGCGAGCAACCTTGAGCGCGGATGCCACGGCCATGCCGCTGGAGCCACCGACCAACAGGCCCTCCTCGCGAGCGAGACGCCGGGTCAGCTCGAACGATTCCGCGTCGGATGCTGCCACGATTTCGTCGACGACGCTCGGGTCGTACGCGGTCGGCCAGAAGTCTTCACCGACTCCTTCGACCAGATACGGTCGGCCGGTGCCGCCCGAGTAGACGGATCCCTCGGGGTCAGAGCCGATGATCCGCACCCGACCGTTGCTGACCTCCTTGAGGTACCTACCAACACCACTGATCGTGCCGCCGGTGCCGACGCCCGCGACGAAGTGGGTGATCTCGCCGCCCGTCTGCTCCCAGATCTCGGGACCGGTGGTCTCGTAATGGCTCAGCGGCCCGTTGGGGTTCGAGTACTGATCGGGCTTGAAGGCGCCCGGGATCTCGCGCGCCAGACGGTCGCTCACCGAGTAGTAGCTCTCGGGGCTGCTGGGCTCGACGGCGGTCGGGCACACCACGACCTCCGCGCCGTAGGCCATGAGCGTATTCCTCTTGTCTTCGCTGACCTTGTCGGGGCAGACGAACACGCAGCGGTACCCGCGCTGCTGGGCGACCAGGGCGAGACCGATCCCGGTGTTGCCGCTCGTGGGTTCCACGATCGTGCCGCCCGGCTTCAGCTTGCCCTCCCGCTCGGCCGCGTCGATGATGCGCACGGCGATGCGGTCCTTGGAGGAGCCGCCCGGGTTGAGGTACTCGATCTTGGCGAGCACCGTCGCCTGGATACCCTCGGTGACCTTGTTCAGCCGGACCAGCGGGGTGTTGCCGATCAGATCGAGCACGGTCTCGGCATAATCCATGTTCCGAGCCTAGTTGCGGGCTGCCGAGTGTGACGCGGCACCGCCAAAACCCTGATCCCTCCCCCAAATCAAGGCTGGGAGCGGATGCCGCGGCCGGCGCGTCGAGGGCTGCCGGTGCCTTCCTCTTCCTCAGCCTTGATTTGGCGAACGGGCGGATGGTCGGCGAACCCCGACCGGCCGCTAGACCAGCTTCTGCAGCGCCCGGATCGGGATCGAGACCCAGTCAGGTCGGTGATCCTCCTCGTAGGCGACCTCGTAGACCGCTTTGTCGATCGCGTAGGCGCGCAGCAAAGCCACCCAGGCGTCTGACCGGTCGAAGCCGTAGCCGAGCAGGAACGCGATCTGGTTGCGGCGCACCCAGTCGTCGGCGACAGCGGCTTCATCCACCTGGGGGTCGAGCGAGATCACTCCCGTCATGGGGGTGATCGAGTGCGCGACGTAGTCGAGCGAGCGCAGCATCCCGGCAAGGTCGCGCAATGGCGAATCCAGCCGGATGCGGTCCTCACGCGGCTTGGACGGCTCACCCTCGAAGTCGATGATCTTCCAGCCCGTGGTGGTGCGCAGCGTCTGACCGAGGTGGAAGTCACCGTGGATGCGCTGCACGGGGACCGGCACGCCTCGGTCGATGCGCTCGTAGGCGGCACGGGCACCGTCGGCGTACTCGGCGACGATCGGATGCGCCGCGATCACCTCGTCGAGCCGCCGTTCGAGTCGGACGACCAGCGCGTCGAGCTCCACCGGCCCCCAGATCGCGACGGGCAACAGCTCGCGCATCTGCGTGTGGACCGCGGCGGTCGTGGCGCCGAGGCGCTCGGCCTCGGCGGCGAAGTCGCCACCCGCCTCGCGCGCACGGATCGCGTCGTTCTGCAGGGCGCGCACACTGGCGCGCGCCGTGTCCCACCCGTCGGTGGCGGACCGCTGGAAGGTGCTGACCATTGCGAGGTCGATGTCGCCACTGCGAATCCAGCCGAGCAGCGGCGAGATGTCCTCGGAGTCGGCCAGGGTCAACGCCTCCTGCACCTCGATATCCGGATTAACCCCGGGCGTCAGCCGGCGGAAGAATTTCACCATCGCGTCCCCAGCGATCACCGAGGTGTTGCTCTGTTCGACTCCGAGCAGCACATTGTCGGCCCCCGGTTCGAGGGAGAAGCCCTGAAGCCGACCGAAGCTGATGTCATCGGGCACCACGGCGCCCTCGGCGAATCCGCTCAGCAGCACACCGCGCGCCTCGCCGTCGTGGAGCGCGTCGTAGACGTAGAAGGTGCGGTTATCGACAATGGTGGCGCCGATGAAGCCGTGCGACAGCTCCTCGTGCGGTTCCGGGCGATAGGACAGCGGCACGTTGTAGATCCCGACCTCAGTGCCCGAAGCGACCGAGATGATCTCGAAGCGGACGCCCAGCCCGGATGACGGGTCGCGCAACCACTTCAGCGACCGCGCATCCGTCACCGTGACCTGCTGTGATCTCGCAAACCACCGCTGACGACCCAGATAGGCCGCGAGCTCTGGTCGTTGCGTCCAGATACTCATTCGTGCGCTCCTCTCGCCGAGCCGGCTCCGGATATCCGGAACCAGTAGAAGCCGTAGCCGGCCAACGTCAGCAGGTACGGCAGTTCGCCGATCGGCGGGAACTCGACGCCGCCGAGCATCTCGATCGGGCGAAGGCCGCCGAACTGGTGCAGGTCGAGCTCGATCGGCTGCGGGAACCGCGACAGGTTGTTGACGCAGAGCATGACATCGTCGTCGTATTCGCGAAGGTACGAGAGCACCGAGGGATTCGACCCGCCGAGGTCGAGAAAGGTGCCGCGCCCGAACGCCGGGTGCTGCTTGCGCACGGCGATCATGCGGCGCGTCCACTGCAGCAGCGAGGAGCTGCTGGCCTGCTGCGACTCGACGTTGATGGACTGGAAGCCGAAGACCGGGTCCATGATCACCGGCAGCGACAGCCGGCCCGGGGTCGCCACCGAGAAGCCCGCGTTGCGATCCGGTGTCCACTGCATCGGGGTGCGCACGCCGTCGCGGTCGCCGAGCCAGATGTTGTCACCCATGCCGATTTCGTCACCGTAGTACAGCACCGGCGAACCCGGAAGGCTGAGCAGCAGCGCGCTGAACAGCTCCATCTGGTTGGTGTCGTTGTCGAGCAACGGTGCGAGCCGCCGCCGGATGCCGATGTTGGCCTTCATGCGCGGGTCGGTCGCGTACTCGTTCCACATGTAGTCGCGATCCTCATCGGTCACCATCTCGAGGGTGAGCTCGTCGTGGTTGCGCAGAAAGATCCCCCACTGCGCGTGCTCGGGAATCGCCGGCGTCTGCTCCATGATCTCGCTGATCGGGTAGCGCGACTCCCGACGCACGGCCATGAAGATGCGCGGCATCACCGGGAAATGGAAACACATGTGGCACTCGTCGCCACCCACCGCGGGATCACCGAAGTAGTCGACGACGTCGGCGGGCCACTGATTCGCTTCGGCCAGCAGCACCCGGCCGGGGTAGTTGTCGTCGACGTACCTGCGCACCTTCTTGAGGAACGCGTGGGTGCGAGGCAGGTTCTCGCCGTTGGTCCCCTCCTCCTCATACAGGTACGGCACCGCATCCAGTCGGAAGCCGTCGACGCCGATGTCGAGCCAGAACTTCAGCGCATCGAGCATCGCCTGATGCACGGCCTCGTTCTCGAAGTTGAGGTCGGGCTGGTGGCTGTAGAAGCGGTGCCAGAAGTACTGCTGTCGCACCGGATCCCACGTCCAGTTCGACGCTTCCGTGTCGACGAAGATGATGCGAGCATCCGAGTACGGCTCGTCGGTGTCGTTCCAGACGTAGAAATCGCCGTACGGGCCATCGGGATCGCGGCGAGACTCCTGAAACCACATGTGCTGGTCGGAGGTGTGGTTCATGACGACGTCGATGATCACGCGGATGCCGCGGGAGTGGGCGGCATCCAGGAAGGTCTGGAAGTCGTCGATGGTGCCGATCTCCGGGGAGACAGCGGTGTAGTCGGAGACATCGTAGCCGCCGTCTTTCAGCGGAGACGGGAAGAAAGGCGGGAGCCACAGGCAGTCAACGCCGAGCCACTGCAAGTAGTCGAGTTTCTCGGTCAACCCGTTCAGGTCGCCGACGCCGTCACCGGACGAGTCGTTGAACGAGCGGATCAGCACCTCGTAGAAGACCGCGGACTTGAACCAGTCGACATCACCGCGGTCGAGCCCGTCGGGGGAAATGGCCATGCCTCGACGCTAGTGGCCGAGCCCCTGGGACCCCAAGCTTTGGAGGCCCTACTCAGGGTGTCGGCTGTGCTCAGATCGCCGACGCCGCCAGCTGCTCGGCGAAGAGCCGCGCGTAGACGCCGTCATTCGCCAGGAGCTCGGCGTGCGTTCCGCGCTCGACGACCCGGCCGGACTCGATGACGAAGATCACGTCGGCGGCAACGACCGTCGAGAGCCGGTGCGCGATCGCGATCGTGGTGCGGCCCTGCGCGGCCTGGTCGATCGCTCGCTGCACGATGCGCTCCGAGACCGTGTCGAGGGCGCTGGTCGCCTCATCCAGAATCAGCACGGCCGGATCCTTGAGCAGCACTCGCGCAATCGCGACGCGCTGCTTCTCCCCGCCGCTGAGTCGGTAGCCCCGTTCTCCGACGATCGTGTCGTAGGCATCCGGGAAGGAGACGATCGTGTCGTGGATGTTGGCCGCCTTCGCCGCCGCGATCAGTTCATCGTCACTCGCGTCTGGCTTCGCGTAGCGAAGGTTCTCGGCAATCGTCGCGTGGAAGAGGTAGGTCTCTTGGCTCACGATGCCGATGGCGCCGATCAGCGACTCCTGCCGCAGTTCGCGCACGTCATCGCCGGCGAAGCGGATGACGCCGCCGCTGACGTCGTACATCCGAGGGACCAGGTACGAGACCGTCGTCTTGCCCGCTCCCGATGGCCCCACGAATGCCGCGTACTGGCCGGGCTGGATGTCGAAGCTGATGTCCTTGAGGGTGGCGGGTGAGTCGGGCGTGGTGTCCGGGTACCGGAAGACGACATCATCGAACTGCACTCGGCCGAGCTTGCTCGCATTGACCGGTTTGGCGTCGGGGGCATCGGTGATGCTCGGGCGAAGATCGAGGTACTCGAAAATGCGGGCAAAGAGAGCCTGCGAGGTCTGCAGGTCGAGGGCGATGCGCAGCAAGCCCATCAGCGGGAACAGCAGCCGCGCCTGCACGGTGGTGAAGGCGACGATCGTTCCCGCGGTGACCGTCACATTGTGGGTGATCAGCCAGGCCGCGACGAGGTAGATGACCGCGGGAATGATGGAGAGGAAGACGCTCACGATCGCGAAGAACCACTGCCCGCTCATCTGCTGCTGCACCTGCAGGCGGATCTGGTTCTTGTTCTCGTTGGAGTAGCGTCCGATCTCGGCCTGCTGCTGGTTGAAGCTCTTCGCCAGAAGGATGCCCGAGACACTCAGCGTCTCCTGCGTGATCGCCGTCATCTCCGACAGAGACTCCTGGGTCTTCGTCGCGATGCGCGCCCGCACCTGGCCGACCCGGCGCTGCGCGATGACAAGCACCGGCAGCAGGATGACCGCGACGATCGTCATCTGCCAGCTCAGCACGAGCATGGCCACGAAGGCGGCGATGACGGTCACCGTGTTGCCGACGACACTCGAGATGGTGTTGCTGAGCACGTCGGCGACACCGCCGACATCGTTCTGCAACCGCGATTGGATGACGCCGGTCTTGGTGCGGGTGAAGAACCCGAGCTCCATGGCCTGCAGGTGCGAGAAGAGTCGGATGCGCAGCGCACCCATCACCGAGTTGCCGACCCGCGCGGTCAGGTAGGTCTGCCCGACGCCGATCCCCGCCGACGCCAGCCAGAGCAGCACCATCGTGCCGACCAAGCCGAGGAGGACGGGCACATTGGGCCCACCGGGCGGGAAGAGCCCACGGTCGAAGGCCTGCTTCGTCAAGAGCGGCGGGATGACGCTCAGGCCGGCACTGATCAGCACCAGCACGATCGTGACGATCAGCTGCGGGCGATAGGGAGCGAACAGTTCGCCGATCCGGCGGAGAAGGTTCGGGATCTTCGGAGCCCCCGCGTTCTTGGCCCGCTGCGCCGCGGCATCCCCGTTGCTGATGCGAGAGCCACCGTGCGGGCCTCCTCTGCCGCCACCGCCACCGCGCATGCTCATCTGCCGAGCCTAACCTCGCACGCCGTCACGCGCCGGGGCCGGGCGACCGGGAGAGGCGGTGGTGCACCATCGACTCACACCAGGCTCTCCCGCCAGGCGGCGTGCAGCTTCGCGAAGCGGCCGGTGCCGGCGATGAGGTCTGCGGGGGCGCCGTCCTCCACGATGCAGCCGTGCTCCATCACCAGCACGCGATCGGCGATCGCCACGGTCGAGAGGCGGTGCGCGATGATGACCGCCGTGCGGTCCGCGAGCAGAGTCGTCAGGCCCTCCTGCACGAGCCGTTCGCTGGGGATATCGAGCGAGGCGGTCGCCTCATCCAGAATCAGCACGGCCGGATCGGCCAGGAAGGCCCGCGCGAAGGAGAGCAGCTGCCGCTGCCCCGCCGACACCCGACCGCCGCGTTTGTTGACGTCCGTGTCGTAGCCGTCGGGAAGCGCCCGGATGAACGGATCGGCACCGACGGCGCGGGCAGCTCGCTGGATCTCCTCGAAGCTCGCGTCCGGCTTGCCCAGCGCGATGTTCTCGGCCACCGAGCCGCTGAACAGATAGGCCTCCTGTGTGACCATCACGATGGCGCGACGCAGATCCTTGGGGTGAAGGCTTCGCAGGTCGATGCCGTCGAGGGTCACCGATCCCGCCGTCGGGTCGTAGAAGCGCGCCATCAGTTTCGCCAGGGTCGACTTGCCGGCTCCCGTCGATCCGACCAGAGCAATGGTCTGCCCGGCCGGGATGTGCAGCCCGAAATCGGGCAGGATCACACGCCCGGGCTGGTACTCGAACCGCACGTCCGTGAAGTCGACGGCGCCGTTCGACTGCCAGAGGTCGACGGGGTGCGTCGGGTCGACGACCCCCGGCTCCTCCTCGAGAACGCCCGAGATCTTCTCCAACGCGGCAGCTGCCGACTGATAGGAGTTGTAGAACTGCGCCATCTCCTCCATCGGGTCGAAGAAGCGTCGCGTGTAGAGCACGACCGCGAGCAGCGCGCCGATCTCGAGTCCGCCGCTGACCACACGGAACCCGCCCACCAGCAGCACGGCCGCCACCGTCACGTTGCCGATCAGGATCAGGCCGGGATCGAAGATCCCGAACAAGCGGATCGCCTGGGCATTCGCATCGCGGTAGCCCTCGACGATGTCGCCGAACTCCTTCGCGTTGCGTGCCTCTTTGCGGAATGCCTTCACCGCCCGGATGCCCGTCATCGTCTCGACGAACTGCACGATCAGCCGGGCCGAGAACACCCGGGTCGCGCGGAATCTGGTCTGCGAGCGCTTCTGGAACCACCGCGTCAGGAAGACGAGAGGGATCAGCGCGAATGCCAGGACGAGGGCACTCCACGGGTCGAGCAGCACCAGGGCGACCGCGATGAAGCCCATGTAGAGGATGCCGCGCACCAGCCCGGTGATGCCCTCGTCGAGCAGCTCCCGAACCGACTCGAGATCGCTGGTCTGGCGGGCAATCAGTCGGCCGGAGGTGTAGCTCTCGTGGAACTCCAGGCTGAGCCGCTGCGAGTGGCGGAACACACGCTTGCGCAGATCGATGAGCACCGCCTGCGAGATGCGCGCAGAGAGCACGGTGAAGTGCGAGATGAGCACGGCACCGAAGATTCCCGCGATCAGGTATGCCGACACGATCAGCAGGATCGGCATCCCATCGTGCTGTTTCATCAGGGCAGGCAGACCCTGGTCGATGCCGAGAGCGATGAGTGTCGGACCGGCGACCTGCAGCGCTGTGCTGATGACGATGACCCCGACGGCGTAGGCGACACGACCGCGCAGGGGTCGCAGCAGCGAGCCGAGCAGCCGTAGTGAGCGGTCCCGGATGCTGCGGCTCTCCTCGCGCGTGTACTCACTGCGCTCCTCGCCCTCGACCCCTGTCACCGTCATGCGTTCACCCGGATCTCGTTCTTGTCGTCGTCCAGCGAGGAGATGACGTAGCGGTAGTGGTCGTTGCTGGCGAGCAGCTCGGAGTGTCGCCCGACGGCCGTCACCCGGCCGTTCTCCAGCAGGGCGACGCGGTCGGCCAGCGTCACCGTCGACGGTCGATGGGCCACGATCAGTGCCGTCGTCGTCGCCAGCACGCGGCGCAGCCCGGCCTCGACCCGGGCCTCGGTGTCCACGTCGAGCGCCGACAGCGGGTCATCGAGCACCAGCACCGCGGGCCGTGCGGCGATCGCGCGAGCCAACGCGAGCCGCTGCCTCTGCCCGCCCGAGAGGCTGAGCCCCTCCTCGCCGACCCGCGTCTCGGCACCGTCCGGCAGCTCGGCGACGAAGTCGGCCTGCGCGATCTCGAGCGCCTCGCGCAGGACCTCGTCGGCCTCGGTTCCGCCGCCCGCCAGCTCGGGACGGCCGAGCAGCACGTTGTCACGCACCGATGCCGAGAACAGCGTCGCGTCTTCGAACGCCATCGCGATGTGCCGGCGCAGGTCCTGACGAGTCAGGTCACGGATGTCGACCCCGTCGAGTCGGATGGCCCCGCCGGTCACGTCGTAAAGTCGCGTGACGAGCGCCGTCAACGTCGTCTTGCCGGACCCGGTCAGACCGACGAGCGCCATGGTCTCGCCCGGCTCCAGTTCGAGGTCGACACCGTCGAGCAGGTCAGGGTACTGTGCGGGCGAATCCTGGTACCGGAAGTGCACGTCGGCGAAGATCAGCCGCCCACGAGGATCCGCGATCGTGACCGGGCTCTCAGGATCCTGGATGCCGTCGGGCTCATCGAACACCTCGAAGAGTCGATCGACGGCGGTGCGAGCGTCGAAGGTCATCGACAGGAGGAAGCCGATCGACTCGATCGGGAAGCGCAGCACCGTGGCCGTGGCGAAGAACGCGAACAACTGGCCGACGGTCAGCGATCCGCTGGAGGCCAGCCAGACGCCCGCCAGCAGACACAGCGCGAACGCGACATCCGGGACCAGCAGGAGCCAGAGCCAGATTCCGGCGACCGCCTGCGCTTTCTCGATCTCGGTGCCGCGCAGTTCCTCGGCTTGCCGGGTGAACTTGTCGAGCGAGTAGCGACCGCGACCGAAGGCCTTCAGCACGCGGATGCCGTGCACGGACTCCTCGACGGCCGTCGCCAGATCGCCCTGCTGGTCTTGCGAGCGGCGCGCCACGAGGGAATAGCGCTGCTCGAACACGTAGCCGTAGATCCAGAGCGGCACCGAGCACACCAGGAAGATCAGGCCGAGCACCCAACTCCAGAAGAAGAGCACCACGAAGCCGACCGCGATCGTGACGATGTTCACGATCAGCAGCACGACACCGAACGACAGCCAGCGACGGACCAGGTTGAGGTCGCTCATCGCGCGCGACAGCAGCTGACCGCTCTGCCAGCGATCGTGGAACGACACCGGCAGGTCTTGCAGCTTGGCGTAGAAGGAGTTGCGCATCGCCGCCTCGACCTGTGTGCCGGGGGTCAGCACGAGGAAGCGCCTGGCCGCGATCAGGCAGGCCTCGAGCACCCCGAGCACGAGCACCAGGATCGCGGCGGGCCAGATCTGAGCGCCGTCACGGGTCGACAGTGGACCGTCGACGAGATTCTGCAGAATCAGCGGAATGGCGAGCGAGACGAGCCCCGCGAGGAGCGCCACCACCATGCCGAGGATGATCCGCGACAGGGCGGGACGCACCCACGGCATGAGGCGCAGAAGGGTACGAAGAGTTCCCGCGCCGTGCGCGTCGGACGCGGTGGCGGGGGTTTCCGTTGGCGTGTTTGGCATGACTCTTCCGGAGTCGAGCGGACGCGCGCAAAGGCGCGAACCGGGTGGCGGGGTGGTGCGGTGGATGCTGCGGCCGGGGTGCGATCCGACGGCCGCCGAGTCAGCGGGCGGTGCGTCGACCGCTACGGTCGCGCAGCCCGGGAGCGGGCGGCGAACGCAATGACGCCGAAGAGCGGTGTGGCGATCCGCGTCGTTCCGTACGTCTTCATGGCGCCTCCTCGGGCTGTCGATCACTCGAAATGCCGACGGCGAGCACCGCGCAGCCCTCCAGACTAGGCCCAGCTCGTTGTGGGGGGCAAGTACCTTCTCAGAAGCGGCGACGCACCGCGAAACCCCGTCAGTGGAAGAAGTGCCGCTCCCCCGTGAAGTACATCGTGACGCCGAGCTCGTTCGCCGCCGCGATGACGTCCTCGTCGCGGATCGACCCGCCGGGCTGGACGATCGCGGTGACCCCCGCCTCCATCAGGATGCGCGCACCGTCGTCGAACGGGAAGAAGGCATCCGACGCCGCAACACTGCCCGCCGCCCGCTCGCCGGCTCGCTCGACCGCGAGCTTGCAGGAGTCGACCCGGTTGACCTGACCCATTCCGACGCCGACGGAGGCGCCGTTCGTGGCCAACAGGATCGCGTTCGACTTCACGGCGCGGCAGGCGACCCACGCGAAGTGCAGATCGGCGAGGGTTGCGGCATCGGCCGGCTCCCCGGCGACGAGCTTCCACTGCAGGGCGGGTTCGAAGTGCGTGTCGGCTTCCTGGGCGAGGATGCCTCCCGAGATCTGCCGGAGCTCGAAGTCACCGCGCGCATAGTCGGCGGGCAACTCGAGCAGACGCAGATTCTTCTTGGCCTGCAGGATGGCGAGCGCCTCCGGCTCGAACCCGGGAGCGATGACGACCTCGGTGAAGATCGGCGCGATCGATTCGGCGGCCTCTTTCGTGATCGGGCGGTTGGCGGCGATCACGCCGCCGAAGGCCGACATGGGATCGCAGGCGTGCGCCTTCGCGTGCGCCTCGGCGATCGTGTCGGCCGTCGCGATCCCGCACGGGTTGGCGTGCTTGATGACCGCAACGGTCGGGGTGTGGTGGTCGTATGCGGCCCGGAGCGCGGCGTCCGCGTCGACGTAGTTGTTGTACGACATCTCCTTGCCGCCGAGCTGGGTCGCCTGGGCGATGCCCGCCGCGCCGGGCGTGCGGTAGAGCGCGGCTCGCTGATGAGAGTTCTCGCCGTAGCGGAGCACCTCGCCGCGGTCCCAGCTGGCACCGAGCCAGCCCGGGAAGCCAGAGCCCCCGTCGTCGGGCGCGAGCACCGCGCCGAGCCAGGATGCGACGGCCTCGTCGTAGCGCGCGGTGTGGCGGAACGCCTGGAGCGCAAGCTCGCGGCGGTGCAGAAGAGTGGTGCCGCCGGCGGCCAGCGCGTCGATGATGTCCGCGTACCCGGCCGGGCTGGTCACCACCGCGACGTTGGCGTGGTTCTTCGCGGCCGCGCGCACCATGGCCGGGCCGCCGATGTCGATCTGCTCGACCACGGCATCCGGTTCCGCCCCCGACGCGACCGTCTCGGCGAAGGGGTAGAGGTTGCTGACCAACAGTTCGAAGGGCTCGATGCCCTGGGCTGCGAGTTCGTTCTCGTGCGACTCGAGGCGCAGGTCAGCCAGCAGCCCGGAATGGACGAGCGGATGCAGCGTCCGCACGCGCCCGTCCAGCGACTCGGGGTAGCCGGTCAGCTCGCCGACCTGGACGACCGGGTATCCGGCGGCGGCGATCGTGGCGGCCGTCGAGCCGGTCGAGACGATCTCGACGCCGGCGGTGGTCAACGCCGCCGCAAGCTCGACGAGCCCGGACTTGTCACTGACCGAGACGAGCGCGCGGCGGATGGGGACGAGATCGCGGGGCCGGTAGGCGGCGGGATCGATGGTGGGACCGGACATGAACGGCTCCTTCTGGGTACAACCGGACGGATGAGAGAGTCCGGTTCAGCCCAGGCGAACGGCCGAAACAGTGTGGATGATCGCTCCCCGATGGTCACCCATCCGAACGCCAGTCGCGACGGCACAAGTTTACCCGCCCGAGCTGCGCGAGCGACACCCCGTCCGCACTCCGCGTCCGGACTCCGCGTCCGCACTCCGCGCGCACCCGTCGCCCCCAAATCAAGGCTCGCGGACGGATCGCGCGGTCCCATTGCTGCCGCTGCGGCATCCGGCAGCCCTGCCAGCCTTGATTTGGGGGAAGCGAACGGGGAAAGGGAACGCCGAACGCCGGACGCGAGTGCCGGGCGCCGAGGCCGCGCGCGCGGATCCCTAGGGTCGAGACAGGTCGATGCGGCCGTTCGCGACGTCGAGGACGACATCCACCAGCAGCCGCCGCTCGACCAGTTTGATCCGATCGTGCAGCGTGCCCTCGGTGTCATCCGGGCGCACCTCGATGCGTTCCTGGGCGAGGATCGGACCACTGTCGACGCCGCCGTCGACGACGATCACGCTCGCACCGGTCTGGGAGACGCCGGCGGCGAGAGCATCCCGCACCGCGTGAGCTCCCGGAAACTCGGGCAGGTACGCCGGGTGGGTATTGATCAAGGCGGAGCCGAACGCCGCCAGCACGCGCGGCGGCAGCAGACGCATGAAGCCGGAGAGCACGACCAGATCGGCATCCCACTGTCTGAGTTGGTCGACCAGTTCGTCGCCCCAGGCCTCCCGAGTCTCGAAGGCGTTGAACGGGACCACGAAGCTCGGGATGCCGTACTCCTCGGCGTGCGCGAGACCGTCAGCGTCGCGGTCGGCTCCGATCGCGACCACTCGGGCCGGGAACTCGACGTCTTCGCACGCGTCGAGAAGAGCGCGCAGATTGGATCCGCCGCCCGAGATCATCACGACCAGTCGGAGCACGGGTCGAGCCTATCTTCCGCCAGCCCGCGAGCTTTCGTCGGCCCGCGAGCTCGGTCTCCGACCGGATGCCGCCAGGCCAATCCCGATCGCCGCCGCAAACTCGATCGCGGCGACGAGACCGACGGCCAGCGCGTCGGGACCGACCTGCTGGAAACGACCGGGACCGGCGGCCCCGCTCGACACCGCCGAGAGCAAGCCCATCAGGAGGCCGCCGAACACACCGCCCCCCACCGCGGTGACAACGAGCATCAGTCCGTGCGGGGTGTCGCTGTGCTCCGCACCTCGGTCGAGGGCCCGCACGACGATCGGCCGTGTCGCCACGCCCGCGAAGAAGCCGGCGATCACCGGCACGAGGAGTCCCGCAAAGCCGAACGCCAGGTCACCCGTTGGGAGCGCCCCGAGCACGGGAATCGTCGGGATCGGCCCCAGTGCTGTTCCGAGCGGCGAAACGTGTGACCCCGCTCCGATCGCGAAGCCCGGACCGATGAACCATGACGCCGCCCAGATCACCAGGTTCGGCAAGAACGCGAGTTCGCCGGCCGTCAGCGCGAGGCCGCCGATCACCTGGGTGTGCAGCGCCTCGTAGAGGCGGATGATCTGCGCGTAGTTCACGGCGAGGAGGAGCGAGACGGCGAGCGCGCTGACCAGCAGGACGAGCGCGGTGGCGGCGGCTCCGGCGCGGAGGGCTCCTCCCATGGCCGCGCGCCAAGGGGGTCGCAGGGTTCCGGTCCACTCCCTCAGGAGGCCGGCATCGGCATCCGACCCGCGTTCGCGCCCTTCGCGCAGCACGCCGAGAAAGAGTCCGACGGCGAAGACCAGCGTGGGCAGCAGTGTGCCCTGCCACAGCGAGGGGCGGGCCGCGACATTCAGCGCGGAGAGCGTGACGACGAAGGATGCCGCCGCAAACACCACGAGACAACTCAGCTCGGCGAGGGCGCGGTGTCCGGTCTCGGCGACGCGCTCCCCCGCCCGCACACCGAGCAGCAGCGTGAGCATCGCGAAGCCGAGAAGCGCGATCGTGATCTTGACCGGAAGCCCGGCCCCCGCGATCCCGAGCGACGCGGCGGTCGCCGGATCGAGCGTGAAGGTGACGTCGACCCCGTGACCGATGAGCCAGATGTCGGCAGCACCACGCCAGAAGATCGCCCAATCCGGCGCGAAACCGAACTGCGCCGCCCACAGGATGGTCAGCGGCACCAGGGGAATCGCCACCCCGATCGCCACCACGAGCAGCGCCTCGAAGGTCGAGAACAGCAGAGTCAGGCGCCGGGTCATCGGGATGACTGTACCGGCGGCGTGCACGGGTGCCGGGGCGGCGTTCCGGGCGTCGACGAATCCGGCGCGCGGACGCGCGGGCGCAGGCGACCCCGCTAGCGTGAACATGTGACAACACGCATCTACCTCGGCTCGGCCGAAGGGCGGACCGGCAAGTCGACGATCGCCGTCGGACTGATCGAGACGTTGCGCCGCAGCGTGGAACGGGTCGGGGTCTTTCGTCCGATCGCCCGCTCAACGACGGAGTCCGATTACGTGCTCGAGATGCTCCTCGACCACGCGACGGCGCCGCTCGACCAGGCGGAATGCGTCGGCACCGACTACGAGTCCGTTCATGACAACCCGGATGCCGCACTCGCCCTGATCCTGGACCGCTTCGCCGCGATCGAGGGACGCTGCGACGCGGTGCTCATTCTCGGCTCGGACTACACCGACGTCGGCACCCCCACCGAGCTCGCCGACAACGCGAGGATCGCGGCCGCACTCGCGGCGCCCGTGCTGCTGGTGCTCGGGGGCCGGCGCGCCGACGGGAACGGAGCCCGTACCGCCGCCGAAATCGCGGAGGTCGCCGCGGTCGCGGTCGGCGAACTGCGGGCCGAGCATGCCGAGGTGGTCGCTCTCGTGGTGAACCGGGCCGACCCTGAGCACCTCGATGACATCGCCAGCGCGGTCACGGCCGGCAGCGGGAGCTCGTCGCTTCCCGCCTGGGCCGTCCCCGAGGATCCGCAGCTGGTGGCGCCGCTGCTCGGCTCGGTGTTCGCCAGCGCGCACGCCGAGTTGCTCATGGGCGACCCCGAGTTGCTCGAACGACCGGTGCTGGGCACGGTGGTCGCCGGAATGACGCTCGAGAATGTGCTCCCTCGCCTGCTGGAGGGTTCCGTGGTGGTCGTGCCCGGAGACCGTTCGGACGTGCTGATCGGCACGCTGGTCGCACACGCGTCGACGACCTTCCCGAGCGTGGCGGGGATCCTGCTCAACGGGGGGTTCCCGATCGCGCCGTCCATCCAGCGACTGCTCGACGGCCTGACTCCGGCACTCCCCATCGGTCGGACCTCGCTCGGCACCTTCGACACCGCGATCGCCGTCACCCAGACCCGCAGTCGCCTGGCCGCGGATTCCCCCCAGAAGTACGAGCTCGCGCTCGCGCTCTTCGAACGCCATGTCGACGGCGAGGAGCTGGTCAGGCTCCTGAGCCTTCCCGCCACGCGCGCGATGACCCCGCTGCGTTTCGAGCACGAACTGCTGGAGCGCGCGCGCCAAGGCCGCCGCCATATCGTGCTGCCGGAAGGCGACGACGACCGCATCCTGCGCGCGGCCGCCATCGTCGCGCAGCGCGACATCGCCCGGCTGACCATTCTGGGCGAGGAGATCACGGTTCGCGCCCGGGCGGCCGAGCTCGGACTCGACCTGTCAGGGGTCACCGTGCTGTCGCCGCGTGATCCCGAACTGCACGCGCGCTTCGCCGCCGAATACCTGGAACTCCGCGCCGCCAAAGGCATCTCGGCACAGCTCGCCGCTGACACCGTCACCGACGTCAGCTATTTCGGCACGATGATGGTGCACGACGGCCTGGCCGACGGGATGGTGTCGGGGGCCGTCCACACGACGGCGCACACCATCCGTCCCGCTTTTGAGATCGTGAAGACCTCCCCCGGGGTGAAGGTCGTCTCCAGCATCTTCTTGATGGCACTGGCCGATCGCGTGCTGGTCTACGGCGACTGCGCGGTCATCCCGGAACCGACCGTCGAACAACTCGCCGACATCGCCATCTCGTCCGCCGCCACCGCTCGGCAGTTCGGCATCGAGCCGCGCGTCGCGATGCTCAGCTATTCGACCGGCGACTCGGGCAGCGGGAGCGAGGTGGAGCGGGTCCGTGCGGCGACGGCGCTGGTCCACGAACGGGCACCCGAACTGATGGTGGCCGGGCCGATCCAGTACGACGCGGCCGCCGACCCGACCGTCGGGGCGGCGAAGATGCCCGGCTCGGAGGTCGCCGGCCGCGCGACGGTGTTCATCTTCCCCGACCTCAACACCGGCAACAACACCTACAAGGCGGTGCAACGCAGTTCGGGTGCGCTCGCAATCGGGCCGGTGCTCCAGGGGCTCGCGAAGCCGATCAACGATCTGTCGCGGGGTGCTCTGGTTCGGGACATCGTCAACACCATCGCGATCACCGCGATCCAGGCGCAGGGCGGCGTCGCACCGTGAACGCGGATGTCCGGTCCGTCTTCGTGCTGAATGCGGGATCGTCCTCGATCAAGTACCGCGTCGTCGACCCCGTCGACGGTGCCGCGCTCGCCAGCGGTTCGCTCGACCGGATCGGCGAGCCCGGCTCGTCGACCGCCGACCACGCGCAGGCACTCGTCGAGATCCGCACACGACTGGCCGGCATCCCGATCGACGCGGTCGGTCACCGTATCGTGCACGGTGGCCGCCTCTTCACCACTCCGGTGCTGATCGACGACGAGGTGGAGCGCGGGATCGAGAGTCTGGCACCGCTCGCGCCGCTGCACAATCCACCCGGGCTGCTGGGCATCCGGGGCGCCCGTGCGCTGTTGCCCGATGTCCCGCAGGTGGCGGTGTTCGACACGGCATTCCACGCGACGATGCCGGCGGAAGCCTCCACCTACGCGATCGATCGCGAGCTGGCGGGCCGCCTGGGGATCCGGCGCTATGGATTTCACGGCACCTCCTACCGTTACGTCTCGGCCCGCGCTGCCGCCCACCTCGCTCGGCCGCTCGACGAGCTGAAGATGATCGTGCTGCACCTGGGCAACGGTGCGTCAGCGGCGGCGATCCTCGGTGGGCGCTCGATCGACACGTCGATGGGCCTGACCCCGCTCGAAGGGCTCGTGATGGGCACGCGTTCCGGCGATCTCGACCCGGCGATCCTTCCGTACCTCAACCGGGTTGCCGGGATGTCCTTTGCCGACGTCGACGAGTTGCTCAATCGGCGCAGTGGGCTGCTCGGCCTTGGCGGAACCTCCGATATGCGCGCGACATCGGCAGCAGCGGAGGGCTCGGGGCCGGAGTCGGATGCCGCGGCTCTGGCGATCGACGTCTACGTTCACCGACTGCGGCACTACATCGGCGCATACATGGCCCAGCTCGGCGGTCTCGATGCTCTCGTCTTCACCGGAGGCGTCGGCGAGAACAGCCCGCTCATCCGCGAGCGCGCCGTGGACCGCTTGGGCTTTCTGGGCATCGAAGTCGATCGGGATGCCAACGCGAACGGTTCCGGCGAACGCACCATCTCCGCACCGGGTTCGGCGGTCGCCGTGCTCGTCATCCCGACCGATGAGGAGCTGGAGATCGCGCGGCAGACCGCGTCGCTGCTGCACTGATTGCCCGCCGCGGGACCTTTGCCTCTCCTCGCCGGATCGCCGAGTCCCTACGGTCGGGGAATGCGCGCTGTGCTCCTGTCGATCGGCCGTCGCGTGCGACGCTTCCCCTCCGTCTCCGCCACGGTCGGGGTGGGTCTGGTGGCCCTCATCATGACGGCAGCGGGCCTGGGCGAAGTCGCTCGCATCGGGGTGACGGTCTTCGTCATCGGGATCGCCGCGCTGCAGTTGTGGCAGATGGTGCGCCAGTTCCGCGGCGGGCATTGGGGTCTCGACGTGCTGTCCGTGCTCGCGATCGCCAGCACGGTGGCCGTCGGCGAATACTGGGCCGCCCTGGTGGTCGCCTTGATGATCACCGGCGGAGGCGCGCTGGAGAGCTACGCGAGCGCCCGTGCCCGCAGCCAGATGGATGCGCTGATGCAGCGGACGCCGCGCGTCGCGCACCGCGTCGATGACTCCGGAACGGTCTCCGACATCGAGGTCGACGCCGTCATGGTCGGCGATGTGCTCCTCGTCAAGCCGGGTGAGATGGTGCCGGTCGACGGCGAGCTGATCGACGGACCCGCCGAGTTCGATCAGTCATCGATCACCGGAGAGAGCCTTCCCGTCGAGCTCACGACGGGGGCGACTGCACCCAGCGGCTCCGTCAATGGCGACCGCGCCATCCGCCTCCGCGCCGTCTCCATCGCGGGCGACAGCCAATACCAGTTGATCGTCGCGCTCGTTGCGGATGCCGCGAGCACCAAGGCTCGCTTCGTGCGCATCGCGGATCGGGTCTCCATCCCTTTCACCGGTGTCGCGCTGGGACTGGCCGCGCTCGGCTGGGCGCTCAGCGGCGATCCGGTGCGCGCGGCGGAGGTGCTGGTGGCGGCAACACCCTGTCCGCTGCTGATCGCCGCGCCGGTGGCGTTCGTCGCAGGAATGGGCAACGCGGCGCGCAACGGCGTCATCATCAAGAGCGGCGACAGCCTGGAGGCACTTGCCCATCCCCGCACGGTCACCTTCGACAAGACCGGCACGCTGACCGGCGGAGCTCCTCGTGTCGAACGGATCGATCCCGTGGCAGGGACCACCGTCGCACAGGTGCTCTCGCTTGCCGCGGGGGCCGAGGCTCTGTCGCCGCACGTGCTGGCGCGCGCCGTGGTGGATGCGGCCGCCGAGGCCGGAATCGCGGGCGATGATCTGACCGAAGTCCGCGAACAGCCCGGTGCCGGAGTCCTTGCCGACCGAGCCGGGGAGGCCGTCCGCGTCGGGAAGCCGGCCTTCGTGCTCGACGGTCGGCAGGATCCATTCCCCCTGCTTCCCCTGGGAGACACCGCCATCGCGGTGTCCCTCGCGGGCATCATCATCGGTCGCATCGTGCTCCGCGATCAGATTCGACCGGAGGCACGTGGGGTGGTTGCTGGGCTTCGCGCGCTCGGTGTCCCGCGAATTGCGATGCTCACCGGCGATGCGGAACGAACGGCGTTTCACGTCGCCGAACAGCTGGGGATCGACGAGGTGCACGCCGATCTGCTGCCGGCGGACAAGGTGCGCATCGTCGCGGCCGCCCCGGAGCGCCCGGTCGTGATGGTGGGTGACGGGGTGAACGACGCGCCCGTGCTCGCGGCGGCCGACGTCGGCGTCGCGATGGGCGCGCGCGGCGCGACCGCCGCCAGCGAGAGCGCCGACGTGGTCATCTTGCTCGATAACCTCGACCGGCTCGACGTGGCGATCGCCATCGCGCGGCGCACCATGCGCATCGCGACGCAGAGCATCTGGATCGGGATCGGCCTGAGCCTCGCCCTCATGCTCGCCGCGACCACCGGGGTCGTGCCCGCCATCGTCGGCGCCCTCGCGCAAGAGGTCATCGACGTGGTCACCATCCTGAACGGCCTGCGCGCCATGAGGAACCCCCGCTAGAGCTGGTGCGCCATCCGTGGACGGAAGAACCACCGCTTGGCGACGTCGATCACGATCACGTAGCCGACGATGATCCCGAGCAGCGCCAGCAGGGTGCTTGGCGCGGGTGCGGTGAACCCGAACAGGGCGCCGATCGGAGTGAAGGGGACGATCCATCCCGCGACGATCGATGCGATCACCGCGACCGAGAGCACCCACTTCGGGCGGCTGCGGACGAAGGGAAAGCGGCGGGTACGGATCACGAAGACGACGAGCCCCTGGGTCGCAAGGGATTCCACGAACCAGCCCGTCTGGAAGGTGGATGCCGACGAGTCGATGCCCAGGAGAACGGCAAAGGTGATGAAGTCGAACAGCGAACTCAGCACACCGAAAACCAGCATGTACCGACGGATCAGTCCGAGATCCCAGTGCGACGGTCTGCGCGTCAGCTCGTGATCGACGTGGTCGGTGGAGATCGCGAGCTGGCTGGAGTCGTAGAGCAGATTGTTGAGCAGCACCTGCGTCGGCAGCATCGGCAGGAACGGAAGAAACGCCGACGCAGCCGAGGCGCTGAGCATGTTGCCGAAGTTGGCCGATGTCCCCATCAGCAGGTACTTCATGGTGTTCTGGAAGATCCGTCGCCCCTCCTCGACACCGTCGGCCACCACATCCAGGCTCTTATCGAGCAGCACGATATCGGCTGCATCACGAGCCACGTCGGTGGCGGTCACCACCGAGATTCCCGCATCAGCGGCGTGCAGGGCGAGCGCATCGTTGACGCCATCGCCGAGGAAGGCAACGGTGTCCCCGCGCGCGCGAAGGACCCGCACGAGCCGCTCCTTCTGCTTGGGCAGCACTCGAGCCACGATCGCCCAGCCGGTCAGTCGCGCGCGCAGCGCGTCATCGTCGAGGGTGTCGACGTCCGCGCCGGTGAGCACGGTGTCCACCCGGTGCCCGAGCTCCGCGGCGAGGCGCGCGGCGACCAGCGGGTGATCGCCGGTGGCGATGACCACTTGGATGCCAAGGCCGGCCAGGCGCTCCATCGCCGCTCCGGCATCCGCTCGCAGGGGATCCGCGAAGACCAGGAGTCCGAGGAACTCGAGCCCCGCCTCGTCGGCTGCCACGACCGTGTCGCTGGTGTCGGATGAGGCCGACATCGGCCGGCGCGCGACGGCGACGACCCGGCCGCCTGCCATCAACTGCTGCTCGACCACGGCCCGCGCGTCGCCGACCCCGGTGGTGCAGCGCGCCAGCACCGCCTCCGGCGTCCCCTTGACCACCAGCCAGCGCATGCCGCCCGCGAGTTCGACGAGCGACGACGAGAGGGTGCGCTCGTGGTCGAACGGCAGGCCGGAGACCGGCGTCGCCGCGGGAGTCCCCGGCGGCGCGGGCAGAGCGAGCAGCGCCTCATCGAGCGCGTTGTCGGCGACGGCTCCTTCCCCGCTGGTCGCCACCGCGAGACGGCCCCAGATCGTCGGGAGCGGAGACGAGGCCCCCGTTGCATCGAGCGAGATGGAAAAGGAGATCTGCCCCTCGGTGAGGGTGCCGGTCTTGTCGGTGATCAGAGTCGTGACGTTGCCGAGGTCCTCGACGCAGACCAGCCGCTTGATCAGCACCTTGCGCTTGGCCAGACTCCGAGCTCCCTGCGCCAGCGAACTGGAGACGACGGCCGGCAACAGCTGCGGTGTCACGCCGACGGCGATGGTGAGGGAGAACAGCAGGGTGTCGATGAGCGGACGGTGCAGGGCGATGCCGGTGATGACGATCGTGGCGACCAGCACGGCAGCAACCCCGAGCAGCAGCCGGCTGAAGCGTGCAAGCCCGAGCTGGAACGAGGTCTCCGGGAGGCGGGCTGAGAGCTCCTGCCTGCTCGATCCGACGAGAGTTTCGATGCCGGTCGCCACGACGAGCCCCACACCGGAGCCGGCGGTCACGACCGAGCTGGCGAACGCGAGGCAGCCGGCGTCCGACGCACCGACCTCGGGAGCGACCGGCGCGGCGCTCTTGGGGCGCGGTGCCGACTCGCCGGTCAACGTGGATTCGTTGCACTGCAGTTCCTCAACCGACAGCAGGCGGATGTCTGCCGGAACCAGAGCCCCCAAGGTGAGACGCACGATATCCCCGCGCACCAGGGCCGCGGCATCGATCCGCTTCTCGATCCCCGCGCGGATGACGATCGCCGTCACGGGGATGGTGTCGGCGAGCGCCGCGGATTCCCGCTCAGCGCGAAACTCGTTGACCGCGCCCAGCCCCACGCTGATCAGCAGGACCACGCCGATGATCGCCGCCTCGGCGGGGTCACCGAGCAGTGCGGACGCCGCCGCCGTGGCGATCAGCAGCAGCAGCACCGCGTTGCGAAACTGCCGCAGCACCACGGTGACGAAGCGCACGCGATTCGAGCGAGGCGCTCGGGCCGCGTTCACCGAACGACGAGCCGCTTCGGCCTCATCGAGTCCTCGCAGCGAGGAACCGGCGCGCTCGAGCGCGACATCCACCGTCAGGCTGCCCCATGCCCGTGCGACCGGTTCCGATCCGGCCGTGACGGGTGTGGCGGAAGTCGCCGCCGCCGTCATGCCGAGGCGGGCCCGAAAACGCCGTCAGACCCGAGAACGTCGCTCGGATCCTCACCATGCTGACGGGTGTAGGCACGGTGCCTCGAGCGCGCGTCATCGAACTCCTGATGCACCCCGGCAAAGCGCTCGCGCAGCCCAGGAACCCGCTCGAGCACGTCCATCGCGAGACGGAAGCGGTCGAGATCGTTCAGCAGGAGCATGTCGAACGGCGTGGTGGTGGTCCCGTGTTCGCGGTAGCCGCGCACGTGGAAGTTCGCGATCCCGTGCCTCTTGTACGCCAACTGGTGCACGAGGGATGGGTAGCCGTGGAAGGCGAAGATCACGGGACGGTCGACCGTGAAGATCGCGTCGAACTGCTCGTCGTCCATGCCGTGCGGATGCTGGCTCGGCTGAGTGAGCCGCATCAGGTCGACCACGTTCACGAGCCGCACCGCGACCTCCGGCACCCGCTCGGCGAGAAGTCGCACGGCGGCGAGCGCCTCGACGGTCGGCACGTCGCCCGCGCAGGCGAGGACCGCATCCGGCACCTCTCCGCGCCGTTCGCTGCCCGCCCATGCCCAGATTCCCAACCCTCTGGCACCGTGCTCGCGCGCTTCCTCGATGGTGAGGAACGTGGCCTCCGGATGTTTGCCCGCCACGATCACGTTGATGTGGTCGCGGGATGCCAGGCAGTGCTCGGCGGTCACCAGCAGGCTGTTCGCGTCCGGCGGGAGGTACACCCGCACCACCTCTGGACTCTTGGTGGCGACGTGGTTGAGAAAGCCAGGGTCCTGGTGCGAGAAGCCGTTGTGGTCCTGTCGCCAGACGTGCGAGGAGAGCAGGTAGGTGAACGACGAGAGCGAGCCCCGCCAGCCGACGTGGCGGGCGGACTCCATCCACTTGGCGTACTGGTTGAACATCGAATCGACCACGTGGATGAAGGCCTCGTACGAGGTGAACAGGCCATGGCGCCCGGTCAGCAGGTACCCCTCGAGCAGACCCTGCATGAGGTTCTCGCTGAGCGCCTCGATGACGCGGCCCTCCGGCGCGAGGTGCTCATCGACATCCACGACCTCGGCCTGCCACTGCTTGGCGGTGACCTCGTACACGTCGTCGAGGCGGTTCGACGCGACCTCGTCGGGGCCGAACAGTCGGAAGTCGGTGGGGTTGGCGACCATCACATCCCGCAGCCACCCGCCCAGCAGCCGCGTCGACTCGACCAGGGCGCCGTCTCTCACCACCGCGACCGCGTGCGGCTCGAGCGGTGGCAGGCGCAGTGGGGCGCCCACCCCGGCGTTCGCGTGCCTGCTCGCGCTCATCCTGCGCTCGGCACGCGGCCGCAGCGCATCGAACTCCTCGATCGGGGCGCCCGCCGCCGTGAACAACTCCTCCGGGCGGTAGGAGGCGAGCCATTCCTGCAGCTTCGCCAAGTGCTCGGGATTGTCGCGCACCCCTGCCAGCGGCACCTGATGGGCACGCCAGGTGTTCTCGATCGGCACCCCGTCGACGAATCGCGGCCCTGTCCAGCCCTTCGGGGTGCGCAGGATGATCATCGGCCATGCTGGTCGGGGGATCTGATCGAGGCCGGCGGCATCGTGCGGGCTCCGGTCCGGCCGCGCCTGATCCTGGATGTCGCGGATCTCATCGAGCGCCGCATCCAGTTGCGCAGCGAATCGCGCGTGCACCGCCGCGGAGTCCTCGCCGTCATACCCGCCGCTGACGACGCGCGGAGCGTACCCGTAGCCGCGCATGAGTTGCAGCAACTCCTCCTCGGGGATGCGCGCCAGAATCGTCGGGTTGGCGATCTTGTAGCCGTTGAGGTTGAGGATCGGCAGGACCACGCCGTCGGCGCGCGGGCTGAGGAACTTGTTGAGATGCCAACTCGCCGCCAACGTCGCCGTCTCGGCCTCGCCGTCGCCGATCACACAGGCGGCGATCAGACCGGGATTGTCGAGCACCGCACCGTACGCGTGCACCAGCGAGTAGCCGAGCTCTCCGCCTTCGTGCAGTGATCCGGGGGTCTCCGGGGAGGCGTGCGACGGCACACCGCCGGGGAACGAGAACTGGCGCATCAGGCGGCGCAGGCCCGCAGCATCCAAGCTCACTTCGGGATACAGCTCGCTGTACGTGCCGTCCAACCAGGCATTGGCCAGGATCGCGGGGCCACCATGGCCGGGACCGGCGATGTAGACGACGTCGAGGTCTCTCTGCACGATCACCCGGTTGAGGTGAGCCCAGACGAGATTGAGCGCGGGATCGGTGCCCCAGTGACCGAGAAGGCGCGGCTTGATGTCGTCCCGGTCGATCGGGCGCTGCAGCAGTTCGTCATCGAGCAGGTAGATCTGCGCGGCGGAGAGATAGTTCGCGGCGCGCCACCACTTGTCGACGAGCTCCAGCGACATGCCGCCGCGTTGGCTACCGAGTGATTCGACCGTGCCGACCGTGAGCTTCACCCGTCGAGTCTCGGGGGCCGGACGCCACGACGACAGTGCCGAAGGTCCCTGGATGGCGCGGGCTCCTGGCCCTCGCCCCCACCCGTGTCAAGAAATCAGGATGGATCGCAGTCGCAGAGCCGAAATGGTCGCGGATCGTCGATCTGTCCTGAATCGTCGACCCCGCGATGAGCGGAAGCGGGCCCACGACTGGCCCAGACCCCACGACGGCGATCGGAAACGGCTAACCCTGCCCAGGAAAGATCACGCGCAGCAGCGAGACAACCCCGAGCAGAATGAGCCCGACTCCGATGATCACGATCCAACTGGGAGTCGAGTTCTTCGCCACGCGATCGCCGAACGCGCCAAAAGTCTTTCGATTCACCCGGGCATTCCACCCCGCGATTCGCTCGCGCATCGCGATGACGAGCACTCCGCCACCGACCGTCACGATCGCGAAGAGAGTGCCGAGCACCCCCGCTACGGTCACGAGCACATTGGGTCGGCCTTCGGCACCGTGCCGCTGATCAGGTAGGCATCCACCGTGCTGTCGATACAGGGGTCGCCCTGCGCGTAGATCGTGTGGCCTTCGCCCTTGTGGGTCACCAGCACGCCGCTCGAGAGCTGCTTCGACAACGAGACGCCGCCGGCGTACGGGGTTGCCGGGTCGTTGGTGGTGGCGACGACCATGATCGGCGGCGCACCGGTGGCCGCGAAGGAGGTGGGCAGCTTCGCGACCGGCTCCGGCCAGTTCGAACAGGCCGCGTCGAGCACGGCGTAGTCGTCTTCGGCGAAGTACTTCCCGAGAATCGGGGCCGCGGCATCGATGCGCGCCAGCCCCTGAAGCAGCGGGACGCCATCCGTCCCGAGGTTGCCTTCGGCACAGGTGACCGCGGCGTACACGTCGGACTCGTTGTCGCGGTATGTCCCGTCCGCGTTGCGGCCGTTGTAGCCGTCGGCGTTGACGAAGGTGGAGTTGGCGTCACCGGCAGCCAGATCCTGGAACATCTTCGTCAGGCTGGGCCAGCTCGACTGCGAGTACAGCGTGTACGAGATCCCCGTACCGACGGTGGCGGAGTCGAGCTTGCGTCCGTCACTGGCAACCAGGTGTCGCGCATCGATTCCGTCGAGCACCGCGCGCACCTGGGCGAGACCCTCGGCGACGGTCCCGGTGAATGGGCACCCGGCCGTCGCGAGGCAGGAGGCCATGTAGCTCTTCAGAGCACTGTCGAATCCCGCCATCTGCGTCGCCAGCGAGTTCAGATCGCTGACGGTCGGATCGATAGGCCCGTCCAGCACCATCCGTCCCACGTTGTGCGGAAAGAGCTCGGCGTACATCGTGCCCAGGTAGGTGCCGTATGAGTAGCCGAGGTAGTGCATCTTCGTGTCCCCCAGAACCGCCCGGATCACATCCATATCGCGCGCATTGCTCGCCGCGTCGATGTGGCCGAGCAGCGGGCCGGTGTTCTTCAGACATGCCGCCGCCCAGTCCTTCTCGACCGCGGTCAGCTCGTCGACCCATCCGGGGGTTCCATAGGCACTGGCGTACGTGCCGTAGAGGAGCTTGTCCTCCTGTTTCGGATCGGTGTAGCAGGTGATCCTCGGGGTCGAGTGGTTCACTCCGCGAGGATCGAAGCCGATGATGTCGTACTTCTTCAGGACCGCCGGCGTCACGACGTCGTTGACGTACTGCTCGACGAAGTCATAGCCGGAGCCTCCGGGTCCGCCGGGATTGATGAGCAGGGAACCGAGCTTGCCGGAGCCGGCAGAGTGGCGCGCGATCGCGATCTTGATGGTGGCACCGGTCGGGTGACTCCAGTCGAGCGGGACCGTGACGTTGGTGGTGTCGATGCCCCCACTCGGTGCGCTCCAGGTGAGGGTCTGCTCGTAGAACGGTCTCAGGTCCGCGGCGACGGTCTCGTTGGTCCGCGTCGCCGTCGATCTCGACCCACTCGAGTTCGGGAAGAACTGGCAGGCCGTCAGGAGCATCGCCAGTGCAGCGAGGACGGCAACGGTGGCGACGGGGCGTGAACGCATGTCGCGAGCTTAACCGTCGCCGTCGTGATACCGACCGGCGAATGGCCACCAGAGGACAACGTTCTCAACGACCTCCGAGAGACCGCAAGGAACATCTCTCGAGAACTCGGAACGACGACATGGCCCGCGCGGGTGCGGACCGCCGAGGTGACGGTCGACTGAACGGCCGCAACACGCGACCTTCCCCGTTACAGCGAGGCGATGATCTCCCGCATCAGATCCGCGGTCTCGCTCGGCGTCTTGCCGACCTTGACCCCGGCGGCCTCGAGGGCCTCCTTCTTGCCCTGTGCCGTTCCGGCACCGGCCGACACGATCGCGCCGGCATGGCCCATCGTCTTGCCCTCGGGGGCCGTGAAGCCCGCGACGTAGCCGACGACCGGCTTGGTGACGTGCGCCTTGATGAAGTCCGCCGCACGCTCTTCGGCGTCTCCGCCGATCTCGCCGATCATGACGATCGCCTTCGTGTCGGGGTCGGCTTCGAAGGCCGCGAGCGCATCGATGTGCGTCGTGCCGATGATCGGGTCGCCGCCGATGCCGATGGCGGTCGAGAAGCCGAGGTCGCGCAGTTCGAACATCATCTGGTACGTGAGGGTGCCCGACTTGCTCACGAGCCCGATCGGACCTTTTCCGGTGATGTTCGCCGGCGTGATGCCCACCAGGGCCTCGCCCGGGGTGATGATGCCGGGGCAGTTCGGGCCGATGATCCGGGTCTTATTGCCCTTCGCCTTGGCGTGCGCCCAGGCCTCGGCGGAGTCCTGCACCGGGATGCCCTCGGTGATCACGACGAGCAGCGGGATCTCAGCATCGATGGCCTCGATCATCGCGTCTTTCGCGAATGCCGGCGGAACGAAGGCGATCGAGACATCGGCGCCGGTCTCGGCCATGGCCTCGGCGACGGTTCCGAACACCGGCAGGCTGACGCCTCCGTCATGCTCGACCGTCGTCCCGGCCTTGCGCGCGTTGACGCCGCCGACGACCTGCGTTCCGGCCTTGAGCATCAGGGCGGTGTGCTTGGTGCCCTCGCCGCCCGTGATGCCCTGGACGATGACCTTGCTGTCCTTGTTGAGGAAGATCGACATTTTCTTGCTCTCCTATTTCAAAGTGTTCGCGAGCCCGGGGGCCGAGACGGCGCCCGGCGCAACTCGCGCGAAGGCCAGAAATGGCCTCCGCTAAGCAGCGAGTTGCGCAGCCTTGGCGGCGCCATCGTCCATGGTCGTCGCGAGGGTGACAAGGGGGTTGTTGGCCGCCGCAAGAATGGCGCGGCCCTCCTCGACCTGGTTGCCGTCGAGGCGCACCACGAGCGGCTTGGTGGCGGAGTCTCCGAGGATCTCGAGCGCCTTCACGATGCCCTCCGCGACGGCGACACAGGAGGTGATGCCGCCGAAGACATTCACGAACACGCTCCTCACCTGCTCGTCGCCGAGGATCACGTCGAGGCCATTCGCCATGACGGTGGCGGATGCTCCGCCGCCGATGTCGAGGAAGTTGGCCGGCTTCATGCCGCCGAAGTTCTCGCCGGCATAGCTGACGACATCGAGCGTGCTCATGACGAGCCCCGCACCGTTGCCGATGATGCCGACCTGGCCGTCCAGTTTGACGTAGTTGAGCCCGAGCGCCTTGGCTTTCGCCTCAAGTGGGTCAGCGGCACCCTTGTCTTCCAGGGCCTCGTGACCGGGATGCCGGAAGTCGGCGTTCTCATCGATCGAGACCTTGCCGTCCAGCGCGACGATGTCCCCCGCACCGGTGAGCACCAGCGGGTTGACCTCGACGAGCGTTGCATCCTCGCCCACGTAGACCTCGTAGAGCTTCACGAAAACGGGAGCGACCCTGTCGATGAGCTCGGCCGGGAAGTGCGCGGCGACCGCGATGGCCTTCGCCTTCTCGAGGTCCAGCCCCTCCTCGGGGTTGACCTCGACGCGAGCAAGGGCCTCGGGGCGCTCCACCGCGAGCTCCTCGATCTCCATGCCGCCCTCGAAGCTCGAGAGGCTGAGGTAGCTGCGGTTCGCGCGGTCCAGAAGCACGGAGAAGTAGTACTCCTCCTTGATATCGGCGCCGGCCGCAACCATGACGCGCTTGACGGTGTGGCCCTTGATGTCGAGGCCGAAGATGCCCTTGCTGAGCTCTTCGGCATCCGTCGCGGTCTTGGCGACTTTGACGCCGCCGGCTTTGCCGCGACCGCCGGCCTTGACCTGCGCCTTCACGACCGTGACGCCGCCGAGCTTCTCGGCTGCGGCACGCACCTCTTCTGGGGTGTCGGCGATGATGCCCGGGAGTACGGGAACGCCGTACTTCTCGAAGAGATCACGGGCCTGGTACTCGAAAAGATCCACGCTGTTTGCTTCTTCCGTCTGCGTTCGTCGGTGGCGGTCCGTCGTGTCCTCGGCGGTATCTCGATAGCGAGATAGTTCGACGTCAAGAGACTTTCGGGCCATCGAGAACTCTACTCGCGCAAACTCTGGCCGTTGTCCGAGTACCTGCTGACAGCGAGGAAACATCCGGGGTTCTTTCGGTGCCCACTGCCACCCGAGCCTGTCACCATGGGCGCATGGCCGGTGCGCAGAGCTTCGAGGAGTACGCCGCCGACGGCGCGCTCGTGCTGGGCGGCGCGGCCGCGATCCTCCTGCAGCTGGCCGATCCGGTCGTCGCGCGCGGGGTCGCCGCCCACAGCACCTTCGCGACGGACCCGATGAAGCGGCTCCGCAACACGCTGAGCTACGTCTACGCGGTGGGGCTCGGTTCGCAGGCACAGGCCGCGCTGGCGGCACGCTTCGTCGATCGCGCCCACGTCGGCGTCGAGGGAGCGATGGATGCCGACCATCAGCTCTGGGTGGCCGCCACCCTCTATGAGGTGGGGCGTTCCGTGCACGAGCGGGTCCACGGCCCGCTCGCGCCCGGCGTCGCAGACGAGGTCTACGCGGCCTCCGCCCGCCTCGGCACGACGCTGCAACTGCCAGACGGGGTCTGGCCCGAGTCACGCGCGGCGTTCGCCGAGTACTGGGCGACCACGGTGGCGGGGCTCGAGGTGACCGACGCGGCGAGGGGCGTGGCCAAGGAGTTGCTGCACTCGCGCGCGATTCCGTGGTTCACGCGGCCGGCGATGCCGCTGGTCCGCGCGCTGACGGCGGGGCTGCTGCCGCCGAGCGTGCGCGACGCGTATGGGCTGCCGCAGCATCCTCGCCGGTATCGGGCCGCGCTGGGTGTCGCCCGCGGCCTCGTGCGCATCACCCCGCGCGGCGTGCGCGAGCTGCCGTCTCGGCGACTCCTCGCCCGGCTCGGCTGAGAGACCAGCGCAGCAAAAACGCGGGCTCGCTGCGAATGGGAGCGAACCCGCGTTTTCGTCGTCTTTCCGGATCAGTCGGCGAGGATGCGGTAGAGCTCGCGGCGGAGCTCGTCCATCTTCGCGGCGGCCTGGGCTCGCTGCTCGGGCGTGGCCGAGCGGGGGAACTGCTTGACCGCATCGAACAGTTTGCCGATGCTGGACATGAATTCCCGGTCGACCCCGCCCGCACGCGGACCGGCCGACTGCCACGCGGCATCCAGCTCGTCCTGGTGCTCGGTGACATAGGCGGTGCCGGACTCGGTGAGCTCGTAGTCGGTGCGCCCCGCCTCGCCGGGCTGGCGGACCAGGCCCTCGTCGACGAGCTGCTGCAGGGTCGGGTAGACCGAGCCGGGGCTCGGTCGCCAGGCCTGGTTGGTGCGTTCGGCGATTCCCTTGATGAGCGCGTAGCCGGTGGCGGCTCCTTCGGACAGCAGGGAGAGGATGGCGGCGCGCACGTCGCCCTTGCGGGCACGGCCGGGGCCGCCCCAGGCCTGCGCGAAGTCGCGCATCATCTCGGGACCGAAGCCACCCGGGAAACCGGGGCCGAAGCCGCCGCGTCCGCGACCGCGTCCGGCGTAGCCGCCGTGCTCATGCTCGTGCTCGGCGGGGTCCCCGTGGTGGAAGCGGGCCGATGCCGCAGCGGCTGCCCGCGGACCGAAATGATGGGGGGTGAAGTTGTTGTATCGCATGAAAATCTCCTTGTGCCGGTCACGCCGCGGAGATGGAGTCCACGAGTAACGTGACCGTTAACAACACTATAGCGATATATCGGAATAGATTGCAATCGTGAACAGCTTGTCCACAGATCCTCACGTCCGGCTCAATAGACTTCCCCCATGCGCCTGCTGATCACCGTGTCGGACGCGCGCACCGGCTCCCCCAGCCGAATTCTGCTCGATGCCGACGGATCGACCCCGCTCAGTGAGATCGTTCCTCGACTCGCCCACGCGGTCGCCGCGGATGTCGGCACCAACAGTTCGATGCGCCGGATGCCGCCGGCATCGGCAAGCAGACCGCGGGGCGTGCCTACGTGCGGCTGGGCGCCAACTCGCTGCTGCCCTTCCAGGCGGGCCGGGTGGGCGGGCGGCGCCCCGGAGCGATCCTGGATGCGGGGGCCGCGCCCGTCGTGCGCCTCGTGACTCTCGCCGAGCCGGCCGAGCCCGCGCCCCGCCCCGCACCGCACCAGCGCGAGGCGGCACCCCGCGGAGCGACGCGGCGGACACCGACCTGCGCGCCCTGATCGGCGGAGGTGCTGGTGAATCCGGCTTCCGTCCGAATCGTGCCCGGAACATAGGATGCGATCTCGTCCGCTGTAAGCGGCGTGCCTCTGAATACCGGCCCGGGCCGATCGCGCAGTTCGGACAATGCGGTCGAGATCGCCGCGATACGAGCTGCCATCTCAGGGTCCATCGTCTTACCTCCCGCGAACGCACGATCATCTCAAGCAACGGCCCGGCGCCAACCGGTTGTCGGTCCGCCCTTTCCCCGACATCATGACGATTTTCCGAGGGATCGCCGGTCAACGTTTCTCAGACTCATCAGGCTCGTCCTGCTCGGGCGACTCCACAGGGTGACCAACCGGACCGGCGAACTTCTCACTCGTGTTCGGGGTGCGCTCGGACTCGGGGACGGCCTCCATCCTGCGGATGAACTCCTGGAGCCTCGCATTGGATTGCTCGATTTCTTCGGGCGTCAGATTGGGGGCCATCAGGGCACCTCTCTCAAACCGATGTAGTACGTGTGGGAAACAGGATCGTAGGACTTGCTGATGACGTCGAACGAAGTGCCCTTATCGAACAGGACCTCCGACTCGGACTTGACCGAAGACCATGCCGCGACATCCTTCCCGTGAAAGGACTCTATGAAGAATCTCGTGTTGCCAGCGAAAGCCTGACCAGGATCTGAAGATGTGCTCGTGAAGGCATCCTCCTTGACGACGGCACCCGGGACATACTTGTCGATCTACTCGATCTCTAGGTGCGATCCGCGGAACACAACAACGGGGGCATCGGGAAGTTTGGACAGAGCTAACGAAACCGCGTCAGCTCGCGCCTGCAACTCCGGGTTCATCGGAATCAGGCCTCGCAAAGCCGCATTGACGTTCGCATAGCCAGGGCCCGTGTATGACCCGGTGGCGGCCTCATCGGCGCTGGTCAGCGGATTTCCGGCTAACAGTGCAAAATCGCCCGAAGCCCGAGGTCCGCGTTCTCGGAATCCCGCATGACCCGAACGGTCCCGGCGTCATCGTCGAGGGTATCGACGAACCTGCTCCGGCCGCCGAGCTCGATGACCTTGCCGAGACCCGCGCCGATTCCGCCGCCGATGGCTCCGCCGACGAAGCCTTCTTCCGCAGCGCCGAGCAGGTCGCCGGTGTCTGGCTCGGTGATCCCTGTCACGAGCAGGTTCTCGCCGCGCCCGCCACACCCCACAGCACGGCCGACGCCGCGATGTCGCCCACCGCAGCAGAGATCGACGCCCCCAACTCGGCGATGAAGCCCATGATCATGGCCACCGCACCCGCCGTCTCGCCCGCGACGCTGGCAACCCCCACGGCATCCGAGATGCCGAAGGTGAATACCGTCAAACCCAACGCGGCCGCCACCGTCGCCGCGATCACCCCCATCGTGACCCCGACCGTAATCTCCGTCTGCACGTGAACGTACGAGATCTTGCCCGAAAGGGCGTTGCACGCCGTGCCCAACTCGCGGCAAGCCGACGCCACCTGCTTCGCGAAGGTGCGCACCCGACGCACTTCATCTTCGATGCGCGACAGCTCCGCCGCGTTCACTCCCGACAGCGCCTGAGGCAGCTTGCTCACCGTCGAGGCAACGTCATCCAGGTCGTCGGCGAGGCCATGCCACACTCGGGATGCCTCATCCAGCTTGGCGGTGTCGCCATCCGGCCACATGTTGCCGACGAGGTTGGCGATCTGCTCCGCCACCCACTCCATCCCGGGAACCGGACTCGGGAACTTCCGTTCCCCACCCGCCGCAGGGTGGTGACGGTGGCGCCGAGGTCATCGGTGTCGATATGGAATCGGGTCACCGGGCGCGCTCCCCGAACGAGACAGAGGAGTCTTTCGACACCTGTGTGACGGCCGACTCGGTGGCTTCGTACTGAGTGGCCGACTCGTCGAGGAGCTTCGCGATGCCCGCGAGCGCCGCCTGGACCTCCGACGCGCCGCGATGCCACTCGGCCCAACCGGACTGGAACATGGCGGACGCCGGGCCCGACCACGACTGACCCACCAAACTCGCGCTCATACGGTCACACTCGCTCAGCCCCTCGCGGAGCTCGTCCATCAGCGCCTGCGCACGCGAGCCTGCAGCGCGGACAGCGTCGGACCCGACGCGCAGTTCAACCATGCGAGGTCACCCGAGTCACGAAACGCGGGACGAAGTCAGCTGCGGAATGCGTTGGCGACATTCGTCTCAGACTCCGCGTAGTACGCGGCGACCTTCGACAACATGGACGCGATCCCCTCGAGAGACTCGGTGAGCTGGCCGCCTGCGATGTTGAACTCCGCGTACAGGTCGTTGAAGGCACCCGAACCCTCCCAATCGCTGCCCAGCGACTCGACGAGCTTGCGGAGCTTCTCCGCAGAATGTCACAGACCAGCCAAAGATGACATCCGATCATCCACAGGGGGAGTCAGAGCTTCTCGATCGGCGCGATCTTGATCAGCAGGCGCTTGCGGCCCGCCTGCTCGAATTGCACCTCGGCAATGCTCTTGGGGCCCTCGCCGGTGACCGCGCTCACGCGACCCTCACCGAAATCCGCATGACGGATGCGGTCACCGACCGCCAGCGTCAGGTCGCCGTTGTCGCGCACCTTGTTGGTGACCGCATTGGCCCACTCCGTCTTCACCCTCGGCGGAGCAGGTGGAAGAGCGTCGCGCGACCCGAACCGCTCAGCCCCGGCGGTCGAGCTGCCGTATGACGGCCGGCCGTTCAGGGCTCGCGAGCGTGTTCCGTTGCGGGAGGTCGCCATTCCGGGGCTCTGCCGCCACTCGATCAGTTCGGCCGGGATCTCTTGCAGGTAGCGGCTCGGCATCGCCACGTTGGTGTCGCCGAAGGTGGAGCGGGTCATCGCAAGCGAGAGGTAGAGCCGCTTCTTCGCGCGGGTGATGCCCACATAGAACAGTCGGCGCTCCTCGGCGAGGCCCCCCGGCTCGCCGGTCGACATGCGGTGCGGCATCAAGTCCTCTTCGATGCCGGTCAGGAACACCGACTCGTACTCGAGGCCCTTCGCGGTGTGGAGGGTCATCAGCGACACCGTTCCGCTCGAGTCGTCCAACTCGTCGGCGGCCGCCACCAGCGCCACCTCGGTGAGGAAGTCGATCAGCGTGCCATCGGGATTGTTGCGACCGAACTCCTTCGTGACGGCCACGAGCTCTTCGACGTTCTCGATCCGCGCCTCGTCCTGCGGGTCGCGGGTGGCGCGCAGCGCCTCGATGTACCCGGTGCGCTCCAGGATCTTGATCAGGATGTCGGCGGGCTTGGTCGTCGGCGCCGAATCACTCGCCTCGTCCATGATCGACGCGAAGTCGAGGATCGCTGCCGTCACCTTCGGACCGAGTCCGAGCTGGCCGGCATCCGGGAGCGCGTCGCGCAGGGTGGTTCCGACTCGGTCGGCGTAGCCCTGCAGCACCGCCTCGGTGGCCGGGCCGATGCCCCGCTTGGGCAGGTTCATGATGCGCCGAAGCGCCAGGTCGTCTGCCGGGTTGGCGACCTGGATCAGGTAGGCCATCGCATCCTTGATCTCGGCACGCTCATAGAACTTGGTGCCGCCGAGCACCCGGTACGGGATCGCCGAGCGGATGAAGATCTCTTCCAGAGCACGTGTCTGCGAGTTGGTGCGATAGAACACGGCGATGTCGCTGTATCGCTCGCCATGCTCGTGCAGCGCGCCGATCTCGTCGGCCACGAACTGGGCCTCGTCGTGACCGGTGTACCCCGTGTAGCCGACGATCTTGTCGCCCGAGCCGACCGTCGTGAAGAGATTCTTCGCGAGACGATCGAAATTGTTCGAGATGACCGCGTTGGCCGCGTCGAGGATGGTCTGGGTTGAGCGGTAGTTCTGCTCGAGCAGGATCGTCTTCGACCGAGGGAAGTCGCGCTCGAACTCGACGATGTTGCGGATGTCCGCCCCGCGGAAGGCGTAGATCGACTGATCGGAGTCACCCACCACCGTCAGCGATGCGCCGGGGATGCCGCCGTCGGCATCCACTCGCATGCGGGTGTCGTCTGGGACGTGCTGCGGCTTGATCGCCCGCACCAGCTCGCGGATCAGCGCATATTGCGCGTGGTTGGTGTCCTGGTACTCGTCGACGAGCACATGCCGAAAGCGACGCTGGTAGAGGGCCGCCACCTCGGGGAAGGCGCGGAACAGGTGCACCGTCTCGCCGATCAGGTCGTCGAAGTCGAGCGCGTTGGCGCGCCGCAAGCCGGCGGTGTAGCGGCGGAAGATCTCGAGGAACGCGACGTCGTTCGGATCCTCGGAGTTCACGTTGCGGGAGTAGCTCTCGGCGTCGATCAGCTCGTTCTTGAGCTTCGAGATCTTGGCGCCGACATTGCCGGGGGTGAAACCGAGGGTGTCGGCATCCAATTCTTTCAGGATGCGCTTGATGAGCGCACGCGAGTCGGCCGAGTCGTAGATGGTGAACCCCTGAGTCATGCCCATCACCTCGGCCTGCCGCCTCAGGATGCGCACGCACGCGGAGTGGAAGGTCGAGATCCACATGCCGTCTGCGGCACCCCCGACCAGAGCCTGCACCCGCTCGCGCATCTCGGACGCCGCCTTGTTGGTGAACGTGATCGCCAGGATCTGGCTCGGCCACGCCTCATGCGTCTGGATGAGCCCGGCGATACGCCGGGTCAGCACGCTGGTCTTGCCCGACCCCGCCCCCGCGACGATCAGCAGCGCGCCGCCCCGGTAGAGCACCGCCTCGCGTTGCTGCGGGTTGAGGCCGGCGAGAAGTTCCTCGTCGGGGCCGCGCGCACCCGCGCCGGCTCCAGCGCCCGCTGACCCCGGATCCGCGTCGAAGCCGTCCAGAACGAAGGTCATGATGCCTCCGATTCTACCGGCGAGGTGCGACGCCGGCCCGGCTCCGGTACCTCGCGCCCGCCCGCCGGTACCTCGCGCCCGCCCGCCTGCCGCCTGCCGCCCGATCTCCCAATCTCCCAAATCAAGGCTGCGGCGAGGGCAGCACCGCGCCCTCGCGCAAATGCCCAGCTCCCAACGCCCTCCCAGCCTTGACTTGGGAGCGGGGCGGCAGTTGTCCACAGATGTCGAGCGTCCGTGACCGCCGAACCGTGACATCGGCAACCGTGCTGCCATGACATCCGAACTGCGACCGCTTGTCCTGGCCCACGGTGGAGCCATCGCGACCCACGAACTGCACTCGGCCGGTTTCAGCAAAGACGCGATCGCCCGCGAAGTGAGCCGCGGTCACCTCCTGCGGGCGCGGCAGGGTTGGTACGTGAGCCCTGGGATGCACCCGGACCTCGTGCGGGCTGTCCGCGTCGGTGGCCGTCTGAGTTGCCGGTCCGTGCTCGACCTGCAGGGATTCTGGGTTGTCACCGACCTCAAGTTGCACGTCGCGGTCGACGGCAACGACTGTCAACTGAGGGCCCCGGGTGCTGCACATCTGCGCCTCCGACGCTCGGATGCCGCGGTCGTGCACTGGCGGGATTCGCGGAACGCGTCGCGCCTGATGGTCGATCCGGTGGACGCCCTGGAAGACCTCTGCTCCTGCACGTCGCCCGAGCTCGTTGCGGCGAGTGCTGACTCGGTGCTCCACAATGACCCATCGAGAAGTCGCGAGGTCGTCGACATGGCGAGTCGCATACCAGCCTCCTACCGCCGGGCGGTGCTCTCCGTCGACGGTGTCTGCGAATCCGGCACCGAGACCCTGTTCTGGATTCGGATGCGGCATCGCCTCCCTCGACGGCAGATCCCGGTCCGCGGGGTTGGTCGCGTCGACTTCCTATTCGGCGATCGGCTGGTCGTCGAGGTGGACGGCGAGAAGTTCCATTCCGGTCCGATCGCGTTCGAAAGCGACCGGCGTCGCGACGCGCTCCTCAGCGCGCTCGGCTATCGCGTTCTGCGTTTCAGCTACCGGCAGGTGATGGAGCGATGGCCGGAGGTTGAGGCCGCCGTGTGTGCCGCACTCGCGCGCGGCGACCCCGGCTGACATCGGGGCGGAGGCCGCAGCCCCGAAACGCCCGGCGACCCGGCGACGCGGCGAGGTCGCCCAAACGAGGCCATCTCCCAAATCAAGGCTGCGCGCGTTCGATCCTGCGGTGATCTCGTGCTCCCTGACCCTTCGGAGCGTTCTCAACCTTGATTTGGGAACGGGGAGTGGGGAGGGGGAAGGGAATGGGGAGGGGAAGGCAGCCGCCCCTCGGGCTCGCGCCGTCAGCTCGCGCCGTCAGCGACACCCGCACGGGCGGCGACCCCCAGGTCGGCGTGATCCACGAATATCCCGTCCACGCCGCTCCGGATGATCGACTCGAACTCGGTGCGCCAGTCGCCCCAGTCGCTCGAGACACCGCCCAGCCGATGCGGCTCGGCAAGAAATCCATTCTCGGGGCGCAGCGTCCAGGTGAAGACCCGTAAGCGGCGTTCGTGGGCACGCGTCACGAGCGCCGGATCATCAAGTAGCAGGCTCTTGTCTGGACTGATCCCATCGACCTCGCGGGCCAGTCGATCGAGGCCCGCATCCGTGAGCTGCGACGCATAGGACATCGCCGACGACCCGTCCCGGGCAATGAGATCGGGGGCCGCACCCGTTGCCTCCAGCAGGTAGATGAACTCGGCCGAGACTCCCCGCGCCCCCACCTCGCCAAGCACCGTCTGCTCGAAGCATTCCACGGTCAGCCGCTCCTGGCCGCCCCAGGGCGCAAGGGCGGCCGCGACCGGCTCGGCCAGCGGCATCCCGATCGACGCGAAATAGGTCGGATGCTTGATCTCAGCCACCAGCCGGAGCGGTCGCGCAGTCCGATCTGCAGCCTCGTCGACCAGCTCGAGCAGCTCACTGAGCCGCAGCATCGGCTCGGTGCCGTCGAAGCTGCTGGAGTGCTGCCGCAGTTCGGGCAGCCTCTCTCTGGCACGCAGAGTGGCGAGCTCGGACCAGGTGAAATCTTCGGTGAACCAGCCGCTGAGGGTGACCCCGTCGATCCGTTTGGTGGTGTGCCGCTCGGCGAACTCCGGATGCTGCGCCACGTCGGTCGTCCCGGAGATCTCGTTCTCGTGGCGCACCACGAGAACGCCGTCCTTCGTGATGACGATGTCGGGTTCGACGGCGTCGGCTCCGAGAGCGAAGGCGAGCTCGTAGGAGGACCGGGTGTGTTCGGGCCGATACCCCGGCGCCCCACGGTGGCCGATGACGAGCGGCACGAAAGGGGGGTTCGGAGCGTCCATCTGCTCACGATAATCTGGCCGGACCATGACCGTCTGCGCCACCTGCTCGCGGGAGTTGCAGCCCGAGTGGAAGTACTGCATCTACTGCGGCACGCGCACCGGCGTGCCGCTGACGGCAGCCATCGACATCATCCAGGCCGACATGCTCCAGGCCGACATGCTCAACAGCGACATGCAGGCAGGGCCGCAGCACCGGGCGAACGTCGGCGAGGCTGCCAGCGCGACGGCGGATGCGCCGGCCCATGCCCCAGTCGGTGGTTACGACAACACCGACACGGGTGTGCTCCGGATCGAGGACATCCCGCTCGATGACCCCACCCCATCCGGTCCCGCCGCTGCCGTGGAGGAACCCGCGAAGTTCAACGTCCTCGCGATCGCCGCTCTCGTGCTGGGATGCCTGGCGAACCCGCTTGCCGCGCTCTTCGGTCACATCGCCTTGTCGCAGATCGGCCGCAGCGGCGCGCGCGGCACCGCGATCGCGTGGGCTGCGATCGTGCTCGGCTACCTCTCTCTCGCCGCCATCCTCGTGCTCGGCATCAGCTACCTCGTGCTGAACGCCTGATACGCACCGTGTCCGCTCCCCCCGAGGCTCGCACCCAAGACCTCCCGCTCCGTTGGGGTTCGCACACGTCGCGCGTGGTCGGCGGCGCCATCCTGATCATCAGCGGTGCCGTGGCCGCGGCCGGTTCCGACACCTTCGCGCTCTGGCTACTGGCAGCCGGCGTTCTCGCCCACGTCGTGGGGTGGTGCGTGATGCCATCCAACGGCTGGCGTCGCGTCGTCGCCGTCACGATCTCAACTCCCGCCGTCGTGCTCCTGCTGACCGGACCGAAGTTCATCGGCCTGCTCGTACTGCCGTACGTCGCGTGGTTGCTGGTTCGGCATCGGCCGGCTCGCAGCTATCCGACGGTGACGTTCGTGGTGGCGGCCGCGGTCATCCTGCCTCGCATCTACGCGGATTACAACGGGATGCTGCCCGCTCTCAGCATCGAATCGGCCGTGATCTTCGCCTCGGCGTGGGCGGCCAGCGTGGTGGCCACGCCGCGACATTCTCGGCGTCCTCACCGGGACATTTCGTAAACTGCAGTTCCCAGATCATCGGAGCCCGCCATGTCGAACCCCGTTTTCTCGAACTCTCCCGCCTTCTCTCAGAAGGCTGCCGAGCGCCAGGCCGCGAAGGACCGCGCCGCGGGCCTGGTCCCCGTTCCCGTGCCGTCGGCGGCGCAGCTGGACGAGCACTTCGCGCTGCCGGATGCCACCGCATCCCAGATGGACCGCATGTCGTACGAAGACACCATCGTCAAGACGGCGGTCAGCTTCCTCGTGCTCGTGTTCGGGGCGGCGATCGGATGGTTCATCCCGGTGCTGCTCTTCCCGGCACTCATCGTCGGACTCGTGCTCGGCTTGGTCAACTCCTTCAAGCGCGAGCCGGTGCCCGCCCTGATCCTCGGGTACTGCCTCGCGGAGGGCGTACTGGTCGGGGCCGTATCCGAGTGGTACAACCAGGCCTTCTCCTCCGGGATCGTCCCGGTGGCCGTCTTCGGCACCCTCGGCGTCGTCGGGGTCACGCTGGCGCTCTTCGCGAGCGGCAAGGTGCGGGCGTCGAAGCGTGCGACCAAGATCTTCCTGGTGGCGATCGTCGGCTACCTGGCGTACTCGCTGGTCAATGTCGGGCTGATGGCCTTCGGCGTCGTCGGCTCGGTTCACGGCCTGGGCGACGTGAAGATCTTCGGCATTCCGCTCGGCATTCCGCTGGGCATCCTGGTCGTTCTGATGGCGGCGTACTCGCTGGTCGTCGATTTCGACTTCGTGCAGCGCGGGGTGCAGACCGGCCAGCCGCGCCGTTACGGCTGGACGGCAGCCTTCGGCATCGTCGTGACCGTCGTGTGGCTCTACCTCGAGATCCTGCGACTGCTGTCGTACTTCATGCCGCGCAACTAACGGGCTACTCCCACTCGATGGTGCCCGGCGGCTTCGACGTGACGTCGAGCACGACGCGGTTCACGCCGGCGACCTCGTTGGTGATGCGCGTCGAGATGCGAGCGAGCACCTCGTAGGGCAGGCGCGTCCAGTCGGCGGTCATCGCATCTTCGGATGACACCGGTCGCAGCACGATCGGGTGCCCGTAGCTGCGGCCGTCGCCTTGCACGCCGACCGAGCGCACATCCGCAAGAAGCACGACCGGACACTGCCAGATCTCGCCGTCGAGGCCGGCTGCGGTCAGCTCGAAGCGGGCGATGGCATCCGCTTTGCGGAGCAGTTCGAGGCGCTCGAAGGTGACCTCACCGACAATTCGGATGCCGAGCCCCGGCCCGGGGAACGGCTGACGCCCCACGATGACCTCGGGCAGACCGAGCTCACGTCCGATCGCGCGCACCTCGTCTTTGAACAGCGTGCGCAGTGGTTCGACGAGCTCGAACTGCAGGTCTTCCGGGAGCCCCCCGACGTTGTGGTGGCTCTTGATGTTCGCGGTGCCGGTGCCCCCGCCGCTCTCCACGACATCCGGATACAGCGTCCCCTGCACGAGGAAGGCGATCGGGTCACCGTCAGCCGCCGACTCGGCGACCAGATCGGCTTGTGCCTGCTCGAAGGTGCGGATGAACTCGCGGCCGATGATCTTGCGTTTCATCTCGGGGTCGGTGACCCCGGCGAGCGCCGTCAGAAACTGCTCGCGCGCGTCGACCGTCACAAGCCGCACACCCGTGGCCGCCACGTAGTCCGTCTCGACCTGCTCGCGCTCATCGGCCCGCAACAGCCCGTGGTCGACGAAGACGCAGACCAGCTGATCCCCGACGGCCTTGTGCACAAGTGCCGCCGCAACCGCGGAATCGACGCCGCCGGAGAGCCCGCAGATCACCTTCCCACTGCCCACCTGGGTGCGGATCTTCTCGACCTGCTCGGCGATGACATTGCCGCTGTTCCAGTCGGCCGGGATGCCCGCCGCCGCGTGCAGGAAGTTCTCGAGCACGCGCTGACCGAACACCGAGTGCTTCACCTCGGGATGCCACTGCACCCCGTACAGCCTGCGGGCGTCGCTCGCGAAGGCCGCGACCGGGGTCGCATCACTCGATGCCAGCACGGTGAAGCCCTCCGGCGCCTTGACGACGGAGTCGCCGTGGCTCATCCACGCGGTCTGCTCGTCGGGCTGACCGGCCACCAGCACCCGGTCGGCGCCGGATTCTTGGGAAGCCGTCAGGCGCACCGTCGTCGAACCGTACTCTCGGATGCCGGTCGGCGCGACCTCGCCGCCGAGCTGCTGTGCCATCACCTGGAAGCCGTAACAGATCCCGAGCGTCGGGACCCCGAGCTCGAGCACCCCGCGGTCGAGGGAGGGGGAGCCCTCCTCATAGACACTGGACGGGCCGCCGCTGAGCACGATGCCCGCCGGATTCTTGGCCGCGACCTCGGCGGCGCTGATCGTGTGCGGCACGATCTCGCTGTAGACACCTGCCTCGCGCACACGGCGGGCGATGAGCTGGGCGTACTGGGCGCCGAAGTCGACGACGAGAACGGGACGAGACTCGGTCGTCGGTTCGGTCACGCGGTGGCTCCTGCCGGCGTCGTGGCGGGCGAGCCCGCGGCCTCCAGCTGCTCATTGACGTATGCCGGCACCCGGAACTCGAAGTAGAACGACAGCCCGGGGATGATGCCGCCGAGAGCGAAGAGCAGGAAACGGGGGAAGCTGAAACGGAGCAGCCGCCAGAGCATGAAATCCAGGGCCAGGTAGAGCACGTAGAGCCACCCGTGGAGGATCAGGATGGCGGTCGTCAGGTCGACGGCGGTGATCTGCTTCTGCGGGGTCAGCGAGAGGAACCCGAAGGGACCACCCAACTCGATGTCGACCAGAAAGACCAGGCGCAACAAGACCAATGCGCACAGCAGGAGGAGGAAAACGCCGGTCACGATCGCCGAAACGCGATAGACGGCGAGGACCTTGCGGATGCGGGGGACGTCGCTCGGACGGGGTCCGGTGGGCATGCAGCTATCCTACTTTCGCTTGCTGGCCGTCACGGACGACGTCGGGATCGGCGTCGCCCTCATCGTCGTTCTCCTTCTCCACCTCGTCCTTGACGAGCCGATACCAGAGGTAGATCGCGAAGCCGGCGAAAATGGCCCACTCGGCCGCGTAGAACAGGTTGAGCCAGTTGAGCCCGACCTCGGCCGTCGGTGCGGGCGAGTCGATCGTGGTCAGCCCGGCGGAGGGATGCTGCGCCACGACGTAGCCGCCGTACACCGAATCACCGATCGTCGACCACTGGTTGATCAGCGCCGGCACCGACGCGGCACTCTGCTGCCCCTTCTCCACGCCGGGCTGATCGGGCGACTCGCTGGGCAGGTAGCGGCCGATGAGGGGGGTCTGGATCGCGGCATCCTTCTCTGCGGCGACGGCAGCCGCCCGGGTGCGGGTCCAGCCGAGGGCAACCGCAAGATCACCGCTCGGAGTCTGGACGTGTCCGACCAGCCAATATCCGGCAATGCCGAAGTTGAGTCGATCGCTGAGCACCACGAAGTCCCCAGGAACCAGTGTGGCCTCGGTGGTGATCATGTGCCCGAGTTCGACATCGGTGACGGGAACGTTCGGCTTCGCCACCGCCGTGAGGTCGGTCGGCGTCTCGGTCGTGCTGACATTGGCGACGGGAGCGGCAACGCTGCGAGCCAGTTGCCACTGCCCGAGTGCGGCAAAGGCAGCCGCGATCGCGAGGGCGAGAATGAGCGCGCCGATCCACCGGGGACGGCGCGCGACGTTCCCGAAGCTGACATACGGCACAGAGGCGGCCACGCTCAATACTCCGGATCCCGGTCGCGGACGGTCTCGTCACGGGGCTGGGCCGCATGACGGTCCTGGTTGTTCAGCGCGGCATCGAGCATGGCGTCGAGTTCTTCTTCGGTCACCGCAACCGGGATCTCCTCGGCAGCAACGTCACCGGATGCCGCCACCTGCATCGCGGCAAGGTCATCATCACCGCGCCCCGACATGGCCGCTTCCGCCGCCGCGAAGTCGCGATCGCGAGCGCGCTCGCTCGGGAGCTCCGCTGCGGCAGTGCCGACGGCACGGCGGCGCGCCAGGCGCCCGCTGAACAGCCACCCGCCGACCCGTTCCGAGTTCACCGCGAGAACGGGTCCGACGATTGCCATGATCAAAACGTACAGTCCGGCAAATGGAGTCAGCCGTGAATCGAGTCCGGCACCGGCGGCGAGGGTCGCCAGGATCAGCGCGAACTCCCCCCGGTTCTGCAGCATGGCGCTGACGTTGAAGCCTTCGGCGGGCGTGAGCCGGTTGAGCCACGCGATCAACTGGCCCCCCGCGGTGTTCAGCAGCAGAGTCATGACGACGCCGACGATGACGGGGACCAGCACCGGGCCGAACGTCGAGGGGTTGAGCGCGAGCCCGAAGTTGAGAAAGAAGAACGCGCCGAAGACATCGCGCAAGGGGAGGGAGAACTGCTCGAGCCGCGCTTTGAAACGGGTGGCCCCGAGAACGAGACCGATCAGGAAGGCACCGATGGCATCCGAGACTCCCAGCAGTTCGCCGAGACCGCCGAACGCCACCGCGAGCCCGAAGAACAGGATGGTGAAGAGCTCGTCATCGCGGGTTCCGACCAGCCGTGACACCACCCGGCCACCCCACCGCGCCAGCGCGAACATCACGACGAGGAACCCGAACGAGATCGTGAGCTGCAGCACGATCGCCCAGACGTTGGTCGCTCCGCCGATGACGACCGACACGATCGCCAGGTAGATCGCGATGAACACGTCCTCGACGACGGTGATGCCGAGGATGACGGGAGTCTCCCGGTTGGCCAGCCGTCTCAGCTCGATGAGCAGCTTGGTCAGGATCGCGCTCGACGAGGTCGCCGTCATGCCCGCGATGATGAGCGCCTCCCTGGTCCCCCACCCCACCCAGAGGCCGAACACGAAGCCGGCGGCCATGTTGATCACGATGCGCGTGCCGCCGCTGAGAAGCAGGGAACGGATGTTGCCGAAGAACTCGTCCTGGTCGAACTCGAGACCGAGGCTGAACAGCAAGAAGATCAGGCCGACGATCGCGATGAGTTGCACATCCGCGGACTTGAACGACAGCGGGAAGAAGTGGAAGTTCGGACTCGCGATGAGTCCCACCAGCATGTAGATCGGGATCGCGGGCAAGCCGATGAGCTTGCCCAGCCGCCCAAACACGTAGGCGATGACGAACAGGACGCCGAGGACGAGGAGTTCGCTACCCACGACGGTCAGCCTCCGGGCGGCGCGTCCACGGGCTCGGCCCTCGCCTTGAAGTCACCCGTTCGGTAGAAGAGAAACGCCTTCGCCACCTTTTCGGGCGCGCCCGCGACCACGAGGGTGTCGCCGGGGAAGACTTTGAAGTCCTCGTCGGGGGCGGGGTTGGCGGACTCACCGCGCACCACGGCCACGACCGTGACGCCCGGGAGCCCCCGCGTGGTCAAGTTGCCGAGGGGCTGCCCGGCGATGTGGTCGTCGTAGTCGACGTGGAACCAGTCGATCGACAGGCCGGGGATCTGGTCGAGTCCCGAGAGCGATTCGGTGATCTTTGTGCCGCCGAGCAGTTCGGCGAGGGTGTGCGCCTCGTCTTCATCGAGCCGGAGCGAAACCTTCTTCGCCGCACCGTCCTCGGCATCCGCGAAGGTGATGAGGTCGCTGTGGCCGGAGCGGTGACTGATCACGCCGACCTTGCCGCCGTCGTCCGTGACGAAGGTGTGCAGCACCCCGACACCGGGGAGCTTCACCCGTCGCACATCCACCATGCACCGATTCTACCGAGCGGCCCGGTACGGCAGCCGGCCCGTCGTGCCCGTCGTGCCCGTCGAACAGTTCGCGACCCTGCCCCGCCAAATCAAGGCTGGCGCGATCGGGCCGCCCGTGAATCGCTCGATCACCGCGAGTGGGTGACGTCCTCAGCCTTGATTTGGGCGGGGCCGGAGCTGAAGCGCGGGCGGCGCAGTACTCCGTGGTGCGTGGTCCGTGCTGCGCGGTCCGTGGTGCGTGGTCAGTGCTGCGCGTATGGCGCGACGACGACCTCGACGCGCTGGAACTCCTTCAGGTCGGAGTAGCCCGTCGTCGCCATCGAGCGCCGCAACGCGCCGATCAGGTTGACCCGGCCATCCGGGTTCGACGAAGGACCGAACAAGAGTCGTTCGAGCGGGGCCACCGTCCCGACCTCGACTCGGCCGCCGCGCGGCAACTCACCGTGGTGCGCCTCGGCACCCCAGTGGAATCCGCCACCGGGAGCTTCCTCGGCGCGAGCAAGGGCCGTTCCGAGCATGACCGCGTCGGCGCCAACCGAGATCGCCTTGACAATGTCGCCGCTGGTACCGAGACCCCCGTCAGCGATGACGTGCACGTAGCGACCGCCCGACTCGTCGAGGTAGTCGCGACGAGCGCCCGCGACATCCGCCACCGCGGTCGCCATCGGAGCATGGATGCCGAGGCTCGCGCGCGTCGTCGACGCCGCTCCCCCGCCGAAGCCGACCAGCACGCCCGCCGCGCCGGTGCGCATCAGGTGCAGCGCGGCCGTGTAACTCGCGGCCCCACCCACGATGACCGGTACGTCGAGTTCGTAGATGAACTTCTTCAGATTGAGCGGCTCGACGGTCTTGCTGACGTGCTCCGCGCTGACGGTTGTGCCGCGGATGACGAACAGGTCGACTCCGGCGTCCACCACCGCCTGGGAGTGTTCCTGCGTCCGCTGCGGCGAGAGCGCACCGGCAACCGGGACGCCGGCCGCGCGGATCTGCGCAATGCGCTCCTTGATGAGTTCGGGCTTGATCGGTTGGGCATAGAGCTGCTGCATGCGAGCGGTGGCAGCATCCGCCGACAGGGTGCGGATTTCGGCCAGGACCGGCTCAGGGTCGTCGTATCGGGTCCAGAGACCTTCGAGGTCGAGCACGCCGAGACCGCCGAGCTGGCCGATCCTGATCGCGGTGGCCGGACTGACAACGGAGTCCATGGGAGCGGCGAGCACCGGCATTTCGAAGGTGAAGGCGTCGATCGTCCACCTCACCGACACGTCCTGCGGATCGCGGGTGCGGCGACTCGGGATGATCGCGATGTCGTCGAATGCGTAGGCGCGCCGCGCCCGCTTGGACCGGCCGATCTCGATGTCGCTCACTGCGCCAGCCTACCGGGAGGCTGCATCCCGACTCGGAGGCCCGGATCCGGGCGAGTAGCGCCAATCCGGGCGAGCGCAGACGCCCGACGTGTCGCCACTCGCCCGTCATCGGGGCCGGCGGCGGTCCACGGGCAATCCTCGGTCGCGAAGCTGCGCCTGCAGCATGAAGGGAGCCCATGCCACCGACCAACCCCACCGGGCGGCCCCGGGGCCCAGTGCTCGCAGCCGATCCTCCCGAACCTTTTCTGCGATGACGACCGCTGCCGGATCTCGTCCGCCGGTGAACTCATCCCGAACGTATTTGCTCACCCCGTCGAACTCCCCGATGAGCTGGGAGCCCGGCCACCAGAAGTCGACGACGCCGATCCTGCCGGCGCGATCGTTGAACGGGACCTGCAACTCGGGGGTTGGGAGTCCCGCCTCCCAGATGCGCACCCGGCTCAGGGTCTCCCCGGGAGATCCGGATCGAGCGTCGGCGAAGGCGATGGCGCGCTCGGCTCGACGACGGCCACGCCTGACACCGAGGCGGTCGAGCACCTGGATGACGTCCTCCGCGACAACCGGGTGATGCGCGAAGGCCCAATCAAGAACCCCCACGGCAGTGAGGAATGGCGAATCCACCGCCGTGTCGGCCAGCGTCCTGAGCAGGGAGGTCAACTTCAACTCGCCGCGGATCTCGAGGTCGTGAGTCGCGAAGGCCGTCGCGTGCTTGCGATACCCGTGTTCGGTCCGAGTACCTGCCGCCGTCGTCGCGAGCATTTGGACGAGAGTCGGCATCGGCCCGATGATTGGGGCTCCGTGAAGGACCGCCGCCGAGACATGGCTGATCGTCGGCGGGATGCGGCCGGCCCCGACACAACCGAGTATCCGGAAGGTGTACCTCTCCGTCTGTGTGAGTTTGTCCCAGTGTTCGAACGGGTAATAGGCGCCGCGATGGACTCGCACCAGTCGTCCACGCTCCGCGGCGCGCTGCAGTTCACGGATGTCGCCCTGCTCGGCTAGTTCCCGAACAAACTGCAGACGGTCGGCGAAGTCATCCATGAACCCAGGGTCCTCAACGGCGACGGCGGCAACCGCCGCCAACACGGCGTCAGGGGACGGCCCGGCAGCGATCCGACTGTGGAGGAGCGGCCAGTGGGTCGTCTCGCCCACGCATCCCGGGCGAGTTGCGCGAAACCGGGCGAGTGCCGACACCCGGTTTGTCGCAACTCGCCCGGATTGCAGAATGGATCGCCGATCGCGGCAACCAGCGGTCGTGCGTGACCGCGAGCACGCTCCCCTCATCGCGATCGAGGGCACCCTGCAGCGCCTCTGCCGACC
>JABBOD010000002.1:82209-128011 GCA_019351995.1 Acidobacteriota bacterium
CGTCGGTTCGTCGAGAAGCAGCATGGTGGCTCCGCTGAGTTCGAGCAGCAGGACCTGCAGCCGCACCTGCTGCCCGCCGCGCAGCAACTCGAAGGTCTGCTCCGCGACACCCACCAGCCCGTAGCGGCTGCGATCACGGCTCGCCTGCTCGCGGCCGCGGCCGCGGTCGCGGTCGCGGGCGACGAACCTGCCAGGCTATAACCCATGGACGTGATCGCCGAGCCGCTCGCCACCCTCCGCCACCGCACCAGCGAGAAGTGGACCGCGTACCCGGCCGAGGTGCTGCCCCTGTTCGTCGCTGAGATGGACTATCCCCTCGCGCCCGGGATCAGCCGCGTGCTGCACGAGCGCATCGCGGCCTCCGACTCCGGCTATGTCGGCAGCCCGGGCGAGTTGCCCGTCGCCTTCGCGGACTTCGCCGACGCGCTGGGGCTGGCGGCCAGCGCTGGATGGCATCCGGACGACCACGGATGTGAGCGTCGCCATCGTCGAGACGCTTCGCCAGGTGGTGTCCCCCGGCGACGGCATCGTTATCACGACCCCGGTGTATCCGCCCTTCCGCGAGTTCATCCGTGAGGTGGGCGCGGTGGTGATCGACGTGCCGCTTCTGGGCGACAGTTCCCGAGCCGGCGGTTACCGTCTCGACCTCGCCGGACTGGATGCCGCGTTCGCGGACGGTTCGGTGCGCGCGATGTTGCTCTGCCATCCGCACAATCCGCTCGGCCTCATCCACCCCGCCGAGGAGCTGTCCGCTCTCGCCGACAGCGCTCTGCGGCACAGGGTCACGGTGATCAGTGACGAGATCCACAGCCCCCTGGTGCACGCCGTCGAGACCTTCACGCCGTTCTTGATGGTGTCGGATGCCGCACGCGAGGTCGGCGTCACCGTCACCTCGGCGAGTAAGGGCTTCAATCTCGCCGGATTCAAGTGCGCGCTGCTGATCGCGGAGTCGGAGCGCAGCCTCGCCCTGCTCGACGCCATGAGCTTCGAGGTCGGGGCGCGCACGAGCATCCTCGGGCTGCACGCGAGCATCACGGGCTTTCGCGACGACGTCGAGTGGCTCGACGGGGCGATCGCCGCGATCGAGCGGTCAAGCGCACTGCTCACCGAGCTTGTCGCTGAGAAGGTCTCGGGCGTCGGTTACCGCCCGCCTCGCGCGGGTTTCCTGGCCTGGCTCGACTTCCGCAGTCTCGCTTGGGGCGACGACCCCGCGGCGCGGATTCTCGACGAGGCGAAGGTCGCCCTCGTGTCCGGACCACACTTCGGTCCGGGCGGAGCCGGCTTCGCGCGCCTCAATCTGGCGTGCTCGCCTGAGGTGCTGACCGAGGCGATCAACCGGATCGCCGCGCTCCGTTGAGCTGACGCGACCGGCATTGACCCGGGCGAAAAGCGACAATCCGGTCGAGATCACACGACCGGATTGTCGCAACTCGCCCGGATTCGCGAATGGTCGGGGTCAGCGCGAGTAGTTCGGCGCCTCGACGGTCATCTGGATGTCGTGGGGGTGCGACTCCTTGAGCCCGGCAGGAGTGATCCGCACGAACTTGCCCTGCTGCTTGAGCTCCGGAATCGTGCGCGCACCGACGTAGAACATCGACTGCCGCAGACCGCCGACGAGTTGGTAGACCGTGGTGGCGAGGTTGCCGCGGTACGGCACCCGACCCTCGATGCCCTCGGGAATGAGCTGAGCATCCGAGGGCACGTCCGCCTGGAAGTAGCGGTCACGCGAGTACGAAGTCTTCTTGCCGCGGTCGCTCAGCGCGCCGAGGGAGCCCATCCCGCGGTAATTCTTGAACTGCTTTCCGTTGCTGTACACCAGGTCGCCCGGGCTCTCGTCCGTTCCCGCCAACAAGGAGCCCAGCATGACGGTGTCGGCGCCGGCGACGAGCGCCTTGGCGATGTCACCCGAGTACTGCAGGCCCCCATCCGCGATGACCGGGATGCCGGTCTCCCGCGCCGCGAGCGACGCCTCGTAGACGGCCGTGACCTGGGGCACTCCCACACCGGCGACGACGCGTGTGGTGCAGATGGATCCGGGGCCCACCCCGACCTTGATCGCGTCGGCACCGGCATCCACCAACGCCTGCGCGCCACTGCGGGTCGCGACGTTCCCGCCGATGATGTCGATGCTCCCAAACGCGCGGTCCGCCTTGAGCCGAGCGATGATGTCGAGAACACCTTTCGAGTCGCCGTTGGCGGTGTCCACGACGATCAGATCGACGCCGGCGTCACGCAGCGCACCCGCCCGATCCCAGGCGTCGCCGAAGAAGCCGATCGCGGCTCCGACGCGAAGCCGGCCCGCCTCGTCTTTTGTCGCGTTCGGGTACTTCTCGGTCTTCTCGAAGTCCTTGACGGTGATCAGACCGCGCAAACGACCGGCGCCGTCGATCAGCGGGAGTTTCTCGATCTTGTGCTGCGCGAAGATCGCGACCGCGTCATCCGGGTCGATGCCCTCTGGCGCGGTGATCAGCGGGGACTTCGTCATCACCTCGCGCACGAGGGTCGTTGACTTCTCGAACGGGGAGACGAAACGCATGTCCCGGTTGGTGATGATGCCGACCAGGGTTCCGTCACCCTCCACGACGGGGAGACCCGAAACGCGGAACTGCCCACAGATCGCGTCCACCTCGGCCACGGTGGCATCCGGTGTCGTGGTGACCGGGTTCGTGATCATGCCGGACTCGCTGCGCTTCACCTTGTCGACGTGCTCGGCCTGGTCGGCGATCGCGAGATTGCGGTGCAGCACACCGATGCCGCCCTGGCGAGCCATCGCGATCGCCATCCGCGACTCCGTGACCGTGTCCATCGCGGAGGAGACGAGGGGCGCGCTGAGCGTGATGCGGCGCGTCAACCGCGATGAGGTGTCCGCCTCGCTCGGGATGACGTCAGAATGACCGGGCAGGAGCATCACATCGTCGTAGGTGAGTCCGACGAAACCGAAGGGATCAGGCTGGTCCATGCTGTGGGTTCTCCTGCGGAATCTCGGCGAAAAACGTGGGCGAAAAGCTGTGATGACCGGCCTACGACGGCGGACCCCGGTATCCCACTCTCAACAGTGACAGCTTGACCGCTATTCCATCACACTCCAAGATGGGGCAGTCGCTGCGTTTCTCGTGATGCGCGAGTGTTGCGGTATCGAAACACGCGAGACACAAACGACAAGTACGGTGAACACCACGCTCGGATCGTCCGTCGCGGCGGCACATCCCCTTGCGGCCGCGACCGCTCGTCCCCCCGGAGGTATCTATGGCGAAGGCGCCGAACCCAACGCCCCGTCCCCTGAGGCGTGTTCTCGGCCTCCTCGCCGTTCTCATCGCCGCTGGTGCGCTGACTCTCGCAGCGCTCCCTGCTGCGGCCGCGACTCTCGCTGATTCGACGCCGACCCCGACGCCAACCGCGACCGCAGCGGCCCAATACGCACAGATCTGGGTCCGCGTCGCCGCCGACAAGAGCAACGTGGCAGGCGTCGTAGTCAAGGTGACGGGCCCGCAGGGCTTCTCGCAGTCGTTCACCACGGGAGCGGACGGCAAGGTGGCCGTTGACGCGCCTACCCCGGGCAAGTACACGTTCACCCTCGACACGACATCCCTCGCCGACGCCACCCTGGGTCCCGCGATCAACCCGCTGGTCATCACCATCGCCACGGGCGATCAGGGCGACCCCGCCTACTTCCTTCTGAAGCCGGGAGGGGCGAGTGCGAACCCGAGCGGCGGGACGTCGGGTTCGGGATCCGGTGGCGGTCACAGGGTCAACTACTTCGACCTCGTCTCCAACCTCACCGCCAACGGCATCATCTTCGGTCTCCTGATCGCGCTCGCCGCCATCGGCGTGTCCCTGATCTACGGCACGACCGGCCTCAGCAACTTCGCTCACGGTGAGATGGTCACGTTCGGCGCCCTGACCGGCTACGTGTTCAGTGGAATCCTGCATTTCTCGATCCCGGTTGCGTTGATCTCGGGATTCGTTTTCGGGGGCCTGTTCGGCTACCTCCAGGATCTGGGCATCTGGAAGCCGCTGCGCCGACGGGGGATCGGTCTGATCCCGTTGATGATCGTGAGCATCGGTCTGTCCCTCGCGCTGCGCTACTTCTATCAGTTCCTGTTCGGACCCGATCAGCTCGTTCTTCCGGTGCCCGCTGGGGACACGATCGCGGTCGGCCCGGTCAATCTTCGACCGATCGACATCATCAGCGTCATCATCTGCATCGTCTTCCTGCTTCTGGTGGCGTTCCTGCTTCTCCGCACGCGAATCGGCAAGGCGACGCGCGCGGTCGCCGACAACAAGGCGCTCGCGGCAGCCTCAGGCATCAACGTCGAGCGAATTATCCGCATCGTGTGGGTCGGCGCGGGCGCCATGGCGGGCCTCGCGGGCGTGCTGATCGGATACCACCAGACCTTGCGCTGGGACACCGGGGCCAGCGTGCTGCTGCTGGTCTTCGCCGCGGTCACCTTGGGCGGCTTCGGCACCGCATTCGGTGCCCTGGTCGGTTCGCTCATCATCGGACTGCTGGTCAATCTCTCCACGCTCGTCATCCCGACGAACGTTCAAAATGCAGCCGCCCTGCTCGTGATGATCCTGATCCTGCTGCTTCGGCCGCAAGGCATCTTCGGTCGACGAGAACGAATCGGTTAGGAAAGGAAGGAGCGCATCATGGACTTCAACTTCATCATCCTGGCCATCGGCCAGATCCTGGCGCCCCAGACGATCGCCTTCGCTCTGGCGGCCCTCGGACTCGCGGTCTGTTTCGGTTTCACCGGCCTGGTGAACTTCGGGCAGGCCGGGTTCATGGCCGTCGGCGGCTACGGCTTCGCGATCACCAGTGTCAAGCTCGGCTGGCCGCTGTGGGCATCGATCCTCGCCGCGATCGTTGCCGCCGTGATATTCGCCTTCATCCTCGGCATCCCGACCCTGCGACTGCGGTCCGACTACCTCGCGATCGTCACGATCGCGGCGGCCGAGATCGTGCGGTACACCGTGAAGACACCGACGCTGAACCCGGTGACCGGCGGCACCGACGGGATCAACGGCTCTTCGGTCGCCTTCGACGCGATCAACCCGATCCCGCCGGGACGCTATGGGATCGGCATCCTCACCTACAACCAGGACGACCTCTGGGTGATCATTGTCGGCTGGGTCACGGTTGCCGTCGCCGCCCTCTTCGTCTGGCAGCTGATGCGCAGCCCGTGGGGCCGTATCGTGCGAGGCATCCGCGAGGACGAGGATGCGGTGCGGGCGCTCGGCAAGAACGTCTACTGGTACAAGATGCAGGCGCTGATCATCGGCGGGGTTCTCGCGGCTCTCGCCGTGATCATCAATATCGTCCCCACCTCGCTGCAGCCCGACAACTACGGCACGCAGACCACGTTCTTCCTCTTCACGATCATGCTGCTGGGCGGGGCAACGACCGTGCTCGGCCCGATCCTGGGATCGATCATCTTCTGGGTGGTGCTCTCACTCTCGGATGGGATCCTGAGCCTGCTGGTGTCGAACCACCTCATCCCGATCACCCAGGTGCAGCAGGGGCCCGTTCGGTTCATCCTGGTGGGAATCGCGCTCATGCTGATCATCGTGTTCCGCCCCCAGGGAATCCTGGGCAACAAGAGGGAGGCGCATTTCGGTGCCTGACACCACGAATGCCGCAAAGGCGACAGGTCTGCAGATCGGCGATCCGGCACCCGGCGTCAAGAAGGTGGATCCGATCCTGGTCGCTGACAATGTGACCAGGAACTTCGGCGGGATGACCGCTGTCGACGTCGCTCATGTCGAGATCCCCCGCGGAGTCATCACGGCTCTGATCGGGCCGAACGGAGCGGGCAAGACCACCTTCTTCAACCTGCTCACCGGATTCGACAAGCCCAACACGGGGCAGTGGATCTACGACGGCAGAAACCTCGCGGGCGTTCCGGCCTACAAGGTCTCCCGGCTCGGGATGGTGCGCACCTTCCAGCTCACCAAGGCGCTGAGCATGTTGAGCGTGCTCGAGAACATGCGTCTGGGCGCCACCAAGCAGACCGGCGAGCGATTCTTCAGTGCCCTGATCACGGCACTGTGGCGCAAGCAGGAGAAGGAGATCACGGAGCGCGCGATGGAGTTGCTCGCGCGCTTCAAGCTCGACACCAAGGCGGATGACTATGCCGCCAGCCTGTCGGGCGGCCAGCGCAAACTGCTTGAAATGGCCAGAGCCCTGATGACGTCGCCGCAACTCGTCATGCTCGATGAGCCGATGGCCGGCGTCAACCCCGCGCTCACCCAGTCGCTGCTCGGTCACATCCTCGACCTCAAGAGCACCGGCATGACCGTGCTCTTCGTGGAGCACGACATGCACATGGTGCGCACCATCGCCGACTGGGTGATCGTGATGGCCGAGGGCAAGATCGTCGCCGAAGGCTATCCGGATGCCGTCATGGACGATCCCGCCGTCATCGACGCCTACCTCGGCGCCCATCACGACACCGACCTCGGCACTCTCACGGGCCAGCTCGAGGTCGCCATCGACGACGACGACTCCCTGGTGCAGCAGATCACGGACGAGATCGCCGCTGAGTCCGCCAACACGGGGTCCACTGACGACAGGAAGGGCACGGCATGAGCACCGAGACAGCTCCCAAGGTCACGCCGCGCACGGCGAGTGAGGAGATCGTCCTCACCGCCACGGATCTGGTCGCCGGTTATCTTCCGGGCGTCAACATCCTGAACGGCTGCAACGTCTATGTCGCCAAGGGTGAGCTCGTCGGCATCATCGGACCGAACGGCGCCGGCAAGTCGACGCTGCTGAAGGCGATCTTCGGTCAGGTAAACGTCCGCAGTGGTTCCGTTCACCTCAACGGTGACGACATCACGGGTCTCAAGGCCGACAAGCTGGTGGCTCGAGGGGTCGGCTTCGTCCCGCAGAACAACAACGTGTTCCCCAGCCTCACCATCTCGGAGAACCTCCAGATGGGGCTGTACCTGAACCCGAAGAAGTTCCCGGAGCGCCTCGAGTTCGTCGCATCCCTGTTCCCGGAGCTCAAGAAGCGCCTCACACAGCGTGCGGGTTCCCTCTCGGGCGGTGAGCGCCAGATGGTGGCGATGTCACGCGCGCTGATGACCGACCCGTCGGTACTGCTCCTCGACGAGCCCAGCGCCGGCCTGTCGCCGGTGCGCCAGGACGAGACGTTCATCAACGTCGCGCAGATCAACCGCGCGGGTGTCTCCGTCATGATCGTCGAGCAGAATGCCCGTCGCGCTCTGCAGATCTGCGACCGCGGCTATGTGCTCGACCAGGGGAAGGACGCGTACTCCGGAAGCGGCCGGAACCTGATGAACGACCCGAAGGTCATCGAACTGTACCTCGGGACTCTCGCCACGGACCACACGGCCACGTCATCCACTCCGACCGTGGGCGGCTAGCTCCGCGGTCGTCCTCCGACACCCCACACCAGGCCCCTCTCGCTCGGGAGGGGCCTTCTGCGTGCCCGTGGCTCGCCGTGAACGCCATCCTGACAGGAGCCCCACGAAGAACAGGGCCCCGGTCCGAAGACCGGGGCCCTGTCGTCACCGTCAGCGACTACTTGCTGAGGTCTCCGAACTCGGAGGTCTCGAACTCGTTCTTGTTGCCGGTGGTGTACTTGTAGATGGAGATGTACGCCTGCTGCGGGTCACCGTTCGCCGCGAAGGTGATCGGGCCGGACAGACCGTCGTAGTTGATGTCCTTCTTCTGTGCGATCAGCTTGGCGCAGTCCGTGAACGTCGTGCACTTGGTACCGGTCTCCGACACCGACTGAAGGTTCTTCTTCAGCGTGGTGCCATCGGTCGCGCCACCCTGCAGAGCGGCAAGCGCCAGCAGGACGATCGCGTCATACGACTCCGGTGCGTAGCTGTACGCGGTCAGCGCCTTGTCGCCGGCAGCCGCCGTGAAGGCGTCGAGCTTGGTCTTGAAGTCGCCGGTCACGTTGACACCCGGGTTGGTGAACTGCGCACCCGCGATGTCCGCGTTCGTGTAGCTCGGGTCGATGACGCCGAAGTTGCCGTCCGTGCCGTAGAACTTCTTGAAGTCGAAGCCGGTCGTGGCGAGCTCCTGGGCGATCGTCTTGATCTGGTCGAACGAGATCACGACGAGAGCGTCAGGTTTGGTCGCCAGAGCCTGGCTGATCTGCGTGGTGAAGTCGGTCGCCGCCGTGTCGAAGGCGATGTTCGCCGTCACGGTTCCACCGCCGGCTTCGATGGCCTTCTTGACGTTCGTGTCGAGGCCTCCACCGTATGAGTCGTTCTGGTAGATGATGGCGACGTTCGTCGCGCCGTCCTTCAGGACCTTCTGGCCGAGCACCTTGCCCTGCAGGACGTCGGAGGGTGCGGTGCGCCAGTAGAAGCCGTTGTCGGCGTAGGTGGAGAAAGCCGGCGAGGTGTTGGCCGGCGAGAACATCACGACACCCGCCTTCGTGATCTGGTCGATCACGGTGAGAGACGAGCTCGAGGACTCGGCACCCAGAATCGCCGTGACGCCGCTCGCGAGCAGGCTGGTCACCGACTGGGTGGCGATGTTCGTCGAGGTGTCGCCGGAGTCCTTCTGGATGATGCTGAGCTTGATGCCCTGGTTCGCCTTGTTGATGTCGGCGACTGCCATGTTCGACGCCTCAATGGCTGCCGGGCCCAGCGTGGCGAGCGAACCCGTCTGCGGCAGGATGGTGCCGATCTTGAGCTCGAGGGTCTTGCTGGGCGTGCTCGAACCGCCGGTGGATGCCGCACAACCACTCAGGACGAGGGCGGCGGTCCCGAGGACGGCGACGCCGGCAATCGCGACGCGGAGGGACTTCGAGCGTGAAGCTGTGGCTTTCACGAACTGCATGGTGCTCCTTAGTGGACTGTTGACACAAGACGAGGACCCCGCGGTACGGGGGTCAGCGTGTTCACAGCGTATTGGCCAGAAGTGCTCCGAGCGAGACGAATGGGTTACAGACACGTAACACCGCAATTCGTTACATTCCGTTACCAAATCCGATGGCATCCGTCCACCGGGCACCCGCCGCCGCTGTTCACCCGACAGCAGTGCCCGTGCGGGCGTACTTCCCATCCGCCGTGTAGCTGTAGATGCCGTAGTTCGCCGTGGTCACATCCCCCGCGCTGTCGAGGTTGACCGGGCCGCTGACCCCGTCGTAGTCGATGGCGGGCTCCGTCTTCAGCACGTCGAGACATTCGGCGTATGAGGTGCACACGATCCCCCCGACGGATGCCGCACGCAGCTGGGCGGCCACCCGCATCCCCGCATCGTCGTGGGCGAGTGTCGCCGCGAGGGCGACCAAGATCGTCGCGTCGTACGCCTCGGGCGTGTACTGGAAGTTCGGCACCGTGGGATCGGCCGCCGTGACCCTGGCCCGGAATGCCGCGCTCGAGTCAGCACCCTCAAGCAGGCCTCGGACGCCGGTCAAGGTGTTGACCGGGAGGGCCTGGGAGTAATCGGCAAGGTTCTGGCTCGTCAGCCAGAGCTTGGCACCGCCGAAACCCGCCGCCACCAGTTGTGTGATCATGGCCGTGGTCTGCGCGCCGTTGTCGGGAGTGTCGAGCACTACCGCATCCGGCGCCGCTGCTTTCACCTGCGCCGCGACGGCAGCGGCATCCGAGGAGGCCGTCAGCGCGATGTTCGTCACGAGGCGTCCACCGTTCGCCGTCAACGTCTCGTCGAGCGGGCGGACGATCGACTGCCCGATCTGGTCACTCGAGGCGACAACCGCCACCGAGCGCTGCTTCATCGAGGGCAGCAGCTTGCCCAGAGCAACGCCCTGCAGCGCGGTGGAGGGGATGGTACGGAAGAAGACGCCAGCCGTGTCGAGGGTCGTGAGTTGGGGATACGTCGCCGACGGCGAGATCATCGGGATTCGCGCCTGCTCCGCCAGCGTCAGCAGGCGCTGAGCCAGCACCGACGAGGAGGGGCCGATGATCACGTCGACACCTTTGGCCTTCAGGTCGGCGAATGACGCTTCCGCGGTCTGCGTGCTCGCGTCGCCCGAGTCATCGCTCACCAGCACGACCGGTTTGCCGTTCACTCCTCCTGCCGCGTTGATCTCGGCGATCGCGGTCTTCACACCGGCGAGTTCCGGTTCCCCGAGAAATGCCGTCGCGCCCGTGCTCGGAAAGAGGGTGCCGATGCGCAAGATGCCGTCACCGCGCGGCGCCTGAGTGGTCGTCGAGGGAGGGGTCGGAGTCGGAGTCGGGTTCGGCTGCGCGGAGCAGGCACTGAGCGTGACGACAACTGCCAGCGACACGGCCATGACGCCCGCTCGGGAGGTAACGCCGACTCGGGTGGCGACGCGCGACATCCTGAGTCCTTTCGGGTTCGGTTCGAACCATAACCCGGGCTCAGGCGAGGGCGCGGGAGGCGCGGCGTCCGCGTGCGGCTCGCACGAGATCGACCGCCAGCACGATCAGGGCGACCCAGACCAGCACGAATCCGATCCATCGCGTTGTCGACATCGCTTCACCCAAGAAGACGACTCCGAAGATGAACTGCAGCACCGGGGTCAGGTACTGCGTCAGTCCGATGGCGAAGAGCGGCAGGCGCGCGGCGGCGGCGGCGAACAGCAGCAGCGGAACCCCGGTGGCCACCCCGACGAGCACCATCAGCACGATGTGACCGACTCCGTGCTGGGTGAGGGTCAGCCCGCTGATCGAGGAGACCGCGAGCAGCTGAACGATGGCGACCGGCGTCAGCCACGCCGTTTCGAGCGTGAGGCCGCTGATGGCATCCACCTGCCCACCGACCCGCTTCTTGATGAACCCATAGAGACCGAAGGAGATCGCGAGAAGGACAGCAATCCAGGGGAAGCTGCCGTAACCGACCGCGATCACGACAATCGCCACGGCGGAGATCCCGACCGCGACCCACTGAGCCGGCCGAAGTCGCTCGTGCAGCAGAACGACTCCGAGCAGCACCGTGAACACCGGGTTGATGAAGTAGCCGAGGGCGCCCTCGACGACCCGGTTGCTCGTGACGGCGAGCACGAAGACCTGCCAGTTGATGTAAATGAAGACGCCGGCAATCCCCATGGTGAGGAGGATTCGCGGCTGACGCATGAGCGCGAACAGCCGACTCCACCCGCGAGTGGCCGTCAGCAGTGCCGCACAGAAGAGCAGTGAAAACAGGATGCGGTACGCGACGATCTCGAACGCGCCGGTCGGCTGCAAGAGCAGGAAGTAGACCGGCAGGAACCCCCACAACATGTAGGAGGCGATGGCGAAGATCAGCCCGGAGCCGAAACGCGGGCGCGGCATGTTCTGCGCGGCGCCCGCGGTGAGGCCGGGCGCCGTCGAGGAGACCGCGGCAGGCTCGGGCGTTGTCACCCCCCGAGCGTAGCCGCGCTCAGACGCGCGAAAGGCCCCGACGGACGAACCGCGGGGCCTTTCGGCAGGATCTCACCGCAACGCGGCGGGATCGATGTCGTGTGGCGACGGGGTGATGCGTCGCCGACCTTACTTGACGACGACGGCGAGAACGTCGCGCGCCGACAGGACCAGCAGGTCCTCGCCGCCGTACTTGACCTCGGTGCCGCCGTACTTCGAGTAGATGACGGTGTCACCGACTGCGACGTCGAGCGGGACGCGGTTGCCGTTGTCGTCGATACGACCCGGTCCGACGGCGATGACTTCGCCCTCCTGGGGCTTCTCTTTCGCGGTGTCAGGGATCACCAGACCCGACGCGGTGACCTGCTCCGCCTCGAGCTGTTTGATGACAATGCGATCTTCGAGCGGCTTGATGGAGACCGACACGGTCCACCTCTTTCTCAAACTCAGGGGTTGGCACACTCCCTTCGAGAGTGCCAGGACAACTATAGGCCTTCCGTTAGCAGTCGTTCAATGCGAGTGCCAGCCGAGACACGATTTCCGTCCGCATCACAGGTGCTGACGTCTCGCCGATTCTCGTCTGCCCCCTCCCAAATCAAGGATGACATCCGGGAGCCGCCTGCGGAATCCGTGCACCTCGCTGCGTTTCCAGCAGTTCCCTGCGGGGCTCGCGAGCGCCTGCCTCTCTCATCCTTGATTTGGGGGCGATCGTGGGAGGCGGACACCCGGGCGGGCCCCGAGCAAGTAGCGTGGTCAGGATGGATGTCGCCGAGCTGCGCGCGCTGCTCTCGACCGAGGGGCTGCGGCTTCTCGACGAAGTCGGACCGATCGAGGCGAGCGCGGATATCGTCAGGATCGTCTCGCGCCTGCGAGCCGCCGGACACCCCGGCGACGTCGTGGCAGCGGTTCTCGGTCAGGCACGGCTCCGCAGCAAAGCGAAGGCCAAGTTCGGCGAGTTCGCGAGCCGGATGCTGTTCACTCCCGACGGCCTCGAGCAGGCCACCCGCCTCAGCGTGGCCTCGCTGCACGCCGGCCGTTTCGCGGGTGCCGGCATCGATGTGGTCGCCGACCTCGGCTGCGGCATCGGGGGGGATGCCCTGGCGATGGCAGCCCTCGACCTCGGCGTACTGGCGGTGGAGCGAGACGAGCTCACCGCCGCCGTCGCGAGCTTCAACCTGGCCCCTTTCGAGACGGCGCGTGTCGAGCTCGGCGACGCACAGAGCGCGGATCTCGCCGGTGTCGGTGCGGTGTGGCTCGATCCCGCGCGACGATCAGGTGGATCGCGCCTCGCCGACCCAGCCGACTGGTCCCCCTCGCTCGACTGGGCCTTCGAACTCGCCCGCACCCTGCCCACGGGCATCAAGCTCGGCCCGGGACTGGATCGTGAACTGCTGCCCGCCGAGACCTCGACACCGATCGAGGCGCAGTGGGTGTCGGTCGACGGGGAGGTCGTCGAACTCGCGGTGTGGAGTGGCGTCCTCGCGCGACCGGGGGTGGGGCGCGCGGCGCTGGTGCTGCGCGCCGGTCACGCCGCCGAGTTGACCGCCCCGCACGACAGCCCGGACGCGGCGGCGGGCGCCCTCGGCGAGTATCTGCTCGAACCCGACGGCGCGGTCATCCGGGCTCGCCTGATCGGTGATGTCGCGCGCAGTCTTGCGGGCGATGGCGGACGGATGCTCGACCCCACGATCGCCTGGATCACCAGCGACAGCGTCCCGACGACCCCGTTCGGCGCCGCTTTCCGGGTCATCGAGCGCTTCCCGCTCGACGCGAAGACGATCAAGAAGGAACTCGCGGCACGCGGGATCGGCTCGCTGGAAATCAAGAAGCGGGGAGTGGATGTCGACCCGGCCGCGTTCCGCGCGCGGCTGGCCCTGCGGGGCGACAGTGCGGCGACCCTGATCCTGACACGGATCGCCGGGGCGCGGGTCGCGCTGCTGGCGGAGCGACTCGAGACCCCGTAACCAAGAAGAGCGGCCGAGCAGACGCCCGACCGCTCTCGTGAGCGTGGATTCAGTTCCCGTAGTTGTTGAGGACGGCAGCCGGCAGGAGAAGGCTGGCGACGATGCCGATCACGTAGACGATGCCGACAATCGCACCGATCACGATGCCGACGATGCCGCCGATCAGAGCGATCAGGCCCATCCACGACGGGGCCGCGGGCTCCGCCTTCTTGGCACGACTCCGGACGATCAGAGCGGCAATGCCGGCGCCGATACCGAGGATGACCGTCCAGGTGAACAGGAAGGCGCCGATGCCGAGGATCAACGCGACAATGCTCATCGTCTGCGTCGGGCCGGCGACGGCGGGCGTTGCGGCGTACGCGGGCGCGGCGGGAGCTACCGGGGGCGTCGCCGGCTCCGACGGCGGAGGCGTGGGCGTTTCATCGGTCATTGTCGTCATGCTCCTTGGTCGAGGGTCGATAACTGGCCCATCGTCCCAGGCTGAGAGAATGCTGTCAACGGGGGACGCCTCTGCGATCCGGGGGACAGAGGCGATCCCGCGGCTACTAGCCGCCGTACGACGACGATCCGGCTGCGGCTGCCGCCACGATGATGACGATGATCACGACGAAATAGATGATCCAGAACGCGGTGAAGGCGTAGCCGATGATCAGAGCGGCGATCGCCAGCCCGCGGCCGCCCTCGCCCGTGCGCTTGATCTGGCTGAGCGCGATGTGGCCGCAGACGATTCCCGCCACCGTGACGAAGAACGACAGGACGAGGGCGACGATCGCCAGAGTGTTGGTGCGGGGGCCCACCGTGTACTGCGGCGCGTAGGCGGGAACACCCGGCTGTCCGTACGGGTTCGGCGGGGCGTACGGGTTCGGTGACGCGTACGGGTTCGGCGGCGCCGGCGGGGGTGGAACCGCGCCGGACGGCGGCTCGACCGGTGGCACAGGAGGAACGGGCGGGACGGGCGGCGGGGTGTCGGACATGCCAGACATGCTCCCACAACTCAGGCTTGGATGGTCGTCACCGGCAGCGTCGAGTCCGCTCCGAAGGTGAGCGTCGATGGCTCATGACCCTCCGCGATCAGCCGCGCGCCGAGGGCGGCGATCATGGCGCCATTGTCGGTGCAGAGCGACAGCGGCGGGATGCGCAGGGTGATGCCCGCCGCATCCGCTCGTTCCTGCGCCATGGCGCGCACGCGCGCGTTCGCCACGACTCCCCCGCCGAGCAGGAGCCGCGGCACCTCGAGCCGCTGGCAGGCCGCGATCGCTTTGGCGGTGAGCACATCCGCAACCGATTCGCGGAAGCTGGCCGCGACATCCGGGACCGACACGTCGTCCCCGCGGTCGCGGGCGGCCTCGACCCAGCGGGCGACCGCTGTCTTTAGCCCGGAGAAGGAGAAATCGTCCCGGTGTCTTGCGAGATCTTTCGGCGCGGTCAGTCCGCGCGGGAAGCGAATCGCGTTCGGGTCACCCGTCGCGGCGGCTCGGTCGATCTCGGGCCCACCCGGGTACGGCAACCCCAGAAGGCGGGCAACCTTGTCGAAGGCCTCCCCCGCCGCGTCGTCGATCGTTTCACCGAGCAGTTCGACGTCGTTGGCCAGGTCGCGCACGAGCAGCAGCGAGGTGTGTCCGCCCGAGACGAGCAGGGCAACGGTCGGCAGCTCGAGTTCGTGCTCCGGCTCGTCGGGGGCGTGCAGCAGGTCGGCACCGACGTGCCCGACCAGATGGTTGACGGCATAGAGCGGGATGCCGAGCGCGAGCGCGAGCGCCTTCGCCGCCCCGACACCCACCATCAGGGCGCCGGCGAGCCCGGGTCCGCTCGTGACGGCGATGGCATCCAGCTCGTTCAGCGCGACACCGGCCTCCGCGAGCGCGGCCTCGAGTGTCGGACGGAGCGCCTCCAGGTGGGCGCGGGCCGCGACCTCAGGCACGACCCCGCCGTAGCGCGCGTGCTCGTCCATGGAGCTCGCGATGGTGTTGGCGAGCAGGGTGGTGCCGCGCACGATGCCGATTCCGGTCTCGTCGCAGCTGGTCTCGATGCCGAGCACCAATGGCTCGCGCTTCACGTGATGACCGCCTTCATGATGTGCGCGTCGACTCCGTCTGGCTGGTAGTACTTCGGGCGAACGGCGATCTGCTCGAAGCCGAGTGATGCATACAGCGCCTCGGCGTTGGGGTTGTCCGCGCGCACCTCGAGGAACACCTCTGACGCCTCCCGACGGCGCGCCTCCTCGAGCAGCGCGACCATCATCGCCCGCCCGATGCCGCGCCGCCGGGCGGACGAGGCGACCGCGATGGTCTGGATGTCGGCCTGGCCGGAGCCGAGCGGTGCGAGCAGTCCGGCATAGCCGGCGATCGCGGCATCCGGATGTGGCGGCCCGCCGCCGCCAGGAGTCCAGTCGGCAACGAGGTAAAAGCCGTGCCGCGATCCGAGCTCTGCGCGCATGGTCCCGCGCGACCAGGCATCGGACGCGAAGGTGCCGCTTTCGATCTCCATGATCGCGTCCAGGTCGGCGACGGTGGCACGGCGAAGCGCGACCAGCGGGTCTGCGGCCGTCATGACACCCGCTTGAGGCCAGCGGACGGCGTGACGTCGGGCGGGCGGAGATAGAGCGGCTCCGACGGCCCGGCACGGCGACCTGCCGCGAACAGACGCTCACCGAGCATGCCGAAGGGTCCGGCGGGGATGGTGGCAGCATCCCATCGTCGGTAGCCGTCGTAGCCGTCGACCTCCTTCTGCAGCAGCTCGGGAGCGGCCAGGAACGGGCCGGCAACGCGGACCGGGAGACCGAGCTCATCGCTCGCGGCGTACGTCGACCATGCCACCTCGCGGCGTCGAGCGTCGGTGACCACCAGCAGCGGCTCGCGCAGATCGAGCGCGAGCGCGTCGTGCGAGATCAACGACACGACCGGCTTGCCGATGCCGAAGGCATAGGCGCGCGCGGCGGCGATGCCGACTCGCAGGCCGGTGAAAGGTCCTGGGCCCATCCCGGCGACCACCCCGCTGAGCTGCGCGGGAACGACGCCTGCTTCGGTCATCGCGCGCTCGATGAGGGTTCCGATCACCTCGGCGTGACGCCGCGTGTCGGTCTCATCGAGCTGCACCAGGATGCCGCCATCCCGATCGACGACGGCGACACTGGTGCCGGCCGAGGTATCGATCGCGAGCAGCATTCGAGCAGTTTATGGGCGCGGCGCGCTTACACGTTGGCGGCGAGCGCCGCTTCGAGTTCGACGCCGCGGGGGCCGGAGCCCGTGATCGTGACGAGACGGGGTTCGTCGGCGTCGAGGTCGACGTCGACGTCCTCGACACCACCCGCGCCACGCGGTCGCTCGATATCGATGGACACCCAGGACTCACTCACCCCGTCGAGCTTGCCGGCACCCCACTCCACGACGACGATCGCGTGGCCGTAGTCGAGATCCAGGTCGTCGAGTTCGCGGCCGGTTGCCAGCCGGTAGGCATCCACATGCACCAGCGGGACACCAGAGGCGGTCGGATGCTCGCGCGCCAACACGAAGGTCGGGCTCGTCACCGCACCTCGGGCACCGAGAGCGGCACCGAGGCCGCGGGTCAGCGTCGTCTTGCCCGCGCCGAGCTCGCCGTTCAACAGGAGCAGATCACCGGCGTCCAGCAGGGGCCCGAGTCGAGCACCCAGGTCCTCCATCGCCTCCGCGTCGGGAATCGTGAGCTGGATCATGACCGGGCGACCCGCGGCACTCGTGGGCCGACCCTCGTCACGATCTCGTAGCCGATCGTGTCGGCGGCCGTCGCCCACTGTTCGGCGCTCGGGACTCCGTCTGCCGGGTCGCCCCAGATCACCACTCGGTCGCCGACAGCCACCTCCCCCTCGCCGACGTCGACCAGGAACTGGTCCATCGCGATGCGGCCCACCACGGGGCACCGCCGCCCGTTGATCGACACCTCGCCGCGGTTCGAGGCGCCCCGCGGCACCCCGTCGGCGTAGCCGAGCGGGACAAGCGCGAGTGTCGTCTCGCGCGTCGTGCGGTGGATGTAGCCGTACGAGACACCGGTTCCCGCCGGCACGCGGCGCACGGCGGCGACCTCGGCCTCCAGCTGCATCACCGGGCGCAATCCGAGAGCCGCAGCATCCATCGAGTCAGCGGCCGGAAGTCCGTAGAGCCCGATGCCGATCCGCACCACGTCGAAGCGGTAGTCCGGCTTTTCGATCGCCGCCTGGGTCGATGCGAGGTGCCGCAGCTCCGGGTCGAGACCCGCCGCGAGCGCCTCCGCGAGCGCCTGCTCGAACACGCTCTTCTGCCGCGCGTCATCGCTCGGTGAGGTGTTCGAGAGATGGCTGAAGATGCCACGAACACGGATGCTGCCTGCCGCCTGCAGCGACGCCGCGCGCTCGAAGATCTCCTCGCGCTCGGCGGGCGAGATGCCGTTGCGACTCAGCCCGGAATCCACCTTCAGCTGCACCGCCGCCGCGCGACCGGAGCCGGACGCCGCCGCAGCGACGCGCTCGAGCTGGTCACGCGAACTCACGCCGATGTCGATCCCGGCATCGATCCCTGGCACGAAGTCGGTGGTGGGGCCGTGCAACCACGCCAGGACCGGTGTGCTGATTCCCCGGGTGCGCAGCTCGAGCGCCTCGCTGAGGTCGGCGACTCCGAGCCAGTCAACCCCCGCCTCGACGAGCGCCGGGGCGACCACGCGGACCCCGTGCCCATAGGCGTCGGCTTTGACCACGCCCATCACCCGCGCGGGCGAGACGAGGTCGCGGATCACCCCGAAGTTCGAACCGAGCGCCGCGAGATCGATGTGGGCCGCGCGAAAGTCGGACCCGGTATCCCTCATGCCGTCTCGCAGACGACCGAGGCGACCGCGACCCCCGCGTCGTGTGTCATCGAGAGGTGGATCGCGACGATCTTCTTCGCCCTGACGAGCTCGGCGGCTGCGCCCGAGACCGAGATCGTCGGGGCCCCCCGGCCGTCCTGCACGATCCGCATGTCGTGCCATCGGATCCCGGTCGATTCACCGAGCGCCTTGATGAAGGCCTCCTTGGCGGCGAACCGCCCGGCGAGCGACCGGGTCGGACGGTCCCGTTCGCTCTCAGCGAACAAGCGCGTGAGCAGGGCCGGCGTGCGGGACAGCGCCCGCTCAAATCTCGCCAGGTCGACCACGTCGACGCCGATGCCCGCGATTGCCATGCCGTGGTTCCCCGCTCCCACGCGGCTATTCGACCGTGACCGACTTCGCCAGGTTACGCGGCTGATCCACGTCGAGGCCCTTCGCGGTCGCCAGCTCCATCCCGAAGATGTGCAACGGGACAACAGCGAGCAACGGCTCGAACAGAGGGGCGGCGAACGGGATGCGAATCACCTCGTCGGCAAAGGGGACCACCGCAACATCCCCGATCTCCGCGATGGCGATGACCCGCGCACCGCGGGCACGGATCTCCTGGATGTTCGACACCACTTTCGGGTGAAGCGACGACGGATCGCGCGGGCTCGGTACCACGACGAAGACGATCTGACCCGGTTCGATGAGCGCGATGGGGCCGTGCTTGAGCTCACCCGCAGCGAACCCCTCCGCGTGGATGTACGCGAGCTCCTTGAGCTTGAGCGCCCCTTCGAGTGCCACCGGGTAGCCGACGTGACGGCCGAGGAACAGGACCGACTGGGTGTCACCCATCCAGTGCGCCAGTTGCGCGATGTGCTCGGAGGCGCCCTCGATGATCTGCTCGATCTTGTCCGGCACGTTCTGCAGCTCCTCGAGCTGAGCGGCGACCGCGGCACCGTCAAGCGTCCCGCGACGCTGGGCGAGATGGAGCCCGAGAAGGTAGAGCGCGGTGACCTGCGCCACGAAGGCTTTCGTGGACGCGACGGCCACCTCGGGGCCCGCGTGGGTGTAGAGCACCGCATCCGACTCGCGCGGGATCGTCGAGCCCTGGGTGTTGCAGATCGACAGCGTTCGAGCACCCTGCTGCGCGGCGTACTTGACCGCCATGAGGGTGTCCATCGTCTCCCCGGACTGACTCACCGAGACCACCAGGGTGCGGGCGTCGAGGACCGGGTCACGGTAGCGGAACTCGTGCGAGAGCTCCACCTCCACCGGGATCCGAGCCCAGGTCTCGATCGCGTACTTGCCGAGCATGCCGGCGTAGGCCGCGGTGCCGCAGCCGAGCACGATGACGCGGTTGATCTCGCCGAGCACCTCATGGAGCGAGTCCAACTCGCTCAGCGTCACGACACCGTCGTGGTGACGGCCCAGAAGAGTCTTGGCCACCGCTTCCGGCTCTTCGCTGATCTCCTTCTTCATGAACGACGGCCAGCCGCCCTTCTCGGCCGCCGAGGCATCCCACTCCACCTCGAAGGCCTTCGGGGTGACCGGGACGCCCGCGAAATCGATGACCTCGACGGAGTCCGGGCGGATGGTCACGATCTGGTCCTGGCCGATCTCGAGGGCGTGCCGAGTGTGTGCGACGAACGCCGCAACATCCGAGCCCAAGAAGTTCTCGCCCTCACCGAGACCGATCACCAGCGGCGAGTTGCGACGAGCGCCGACCACCACTCCGGGGACATCCTCGTGCATGGCGAGAAGGGTGAATGCGCCCTCCAGCCTGGCGACCACACGACGCATCGCCTCGGTCAGGTCACCGGTCTGGCGAAAAGCCGCGCCGACCAGAAGCGCGGCGACTTCACTGTCGGTTTCGCTCGTGAAGACCCCACCGGCATCCAGCACCTCACGTTTGAGCTCGGCGAAGTTTTCGATGATCCCGTTATGGATGAGCGCCAGCTTGCCGTCGTCGCCCAGGTGCGGATGCGCGTTGGCGTCGGTCGGACCACCGTGGGTCGCCCACCGTGAGTGGCCGATGCCGGTGTGACCGTCTCCCAGGCCGGATGCTGCCAAGTCCTCCACCAGCACGCCGAGCTTGCCCGCCCGCTTGCGGGTCCCCAGCCGCCCCCCGTCATCGATGACGGCGATGCCTGCGGAGTCGTACCCCCGGTACTCCAGCCGCTTGAGCCCCCCCAGCAGCACCTCGACGCTGCTGCCCGGTCCGACGTATCCGACAATGCCACACATGCCGCCGAGTCTACTTTCCCCACTGCTGTGCAGCACGCTCCGCGCTCCGCGCTGCATGGCAGCCCGTACCATGGGGGTGATGAGCGACCTCGGCACGAACGGCGGAGAGACTCCGTTCCTCGAGATCGATCGTGCGGATTGGGCCGCTCTGGCCCCGAGTGTGCCGCAGCCCCTCACCGAGACCGAGATCGTGCGGCTGCGTGGGCTCGGTGACATCCTCGATTTGCACGAGGTCGCCGACGTCTACGTGCCGCTGAGCCGACTGCTCAACCTCTATGCGGCGGGTACACGTGCCACCGCCGAGGCGACAAACGGGTTCCTCCGGCAGGGAACCCAGAGGACACCGTTCGTCATCGGAGTCGCCGGGTCGGTCGCGGTGGGCAAGTCGACCATCGCACGTCTGCTGCGGGCGCTGCTGAGCCGGTGGGAGGACACACCGCGCGTTGAGCTGGTCACGACCGACGGCTTCCTCTTTCCCAACGCCGAACTCGAGCGGCGCGGACTCATGCAGCGCAAAGGCTTCCCGGAGAGCTACGACCAGCGCGCGCTGCTCCGCTTCGTCAGCAGAATCAAGAGCGGGGCGCCGGAGGTCCGCGCTCCGTTTTATTCGCATCTGAGCTACGACATCGTGCCGAGGACCGAGATCGTGGTGCATCAGCCCGACATTCTGATCGTCGAAGGCCTCAACGTGCTCCAGCCCCCGACGACCGGCCGGCTCGCGGTCAGCGACTTGTTCGACTTCAGCGTGTACGTGGATGCCCGCACCGCCGATATCGAGAAATGGTACGTCGAGCGCTTCCTGCGCCTCCAGCGCGGCGCCTTCACCGACCCGAAGTCCTACTTCCACCGCTACGCGGAGTTGGACGAAGCGGGATCCATCGCGCGTGCGCACTCGATTTGGCACACCATCAACGGCCCCAATCTGGAGCAGAACGTGCTGCCGACCAGGGCGCGCGCCTCGCTCGTACTGCGCAAAGATGCCGATCACGCGGTGTCGAAGGTGCTGCTCCGGAAGCTATAGCTCCGGCGCGCGGTGCAGCACGAGGACGGGAATCTCGCGATCGGTCTTCATCTGGTACTCGGCGTAAGGCGGATAGGCCGCCACCGCACGCTCCCACCAGACGGCCTTCTCCTCGCCCGTGACCTCACGGGCGAGATAGTCGTGCTTTTCCGTCTTGTCCTGCAGCTCGACATGCGGGTTCTTCAGAAGATTCCAATACCAGACCGGATGCTTCGGGGCCCCACCCAGCGAGGCGACGACGGCGTACTCGCCGTCGTGCTCGACACGCATGAGCGAGGTCTTGCGCAGCATCCCGGACTTCGCGCCCACCGAGGTGAGCACGATGATCGGCATTCCGCGGAGTTCACCCGCCTCGGCACCGCCACTCGCCTCGAATGTCTCGGCCTGCTCGCGAGCCCAGGCTGCGGTGGACGGAGCGTACTCTCCCTGCAATGGCATGGTGCCAGTGTCTCACTCTCCGGAGGACTCAGCGGGCGACAGCGAGCCGATTCCGCACGACGTCCGCCAGCTCCGCCGCGATACTCTCCGCGGCCGCCTGGTCGGAAGCCTCCACCATGACGCGCACGAGCGGCTCGGTCCCGGAGGGTCGCAGCAGCACCCGGCCGGTGTCACCCAGCCGCTGCTCGGCAGCGCGGACCGCATCCGCAACCCCGGCATCGGAACCGAGCGCGTGCTGATCGACGTCCCGGACGTTGACGAGCACCTGCGGGTAGACCCTCATGACGGTCGCGAGCTCGGCGACCGTCTTGCCGGTACGGACCATCTCTGCCGCGATCTGCAAGCCCGTCAGGATGCCGTCGCCGGTCGTCGCGTTCTCACGGAAAATAATGTGCCCGGACTGCTCACCACCGAGGGTGAGGCGTTGCCCATCGAGCTCCTCCAACACGTAACGGTCGCCGACGCTCGTCTGGATGAGTCGGATGCCGTGCTCCTGCATCGCGATCTTGAGCCCGAGATTGCTCATGACCGTGGCCACCAGGGTGTCCTTCGCCAGCAGGCCGCGCTGCTTGAGCGACACCGCCAGGATCGCCATCATCTGGTCGCCATCGATGACGTTGCCGTCGGCATCCACCGCGAGGCAGCGGTCGGCGTCGCCGTCGTGGGCGATCCCGAGGTCTGCTCGCTGCGCGAGCACCTCCGCGCGGAGGGCGTCGAGGTGAGTCGATCCGACGCCATCGTTGATGTTCAGGCCGTCGGGACTGGCACCGATCACCGTGACCTTCGCCCCGGCGAGCGCGAACACTTCGGGGGACACGCCCGCTGCGGCACCGTGCGCGGCGTCGATCACGACATGCAGCCCGTCGAGGCGCACATCCAGTGTCGAGATGAGGTGCACGACGTAGCGGTCTTCCGCATCCGCGAAACGACTGATACGTCCGACTCCGCCGCCTGTCGGTGTCATCTTCGGCTGACCAAGGGCGGCCTCGATCCGATCCTCGACCTCATCCGGAAGCTTCGTGCCTCCGATGGCGAAGAACTTGATCCCGTTGTCGGCCGCCGGGTTATGCGAGGCAGAGACCATCACGCCGAAGTCGGCCTCGATATCCGCCACCAGAAAGGCGGCAGCAGGGGTCGGGATAACCCCCGCATCGAGCACGTCGATTCCCGAGCTGGCGAGACCCGCCGCGACAGCGGCCGCGATGAACTCGCCGGAGACGCGCGGATCCCGGGCCAGGACGGCGCGCGGACGTTTGCCCTGAACACGCAGTTCGTCGGCGTGACGACCGCGCGTCAACACGAAGGCAGCGGCCTGCGCGAGACCGAGGGCGAGGTCAGCGGTGATCAGCTCACCGTTGGCCAGCCCACGGACTCCGTCGGTCCCGAAGAGACGAGGCATGTTGCGGCAGCTAAGCCGGAGAACCTAGCGCTTCGAGAACTGCGAGGCCTTGCGAGCCTTCTTCAGACCGGCCTTCTTCCGCTCGATGACGCGAGCGTCACGAGTGAGGAAGCCGGCCTTCTTGAGGGCCGGTCGGTTGTTCTCGCGGTCGATCTCGTTCAGAGAACGTGCAATCGCGAGACGCAGGGCACCGGCTTGACCGGAGGGGCCGCCGCCCGTGATCTTGGCGATGACGTCGTAGCTGCTCAGGAGGTCGAGCACCTTGAACGGGTCGTTGATGAGCTGCTGGTGGAGCTTGTTGGGGAAGTAATCCTCGAGGGTGCGACCGTTGACCAGGAAGGTGCCGGTGCCCGGTGTGAGGCGCGCTCGGGCAATCGCCTCCTTGCGACGTCCGACGGCCGAGCCGCCGACGCTGAGCACCGGGCGCGGCGCCTTGGGGGCGTCCTCGGCCGGGGTTTCGGTCGTGAAGCTCTGGACGAGCTCCTCGGGGAGGGCTTCTTCGATCTTCGCCATCTGTTTTCTGTCCTTGGAAATCTTGGTTCGCGGGTGGGCGGCGCGCTACTGCGCGACCTGGCCCAGGGTGTAGGTCGTCGGCTGCTGCGCGGAGTGCGGGTGCTCGGCACCCGCATACACCTTCAGCTTCTTGATCTGGGCGCGACCGAGCGAGTTCTTGGGCAGCATGCCGCGCACGGCCTTCTCGACGGCGCGCGTCGGGTGCTTCTCGAGCATCTCGATGTAGGTCTCGGAGGAGAGGCCACCCGGGTAGCCGGAGTGGCGGTACGCCAGCTTCTTCTCGAGCTTCGCGCCGGTGAGGGCGATCTTCTCGGCGTTGACGATGATCACGAAGTCACCCATGTCCATGTGCGGAGCGAAGGTGGGCTTGTGCTTACCGCGGAGAATCGCCGCGGTGTGGCTGGCGAGGCGGCCGAGGACGACGTCGGTGGCGTCGATGACGATCCACTCCCGCTTGATGTCCGCCGGCTTGGGGCTGAACGTGCGCGTCACGGAATGACTGCTTTCTGGTCGAGGTGTTCGTGAATCCCACTCCGGTGTGCGTTCGCGGCCGACCCGAGCGTGAGCTTCGGAACAGAGCGAACCCGACGGTGGAGGGCTCAACGTGCCCCCGGAATCGAAGGCAACCTTGTCAGACTAGTCGATCGGATCGTCCCGGTCAAAAGCGCTCCGCTTCGCCCGCGTCTGGAGAGCACGGATGCCCATCTCGTCATCCGTGGGGTACCCCACTTCGACGAGGGTGAGGCCGCGAGCCGGCATGACGATGAACTCGGACCCTCGGGTCACCTCATCACGGATTCCCGCCACGCGAGCCGCTGGCAGACGCGCCTCGCCGACGGCGACGCAGGCACCGACCAATGCGCGCACCATGCTGTGGCAGAAGGCATCCGCTCGCACGCGAGCCACCAGCACACCGTCGCCGTCACGGCTCCAGCCGAACTCCTGCAGGGTGCGGACGGTTGTGGCTCCGGCGCGCGGCCGACAGTACGCCGCAAAATCGTGAAGGCCGAGGAGCGAGCGGGCGGCGGCATCCATCGCCTCGAGGTCCAGTTCGGCCGGATGCCACAGGGTGTGCGAGCGCCGGCGCGGGTCGCGCAGCCCGAGCGTGTCAGCGATGCGGTACTCGTACACGCGGTGGAGAGCGGAGAATCGGGCATCGAAGCCGACGGGTGCGCGGGTGGCACGGGTGACGACCACATCCGATTTAAGCCCTGCGATTCCGTTCAGGCGTCGCGCCAGCGCCTGCGCCCCGGTCGATTTCGGGGCAGACCCTCCCCGGTGGGGTCGGTCGAGACTGGCCAGTTGCCGCGGTGTCAGGTCGAGGTGAGCGACCTGACCCAGCGCGTGCACGCCGACGTCCGTGCGACCCGCGACCGTCAACGTCGGCGACGGGCCGTGCTTGTGCAAAACCGTGTGAAGAGCGATTTCGAGCTCCCCCTGCACGGTGCGCAGTCCCGGCTGCTTCGCCCAGCCGGAGAACTCGGTGCCGTCGTATGCGAGGTCGAGCCGGAGACGGACGGCGACTTCACCCTCGTTCGCGTCACCCACACCCGCGAGTCTAGAGCGGCGACTCGGGCCGGACTGCTCGCGTGGCGCACCAACGACGAAACGGGCCCGGCGCGATGGCCGGACCCGTTCGTCTGCAGTGTGAGCTACGCCTTCGCGCCGGCCTCGGGCTCTGCGGGAGCGTCAGCCTCCACGCCCTCCGACTCTGCGGTCGCCGCATCGGCGCTCGCCTCGGCGGCCTCGACCGTCGCCGCGTCATCCGCGCTGTCGGTTCCGGTCTCGGCGACGATCTCCTCGTCGTTCTGGGCGATCGCAGCCTCGTCGGCCGCGGTCTCATCGACCTCGATCTCGTCGGCGGGGGCATCCGCGAACTTCCCGGCCACCGGTGCGACGTTGGCACGAGCTGCCGACTTCTTCGAGCTGGCCGGCTTCTTGCTCACGGGCTCGAGGACGAGCTCGATTACGGCCATGGGGGCGTTGTCACCCTTGCGGTAGCCGGTCTTGATGATGCGGGTGTACCCGCCCTCGCGCTCGGCCATTTGCGGCGCGATCTCGGTGAAGAGCTCGTGCACCACACCCTTGTCCGCAATGGTGGCCAGCACGCGGCGACGCGCGTGCAGGTCGCCGCGCTTGGCGAAGGTGATGAGGCGCTCCGCCAGGGGACGCAGGCGCTTGGCCTTCGTCTCCGTGGTCTGGATGCTCTTGTGGGTGAAGAGGGCGGCCGCGAGGTTCGCAAGCAGCAGGCGCTCGTGGGCCGGACCGCCGCCGAGGCGCGGACCCTTGGTGGGCTGAGGCATTGTCCTAGTTCTCCGTTGTTGTGAGTCTCGTCAGGTCGCGGAAGCCGCAGCCTTAGATGCTCTCGTCGTCGTCGTATCCGCCGTAGAAGTGCGCCCCGTCGAAACCGGGGACGCCGTCCTTGAGCGAAAGGCCGAGCTCGACGAGCTTGTCCTTCACCTCGTCCACCGACTTCTGACCGAAGTTACGGATGTTCATGAGCTGCGTCTCCGAGAGACCGACAAGCTCGCTGACCGTGTTGATGCCCTCGCGCTTGAGACAGTTGTAGCTGCGCACGGACAGGTCGAGATCCTCGATCGGCATGCTCAGTTCGCTGGACAGCACGGCATCGACCGGGGCCGGCCCGATCTCGATGCCCTCGGCAGCCGAGTTCAGCTCGCGGGCGAGACCGAACAGTTCCACCAGGGTGCGGCCGGCCGAGGCGATCGCGTCGCGCGGGGTGATCGCCGACTTGGTCTCGACATCCACGACCAGGCGGTCGAAGTCGGTGCGCTCACCGGCACGAGTCGCCTCGACGCGGTAGGTCACCTTCAGCACGGGCGAGTAGATCGAGTCGATCGGGATCTGGCCCGCTTCGCTGAACTCGCTGCGGTTCTGGGTCGCCGACACGTAGCCACGACCGCGTTCGATCGTCAGCTCCAACTCGAACTTCGCCTTCTCGTTGAGCGTGGCGATGACCAGTTCCGGGTTGTGGATTTCGACACCGGCAGGAGCGGAGATGTCGGCAGCCGTGACCTGACCAGCGCCCTGCTTGCGCAGGTACGCCGTGATCGGCTCGTCGTGCTCGCTCGAGACGGTGAGACCCTTGATATTGAGGACGATCTCGACGACGTCTTCCTTCACCCCGGGGATCGTGTCGAACTCGTGCTGGATGCCATCGATGCGGATGCTGGTGACTGCGGCGCCCGGAATGGACGACAGCAGCGTGCGGCGCAGGGAGTTACCGAGGGTGTAGCCGAAACCGGGTTCCAGCGGTTCGATGACGAAACGCGAGCGGAACTCGGAGATGCTCTCCTCGGAGAGGGTGGGTCGCTGTGCGATAAGCACGGATATTTTCCTTTCGGCGACGTGTCCGCCATATGACACTCACGAAATATCAGCGGGTGGCTGGTCCGCCGGTTGTGTTTGAGTTATGAAATTCTTGATTCGTGTTCTTCGGCGCATCGCACAGCGACGGCCGGGAGGATTGCGGCGCACGCGCGCGCCGCAATCCGTGCTTTCCCCTGAACCGCGTCAGAGGAAAGCCACAAGTTCAGACACGCCGTCTCTTGGGTGGCCGGACGCCGTTGTGAGCCTGCGGGGTCACGTCGTTGATCGATCCGACCTCCAGGCCGGCCGACTGCAGCGAACGGATCGCGGTCTCACGACCCGAACCCGGTCCCTTGACGAAGACGTCGACCTTCTTCATGCCGTTCTCCTGCGCCTTGCGCGCAGCCGCCTCGGCAGCCATGCCCGCCGCGTAGGGGGTCGACTTGCGCGAGCCCTTGAACCCGACGTCGCCGCCCGAGGCCCAGGCGATCACAGCACCCGAGGGGTCGGTGATCGAGACGATGGTGTTGTTGAACGTCGACTTGATGTGGGCCTGACCCACGGCGATGTTCTTCTTTTCCTTGCGACGCGGCTTGCGGCCGGCAGCTGCCTTCGGAGTGGCCATTACTTCTTGCCTGCCTTCTTCTTGCCGGCGACGGTGCGCTTCGGTCCCTTACGGGTACGAGCGTTGGTCTTGGTGCGCTGGCCGCGCACGGGAAGGCCACGACGGTGGCGGATGCCCTGGTACGAACCGATCTCGACCTTGCGGCGGATGTCGGCCTGCACCTCGCGGCGCAGGTCACCCTCGACCTTGTAGTTGCCTTCGATGTAGTCGCGGAGAGCGACAAGCTGGTCGTCGCTCAGATCCTTGACCCGGATGTCACCGGAGATGCCGGTGTCTTTGAGGGTGGTCAGCGCACGAGTGCGCCCCACGCCATAGATATATGTCAGTGCGACTTCCACGCGCTTTTCGCGCGGGATGTCCACTCCGGCAAGACGTGCCATGGTGGATTCTCCTTGAGAGAGTCGGGAGGTTGGGGCGTCACCGGTGCCAAGGCCTCCCGACCCGGGGTGTCACCGCTCGCGCGGATCCTGGTGATGCTGATTGTGTATTGAGTTGTGAAGTCTGCTCAGCCCTGGCGTTGCTTGTGGCGCGGGTTGTTCTTGCAGATGACCATGACCACGCCGTTACGACGGATCACCTTGCAGTGCTCGCAAATCGGCTTGACGCTCGGATTGACCTTCATGTTTTTCTTCTCTCGCTGTCGTCGTGAACTTCGCGCACTTTTTCGAGAGCGACGAAGGACCGTTACTTTCCAGCCGACTACTTGTAGCGGTAGACGATCCGGCCGCGGGTCAGGTCGTAGGGGCTCAGCTCCACGATCACGCGGTCCTCGGGGAGGATGCGGATGTAGTGCTGGCGCATCTTGCCCGAGATATGGGCGAGAACCTTGTGTCCGTTAGTCAACTCAACGCGGAACATCGCATTGGGAAGAGCTTCGACCACCGAGCCCTCGATCTCGATAACGCCGTCCTTTTTGGCCATACCTTCTTTAATCGCTCACAATGTCGTACTGGTCATGCGTGGGTGCCTCTTCGGCGGGGTGGATTGTCGGTGCAGCCACACGCAGAACGCGGGCCCAAAGCACCAAAGATCGAGCCTACGCCATTGCGGCCCATTTGACCAAGTCAGGTGTATGGTTCCGCTCCGGCGTGGGTGAACTAGCCGCCGGCGACACCGGCGCCGCCCAGGCCGCGGTCCGCGAGTGCCGCGAAAATGCGCGCGGTCACCTCGTCGATGTCGCCAAGCCCATCGACCTCGATGAGGAGGCCACGTTCGCTGTACATCGCGATCAACGGCTCGGTCTCGCGACGGTACACGTCCTGCCGGTGGATGATCGCCTCCTCGGAGTCATCGAGACGACCCTGCTCCAGCGCGCGCTTCCGCAGACGACGAACGATCTCGTCCCGGTCTGCCACGAGCCGGATGACGGCCTGAAGCGCGTGGCTGTTGGCCGCCAGCAGCGCGTCCAGGTAGGTGACCTGGTCGGTGGTTCGCGGGTAGCCGTCGAGCAAGAAACCCTGCGCGGCGTCGGCGGCCTCCAGGCGGTCTTCGATGAGAGCGTTCGTGAGCGAGTCGGGGACGTAGTCCCCCGCATCCACGATCTTCTTGACCTCCACGCCGAGTGGTGTGCCGTCCGCGATGTTCTTGCGGAAGATGTCGCCGGTCGAGATCGTGGGAATGCCGAAGACCTGCGAGATCCGTTCCGCCTGCGTGCCCTTCCCGACACCGGGCGGACCGACGATGAGGAACCTACCGCCGCTGTGCGGCGCTGGCAGCGTCACCGGAGCAAGCCCTCATAGTGACGTTGCTGGAGCTGCGAGTCGATCTGCTTGACCGTCTCGAGCCCGACCCCGACCATGATCAGGATGCTCGTGCCGCCGAACGGGAAGTTCTGGTCTGCGTTGACGAGAGCCAGCGCGATCAACGGCACCAGAGCGATCAATCCGAGGTAGATCGACCCGGGCAGGGTGACGCGGGTGAGCACATAGTCCAGGTACTCCGCGGTCGGTCGGCCGGCACGGATACCCGGGATGAAGCCGCCGTACTGCTTCATATTGTCGGCCACCTCATCCGGGTTGAAGGTGATGGCCACATAGAAGTAGGTGAAGCCGACGATCAGCAAGAAGTAGAGCGCCATGTAGAGGGCATTGTCGCCGCGCGTGAGGTACGTCTGAATCCACGTGACCCACGGTGCTGCGGCCTTACCAGCGGCCGGCTGGTTGAACTGGGCGATCAGCGCGGGCAGGTACAGCAGAGAGGAGGCGAAGATCACCGGCACGACACCCGCCATGTTCACCTTGATCGGGATGTAGGTGTTATTTCCGCCGTAGGTACGGCGCCCGACCATTCGCTTGGCGTATTGCACCGGAATTCGTCGCTGTGACTGCTCGACGAAGATCACGAGCACCATGATGATCACGCCGATCGCGATGACCAGAGCGAGCACCTCCCAGCCCTTCTGGGTGGCGATCGAACCGAGCGAACCCGGGAAGCGGGCGGCGATCGAGGTGAAGATCAAGATCGACATGCCGTTGCCGACGCCGCGCTCGGTGATGAGTTCGCCCATCCACATGATCACGCCGGTGCCGGCCGTCATCGTGATGACGATCAGCAGGATCGCGTACCAGGAATCGTTCGCGATCAGGTTCGAGCACGCCGTCGACGAGTTACTCGAGCCGAACAGCGCCCCGCTTCGCGCGACCGTGATCAGAGTGGTCGACTGAAGAACGCCCAGCGCGATGGTGAGGTAGCGCGTGTACTGCGTCAGACGCGCCTGACCCGACTGCCCCTCTTTGTAGAGGTTGTCGAAGTGGGGGATGACGACTCGCAGCAGCTGCACGATGATCGAGGCCGTGATGTACGGCATGATCCCCAGCGCGAAGATCGACAGCTTGAGCAGCGCGCCACCACTGAAGAGGTTGACGAGGTCATACAGGCTGCCAGAGCCACCGGCATTGGTGGAAAGACAGGTCTGCACGTTGTCGAACTTGACGAACGGCGCAGGAATGAACGAACCCAGGCGGAAGATCGCGATGATCGCGAGCGTGAACCCGATCTTCTTGCGCAGGTCTGGAGTGCGGAAGATCCGCGCGACCGCACTGAACACGACGCCTCCCGGGTAGGTGAGTAGGACAGTGAGTCCCGAAGGACTCCTCGGTGGTGACCTCGGCGGGTGGTCCCCAGGGGACCACCGCGCCGATGGCTACACGGTACCTACTTGACGGAACCGCCGGCCGCGACGATCTTCTGCTCGGCAGAGCTGGAGACCTTGTCGACCGCAACAGTCAGCTTAACTGCAATGTCGCCGTTGCCGAGAACCTTGACCTTCTCGTTCTTGCGCACTGCGCCCTTGGCCACGAGGTCACCGATGGTCACGTCGCCGCCCGTGGGGTAGAGCTCAGCCAGACGCTCGAGGTTGACCACCTGGTACTCGACCCTGAACGGGTTCTTGAAGCCACGCAACTTGGGCGCGCGCATCACCGAGTTCAGGTTGCCACCTTCCAGGCCGACGCGGACCTGGTAGCGCGCCTTGGTTCCCTTGGTTCCGCGACCGGCGGTCTTTCCCTTCGAGCCCTCACCGCGTCCAACGCGGGTCTTGGCTTTCTTGGATCCAGCGGCAGGGCGCAGGTGGTGCGCCTTCAGGATCTGCGGACGCGCCTCAGCAGGTGCAGCCGCCTTCTTGGCAGCGGGCTTGGACTTCGGGGCGGGCGCTTCCGTGTCGGACGCCGCAGCCGTGGCGGATGCCTTCTCAGCAGCGGCCTTGGGGGCAGCAGCCTTGGCTGGCGCCTTCGCGGCGGCAGGCTTCTCGGCCGCAGCCGTGGACACCGGCTTGGCAGTGGCCGCCTTTGCGGCCGGATCCTTCGCCGTGGCCGCAGCCTTGGGCGCGTCGGCCTTCGCGGCAGCCGGCCTCTTCGCAGCAGGAGCCTTCTCGGCGGCAGCCTGGGGAGCAGCAGCCTTCGGAGCTGCCACCTTCTTCTCGGCAGCCTTGTTCTCTGTTGGCTTCTTCTCGTCAGCCATTAGTCAATCTCCTCGACCTTCACGAGGTGAGCGACCGCACGGACGTAGCCGCGGTTTGCCTGGCTGTCTTCACGCACGACACTGTCGCCGATGCGCTTGAGGCCGAGGCTCCGCAGCGTGTCGCGCTGGTTCTGCTTCTCGCTGATTACGGACTTGATCTGGGTCACCTTGAGACGCGCGGCCATCAGGCACCTGCCTTCGCGGTTGCTTCGGCGCGGTCCTCGGCCTCGGCGCGGACGAGACGCGCAGGCGCCACATCCTCGAAGCTCAGACCACGGCGGGCGGCGACCGCACGCGGCTCTTCAAGTTGCTTGAGCGCGGCGACCGTCGCGTGGACGATGTTGATCGTGTTCGACGACCCGAGCGACTTGCTCAGGATGTCGTGGATTCCCGCGCACTCCAGCACCGCGCGGACGGGGCCACCGGCGATAACTCCGGTACCGGCAGCGGCCGGTCGCAGCAGCACGACGCCGGCAGCGGCCTCGCCCTGCACCGGGTGCGGGATCGTCTTGCCGGACCGCGGGACGCGGAAGAAGTTCTTCTTGGCCTCTTCGACGCCCTTCGAGATCGCCAGCGGAACTTCGCGGGCCTTGCCGTAGCCGACGCCCACAAGACCATTGCCGTCACCCACGACGACGAGCGCCGTGAAGCTGAAGCGACGGCCGCCCTTGACGACCTTGGACACGCGGTTGATGGTCACGACGCGCTCGAGGAACTGGCTGTCGGCTCCACGATCGCGCGAGTTGCGGTCATTGCGCGGGCTGCGCTCCCGGCTCCCACGACGAGCCTCGCGGGGCTCGTTCGCATTGGGCGCGGTTCCGGCAGCGGTCTCGACGACCGCACCTTCCACGACGGGGATGTCGACGACCGGGGTCTCGACGGGGGTCTCTTCGGACGTCACGTCCTGCTCCTTGTTGTTCTCTGCGTTCGCAGCGGAAATGTCGCTCACAGCTCCAGGCCTCCCTCGCGGGCACCCTCGGCGATCGCGGCGACGCGACCGGCGTAGCGGTTGCCACCGCGGTCGAACACGACGGCGTCGACCCCTGCCTTCTTGGCGCGCTCGGCGACGAGCTCGCCGACCTTGCGGGCCTTGGCGGTCTTGTCACCGTCGAAGGTGCGCATGTCGGCTTCCAAGGTCGACGCGGAGGCCAGCGTGTGGCCCTTCGTGTCGTCGACGACCTGCACGAAGACGTGGCGGGCCGAGCGGGTGACGACGAGGCGCGGGCGCTCGGCGGAGCCTTCCACGCGCTTGCGGAGACGGTTGTGACGACGCGCGCGCTGCGACGACTTGCTCTTGGCGATCTTGACGGAGGTAGCCATTACTTCCCACTCTTTCCGGCCTTGCGGCGGACGACTTCGCCCGCGTACCGCACACCCTTGCCCTTGTAAGGCTCAGGCTTGCGCAGCTTGCGGATGTTGGCAGCGACCTCACCGACGGCCTGCTTGTCGATGCCTTTGACGGTCAACTTGTTGTTGCCCTCGACCTCGAAGGTGATGCCGGCGGGCGGGTCGACGGTGATGGAGTGCGAATAGCCGAGGGCGAACTCGACTGAGCCGTCCTTCGCCGCGACGCGATAACCGGTCCCGACAACCTCGAGGCCCTTGGAGTAGCCGTCGGTCACGCCGATGATCTGGTTGGCGATGAGCGTGCGGGTCAGTCCGTGCAGCGAGCGCGATGCGCGCTCGTCATCCGGACGGGTCACCAGCACCTGCCCCTCCTCGAGGCTGACCTCGATGGGGGTGGCGACGGTGAGCGACAGTTCGCCCTTGGGGCCCGTGACGCTGACGTCCTGGCCGTCGATCGTCACGGTCACACCGGCAGGAACGTCGATGGGCATGCGTCCAATTCGAGACATCTCAGATCACCACACGAAGGCGAGAACTTCCCCGCCCACGCCCTTCTTGCTCGCCTCGCGGTCGGTCAAAAGACCGGAGGAAGTGGACAGGATGGCGACGCCGAGGCCGCCGAGAACACGCGGGATCTCGGTGGACTTTGCGTACACGCGCAGGCCCGGCTTCGAGACGCGCTTGATGCCGGCGATGGACCGCTCGCGGTTCGGGCCGTACTTGAGGTCGATGGTCAGGGTCGAGCCGACGCGCGCCTCCTCGATCTTCCATCCGGAGATGTAGCCCTCCTTCTGGAGGATCTCCGCGATGTGCCCCTTCAGCTTGCTGTTGGGGAGCGAAACCGAGTCGTGGTACGCGCGGTTCGCGTTGCGCAGACGGGTCAGCATGTCGGCGACCGGATCTGTCATTGTCATATGGTGCTTCTCTCTCTCAAACGGTTTCGGTCTCTCGCGGCTTGACAGCCCGATGCGAGAGAGCCGACCTGTATTGGTTACGCGGGGGCGTCGGCCTGCTTGAACGGGAAACCGAACTCGCGCAGCAAAGCGCGACCCTCGTCATCCGTCTTGGCGGTGGTGACGACCGTGATGTCGAAGCCGCGAACGCGGTCGATCTGGTCCTGGTTGATCTCGTGGAAGATGCTCTGCTCCGCGACACCGAAGGTGTAGTTGCCGTTGCCGTCGAACTGCTTGTCACTCAGCCCGCGGAAGTCACGGATACGCGGAAGCGCCAGAGAGAGCAGACGGTCGAGGAACTCCCACGCGCGGTCGCCGCGCAGCGTGACGTGCGCGCCGATCGGCATGCCCTCGCGGAGCTTGAACTGCGCGATCGACTTGCGAGCCTTGGTGACCTGCGGCTTCTGGCCGGTGATCAAGGTCAGATCCTTGATGGCTCCGTCGATTACCTTGGAGTCGCGAGCAGCCTCACCGACACCGGTGTTGACGACGATCTTCACGAGAGCCGGCACCTGGTGGACGTTGGTGTAGCTGAACTCCTTGGTCAGGTTCGCGGCGATCTCGCTGCGGTACTTCTGCTTCAGGCGCGGCAGTGTGCGCTCTTCAGCAGACGCAGTGACAGTCGACGCGGCAGTTGCGGTAGCCATGTTTAGAGCTTCTCTCCGGACTTCTTCGCGTAGCGAACGCGAACCGTCTTCTTGACGCCGTCCTTCTCGACGACCTCTTCACGGAATCCCACACGGGTGGGCTTCTTGGTCTTCGGGTCGATGACGGCAACGTTCGAAATGTGGATGGGGGCCTCGTGACTCTCGATGCCACCGGTCTTGGTGCCGCGCTGGGTCTGGCCGACCTTCACGTGCTTGGTCACGAAGTTGACGCCCTCGACGATGACGCGGTTCTTCTCGACCTGCACCTCGATGACGCGACCCTGCTTGCCGCGGTCTCCGCCGCGCTCCTGCTTCGAGCCGCTGATCACCTGGACGATGTCGCCCTTTTTGATGTTCGCCATGACTAAATGACCTCCGGGGCGAGCGAGATGATCTTCATGAACTTCTTGTCACGAAGCTCACGGCCGACCGGTCCGAAGATGCGGGTTCCACGCGGGTCCCCGTCGGCCTTCAGGATGACCGCGGCGTTCTCATCGAACTTGATGTACGACCCGTCGGCACGACGGGTCTGCTTGATGACGCGCACGATGACGGCCTTGACCACATCGCCCTTCTTGACGTTTCCGCCGGGGATGGCGTCCTTGACCGTGGCGACGATGACATCACCCAGGCCGGCGTATCGACGGCCGGAGCCACCGAGAACGCGGATCGTGAGGAGCTCCTTGGCGCCGGTGTTGTCGGCGACCTTGACTCGAGATTCCTGCTGCAGCATGAGTGGTTACTTCGCCTTCTCAACGATTTCGACGAGACGCCAGCGCTTCGTGGCCGACACCGGGCGAGTCTCCGAGATGAGCACCAGGTCGCCGATGCCGGCGGTGTTGCCCTCATCGTGCGCCTTCACCTTGGAGGTGCGGCGGATGACCTTGCCGTACAGCGGGTGCTTCACGCGGTCCTCGACCTCGACGACGATGGTCTTATCCATCTTGTCGCTGGTCACGTAGCCGCGGCGGACCTTGCGGTATCCGCGCGCGTCAACATCCTTGACGTCGTGTGCGCCGTGCTCGTGCCCTGTGGGGACAGCAGCGGCCTTGACCTGTGCCATTACTTGGCCTCTTCCTCGGTGTTCGACTCCACCGTGCCCGAGGCGTCGGCAGACGACTCGGCGTCCACCTCAGCCGCAGCGGCTTTGGCGGGAGTGGACTTCTTGGCGGCGGGCTTCTTTGCAGCCTTCGCCGGCACCTCGGGTGCGACAGGCGTGGCACGGATGCCCAGCTCACGCTCCCGGATGACGGTGTAGATGCGGGCGATGTCGCGCTTGACGGCACGCAGACGCCCGTGGCTCTCGAGCTGACCGGTGGCCGACTGGAAGCGCAAGTTGAACAGCTCCTCCTTGGCCTTCTTCAGCTCGTCGATCAGACGGTCATTCTCGAAGGTGTCGAGCTCGAACGGGGCGAGCTCCTTGGTTCCGACGGCCATTATGCGTCGCCCTCCTCGCGCTTGATGATGCGTGCCTTGAGGGGCAGCTTGTGAATGGCGCGGAGGAGTGCCTCGCGAGCCAGGGACTCCTCGACGCCGGCGACCTCGAAGAGGACGCGACCCGGCTTGACGTTGGCGACCCACCACTCCGGGGAACCCTTTCCGGAACCCATGCGGGTTTCGGCCGGCTTCTTGGTGATCGGGCGATCAGGGTAGATGTTGATCCAGACCTTGCCGCCACGCTTGATGTGACGCGTCATGGCGATACGAGCGGACTCGATCTGACGGTTGGTCACGTACGCGGGCGTCAGCGCCTGGATGCCGAACTCGCCGAACGACACCTTGGTGCCGCCCGTCGCCTGCCCGGTGCGTCCGGGGTGGTGCTGCTTGCGGTGCTTGACCTTACGGGGAATCAGCATGGTTACGCCTCAGCTCCTGCGGTTGCGGGCGCATCGCTGCGGGGGCCACGGGGGCCGCCGCCGCGAGGGCCACGGTCGTCACGACGCTCGGGACGGGTCGACTTCTGCGACGCCTGCTCACGAGCGAGTTCCTTGTTGGTGATGTCACCCTTGTAGATCCAGACCTTCACGCCGATGCGACCGAAAGTGGTCTTCGCCTCGTAGAAGCCGTAATCGATGTTCGCCCGAAGCGTGTGCAGCGGGACGCGGCCCTCGCGGTAGAACTCCGAACGGCTCATCTCGGCGCCGCCCAGACGACCGGACACCTGGATGCGGACACCCTTGGCACCGGCGCGCTGAGCGCCCTGGAGACCCTTACGCATCGCGCGGCGGAATGCCACGCGGGCGCTGAGCTGCTCCGCGATGCCCTGGGCGACGAGCTGCGCCTCCGCTTCGGGGTTCTTCACCTCGAGGATGTTGAGCTGGATCTGCTTCTTCGTGAGCTTCTCCAGGTCGGCGCGGATGCGCTCGGCCTCGGCGCCACGGCGACCGATCACAATGCCGGGACGTGCGGTGTGGATGTCCACGCGCACGCGGTCGCGGGTCCGCTCGATCTCGATCTTGGCCACGCCGGCGCGATCGAGGCTCGTCTTGAGCAGGTTGCGGATCTTGATGTCCTCAGCCACGTAGTCGGAGTAGCGCTGACCGGGCTTCGTCGAGTCGGAGAACCAGCGCGACACGTGGTCGGTGGTGATCCCGAGTCGGAACCCGTAGGGGTTGACCTTTTGGCCCATTACTTCTTCCCTGCCTTCTTGACGGATGCCGCGGCCGAAACCAGCTCATCCGGAGTCGCGAGCACGACCGTGATGTGGCTCGTGCGCTTCAAGATCTTGAATGCACGGCCCTGAGCACGCGGTCGGAACCGCTTCAGAGTGGCACCCTCGTCGACGTAGGCCTTCGAGATGATCAGGTCCTGCTCGTCGAGGTAGCTGTTGCTGGCATCGGCCTTGACCCGGGCGTTCGCCATCGCCGACGCGACGAGCTTGTAAATCGGCTCCGACGCGCTCTGCGGGGCGAACTTCAGGATCGCGAGGGCCTCAGCGGCCTGCTTCCCACGGATCAGGTCGACAACACGTCGGGCCTTCTGAGGGGTCACGCGGATGTGACGCACGCGGGCGATCGACTCCACCATTTCTCTTCCTCCTCTTTCGTCACCGCGTTAGCGGCGACGACCCTTCTTGTCGTCCTTCTCGTGGCCACGGAACGTCCGCGTGGGCGAGAACTCGCCCAGCTTGTGCCCGACCATGGTCTCGGTGATGAACACCGGGATGTGCTTGCGACCGTCGTGGACCGCGATGGTGTGGCCCAGCATGGCCGGGACGATCATCGATCGGCGCGACCAGGTCTTGATCACGTTCTTGGTATTGGCCTCGTTCTGCGTTGCCACCTTGCGGAACAGGTGGTCATCGACGAACGGACCCTTTTTGAGACTGCGCGGCATTGTTGTCGATCCCTACTTGCGCTTCTTGCCGACATTGCGGCGACGAACGATGAGCTTGTCGCTCTCTTTGTTGGGGTGCCGCGTACGGCCTTCCTTCTTTCCCCATGGGCTGACCGGGTGGCGACCACCGGAGGTCTTGCCCTCACCACCACCGTGCGGGTGATCGACCGGGTTCATCGCGACACCACGGACGGTCGGGCGGACGCCCTTCCACCGCATGCGGCCGGCCTTGCCCCAGTTGATGTTCGACTGCTCGGCGTTGCCGACCTCGCCGATCGTGGCGCGGCAGCGCACATCCACGTTGCGGATCTCGCCGGAGGGCAGACGCAGCTGGGCGTACGGACCGTCCTTGGCCACCAGACGCACGCTGGCCCCGGCGGAACGCGCCATCTTGGCGCCGCCGCCCGGCTTCAACTCGATCGCGTGGATGACGGTACCGACCGGGATGTTCTTCAGCGGCAGGTTGTTTCCGGGCTTGATGTCCGCGCCGGGACCCGACTCGATGACGTCGCCCTGGCTCAGCTTGTTCGGCGCGATGATGTAACGCTTCGTGCCGTCCACGAAATGCAGCAACGCGATGCGCGCCGTGCGGTTCGGGTCGTACTCGATGTGCGCGACCTTGGCGTCGACACCGTCCTTGTCGTTGCGCTTGAAGTCGATGACGCGGTACTGACGCTTGTGACCGCCACCGATGTGACGGGTCGTGATGCGTCCGGTGTTGTTGCGGCCACCGGTCTTGTGCAGCGGCTTGAGCAGCGACTTCTCGGGGGTGGATCGCGTGATCTCGACGAAGTCGGCGACCGACGATCCACGACGACCCGGAGTCGTCGGCTTGTACTTAAGAATTGCCATGAGTGTGTTCCTCCCCGGCCCTAGCCGACAGCCGTGAAGATGTCGATGGTGCCGGACTTGAGCGTGACGATGGCGCGCTTGGTGTCTTTGCGCCGACCGATGCCGAACTTGGTGCGCTGCTTCTTGCCGGTGCGGTTCAGCGTGTTCACCGAATCCACCTTGACGTTGAAGATCTTCTCGATAGCGAGCTTGATCTCGGTCTTGTTGCTGCGCGGGTCCACCACGAAGGTGTACTTGCCGTCGTCGATCAGGCTGTAGCTCTTCTCGCTGACGACCGGCGCCAGGATGACGTCGCGCGGGTCCTTGTTGTAGCCGCTCACTTGCCGGCCTCCTGGTTCGATGATTTCGAGTTGACGAAGAAGTCGAACGCCGCCTTGGTGAAGACGATGTCGTCGCTGACGACGACGTCGTACGCGTTCAGCTGATCGGCGAACAGCACGTGAACGTGCTTGAGGTTGCGCACGCTCTTGAAGGTGTCGTCGTCGCCGCGCTCGAGCACGATCAGAACGTTCTTGCTGGTGGCGACATCCGCCAGGAGCGCCGCGGCGTTCTTGGTGCTCGGCCCATTCGTGCCGAAGTTCTCGATCACGTGCAGACGCTCGCCACGAGCCCGGTCGGACAGGACGCCGAGCAGCGCGGCCGCGATCATCTTCTTCGGAGTCCGCTGCGAGTAGTCGCGCGGGTGCGGTCCGTGAACGATGCCACCGCCGGTGTGCTGAGGCGCGCGGATCGAGCCCTGACGAGCGCGACCTGTCCCCTTCTGCTTGAACGGCTTGCGTCCGGCACCGGACACCTCACCACGACGCAGCGTGTTGTGGGTGCCCTGACGGGCCGCTGCGAGCTGCGCGGTCACGACCTGGTGAATCAGCGGGACGTTGGTCTGGACGTCGAAGATCGCGCCGGGCAGCTCGACCGAACCGGTCGACTTCCCGGTTGCGTCGAGGACGCTCAGCGTGCTGGAGTCAGCCATGATCAGGCTCCCTTCACGGCGTTGCGGACGAAGACGATGCGACCACGGGCGCCGGGGACGGCTCCCTTGATCAGGACGAGGCCCTTTTCGAGGTCGACGGAGTGGACCTTGAGGTTCTGGACGGTGACGCGATCGCCACCCATGCGCCCGGCCATCCGCATGCCCTTGAAGACGCGGCTGGGCGTCGAGGACGCACCAATCGAGCCGGGCTTGCGGTGGTTGCGGTGCGAACCGTGCGAGGACGAGACGCCCTTGAAGTTGTGCCGCTTCATGACGCCGGCGAAGCCCTTGCCCTTGCTGGTGCCGACCACGTCGACGAACTGGCCAGCGGCGAAGATGTCGACCGCGAGCTCCTGTCCGAGCGTGTAGTCGGCGGCGTCTGCGGTGCGCACCTCGGTCAGGTGACGACGCGGCGTGACGCCCGCTTTGTCGAAGTGACCGGTCGCGGGCTTGTTCGCCTTCCGCGGGTCGATCGCTCCGTAGGCGATCTGCACGGCGGCGTAGCCGTCCTTCTCGAGCGAGCGGACCTGGGTCACGACGTTCGGAGAGATCTGTACGACGGTGACGGGAACGAGTTTGTTGTTCTCATCCCAGACCTGGGTCATGCCGAGCTTGGTGCCCAGCAGTCCCTTGGTCGTCTTGGTGAAAGTCATCGGATGTCCTTTGGGGCCTAGAGCTTGATCTCGATGTTGACGTCGGCGGGAAGGTCGAGACGCATGAGCGAGTCGACCGCCTTCGGCGTCGGGTCGATGATGTCGATGAGGCGCTTGTGGGTGCGCTTCTCGAAGTGCTCGCGGCTGTCCTTGTACTTGTGGGGAGAGCGGATCACGACGATCACGTTCTTCTCCGTTGGCAGGGGTACCGGACCGACAACGGTCGCGCCTGCGCGGGTCACCGTGTCGACGATCTTGCGCGCCGACGCGTCCAGTCCGGCGTGGTCGTACGACTTCAGCCGAATGCGGATCTTCTGTCCCGCCATGTGTTCTCTCCTCTTCCGCACGGCATCCTTCTCGGACCCGTACCCGCGCGACACATCTCTGCTCGCGCACCGCTGTTCTTCTGTCAATCCGTCCCACCCACGCGGTCGGGCGTGTCGCTCTCCTTTTCAGGATCAGCGCACACGTCATCCCTTGTGAGGAGGATGGGATTCGATTGAAGCTGTGTTCTGCTGTCCGCGGCCCAACCGGATCAAGCCGCCGGTCCCTCAATAAGCGATGATCGCTCGGCTGAGGCACAGTGGCTTCGGTTGTGCACTGCTCTGACAGTGATCCGGACGCGAACGCACGGAGTGTTGAACTAGACGAGTTTGCCACACGGTTGCATTTGCTGCAAGCCGGGCGTGTCGCGCTCGTCTTGTCGGCCGAGCGAGGCTCGGTGGCGAATCGAGTTTCGTGGTCGCGAAGGCCCCGCGCAGGGCGGACTGCTCGAGGTATCCGAGCTCTGAGAGTCCGGATACCTCGAGCCGTGACTACTCGGCCGATCCGGCGGACGAGTGCACGATCGGGCGCCGCAGCGACTCCGGGAAGGCATCCCGGAGCAGTGGGCGCAGCGGAACCGGGTCGGCGAGTCTCCCGACAAAGCCATGCGGGGTCAGATTCTCAAAGGCGAGGAGCATCGGTTCTCCCGCGCGGTCGCGGGTCACCCGTCCGGCGTACAGGGACTCGTCCACAAGGACCCGCACGTCGTCGATGTCAACGGGCCCGAGGGGACCGTCCATCCGTGCCGCCCACATTCCGGGGTCCTCGACGGTGGCGCGTCGTCGAGCCGCGAGTTCTGGGGCCTGGCAGCTGAAGAGGAGGAACCACTCTCCGTCGACCTCGACCGGCTGCGTGACCTCCATCTGCCCGAAGCCGTGCCCGGCCTCGACGACAGGCGGCAACACCTCCCAGGTGCGCAGGTCATCCGAGACCGCGTGCCCCACCACGGCTTCGTCGCCGGGGGCGCGTTCGGTGCCCGAGGCGGTGAGCAGCATGTGCCAACGACCATCGTCGTGCTTCCATACCCACGGATCGCGGAACGGCTCGGCGCCGGTCAGCGGGCCCGTCGCGTACCAGCGTGGGTCTGCCTCGATCAGCACGTCGAGTCGCTCCCAGGTCAGAAGGTCGTCGGAAACGGCCGCGGTGATCCGCTGCGTGGTGCGCACCGGCACGTCGTTGACGGCCGTGGTGATCAGGTACCAACGACCGTCATCGCCGCGGATGGTGCATCCGGTCCAGGTGGCGACGTCGTCGATGCTCGGGGCATCTCCCCGCACGAGCGCGTCCGGCAGCCGACGCCACGAACGCAGATCGTCGGAGACGGCGTGCCCGATCGACGCGCGCCGGTGTCGCCTCTCCGGGTCCTGTAACGCTCTGGAGGCGAACAGGAAGAAGAGATGGAAGCGCTCGCCATCGTCGACCGCCCACGAATCCCACACCCACGAATCGGGCAGCTCAAGCATGTATACCTCCCAGAGAACTCGGCGCGACCACAGAGTCGCGCACCACCATGCCGGCCGGCATCCGCACATGGGACTCCGGGGGCTCGACCCCATCGATGAGGTCTGCGAGGGTTCGGATGGCCCAGCGCCCCATCTCGTAGTGCGGCAACGCGATCGTCGTGAGACCGGGACGCAGCTGCGCCGCGATCGGGGTGAAGTCATCGACCCCCATCACCGAGAGCTCACCCGGCACCGCGATTCCCAGTTCTCGTGCCGATTGATACACCCCGAGAGCCATCTCGTCGTTGAAGCAGAAGACCGCCGTCGGCCGCTCGGTGTCGGAGATGGCGAGACGCAGCGCATCGAAACCCGCCCGCCCGTCCGCCGGACTGGGCACCGAGGCGATCCGCGGCTCCAAGCCGTTCGCTCTCATCACCTCCCGGTAGCCGACAATGCGGCCATCGTGCCCGGGGCCCCGGTCGTCAATGGTCAGGTGGACGATGTTCCGGTGGCCCATCGCGATCAGATATGCGGTGCCGTCACGGCCGATGCCGACTTCGTCGGGGACGACAGACGGCGAGGTGGAATGCCGGTCCACAGCATCGACGAGCACGGTCGGGAGCTCGCCGATTGCGGACGGGACGGAGACCGTCTGGTGATACATCCGGGCGTAGACGATGGCATCCACCTGCTGGGCACGAAGCGCCAGGATCTGTCGAGCCTCGACCTCGGGGTCGCCATTGGAGTCGACCATGACCAGCAGGATTCCGCGCTCGGCCGCGGCGTCCTGCGCGCCCAGAATCACGCGACCCGAGTATGGGGTCGTGGCGATCTCGTCGCTGACGAATCCGATGATCCCGGATCGGCGATTGCGCAAGGCGGTCGCGATGCGGTTGGGCGCGTAGCCGAGTTCGATCGCGACCCGCTGAACCCGCTCCCTGGTCGCCGGATTCACCTGGCCCCGCCCATTGAGCGCGTGGGAAACGGTCGTGACCGAAACCCCTGCCGCTGCTGCGACATCGACGATGCCGATCCGCTTGGCCATCACGCCGACTTTCCGGGCGCATCAGCACGCCCATCCACAGGCTACCCAAATCGATTGCTGCGCGCGACTCGGCAGTCGCCATCCCCCGAAAGTACGGACTTATACGTACCCTCAGCGCCGAAAGCAGCTCGAAGCGCGTACTTTCAGCGGTTCGCGGCAACGCGAAAAGGGGCCGGACCTCTCGGCCCGACCCCCTCGCTGCGCTGCCGAAGAACTACTTGAGGATCTTCGTGACCTTGCCGGCACCGACGGTGCGGCCACCCTCGCGAATGGCGAAGCCGAGGCCCTCCTCCATGGCGATGGGCTGGATCAGCTCGACCGTCATGTCGGTGGTGTCGCCGGGCATGACCATCTCGGTGCCGTCCGGCAGCGTGATGACGCCGGTGACGTCGGTGGTGCGGAAGTAGAACTGCGGGCGGTAGTTCGCGTAGAACGGGTTGTGACGCCCACCCTCATCCTTGGACAGGATGTACGCGGTGCCCTCGAACTGGGTGTGCGGCGTCACCGAACCCGGCTTGACGACGACCTGGCCGCGCTCGACATCCTCGCGCTTGGTGCCGCGAAGGAGCAGACCACAGTTCTCGCCGGCCCATGCCTCGTCGAGCTGCTTGTGGAACATCTCGATACCCGTGACCGTGGTCTTCTGCGTCGGGCGAATGCCGACGATCTCGACCTCGGAGTTGATGGCGAGGGTTCCGCGCTCGGCGCGGCCGGTGACGACGGTTCCACGACCGGTGATCGTGAAGACGTCCTCGATCGGCATCAGGAACGGCTTGTCCTTGTCGCGGATCGGGTCAGGAACAGACTCGTCGATGGCTTCCATGAGGTCGAGGACCGACTGGCCCCACTTCTCGTCGCCCTCGAGGGCCTTGAGGCCGGAGACCCGGACAACCGGTGCGTTGTCGCCGTCGAAGCCCTGGCTGCTCAGCAGCTCACGGACCTCGAGCTCGACGAGCTCCAGGATTTCCTCGTCGTCGACCATGTCGCTCTTGTTGAGCGCGACCAGCAGGTAGGGCACGCCGACCTGCTTGGCGAGCAGAACGTGCTCGCGGGTCTGTGCCATCGGGCCGTCGGTCGCGGCAACCACCAGGATCGCGCCGTCCATCTGAGCGGCACCGGTGATCATGTTCTTGATGTAGTCGGCGTGGCCCGGGGCGTCAACGTGAGCGTAGTGACGCTTCGGGGTCTCGTACTCGACGTGCGAGATGTTGATCGTGATGCCGCGCTGACGCTCTTCCGGAGCCGAGTCGATCGACGCGAAGTCGCGGGGCTGGTTGACCGCCGACGGGTACTTGTCCGCGAGCACCTTCGAGATTGCCGCGGTGAGCGTGGTCTTTCCGTGGTCGACGTGACCGATGGTTCCGATGTTCACGTGCGGCTTGGTCCGCTCGAACTTGGCCTTAGCCACTGTGGGTCCTCCTCAGGACTCGTGTGCAGGCATCCGGATGGATTCCGGATGCGCTGCGAGATGGTGTGTATTTACTTTAGTTGGTCGGGCTGGTGCCCTGGGTGGGGTCCCGGATCTCGACTGGCTCGATCACCGAGTTCCCCGAGCTGGAGCTGTTAGTCGCCCTTGCTCTTCTGGACGATCTCTTCGGCAACTGCCTTCGGGACCTCCGCGTAGCTGTCGAATGTCATCGAGTAGACGGCGCGACCCGAGGTCTTCGAGCGCAGGTCTCCGACGTATCCGAACATCTCTGACAGCGGCACCTTGGCCGCAACGACCTTGACACCGGTCGCGTCCTCCATGGACTGGATCTGGCCCCGGCGCGAGTTCAGGTCGCCGATGACATCACCCATGTACTCCTCGGGCGTGCGCACCTCGACGGCCATCAGCGGCTCGAGCAGCACGGGGTCGGCGCGACGAGCGGCCTCCTTGTATGCCATCGATCCGGCGATCTTGAACGCCATCTCCGAGGAGTCGACGTCGTGCGATGCGCCGTCGAGAAGCGTCGCCTTGACACCCACTGTCGGGTAGCCGGCGAGAACACCGACCTGCATGGCATCCACGATTCCGTGGTCGACCGATGGGATGTACTCGCGCGGGATGCGACCACCCGTGACCGCGTTCACGAACTCGTAGCTGACCTCCGGAGTGACCTCCATCGGCTCGATCGAGATCTGGATCTTGGCGAACTGGCCAGAACCACCCGTCTGCTTCTTGTGGGTGTAGTCGTACTTGTCGACCTTCTTGCGGATCGTCTCGCGGTACGCGACCTGGGGCTTGCCCACGTTGGCCTCGACGTTGAACTCGCGCTTCATGCGGTCGACCAGGATGTCCAGGTGGAGCTCGCCCATGCCCTTGATGATGGTCTGGCCGGTCTCCTGGTTCTGCTCGGTGCGGAAGGTCGGGTCCTCTTCGGCGAGCTTCTGGATGGCGACACCCAGCTTTTCCTGGTCGGCCTTGGTCTTCGGCTCGATGGCCACCTCGATCACGGGCTCCGGGAAGGTCATCGACTCGAGCACGACCTGCGCGTTGGAGTCCGACAGCGTGTCACCGGTCGTGGTGTCCTTCAGACCGATCACGGCGTAGATGTGGCCGGCGGTGACGCTGTCGACCGGGTTCTCCTTGTTGGCGTGCATCTGGAAGATCTTCCCGATGCGCTCCTTCTTGCCCTTGGTCGAGTTGATG